>JANXTZ010000018.1 GCA_025352125.1 Deinococcales bacterium | reverse complement strand
GACGCTCATGTCGGGTTGCGTGGCGAGTTGTACGGCTTGGATTTTGAATTCTTTGGTGTAGGTTCGCATTTGCTTTTTGGGCATGGTCAAACTCCTTGGTTGAGTTTGATCTTACGGTTAACAAAACTGTATCAAGCCCAAGCTTTGCGCGTTCGTATTCGAGATTGCCAGAAGGCCAACGATGATGACCATCGCAAAGACCGTCAGAATGCTCGAGGAATTTGGTTCAAAAGATTGGTTTTTCACGTTGCGCTCCGATCATTTGTTCACGCCATTAACGATTTATATATGGCAAGTAGAGTGTGCACGAAGAGCTGGAACGCAATGTCGAACATCCCAAGAAAATATCCTCACAGCGCTCTGCTTCGCGTTGGGATACGGAGGTAGAAAGAATTATTTGTATAAAAAGCAAGGGCGGAACTTGATGATGTTTTTATTGCCAATGCCTTTGACGCGTTTGATCAAATCCTTCTCGTCTTTGAACGGTTGCGCCTTCACAATGGTCGCCGCCAGCTTGGCGTTGATCCCCGGATTCTTTTGCAAGTCGGCGAGCGTTACCGTGCTGACGTTGAGTGCGGTCACGGCGCAACTGAGCGCTGGGGCTTGAGCCGCGGGTGCGGCTGGTGGAGTGGTTGGGGTGGTTTGGGCAAATGTTGCGCCAATGATGCCGAGTGCCAATGTCATGCCGAGCAATGTCGAATTCAATCTCATAACTTCCTCCTGGTGGTCTCGATTGGTTTGCATTCCCTCGTGCCTGGATCATCTTGCGTGACTGGCATGGAGTGAAGATGAAGCGTTGAGGTTTCAACCACCGTGCGAGAAGTCGCTGTACAAGGTCATGCCGCCATCCACAAACACGGTTGTGCCCGTCAGATAACTCGAGTCGTCGCTGGCGAGATTCACCAGGATTTTGGCGATTTCATCGGGTTGTCCCATGCGCCCCATCGGGATTTTTTTGTTCAAATCCGCCAGTCCGTTCGGGTCGCTCCAAACCGATTGGTTGATCGGGGTTTGAATCGCGCCCGGTGCCAAAGCCAGTACACGGACACCAAACTCGGCAGCCTCCTGCGCCAAGGTTTTGGTTAACATGCCCAAACCCGCTTTGGAGGCTGTGTAGGCGCTGTAACCGCCCCAAGGAATGACCTCATGAACGCTGGTGATGTTGATGACCACCCCGGACCGCCGTACCACCATTCTCAAGAGGGCTTCCTGGGCACAGTGAAATGCCCCAAACAAATTCACCTCGAGCGTCTTGCGCCACTTGGCGGCGTCCACCTCCCAAGCTCGAGCGCGAACGCCATCAATGCCAGCGTTGTTGACCAGAATATCAACAATCCCAAGTTCAGTGTCGGCTTGATTGAACATGGCTTTGACGGCGGCTGGATCGGTAATGTCCGCCTCGAGCGCAATTGATTTCACGCCGAGTGCCTGAATTTGGGCGACCAGCGCCTTGGCAGGGGCGGGATTGCCGATGAATGCCACGCCGACGTTAGCGCCTGCCGCCGCGAGTGCCAGTGAAAATGATGAGCCTAGACCACCTGAGCCGCCGGTCACGATGGCGGTTTTTCCTTCGAGTTTTAAGGTCATGTTTTTTTCCTTTCAATTTCGTTCCTGGAGCAAGTTATACGTCCAACTTGGGGTAAAGATGGTAGCTCGAGTTTCAGGATTTTTGCAGCAATGCCGCAATCAATCCAGTCCAACCCGTCTGATGCGATGCGCCAAGCCCCGCGCCCGTCTCGCCGTGAAAGTATTCGTGGAACGGGATTAGGTCTCGCCAGTTCGCGTCTTGCTGCATGATCTGACGGGTTCCAAAGACGGCGCGTAAATCGTTGGCATCACGCACAAACAAACCCGAGAGTCGGTTTGAGAGTTCTACAGATACTGCTTTGAGATCAAGTTGAATCCCAGAACCCGTCGGGCACTCGAGTTTATAACCGTCGTTGTAATACCTGTGAAATTGCCCGAGTGCCTCGATCAACAAGAAATTGATCGGAAACCAGATTGGTCCGCGCCAGTTTGAATTGCCGCCAAACATGCCGGTGCTGGATTCGGCGGGTTCGTAATCCACGCGGAAATTTTGCGAGTCCATGCTCATTTCAAACGGATGCGCGAGGTGAAATTTCGAGAGCGAACGAATGCCGTGAGGGGATAAAAATTCTTGTTCGTCGAGCATCTTCTCGAGCAGGGCAGTCATGCGGTGGGTTCTCACCAAGGACAACAAGCTTCGTTCGTCATGCCCTGGTTGATTCCAATGCGAGACCAGGTTCGCCAATTCTGGGCGATGCTCGAGAAACCAGTCCATGCGGGCTTTGAAGACGGGCAAGCGTTGCAGGGTGTTTGCTTCAAGGGTCATGACCGCCACCAGTGGCATCAAACCCACCATCGACCGCACTTCGAGACGATTCTGCGAACCGTCTGGCAGGCGCAGGGCATCGTAGTAAAAACCATCAATCTCATCCCACATGCCTGCATTCTCGAGTGCCAAGGCAATGTACAAAAAATGCTCGAAGAATTTGGTGGCAATGTCCTCGTAGACTGGATTTTCCAGTGCCAATTCGAGGGCGATTTGGAGCATGTTCAGGCAGTACATGCCCATCCAGGCTGTTCCGTCGGACTGTTCGAGTTTGCCCTTGCCTGGCAGCGCATGACTGCGGTCAAAAACCGAAATATTGTCAAGTCCCAGAAAGCCGCCCTGAAAAACGTTGTGACCCTCAATGTCTTTGCGATTGACCCACCAGTTGAAATTAAACAGCAACTTGTGAAACACCCGCTCCAGAAAACCGCGATCACTGCGCCCCGTGGTTTGGCGTTCGATCTGGTAGACGCGCCAGGTCGCCCAGGCGTGAACGGGCGGGTTGACATCGGAAAAATTCCACTCGTAGGCGGGAAGTTGCCCGTTCGGGTGTTGAAACCACTCGTGGGTCAAGAGAATCAATTGCGCCTTGGCAAATTCGGGGTCGAGCATCGCCAGGGGCAGGGTGTGAAACGCCAAATCCCAACTGGCAAACCAGGGGTACTCCCAGGTGTCCGGCATCGAAATGATATCGTTGCTGTTGAAGGTATTCCACTGGGCATTGCGACCACTCTGACGCGATTGGGGTGGCGTGGGTTGGGCGGGATCGCCTCTCAGCCAGCGGCGCACGTCGTAACGGTAATACTGTTTGCTCCAGAGCATCCCCGCGAAGGCTTGACGCTGCACCAATTTCTCGTCGCTCGAGTTTGAAGCCAGTTGCAACTCGGCATAAAATTGGTCGCACTCGAGTTGACGTTTTGTAAAAACCGCTTCAAAGTCTTCAAATGCTTGCTCGAGTTTTGTGTTGCTCAGGCGCACCCGCACGGTTTGCGATTCGCCAGGCGCAACCGATAATTTGTGATGAAGTGCCGCCTTCGAGCCTTGAATTGAATCCACCGCCGCAAGGTTTCCATGCACCACAAAATCGTTGATACCGTCCTTGGCGGTGCTCGAGGCGTTTGGCACGTTGTACAGTTTTTGCAAATTGGTTTCGTTCTCGCAGAACAGGGCATTTGCGGCGGATTCAAAATGCAAAAATCTCGAGCCGAGTTGAGGATGCTCTGCCCTCAAAACGTCTTCAGCCTCGAGTTTGATGCTGTGATGCTCGGGTTTGTTGCCCCAAGACCAGGTGTTGCGAAACCACAGGGCAGGCAGGACATGAATCTCGCAGACCTCTGAACCGCGATTGTGTACCGTAATCCGCATCAAAACATCATCAGGGGTGTTTTTGGCGTATTCAACTTCGACATCCCAGTACCGACCTTCATCAAACACACCCGTGTCCATCAGTTCAAACTCAGGCTGCTGTTTAGAGCGTTTTTGGTTTTCCTCCAGCAACCTGGCATAGGGAAACTCGAGTTGCGGATATTTGTACAAGGCTTTCATGTACGAGTGGGTCGGGGTGTTCTCGAGGTAAGCGTAATACTCCTTGACATCCTCGCCGTGGTTGCCCTCCGTGCCGCCCAGACCAAACAGTCGTTCCTTAAGAATGGGGTCGTGTCCGTTCCAGACCGCCAGCGCAAGGCACAAACGCCCGTGGTCATCGCTGATGCCCAGAAGACCGTCCTCGTTCCAACGGTACACCCTGACTCGAGCCTGATCGTGGGTGAAGTTCTGCCAGGGTTGTCCCGAATCGCTGTAATCCTCGCGCACCGTGCCCCAAGCGCGTTCGGCAAGGTATGAACCCCATTGTTTCCAAGATTCAGTGCCGAGGCGATCACGGTCAAGCCGCGCAATTTCAGCGTTCAAGGGCAAACTTCTGTGTCTCGAGCGTGAACTTCGCAATCGTACTGTCGCTCACAAGGTGGATTTTAAAAACTTCATGATCTGACATGGCACTCCTCAAATTCCTGAACCTGAATCGTAGTTTTGATGGTTGCTTTCAAGCGCGAACTTCATGCTAAAAAGCGATTGTCCACGTGCAGAGCAGACATCAAACGGGTGGAGTGGACATGAAGCCCTAATGAAGAATCTGAGATACCTTCACGTTGACACCATCAAACCAAGATGAAGCTTGCCATAATCAATCCAGAACCAGCCTTTACCACCATGCCCAAATAAGAGCTGCCGGCAGCCGTGTAGTACGTACGATTTACCATTATGGTCATCACCATGCCACAAATTGCAATATGCCTCTTGACAACCCACCCGATTTGTAGATGTTTTTAGTGCGTCATCCTATCTCTAAAGCGCTAGACTTATGTGATGAAACCCGTCCCGCACTTTCTGGTCATGCTGATTTTGGTCCTTGGCCTGGTCAGCGCTCAAACCCAAGGTGATCTCAGCATCAAGGCACTCTCGAGTCGTTCCTACGAAGGTGGCACATTGGTCATCGAGCGAGTGCTCGAACAAAACCGAAGTTTTACACGCTCACTGGTGCACTGGAACAGCGAGGGCTTAAAACAGTACGGGTTTATGGATGTGCCTAACACCAAGGGTTTGCACCCGATGGTGATCGTGATTCACGGTTACGTCAACCCGAACACCTACCGTACACTGCCCTACACCACCCATTACGCCGATGCCCTGGCTCGAGCGGGATTTGTGGTGCTTCACCCCAACCTGCGCGGTCATGGGCGGTCACAGGGCAAACCTGACCCCTTGTTTCGGGTGGGTTACGCGCTGGATGTTCTGAATTTGATCGCCAGCCTTCGCGCCCATGCCGGTCAACCTGGCGCTCTCGAGCGAGCCAATCCGAAATTGATTGGACTTTTTGGGCACAGCATGGGTGGCGGGATTGTCCTGCGGGTCATCACCGTAGACCCTGGCATTCGGGCTGCCGTGCTTTACGGTGCGATGAGCGGCGATGAACAACGGAACTTTCAGCGCATCTCGACGGTTTTGTCGGGTGGAACTCGAGGTCTGGCGGAACTCAAAGCCGCGCCGGCGCTGTTCGCCCAGATTTCACCCAGCGGTTTTCTGGATCGCATTCAGGCAGCCGTCAGCATCCACCACGGTGGGCACGACACCCAAGTGCCGCTTGCCTGGTCGCTCGAGTTGTGCCAGAAGCTCAAAGCGCTTGGCAAGCAAGTCTCGTGTTACACCTACGCCAAAGCTGAACATACCTTTCAAGGGGTATCTGACGCGTTGTTGATCTCGAGAGCAACGGCTTTTTTGAAGACCAATCTGCACTGAGTGGGTTCACGGTCTCAATTTTTGGTGTGGCTGATGCGATAGATCGCGCCATTGAAATCGTCGCTGACCAGAAGTGCGCTGTCGGCGCTCACGATCACATCCACGGGTCGTCCCAGGGTCGTTTGACCAGCCAGAAAGCCCTTCAGAAAATCCTGGCTTTGTCCAGTCTTAGGGTTGAGCGCGATGACTTTGTAACCCGATTTGCTCGAGCGGTTCATGGAACCGTGCAGCGCCACAAACAGCATCCCTTGATAGGACGCCGGAAAGTTTGAACCCGTGTAAAACCTCAAGCCGAGCGGAGCCGAATGGGCGGTGATGGTCGCAAAAGGCTTTTGAGCCGCATTGCAGATTTTTGGATTTTGCTTGCCAAAACGCGCATCAAAAACTTGTAGACCGTTTGCTTGAGGATAGCAGTATGGCCAGCCATAAAAGCCGCCAGATTTAAGTTTGTACGACGCCTCTGGGGGCAAGTTATCGCCAATGTAATCGCGTCCGTTGGCGCTGGCGTAAAGCTGACCCTGAAACCAGGTCAAGCCGACAGCGTTGCGCAATCCGCTCGCGAAGCGCCGCCCGTGTTGCCCGTTGGCGTCATAAACCCAGACTGAAGCCCGTTGTGGGTTCGATTCCTCACAGACATTGCAGCTCGAGCCAGTCGAGACGTACATCAAATCATCTGAACCAAAGACCAAAGTGCGGGTGAAGTGCTCGCCACCACTTGGAAGGCTCACCAGTCGAACACCTCGAGTGCGGGCTTTGAGATCACCAGATTGATAGGCAAAACGCAGCGCCGCATTGGTGTTTGCCACGTACAGGTAGCCGCCGTGAAATGCCAAGCCGTGTGGTCGATTCAAACCAGCGGCGAAGGTCAGCACCCGATCTGGTCGTCCATCGTGGTTGCGGTCAGGCAGGACAAGCACCCGTCCTGCTCTGGTTTCGCTCACGAACAAATCACCATTCGGTGCGAGCGCCATCAACCGAACGCCCTTGAGTCCGCTGGCGTAGGTCTGCACTGAAAATCCTGCTGGGACGTGAAGTTGAGGGCTTCTCGCCTCATTGACACTCACGATCAGCGAGAGCAATATTCCAGCAATCCAAAGTAAGTGCAGACGACTCGAGTTCATGGCTGACTCCTTTGCCCCTTATTCCGTAGCTGGAATTGTTGAATTTTCAGGTGAAGGTTTTATACTCGATATGCGCAGGGTCATGAAACCAATCGAATTATAAGCAAAAACCTACACAAGTGCATCAATCTGCTTGATTTTCACCAAAGCAATCGCCACAATCTTTGTCTCAGACGCTGAAGTCAGACATGAAAGGTACACCTCAACCCGTGGCGGTGTGGCTATCGAACGTCGTTGCGCAAGTTACTCGGGCAATCAAATTTAGGGAATATCCTCACACTGACGGACATCATGGTGTATGACAAGGTCGGTTCTTATCATCAATAAGTGAAACATCTAAACGCGGGTTGTTTGAGGTTTTAGGGTCATTCCGAGTCAACCCGGTGCGGACGAGTGATTGAACGGATGGGAACAAGCTCTGTTTGAAGGACAAGGCAAAACTCAAGCGAGCGCTAAATTGTGGCTAGGAATGAATGGGTGACTGCCAAAAAGTTGCCGCCACAGCTATTTTTGACCAGTAACCGCTCTTTTCATGTTGGTTGAGAATCAAGTATACTAAAGAATGAATCCCATCAGTCTCGACCTACGCACCCGCATCGTCCAAGCCGTTAAACACGACAAAAACACACCCGAACAAGCAGCAAGACGTTTCATCGTCAGCATCGCCAGTGTCTACCGATTCTTACAACTAAACCGCGACTTGAACAACCTCAAACCAACCAAAAAACCACCAAACTCACGAAAAATCAGCGACGAATACGCCCCTACCTTACACGCCCAAGTTCAAGCCAACAACGACGCAACCCTCGAAGAACATTGCCAAACCTGGAACAAAACCACTGGCGTTGAAGTCAGCATACCAACCATGCAACGGGCTTTGAAACGACTGCAAATCAGTATCAAAAAAAGCGACCATGCCCGTTAGGTGCGTGTTCATGGTCAAGAAACAATTCAACCAAGTGAACGTGACGAATTTGCTCGATTGATCTGGCTTGAGATGATCGGAGCTTTCAAGCCAAAAGATTTGGTGTTCGTTGACGAAACAGGCACGCACACAGCCTTCACGCGCTTGTACGCTCGAGCGATTCGAGGTCAACGAGCTTATGGGATTGCACCAAAGCAACGAGGTCAAACGCAAACCTTGATTGGGGCGATTTCACTCGAGGGTGTGATCGCGGACATGGTTATCGCTGGTGGGACGAGTGGGGATGTGTTCGTGGCTTTTGTTCAAGAAGTCCTCGTGCCAAATCTGAAGCAAGGTCAGGTGGTGGTCTTGGATAATTTAGCGGCGCATAAACGGGCTGAGGTCAAAGCTTTGATTGTTGAGGCTGGGTGTAGTTTAGTGTTTTTGCCTGCGTACAGTCCTGATTTCAATCCTATTGAGAGTTTGTTTTCGTGGTTGAAGCAGAAGTTACGATCTTTAGCGGCTCGTCGTGTGGATGAGTTGCTGGTTGGGATTGGTTTGGTTCATGAGTTGGTTTCTAGCGTGTTGGTGCGGGGTTGGTTCGCTGGGTGTGGTTATGACGTGTGATTCTCAACCACGCCAAACATCGCTGTTACATTGCCAACCTGAACATTGAAGCGACTTACGCCCAAAAAATGGGTGCGTACAAAGAATTTCAGAACATCGTTTTGGTAGACACCCTCGATAACACTGGTTTTGGCATTAAAGACGCTCAGGGCGACCTTTTTACCAGTTTAACCGAAGAGAACCTCGAGCGGATTCAAAGGCAGAACAAACGCGCCATTCATGTGGTGATTGGCAACCCGCCGTACCGTGCGAATCAACAAAACGAGAACGACAACAACAAAAACCGTGAGTACGAAATAGTTGATAAGCGCATTAAAGAAACTTATATTGCCGCCAGTACCGCTCAAAAAACCAAAGCGTATGACATGTACTCGAGGTTCGTGCGTTGGGCAACAGACCGGTTGCAAGACAACGGCATTATTGCGTTTGTCATGAACCGAAGTTTTATTGACTCTAAAACCTTCGACGGTTTTCGTAAAATTGCCGCCGAAGAATTCAGTCATATTTACCTGGTGGATTTGGGCGGTGATGTTCGCGCCAACCCGAAATTATCGGGAACAAAAAACAATGTTTTTGGCATTCAGACGGGTGTTGCCATCGCGTTTTTGGTTCGTAAACCCAGCAAGAAATCGGCGGCGGTAATCGAGTACGTGCGCCGTGAGGAGATGGAAACGAGTCTCGAGAAATTAGATTGGTTGCGGAGCATTAAGTTTGAAAATATCGAGTTTGAACAGATTCGTCCAGATGCGAAATATCACTGGTTAGGGCAAACCGAAAACGATTGGAGTGATTTTATTCCAGTTGCAACAGATGAAGCAAAAAATTCTGACCGTGCTGTTGATCAAAATGCGATTTTTAAACTGTACTCGCTTGGAGTTTCTACAAACCGTGACGAGTGGGTTTTCGATTTAGATTTGGGTATTTTAGAAAAGAAAATGCGTTACTTTATCGACACTTTTAACAATGATCAAAACAAAGTTTTGCACGTTATAGACAGCATAAAATCACAAACCAAATCCGAGCGCGAAAATGCGATTGACGCACTTTTGGACTTGTCTATCAAATGGAGTTCGGGACTAAAAGCGAATCTCTTAAAATGGCAAAAACTAAAATACTCGAGAAGCCAAATCGTTCCTTATCTCGAGCGTCCCTATTGTTTGACACGATTTTACGGGAATAAATCTTTATCAGATCGTTTGACTTCAAATCATACTGAAATGTTTGGATCAAACTTGAATTCTGAAAATCTTCTGATCGCCTTTGATGTGTCCGATAAACCTTTTAGCGCTTTGGCATCCAAATATCTTGTTGACCTGCACTTTAACGGTGACTCGCAATGCTTACCGCTTTACCGTTATGACAATGGCAACCGCCTCGAGAATATCACTAACTTTGCACTGAACGCTTTTCGGGAACATTACAAAAACAAAACCATTTCTCAAGAACAAATTTTTCATTACGTTTACGCGGTGCTGCACCACCCGGCGTACCGCGAAAAGTACGCGCTCAACTTGCGTCAAGAATTCCCTCGGATTCCGTACTACGACAATTTTAAGACTTGGGCAGACTGGGGCAAAAAACTTTTAACGCTGCACCTGGACTTTGAAACTGCCAAACCCTACAAGCTCGAGGTTATCACCGAAAAACTGGACACGGAAAACGAAGAGGCGCTGGAACGGCTGCTCAAAGCCAAACTCCGAGCCGACAAAGACACAAACGAAATTGTGCTCGACGGTTTGACCACACTGCGCGGCATTCCGCCCGAAGCTTGGGGCTACAAACTGGGCAACCGCAGCGCCCTGGAATGGATTCTCGAGCGTTACAAAGAAAGCACGCCCAAAGACCCAACCATCAAAGAACGGTTTAACACTTACCGCTTTCGGGATTACAAAGACCACGTTATAGATTTGTTAAAACGCGTTTGTACAGTCAGCGTGCAAACCATGAAAATCATTGCAGAAATGCCAAGCGATACGATTTAAGTTTTGCATCAACGCTCGAGATTGATAACGCGGTGATGGCTGCGGGTGGTTTCCCAATCGTTTAACGGCTTTGGCATGGTTAAACCTCGAGATACGTTCTTAAAAGTGCTTGGGCAATCCCGCCTGTTTTAAAACACCATTCGCCGTGTGTCTCGAGAGAATACTGCCATCCACAACAAATCGACGTTGCGTAATTGGACTAAACCAAATTTCGTGGTCGCCCTTGCCATAGCGCACGAAAGTACAACCGACAGCATTTAAAAGCTGTTTCAGGTCTGGCGTGTAATCTGCCATTTACGCAACCAAAGTCATTTCACGGTGTGCCTCGAGATGCACCCTGGCATTTGCAGGAATATTCTCGAGCAATTCTGGAATCATAACCTGGATTTTGTCGCTTAAAAGCTCGAGCGTTGCAGCTTCCGTGCATAACCCTGGGACTTGCGAACTTTCAGCCACCCAAACGTTGGCTTCGTCGTCCCAAAAAGCTTGAATGATAAAGGTCGTCATGCCCAAATTCTAGCACTTGTTTATGATTTCAACTCGAGATTGCTTCACAGCTTAGAATCATGCTTAAGGCTTGATCCGTTTTTTCAGATCAACCAAGCTGATGGTTTTTCCAGTCTCAACTTCTGCCCAACCCTCTTCAATCAAGGCGCGTAATTCGTCACGTTGTTGCTCGCGTTGTATTTGCGTGCGTAAGGCTTCGCGTACCACTTCGCTTAAGGTTTGGTAATGCCCAGATTCTACTTTTTGTTGAATCCAATGCTCGAGTTCGGGGGTTAAAGAAATGTTCATAACTAATTTTAGCAAATTTTGTTATTTCTGCCAAGAACAAACGACTTTGGCATGGTCAACGCTCGAGTTTGAATTGCATCGTAAATTCTGGCACAAGCTCCAAGCTCGAGTTAAACTGAAAACAAATGGCTCGAAAAGATTTGATTCATGATGCAGTGGTTGCCAGCCTTAAAAAAGCGGGTTGGAACATCACCCATGATCCACTGCGTTTGGTATTTGAAGACAAATCCTTGGCAGAGGAGTTAACCCAATGGATCGAGTATTAGAATTAGAGAACCTTGTGATTGACGTACTCGGCGATTACCGCGATTGCCTTAACCGTGGCAATGGGACGCCTGTGCAATTGATCGTTGATCGGGATTCAAAACATTATCAATTGGTCATGATTGGTTGGGAACACCAAAAGCGTCATTTTGGTGTGCTGGTGCATTTGTGGATCAAAAATGGCAAGGTCAATCTCGAGTACAACGGTACGGAAGAAAATTTTTTGGCACAACTCGAGGAACGCGGAGCACAAAAATCAGAACTGGTTATTGCGTTTCATTCGCCGTTCTTGCGTTCACTGACAGATTACGCCGTCGAATAACCTCGAGCCTCAATCAAATTCAACCATCACCTTCATTGAGGTTTTCTTTTCTTTATCCGCAAACTCGAGCGCCTGATGTGCCTGCTCCAACCCAAATCGGTGCGTAATCATCGCATCCAAGTTCACACGGTTTTGCGCCACCAACTCGAGCGCGGCGGGGTAACAGTTGGCGTAACGAAACTGCCCGCGAATATCAACCTCTCGAGAGGCGGCGGCGACGATATCAAGCGACACGAGCGGGTCTGGTGGTAGCCCAACCAGTATTGCCACCCCACCTG
The DNA here is from genome assembly GCA_025352125.1 of Deinococcales bacterium. Lineage (GTDB taxonomy): Bacteria > Deinococcota > Deinococci > Deinococcales > JAAFIG01 > JANXTZ01. The sequence continues at coordinate 52,283 of JANXTZ010000018.1, read as the reverse complement.
ATCTTGTGGCTTCGATGGTCATGCGGCAAGTGTGCAGCGAGCCAGCCGTTTCAAACGCCGCATCGACTCCAGCGCTCGAGCCTGGTAAGCCCGTGAGTGGCGATGTGATGTTACGAATTTGCTCGAGTACATTTGGATCACGTCCGTTGATGGTGTGTGTTGCCCCAAGTTGCTTTGCCAGGTCCAACCTGAACGGCTCGAGGTCAATGGCGATGATGGTGGTTGCGCCTGCGGCTTTGGCGGCTTGCAGGGTGGTGCAGCCGATTGGTCCCGCGCCAAAGACCGCCACGCTTGCACCCATGCCGATTTGGGCGCGTTGTACCGCCCAGACGCCCACCGCCAGAGGCTCGAGCAGCGCGGCGGCGTCAAGGCTCATGGCATCGGGGATTTTGAAGGCAAAGTCAGATGGCCACGCGACGTATTCGGCAAATGCACCGTCCACGGGTGGCGTTGCCATGAACGTGATGTCTGGGCAGAGGTTGTAACGCCCGCGCTTGCAGTGATAGCAGCTTCGGCACGGATAGCCTGGCTCGAGGCTGACCCGATCACCGACTTTGAGGCTCGAGACCTCGATACCGACGGCGGCGACCACACCCGCCGATTCGTGACCCAACACAAGCGGTTTTTCGACCACATAACGCCCGATATGACCGTCGGTAAAATAATGCACGTCGCTGCCGCACACGCCGACACGCTGAATTTTGACGAGCACATCTTTTGCACCTGGGGTCGGAACGTTCCAATTCTCGAGGCGCACATCTCGGATGCCGTGCATGACCGCAACGCGCATGGTTTGGGGAATCACCATACCGTATAGCCCCCGTCAACCACCACGTCGCTGCCGGTCATAAAGCTCGAGGCTGGACTTGCCAGAAACACGGCTATGGCGGCGACTTCGGCAGGTTCGCCCAAGCGTCCCATTGGGGTGCTCGAGAGCCAGATGTCACGCCATTCGGGGTTTTCCAGCGCCGCTTTGGTCATGGCTGTGCCGATGTAACCAGGGCTGATGCTGTTGACACGCACACCACGCGGCGACCATTCGCCAGCCAGAGATTTGGTTAAGTGAATCACGCCAGCTTTGGCGGCGTTGTATGCCGATTGTGGTTGTGGTCGGTTGGAAATGCTGCCCGACATCGAACCAATGTTGATAATGCTGCCCGCGCCACGCGTCAGCATGTGCTTGCCAACTTCACGGCAGCAGTAAAACACGCCGTCCAAATCCACGCTCATGACCAGACGCCACTCATCATCTGAAACATCTTCGGACGGTGTGTTTCGGCAAATTCCAGCGTTGTTGACGATGCAATCAATTCTGCCGTGCTTTTTCATGACCGCCTGCACCATGCTTTTCACGTTGCTCGAGTCTGTGACATCAGTTGCTATAAAATCTCCCTCGAGTTTGTGGGCTGCGGCTTCGCCAGTGCTTGCGTTGGCTTCGGCAATGACCAAATGCGCTCCTGAAGCCTGCATGGCTTGGGCGATTTCAAAACCGATGCCTTGCCCACCGCCAGTGACGATCACGATTTGATTGCTGAGGTTAAAATTGGGTGTGTTCACTGTATGACTCCTTTTGAAATTGGGATGATTGTACTCTCTACCCTCATCCTGTTCTCCCAACATCAGGAGAAGGGAGCTTTGGTGCTGTGTTGTGTGGCTCGAGGGAGGCTTGAGAAACCAAACGCCCTATTACTTTGGAATTCTAGTACCCTCTCCCACAAGCGGGAGAGGGTGGCGAGCGCAGCGAGACGGGTGAGGGCTTCAGGCAAAGTAAAATTCATTTTTGGGCATTTTGCTCGAGATTTTGATTCTATTCATTCGTAAATTATATATTTTATTTTATAAATCATTCAATCATGGAACAATCAAAACTTTTTGCGAACCGTTCATGCCAGGGTGGTCTTTGTACTCGAGCGCGAGTTTGAGTTGTTCGATTGGCAATCGGTGCGTGATGAGCGGCTTGACTTGCACCCGTCTACTGGACAGCCACTCGAGCGCAATCGGGGTTGTGCCGAGCAGTGAAAAACTGCCGAGAATGGTCAGGTCGCGCCTGAAGACTTCATAAGGACTGATTTCGACTTTGGCATCGTCTGGAGCGACCCCATAATACAAGATTTTACCGCCTGGGGTGGCGTATTGCAGCATTTGCGAGATCACGGCGGGAGCGCCTGTGGCTTCGGTGACAACATCAAAGCCGTAAGGCTCGAGGTCAAAAAGTTGGGTGATTAAGTCTTTACCAGGCTCGAGTGCGAGTTTTGCGCCAAGCTGCATGGCGAGGGCGCGACGTTCCGCGTTGGGTTCAACCACGGTGATTTCAGAAATACCAGACACCAACAATGCCTGCATCAGCAACAAACCGATTGGTCCAGTGCCGAACAGAAGCGCCTTGCTGGCGGGTTCGGGTTGCAGACGTTTGATGCCCCAGGCGATACAGCCCAAGGGTTCTGCGAAGGCGGCAACCTCGAGATCAAGATTTCCGACGGGGTAGACATTGCTTTCGGGGGCGATCACGTATTCGGCAAAGCCGCCCGCCCTGGTGACGCCCAAAGCTTGATAATTTTCGCAGTGGTGACGCATTCCTCGGCGGCAATGGTGACATGCGCCGCAGGAGATCACGGGGTCGAGCGCGACCCGATCACCCTCTTTGAGGTAGCGCACGCCAGCGCCAACCTGATCGACCACGCCAGCAATTTCATGCCCTGGCACGAGCGGAAAGACCGCGCCGAAATGACCGCCGTAGAGGTGCAAATCTGTACCACACACGCCGGTCACGGCAATCCGAATGCGCACCTCCCCAGCAGAAACTTCGGGCGTGGGGATTTCTCGAGTCTCGAGATGGTATTTTTCGGTGATGACGGCGGCACGCATTGTTTGCATTATTTCACGGCTCCCATGGTCAAGCCTTGAATCAATTGTCGTTGTGCCGACCAACCGAACGCCATCACGGGCAGAATCACCAATGTTGCGGCGGCGGAAAGCCCAGCCCAGAACAAACCTTCGGAGGTCTTGAAGGCGCTGATGTACACCGAGAGCGGCGCGGCATCGACGTTGGTCAGGTTGAGGGCAAAAAAAGCTTCGTTCCAGGCAAAAATCAGGCACAAGAGTGCGGTCGAAGCAATGCCTGGTGTGGCGAGTGGCATGGCAATGTTGAAGAATTCTTGCATCAGGCTTGCACCGTCCACCTTGGCAGCCTCGAGAATTTCGCTGGGGATTTCGGAGATGTAGGAGTGCATCATCCAGATCACCAGGGGCATGTTCATGGTGGTGTACATCAGGGTCAAACCCCAAACGGTGTCGAGCAGATGAAGGTCTTTGAAAATCAGGTACAAGGGTACGATCACACCGACGGGCGGCATCATTTTGGTTGAGACAAACCACAAGAGCGTGCCTCGACTGCGTTTGGTGGGATAAAAAACCATTGAAAACGCGGCGGGCAAACCGAGCACAAATGAAAGAATTGTCGAGCCGAAAGCGACCAACAAAGAATTTAAGAGCGCGTGTCCGTACTTGGCGAAGGCTTTGACAAAATTGTCGAATATGGGCTGGAAGAAAATGATGGGCGGTGTGGCAAAGGCTTGGTCTTCGGTTTTGAAGGCGCTGAAGATCATCCACAAAATGGGGAAGAAAAACGCCAGGGCAATCAACCATGCCAGCAAACCCAGGGAAACGTTTTGAAACATGCGCCACGGGTGGCTCGGGGGTTTCTGAGGGCTTGATCGTCTCGCTGCGGTCATCATTTCACTTCCTTCACGTTGACATTGCGGTTGACCAGGCGCAAGAACAGGGCGGTCACGATGTTTGCCAGAATCACGGCGATCACACCCGCCGCCGATGCCATGCCGATGCTGTACTCACCGAAGGCTTTTTGAAAAATGAAAAATGGCAGGTTGGTGGTCGCCGTGCCAGGACCGCCGCTGGTGGCAATGTAAATCTCGCCGTAAATTTGCAAAATAAATATTGCCTCGAGAAGCACCACCACTTCAAACGCCCGCGTCCAGTGGGGCAAAATGATGTACCAGAACTCTTGAACATTGTTGACGCCATCCAGCCTTGCCGCCTCGAGCTGATCGATGGGCAGGGATTGCAGGCTGGTCAGCAAGATCAGCATGGCAAATGGCGTCCATTCCCAGGTGACCATCATGATGATCGAGAGCATTGGGAACTGCGCCAACCAGTCGATTGCCGTCACCCCGAAGGCTCGAGACACCACGCCAAACAAGCCGAACACCGGATTTAAAAGTGAATTTTTCCAGATTAAAGCGGTCACGACGGGCATGACAAAAAACGGTCCGATCAGCAAGGTTCTGGCGAGGTTGCGACCAAAAAATTTGCGGTTAAATAAGAGTGCCAGCGCCGCACCGAACACCACCGTGATGGCAATCACGCTCAAAACCAGCACCAAGGTATTGACCAGCACTGGAACAGACTGAGGATCGGTAAACAGCGTCAAGTAATTCTCGAGTCCGATGAATGGACGCCTGAACGGATCGACCAGAGAGTACCTGAACAGGCTGTAATAAATCGTCATGATGAACGGCACTTGGGTCGTCAAAATCAAGTACCCCAGCGCGGGCAGCAACAACAACAGCGCGGGCAATCTCGAGGTGCGCCCAGATGATTTACTCAGTTTGGTTGTGCTGGGTTGGGCTGTCATGTTTGACCTCAAATTCATTTTGTCTCTTGTATTTTTTGGGCAATAAAAGCCAGCTCTCGAGCCTCAAACAACCACCATCTCGAGGCAATATTTATTTTGCAAATTGTTGTGGGGCAGATTAGAACTGTTCTAACCTGCCCGAAAAGGCTCGGGTGTCACGACCGTGAGGAGGAGGATCGTGTCACCCGAGCAAGAAGGGTTACTTCTTGTAACCGCCCTCTTTGGCGACTTTGGTCGCGGCGGCTTGTCCAAGCTTGAGCGCTTGGCTCACACTGTATTGACCTGCGAGTGCGCCCGCAATGTACTGTCCGACCTGTGTACCTAAAGCTTGGAATTCTGGAATGCCAACGAATTGCACGCCGACGTAAGGCACTGGGTCTTTGGTGGCATTGGTTGGGTCAGCACGGTTGATCGAGTCGAGCGTGATGCCCGCGAAATCACCGGCGGCTTTTTGGTATTCTGGGTTGGCGTAGGTGCTCTTGCGGGTTCCTGGAGGAACGCTCGCCCATGTGCCGTTGGTCTTGGCGACCAGGGCAATGTATTCCTTGCTGGTTGCCCAGGTGATGAACTTGAAGGCGGCATCGGCAACTTTGCTCGACTTTGGAATGGCGAGTGACCATGACCAGAGCCAATTGCTGCCCTTTGGTGTGCCAGGACCGGTTGGGGCGTTGGCAAAGCCGACGGTGTCCACGATCTTGGATTGCTTGGGGTCTTTCAAGAAGCCTGCGGCGACGGTGGCGTCAATCCACATGCCACACTTGTTTTGGCTCATGTAGGTCAGGTTTTCGGTGAAGCCGTTGCCCGTCGAACCAGGAGCGCCGTACTTCTTTTGGAGGTTGACGTAAAAGGTTAAAGCCGCTTTCCAAGCTGGTGAGTCAACAGTTGCGTTCCATTGTGGGTCAAACCAGCGTCCCCCGAAAGTGTTAACCATGGTGGTGAAAACCGCCATGTTCTCGCCCCAGCCCGGAAGTCCGCGCAGGCATATGCCGTAAAAACCATTTTGTGGCTTGTGCAGCTTGGCGGCGAAGCCCGCAATTTGATTCCAGGTTGGCTTGACCGGCATGGTCAGCTTGTTGGCGGCAAAGGCAGCCTTGTTGTAAAACGTCATGCTCGATTCGGCGTAAAACGGCAGGGCGTAGAGGGTTTTGTTGTAGGACAGACCGAGTCTGACTGGCGTCAGAATATCGTTCAGGTCATAACTTGATTTGATGCTGGCGTTCTTGGTGAACAAATCATCCACCGAGTTTAGCCAACCGTTTTTTGCCCAGATTGGCACCTCGTATGTGCCGATGGTGGCAACGTCATAGCTGCCCGCACCCGTGGCAATGTCGGTGGTGACTTTTTGGCGCAATTCGTTCTCTGGCAGCACATTCCATTTGAGTTTGATGTCTGGATTGGCGGCTTCAAAAACCGAAGTCAGGCTTTCCATGGTTTTCATGTCCGAGTTGTTGACCGTGGCAATTGTGACTGTCACGGGTCCCTGTGCAATCGCGGCGGTTGCGATGGCGGCAACAACGGCGCTCGTTGCCAAGCCTGCACCAATGATCCAAGTTTTTGATTTCATCTGATCTCCTGTTTTTTGCTTGAAAGGACTTTTTGTTACCGATTTGAGACTTCCAATTGTGGCGCTGGTGATTTCACCCCCTCGAGAAACCTGGCTAAAATCTTTAAATGGTCACGTGTCCATTTTCGTCAAAAACAAAACTACACTAAAAATTTGGTTTCTCGAGCCATGCAAAATGCAGGAATTCAAGAATCTTCTAAATGGTCACGTGTCCAGAACTCTACACGATCAAACTTACATTTGTAAAGCCCTTGTGGTTAGAATGCTCACGTGACCAATATTCACGATGTTGCCAGAAGGGCTGGAGTCTCTGCGACAACTGCAAAACGTGCCATCAACGAACCGCAACTCTTGACCAAAGCGACGCTCGAGCGTGTCACCAAAGCCATTAACGACCTCAATTACGAACCCGACCGCACGGCGGGGGCATTGCGGCGCGGTCACAGCCACACCATCGGCTTGATGGTCGGTAACATCATCGAACCGTTCTTTGCCCAACTCACCCGCACGGTTGCCAAAGCCGTGCACGCTAGAGGTTACGCCTTAATCGTTGCTGACAACGAATACGACAGCAACTTGGAGCTTGAAAACTTGCGAATGTTTCACGGACACCGCGTTAGTGGTCTCATCGTGCGCTCGGCGTTCGGTTCGGGCAACCTCGAGTATTTAAAGCGCCTTTTTGAACAGGGGACGTATATTCTCGAGATTGATCACTTTCTGGCTGGCAGCCCGTTTGGACATGTGCTCCTCGAGAATGCCGAGTGTGTGCAAATGGGTGTGCGTTACCTGCACGATTTGGGTCACAAGCGCATTGCGGCATTGACCGTGTTCGACGCCGAAAAACTGCAAGACGAACGCGGCAAGGCTTTTCCAAACGTCATGAAATCCCTCGGCTTGCGCCTGCCAAAAGCCTATCAACACGGCGCGACCTTGAGCGAGGAGGGTGCGTACAATTTGACGCTCGAGTTGCTGCGCCTTCCCGAGCCGCCCACCGCCATTTTTTCGATGACCGGCAACGAAGCCGCCGGTGCGTTTAGAGCCATCAGGGAACTGAAATTGCGGATTCCTGAAGATGTCTCGTTTTTGACCTTCGACGATTATTCTTGGACCAGTCTGGTAGACCCACCGCTCGACGTGATTATTCAACCCATCGAGGACATGGGTCTTGCCGCCGCCAAAATCGTGATCGATGCGATTCAAAGCCGCGATTTGAAACGCGTGGTGCGCAAACGTTTCCCAGGCACTTTGATTCGGCGCGGGAGTTGTGCGCCGCCAGCCAAAAAGAAGTAATCTGATTTTCAAATGATTTACTTTGCAAAATATTCTCGAGGTGAATGATGCTGCTTGGTCTGGATTTGGGAACGGGTTCACTAAAAGCAATTTTACTTGACGAAAACGCTCAAATTGTTGCCGAGGCAACTCGAGCCTACACCGTTCATGCGCCGCAAGCTGGCTGGGCGGAATCCAACCCCAACGACTGGTGGACTGCGGCGCGCGCGGCAACCTTTGAGCTTGGTCACGAAAATAAAATCAATGCCATTGGTTTTTCGGGTCAGATGCACGGCGTGGTGCTGTCCGATGCAAGCGGTCAAGCCTTGCGAAACGCCATCTTGTGGGCTGACACACGCTCGAGTTTAGAAATAGAACAGTACAGAAATCTCGAGCCTCAAACCTTGCAACGGCTGGCAAATCCGCTGGTCACGGGCATGGCGGGGGCAAGTTTGTTGTGGTTAAAAAGGCATGAGCCTGAGATTCTCAAAACTGCGCGTTGGGCGTTTCAACCCAAAGACTGGCTGCGCTTTCAACTGACCAAACAAGCCTTTGGTGAGCCTTCAGACGCAAGCGGCACCCTGCTTTACGACCTCGAGCGAGACGACTGGGCGTTTGAGATTATGGAAAAACTCGAGCTTCCCCAAAAGTTATTTGCGCCGTTGAAAGGCTCGAGTGAAATTGCTGGGACACTCACGAGCGGCGCAGCCAGCCAACTGGGTTTACGGGCAGGAATTCCCGTTGCAATGGGTGGCGGCGACACGCCAACGGCAATGTTCGGCAGTGGCATCCTGCAACCTGGAATGGTGCAACTTTCAATTGGTTCGGGGGCGCAAATTGTCGCCCCTCGAGATGCCGCGATTATTGACAGCAGCTTGCGCACGCACTTGTACCGTGCTGTCACACCCAAAGGTTGGTACGCGATGGCAGCCATGCAAAACGCTGGATTGGCGCTCGAATGGGTGCGGGGAATGCTCGGTTTGGACTGGGAAACCGCCTACCTCGAGGCGTTTGCGGTTGAAAATACAAATCGTCTGAGTTTTTTGCCGTACCTGATGGGCGAACGCACACCGCACCTCAATCCGAATGCTCGAGGGGCGTGGGTTGGATTGGCGCTTTCACACACCCGAGGGCATCTGATGCGAGCCGCCTTTGAGGGCGTGGCATTTGCAGTGCGTGACGGCTTTGAGGCGCTGCTCGAGACTGGAATTGAAGTCCCAAGCTTGCGGCTTGCTGGCGGTGGCACAAGGGTTCAACTCTGGCGACAATTGCTGGCTGACACCTTGCAGCGCCCGCTTTACACCAGCGAAATTTCCAGTGCTTCCGCCAAGGGTGCGGCATTGCTGGCGGGTGTGGCAAGCGGCGTGTTCTCGAGTTGCGAAGATACGTTAAAGTTTGCACCAAAACCGCAATTGGTCGCTGACCCACGTGGAAATTTCGAGGAAGCTTACGGGCGGTTTAAAGGTTTGTACGCGAAAATCAATTGATGCTCGGGTGTGCCAAGATAAAACCATGAAAGTTGTTTTGGCTTGTCTGTTGATTTTTTTGAGCCTTGGCGTTTTGGCAAGTTCCAATGACCCAAGCCTCGAGATTGATGCGATGCTCTCGAGGTTGACAAATTCTGGAAGGTTTTCTGGTGCGGTGCTGATTGCTCGAGGTGGGAAAATCTTACTGCGCAAAGGTTACGGTTTTGCCAACCGAGCAAAACGCATTCCGTTCACGCCCGTGACGCGGCATCATGTGGCTTCGATCTCGAAGATGTTCACGGCAATGACAGTCTTAAAACTTCGAAATCAAAATAGTTTAAAACTCAAAACTTCGATTTGCGCGTATCTCGAGCAATGCCCTAAAACCTGGCAAGCCGTCACAGTGGGGCACTTGCTGCGTCACACTTCGGGCATTCCAGATTACGAAGAGAAATTGGGCTTGTATTCAAAAGCCTATCTCGAGTTTATGACACGAAAAGACGCAACCGAAAGAATTTTATTACAAGCTCGAAAAAACAATCTCGAGTTTAGACCAGGCACACGATTTCGATACTCCAACACAGGTTATGTGCTGCTCTCGAGCATCGTTGAAAAGGTTTCTGGAATGCCATTTAATCAAGCCGTGCATGAGCTTGTTATCAAACCTGCGGGGTTGAAAAATACGGGCATGTTCGAGGCTGGAATGACTGGAGTCTCAAGCGGGTACACGCAAAATTGGACCATTATTCCGAAACTGGCATTGATGCCACCAGCAGGTGATGCCGCCTTGGTCAGCACCCTGGACGATTTGTACCGTTGGAGTGAATTGATGGATGCTCGAGAGAATGGCGAAGTCTTCAAGCCTGGTTTGGGCGGTTATGGGTATGGTTGGTTTATTGACACTCGTTTTGGACGCAAACGATACATTCATACGGGCGAGTTGCCAGGGTATCGCACGGTGCTCATCAAATACCCAGGCGAAAAACTGACCATTATTTTGTTCTGCAATCAAGACCATTCACCGTTGGAAACAGTCTCTCGAGAGATGTCAAAATTGCTACTCAACCCTTAATGGCTTCTCGAATTCGCTCCAAGGCTTGGGTCAAAACTTGACGGCTGGTGGCAAAATTGAGCCGCACAAAGCCCGTGCAATCCGCACCAAAGTTCGTGCCCTCGTTCAGTCCAACCTTGGCAGTCACGAGCAAGAATTTTTGAACTTCTGGCGCTTGCGCGTAGGCATTAAAGTCGATCCACGCGAGGTAGGTGGCTTCGGGCAGAATGCACTTCACTTCTGGCAGATGTTGGCGCAGGTACGCGCCCAAGAATTCGCGGTTGGCCTGCAGGTAGGTTTTTGTTTTCTCGAGCCACGGCATTCCAGCCTCAAGTCCTGCAAGCCAAGCCGTTTCAGACATGATGTTCGGGTGTCCCATCAAACCCTTGGTGGCGGCTTGAATCCGCTCGAGCAATTTAGGGTTGGTACTGATGACCGCGCCAATGCCCAAGCCTGCGGTGGTGAAGGTTTTGCACGGTCCGGTGATGGTCACGGTGCGATCTGAAATCTCTGGACTGAGCGAGGCAAATGGAATGTGTGTCGCTCCAGGCTCGAGGATGAGGTTGGCGTGCAACTCGTCGGAGATGACATACAAGCGGTGCTTTAAAACGAACGCCGCCAGTTTCTCGAGTTCAAATCTGGTAAAAACCCGTCCTGTTGGGTTGTGCGGGTTGCAGATCATCAAAATTCGTGTACCTGGCGTGACCAGCGTCTCGAGGTGGTCAAAATCAATGATCCATTGATTGTCCGCAATCAACATTTTATTCTCGAGCATGGTGCGGTTGTGGTCTTTGATCGAACCCATGAACGGCGGGTAAATCGGGGTTTGGGTGATGATCTCATCATTCACGCTCGAGAGTCCCAAAACGCTGGCGTACATGCCCGGCACAACCCCAGAAACCAGCCAAATGTTTTTGGGTTCCAAACCTGTCCAGCCAAATCCCGCCATGTGCGCCACAATGCCACCCAGTAGCTTGGGATTGCCTGACATGCTTCCGTAACCCAACCAGGTGTCGAGCCGTGCCTTTAACGCGCTCAGAATTTCTGGCGCGGGCAAGAAATCCATGTCCGCAACCCATAACGGCAGCACGTCGCGCTCAAAGTAATTCCATTTGATCGAATCCAGGTCGTAAATGTCTTCGGCTGTCAGGTCATCGTAATTCTGGTTCATATCCCAAGCTTAACTCGAGAAGCCAGATTCACGCTTTCAAGATTCGAGGATTTTGGGCAGTTGTTCACGCAACCCTGGAAGCATAATCGTGTCAACGTATTCACGGTCTTGAACTCGAGATGCCAAAAACGCCAAATTGGTCAGCCACTCAGCAATCGTGAACAGTTTGCGTGTTTCTAAGAAGCCTGCTGGCAGAGGCAATATCGTTTCATAACCGCGCAAAAATGCGTCTCGAGTTTCAGTCTCAAGGTATCCAAACGTGGTGGTGATGTCATAAGAAACAGGTCCAAAGCCGCAACAGTCAAAGTCAATCATGGCAACTTTTTCACCCTGCCAGACCATGTTTCCTGGGTGCAAGTCGGCGTGAATCAAACTTTTGGGAATGTTTGGCTCATCAAAAATCTGTTGCGCTCGAACCATGCTGTGCTCAAACAACGCCATGTCGGGCTGCAACCAATCAATTGCACGCAATTCATTCAAGGTATCTTCGAGATATTGGCTGTCGTATTGCAGGCGTTCAAAGCCTGCGGGTGGCGTGAAATCTCGAGCAACCTTATGAAAACGTGCCAGCAAAACGCCAACCGTTTCGGTTTGAATTTCATTGATACGCTCGAGCACCTCCCCATCAATCCAGGAAAGCAAGGAAAAGCGCCCAAGTTTACTCGAGCAAATGAAATTTCTGTCAGACAATGGCACGGGGCGTTGAACCTCGAGATTGTGTTGATGCAAGTGATTGAGCAGCAGCATTTCAGACTCGAGCGCATTGAGACTGTGCGTGGAACGGTGTTGACGCAAAACGTAATGCTCACCCGTTGCCGTGCTGACTTTGTGATTGCTGTTTTCGGTGTCACCAAGGGGTTGAAGGCGCACATCAGACAAACCATATTGCTCGAGAACACCAAAAAGATCATTCATTTGGGTTTATTTTATGGGTGCGATCAGCGTCAAAGACATACTTGCAATGGTGTATTGCGCTCTTACCGTGCCGCCCAGAGCATTCCGCGCCGCATAATTTCTCGAGCTTCAAACACGTCAAAATCGCTGTGCACATGCCCGAGTGAACTGTAAAACACGCGCCCAGCACACCAGCGTCGCTTCCAGACCACGGGCATGACCGTGCCCGTAATCCACTCGCAGTGCTCGCCGTTGAAGGTCGTGGTGGCGAGGACTTCGTTGCCTGGGTCAACGTGCATGTAGTATTGCTCCGAGTGCATGACAAAATCTTGTAATCCCGCCACTATCGGGTCACTCGAGGACGGGTCGCTCGAAGAAATATTGACAGTGTAATCAATGATGTTGCCAGGGTGCGCCACCCATTGACCGCCGACCATAAATTGGTATTCGGGGTTGTTGCGAAACGCGTCCGCCATGCCACCGTGCCAGCCCGCAAAACCCGTGCCAGCTTTGATCGTCTCGAGCAAGCCGCGTTCTTGTTCATTTGTGATGGTGCTCATGGTGTAGACCTGCACGATCAAATCTTGGCTTTGCATGAATTCAGTCTCGAGGTAGGTGTCGAGCGTGTCGGAGATGGTGACTTCAAAACCTTCAGCCTCAAGGATTGGGACGAACAAATCGACACATTGTTTGGGTTCGTGACCCTCCCAGCCGCCCCAGACAAAAAGAGCTTTCTTGCTTGTTTTGAATGCTGTCATGGTGTCATCATAAGCCAAAGTTTGAACTCGATCCTTTCAAAACTCAATTTTTCAGCACATTTTCGATGCGGCGGTCCGGTAAAAACCAGATGACCGAAACCGAGAGGTACAAAGCAAGCGCAATCCAATTGTTGTAAAATGCCGTCGGAATCGCAATGATGTAAAACAGCAACGAGATTTTGCCTTTGGCGTCACTGCCAATGGCTCGAGCAAGTTTTGAATCGCTACCGTGAAGATCGATCAACGCCAGCACCAAAATGGTGTATGCGATGGCACACATCAGCATCACCACACCGTAGACGGCAACCGGACGAGAGGCAAATCCAGTTTCGCCCAACCAATTCGTGGCAAACGGAATCAACGACAGCCAAAACAGCAGGTGCAGGTTCGCCCATAAGATTTTACCGTTGACTTTTTCCACAGCCTGCATGGTGTGATGGTGGTTGTTCCAGTAAATGCCAACAAAAATAAAACTCATGGCATAACTCAAGAACACTGGAATTAAGGGCTTGAGTGCTTCAAAGTCTTCACCGTGCGGCATTTTCAACTCGAGCACCATGATCGTAATAATGATCGCAATGACCCCGTCGCTGAAAGCTTCCAATCGCGTTTTACTCAAAGCCCACACCTCCCAGTTGGTATGAAGTATCTTAACGCTGTGCAAGGTCAAAACTGTACTCGAGGGCAACTGTCACAAGATTGTCGTGATACCCGAAATTTGGTGGACAAGTTCGCAGTATCATGGTGGCAATGAACATTGCATTGTTGAAAGTCTTGAGTGAGGTGACTGGCGTTCCTGGGCGCGAAGAGCGCGTGCGCGAGATCGTGAGGCTCGAGTTAAAAGGGCTTGTGGACGAAATCCGTGAGGATGCACTCGGCAATCTGATCGCCCTGAAACGTGCCACGGTCAAACCCAAGAAAAACGCTGTCGTGCGCAAGGTCATGCTCTCGGCGCACATGGACGAGATTGGTTTCATGGTGAAATTTATTGACGACAAGGGTTTCTTGCGGGTGCAACAGCTCGGTGGTTTTGACGCCCGCAACCTGTTCGCCCGTCAGGTTGTGGTGTGCAGCAAAGACGGCGATCTGCCAGGGATTTTGCAACCTGCGGGGCGTCCGGTGCACATCTCGAGCATTGAGGAACGCGCCAAAAATCCTGAGATCAAACAATTTTTTGTGGACACGGGTTTGAGCGCCGATGAAGTCAAAGAAAAAGTCCGCATTGGTGATCCGGTGGGCTTGACCCAAACCTTCCGTGAGGTCGGCGCGTATGTTGCGGGCAAATGCCTCGATGACCGAATCTGGGTGTTTGTGCTGCTCGAGACGCTGAAAGCCTTGCAGGGCAAACAACACAAGGACGATATTTATGCGGTTTTCAGCGTCCAGGAAGAAATTGGTTTGCGCGGCGCGGTGGTTGCGGCACACGGCATCGAACCTGACATTGGCATAGGCTTGGACACCACACTTGCCGTGGACATTCCAGGCGTTGGCAACGAGGAATCCGTGACCGTGACGGGCGACGGTGTGGGCATCAAAGTCTTTGACTCGAGCATGGTCGCAACGCACTGGCTGGTCGAGGAATTTGCCGATCTTGCCGACAAGAAAAAAATAAAATACCAACTCGAGGTTCTGCCCCTCGGCGGCACGGACGCGGGCGCGATTCAGCGCAGTCGCTCGGGCGTGGCAAGCATCACATTGTCCTTGCCAAGCCGTTATGTGCACACCGTTCAGGAGACCGTGCACAAAGATGACTTGAGTGCGGCTTTGAAGCTGTTGAGCGCATGGTTGAGTCAGTAGATTTTCCCTAAATTGTTTGACCTTCAAAACCTGTCTCTCAAGATATGCGACAAGTGCAACTGGGTTGTTGGTCTCGAGCGACAAGAGCCATGTTGCAAAATGATGTGCATGAAAACCTTGAGGGTAACGTGCCCCACAAGTTTTTTGTGATTTAATCCACGAGTTTGGTGTCTGGCATCGGGTTTTTGACACCCGAGCCTCAAGTGTTACGTTCCAGACGAAACACCACCCGCACTTGACAGGCAACACCCAATAGGTAGTATTATTTTTATGCGGACGCACTAGATATGGTCATATGCCACATGGCATTCCAGGGTCGTCTCGCGGAGATCACGATGCTCGAGAAACCGATCAACACCGCTCAAAGCAGGCTCAACAACACCAACTCGGGCTTCACAAGATAATTTCACACGACCCGCGCCGTTCGACGGTGCTTTTTTATTGTTGTGCAAAGTCAAAGACACATTCAAACGCCGTGATCGGCGCGATCAACCACAAGGGGAGAACCATGACACTATCGCTCGAACCACAAACCGCCTACCACTTCGACGCCCACGCGCAATCGATGGCAAAACGCCAGTACATGTTCGAGTCGGACAAAGACGTGTTCGGCATGTTCCGCCGCGTTGCCGACTGGGTTGCGGGCGGCGAAAAATCGAGCGAACTGCGCACCAAATGGGGTACACAATTTTACGACCTGATGGCAAGCAAGCGTTTCTGCCCAGGCGGACGTGTGCTGGCGGGGGCTGGCACACAACACGGCAACGTCTTAAATTGCTTCGTGCAGGGCGCAACCGACCACGATCCCTCGAGTTTTGAGGGCGTGATGGAGGTCGCCAAAAAACTGGCACTGGTCACCAAAGTCGGCGGTGGCAACGGCGTGAACCTGGACGTGTACCCACCTCGAGCCGCCAGCAGTCGCCGTGACGCAGGCGTGCGCGGCTGGGCGTACATGAGCGCCAGCCACCTTGACGTCGAAGATTTTATCAAGGGCTTGATGCGCCCGCCGACCCAACCCGACGGCGCAAAACAACCCACCACCGTGCGCAACTGGACCAAAGCCATTTACGGCGTCGTCGGTCCCGCACTCTCGAGCCTGGCGCGTCAATACGGCGTGACGATTGTGCCAGAACTGCCCGAAGGTGTCGAAATTATTCACGACGACATGGGCGGCATTATCGACGCAGCCCGCATCGTTGCCGAACAAGCCAAGATGAACCTCGAACCACGGATTGATTTGACGGGCTTGCGAGCCGAGGGCGCAGAGATCAAGGGTTCGGGCGGAAGCTCGAGCGGACCTGTCTCGTTTTTGTTCGAGATTTTTGATAACTTTCTCGAGTGGGCGAATCTGGGTGCAGAAACTTCGGGACCAGTCAACACCCTGCGTTACTGTTACGCGCCAGTATTGCGTGTGGTGCGTCAGGGAGGTACGCGCAGGGGCGCTGGGATGGCAACCATCAGCATCGACCACGCCGACGTTCTGGACTTTTTGACTGCCAAAGACCTCGACCGTGAAAGCAGCGAAGGCGACATCAGCACCTTCAACATTTCAATCCTTGCCACTGAACACTTCATTCAAACCCTCGAGAAAGACGGACTCTGGAATATTTCACCGCTCGAGGTGAGCGCCAAATACCATATTGTGAAACTTGAAGGAGAATACGCGGGCAAGATTCCAACGCTCGAGACTCGAGTGCTGGACGGCGCGAAAGGTGTGCCATTGTACGCTAGTGGCGTTCCCGCCCGTTGGTTGTGGCGTGAAATTGCCACCCATGCCTGGAGCACGGGCGAACCAGGTTTGATTTTCAATGACCGCATCAATGAATTCAGTGCGCTCAAAAACCTTGGTGAACGGTACCAGATCAAAAGCACAAATCCTTGCGGCGAGATTCCATTGACTGTGGGCGAGCCGTGCGATTTGGGGGCGATCAACCTCGCCGCCTACGTCGAAAAAGGTACGTTCAACTTCAAAAAATTCCGTTCCGACGTGCGCGACTGCACCCGCTTCCTCGACGACGTGCTCGAGGTCAACAAATTCGCGCTTCCAGACAACCGCGTGGCAAGCCAGGACTTGCGCCGCCTTGGTCTGGGCGTGATGGGCTTGGCAGACGCACTGATTTTGATGGGCTTGCGTTACGACCGCCAGGACGGGCGCGACATGATCGACCAGATCATGAGCACCATGCGCGAGGAAGCCGTGCGCGAATCCGAAAACTTGGGACTCGAGCGTGGGGTCTACCCAGTGTTCGAGCGTTACCAGGAAAAAATCCCTCATGCGCCGCGCCGCAACGTTGCGGTTTTGACGGTTGCACCAACGGGCACGACCAGTATGCTGATGGGTGTCTCGAGCGGCATCGAACCCGTGTTTTCACCATTTATTTGGCGCAAGATCGGCAGCGATTACAAAGCCCTGATCGCGCCGCTCTTTCAGGAATTGCTCGAGCAATTTCCAGCGCACCCGCAATATGCCAGGGACGGACGTTGGGACTGGGAAAAAGTCACCGAAGCGCTGGGCGGCAATCACGGCTCTTGCGTCGGACTGGATTTTGTACCGCAAGTCGTGCAAGACGTGTTCGTTTGCGCCCACGACATCGCGCCGCTCGACCATGTGCGGATGCAGGGCACGGTGCAAAAAGCCTTTGACCGCGAAGGTTATGCCGCCAACAGCTTAAGCAAAACCATCAACCTGCCCAACAGCGCCACCGTCGAAGAGATTGAGGCGGCGTATCTCGAGGCGTACAAAACAGGTTGCAAGGGCATTACGGTCTACCGCGACGGCAGCCGTCAATTCCAGGTTTTAAGCGTCAGCAAAGACGAGAAAAAAGAGGAAATACCCAAACTCGAGATTGCGCCAGAACTGACCGAATCGGGCGACAACCACACCTGGCAAGCCTCGCCCAAATTTCAACCGGGCAAACCGATCCTCGAGCGACCAACGCGTTTGACGGGTGTGACCGACATGGTGAAACTGACCGACTTGGGCGCGGGAAGTAAGCGCACATTCTTGATTACCACCAACACGCTCGAGGGCAAACCGATGGAAGTCGTGGTGGTTTCTGGACGCGCAGGCGACGAAGCCAACGCGGATTCTGAAGCGTTGGGGCGCGTGGTCAGCATTGCGCTGCAATACGGCGTGCCAGCCGAAGCGATTCAGAAAACCTTGCGCGGCATCAACGGTGGGTTGTACGGCAGTTACAACGGGCGACTGGTCGCAAGCAAAGCCGACCTGATCGCGGTGGCGCTCGAGAGTACCAGCAGCACAGGCGGCGTGAAACCAGCCGAGCAACCACTCCTCTACCCGATTCTGGAAGGCGCAGCACCAGAACACTCGAGCGACACGCCACTGTTTAAGCTTTCGCAGGCGGTGGAAATGAAAGGCGAGAAATGCCCGAGTTGCTCGAGTCCGAACTTGGTGCGGGAAGAGGGATGTTTGAAATGCCAAAGTTGCGGGTATTCAAAGTGCGGGTAGTGCGTTGTAAAATCTGAAGATATCCACACCCTGGTGCGCTTAAAAATCCACGCACTGGGGTGACTTTTTGATACTCGAGCAAGCGAACAAGGAAACCAACTGAATCCCTGAACGAATCGCGTTTTATATGGATGTCCACATTCCCGAAGCCATCAGTAAAGGACTTCGTGCTCGAGGAATCAAAGTCGTTACCGTCCAAGAGGATCAAAACCATGAAATGCCCGATTCGGATTTGCTGGATCGGGCATTTGAACTGAGATGCATTTTGTACACCCAAGATCAAGACTTTTTTGTGATTGCCAGCGAACGTTTGCATGACCAACAAACGTTTACAGGCATTGTTTACAGCAAACAACAAACCTTGTCTTACGGTCAGATTATCGAAGAACTCGAGTTGATCGCGCAGTGTTGCACGTTTGAAGAATTGCAAAATCGGCTCGAGTATTTGCCACTCAAATAACTTGAAGCCGTGCCCGTTTCTCGAGTTTGGCTCGAGTTAAAGTGCTTGGATTTTGCCGCATAAAATTCTCGCTGTGGGCATTCGCGGCGGCAATCTGAGCATCCACCGTCATTTGATGATCCCAGTAATACGCCAATGCCGAATGAATCTGTCCCATCGTCAAATCTGGGTACATGTCATGCAAGGCTGCCGCGTTCAAACCGACAGTCAAATATGCTTGCACCAGCATTCGCACCTTAAAACCAGAAGGCACAATCACGGCAGAACCGTCAGCTCGAGTTTCAATATGTGGGTACAAGATTTGTGTTTGCATACGCACCTCGATATACTTCTGTTAGAGAATTATATCATTGCAGACCAAAAGGATTGTGACCATGCCAGCAAATTTAAAGACACCGAAAGCAATTCTCGAGTATTGGCACTCAAGAAACAAAATTACCTGATGACAACCTTGCCCGAAAATGCTGGTCTTGCTTCAACACGAAATATGTCGTTTTCTATTTTTTGGATTTCACAATCAGCTTCTTGAACGTTTGAGGCGCTGCCAACGAAAACTTTAATTGTTGGGTTTAATTTATTGTGCCGTGGGATATCAAGGTGGAAATAAGCATCCTCTGTTTCTTTCCAGTCTGCTTCAGTGAAGCGAAACTCAAATGGTTTTAACTCGAAATATTGCAAATATGCTCCCCAAAATGCAAACAGTCCAGCAATCCCAGCTATCAAAAATTGGTTTGTGGCAGTTGCTACTAACCCAACAAGAATGCTCAGAACAATTATGACAAAAGCTTTCATATAGTTCTACTCTACGCGACTTGAGTCAAAATAGTTTCAAGATTCAAATGTTCTAATTCCCAATCTCGGGTGGTAAATTCTCATATAACACCGCCAACGGCAACCCGATGCTTGAGAATTCCAGCACCGCATCATTCTGTAAAATCTCGTGATGCCAAGTGCCGTTGTGTTTTGAATAGACTTCGGCAAGGGGTTCGTTTTGGCTTAAAAGCACGTACTGCTCGAGACTTGGGATGCTGCGGTAATTTCGCAGTTTCTCGCCTCGGTCTATGCTTTAGGTGCTGGGCGATAAGACTTCAATCACGATGTTTGGGCAACGTTTGACGCGGGGGCTGTCAAAACTCGAGTCTTGCAGCACGAAAACATCTGGGTAGTATCCAATGTCTTCTGGTGTGCGAATCAGAAGGTCGCTTTTGTACACCCGATAGTTTTGTTTTGAAGATTCTAGGAACAACCGTGCGTACAAGCCACCGCCTACATGGTCGTGCCTGTCTGTACCGCCAGCCTTGATGAATAAGTTGCCATAAACAAATTCGTGTCGAGCGGGGCTGTGCTCTTCAATTTCGAGAAAATGCTCGAAGCTCGAGACGCTGCGTTCTGGGGCTTGACGGCTCATGGAAAAAGTATAGCGCAGATTCTAAATTGTGGTTTTTTCAATGCCTCGAGCGGCAAACTCTCGACCAACACCGCCAAAACCAAAAAATCAATGCTCGAGATGCCTTACTGGTTTTGTAGGCGTTCGTTTTACTGTTCCTTTCGATTTTCAACTTCCCTCATCTGTTTGACGTTAAACTATTATTCCAATGCCGTTACCGACCCCCAACCTCGATGACCGAAAATTTCAGGAAATCGTCGATCAAGCCAAGCGTCTGATTCCGCGTTACACGCCCGAATGGACGGATCACAACGTTTCTGACCCTGGCGTGGCACTGATTGAACTGTTCGCCTGGATGACCGACATGCTTCTTTACCGCGTCAATCAGGTGCCGGACAAAATGTACGTCAAGTTTCTCGAGTTGATTGGCGTCAAGCTCGAGCCTCCAAGGGCGGCGGTTGCGCCGGTCACGTTTTACCTCTCGGCGGCGCAGGATGGTGTGGTGTCGGTGCTCGAGGGGACGGAGGTGGCGACGGTGCGGACCGAAACCTCCGAGGCGATTATTTTCAGCACCGAGGAAACCTTGGTGATTCGTCCGCCTGCAATTTTGGGGGCACTCACGCAGTCGGTGCGTCTGGGCGGCGAGCAGGCTTGGCTGAAGCACGATTTGCGCTCACTCGAGTTGGCTGGCAATCGGTTGGTCATGTTTTCGCTCGACCCAACGCCTGGCGACGCGTTTTACATTGCGTTCGAGGAAGACCATTCGATGCACGTGCTGGCATTGTCGTTGCAGGTCGATGTCGCGGGTGGTGCGGGCGTTGACCCGCGAGACCCACCGATTGAGTGGCAGGTCTGGCAGGGCAACATTGCCAAGTGGGTCACGTGCGAGGTCGAGTTTGATGCGACGGGTGGTTTTAACACCCCTGGCGATGTGATTTTGCACCTCTCCAAAATGGAGCGCGGCGCGTTTCAGGGTTTGACGGCGTACTGGTTGCGGGTGCGCCTGACCAATCCCACCCCAAGCAGTGGCACGTACAAGGTCTCGCCGCTGCTCGAGCAGATGGTCATAGAATCTCGAGGGGGAACGGTCAACGCCAGACATGCGGTCACGGTGCGCCAAGAGCAACTGGGGCAGTCTGAGGGCACACCAGGGCAAGCATTCCAACTGTCTCGAACCCCGATTTTGTCGCGCGACCCGTCAAAAGACTTTTTGATTGTCCAAGAGCCTGGCGAAACCTCAGAATTCTGGTCTGAAGTTGCCGATTTTGCCGATTCAAAAGAGGGCGATCCGCATTACACCCTGGACGCGCAAGACGGTACGGTCACGCTCGGACCAACGCTCTTGCAATCGGACAACAGCGTGTACCTGTTCGGTAAAATTCCCAGCAAGAACGCCAGCCTCAGGTTCTCGAGGTATCAGCACGGCGGCGGCGTGATTGGCAACGTTCCAAAGGGCGCGTTGTCGGTCTTGCGATCCTCGATTCCGTATGTGTCGCGGATCATCAACCGTCTCGCCGCCGTTGGTGGCGCGAACGCCCAGAGTCTCGAGGAGGCAAAACTTCGTGCGCCGCAATCGTTGCGCACCCGCACTCGGGCGGTCACGGCAGACGATTTCGAGTATCTGGCTTCGCAGGTGGCGGGGGTGGCGCGAAGCAAGTGCGTCACGCCGTCCGAGCAAGCTGGGCGCAACGATCCCAAACCTGGGCAGGTGGTCTTGGTGGTCTTGCCAGAGGTCGAAAACGTTGAAGAACGCATGACGATTGACGATTTCACCCTGTCCGCCGAGTTGCGTTCGGCGCTCAAATCGCATCTGGATGACAAGCGCGTTCTCGGCTCGAGTCTCGAGATTCGAGCGCCGCAACTGACTTGGGTCAGTGTCAACGCCAAATTGCGCCTGACCGAACGCGCCAGCGATCCCGCCATCGCCATTGAGGTGCGCGGCAACGCCGAAAAAGCACTTTACAGGTATCTGAATCCGTTTATTGGCGGTCCGCAACATGACGGTTGGATGTTCGGGCGCGATTTGCACATCTCCGAGGTCAATGCGCTGTTGCAACGCGTACCTGGGGTCGAATTTGTTGAAGAGATTCAATTGTTGGTGCGCGAACCAGGCTCAAACGAAGTCCCGCGTCCGGTGCCAGCACGTCTCAGCCTCTCTCGAGATGGCGTGGTGGTGTCCGACGTTCACCGCATTACATTGCTTTAAAATCTCGAGCCACCGCCAATTTGGATAAAAATTCTGCACTTGAAACCCTCATCCGGCTCGTTCCTCGCCACCTTCTCCCACAAGTGGGAGAAGAAAAATCCTCGAGCTACACGCGGAACGCAATAAAACTCCCCTCTCCTGATGTTGGGAGAGGGGTTGAGGGTGAGCGACCATGCCCGTTAGCGATCCCGCCCGTCAGGTGCACGCTTGGGATCAAGAGAGGTGCACGTCTATGGTCAAGAGAGGGTAGAACAATTGCTGATTTTCGTGTCTCAAATTTAATCGGCGATCATCACGGTCATAAACCCTGTGGTGATGGTCGAGCCGTGCGCGGTCTTGTCACCGATTCGGGCGGCGGGCATCCCGTTAATCTTGACCTTGCTCGAGCCTTTGATCACCGTGTTTGGACCTGGGGCGCAGGGCGTGGCTGGGGTGGTGACGTATGCCGCCAGCAACCCGCCAATCTTGACGCTTGACGGCGCTCCAACGGGCGGCAGCAAGACGCCTGGTACTCCGTTGGGGCAAATGTGCGTGTCGGTGGCTCGAGCGGCGGGGGGCATGAAAACTCCTTTAACCAATGTTGATGATTGGGGCTTTGATTGAAACTTCGGTTTCGCCAGTGATTTTGACGTTCTGACCTTTCAACTCGAGGTTCTTGTCGGCTTTAATTTCAACGTCGCCTTTGGCATGAATCTGAATTTTGTTCTCTTTGGTGTCAATGTGAATGATGTTGCCTTTAGAGTCGGTGATGGTAATTCCAGGCGTGCTGCTCGAGTCGTCAATGATAATCAGGTGGCTGTCCTCGGATTTGCCGTTGTTGGTTTGAATGTAACGCCTGACCACATGCCCACCGTCGAGGTAATCGCCTTTTTTCTTGTGCGGCGTGTCAATCCCGTTCCATAGACCGCCCATGATGTAGGGCAGGTGGATATCGCCCTGTTCAAAACCGACCAGCACCTCGTCATTGACATCGGGAATCCATTCAAAACCGCGTCCCTTGCCCGCACCGATGCCGACCACCCGCGCCCAATCGCTTTCCTTGTCCTCACTCAGGGCTGGGTATTTGACTTTCACGCGTCCAAGGTCTTTGGGGTCATCGCAATTGGTGACAATGCCAACCATAAAACCGGCACGGCTACCGCTTTCGCCGCCTGCATTCTCGAGCATCGCCATGAGGGTGTTGGTGTGTTGGGCGCTGATGCTGAAGTCGGTGGTGTAACTTTTGCTGGTGTTGTAACGGTGTGTGGCGTGGGTCACGACGTAGGTGCCTTTAAATTTGTCGCCGATGTTGGGAATGTTGATTTTTGCACCCGCCACAATGCTCGGGTTGCCGCCGCAAGTCCCCTCGGCTTGAACAAAACCGCCCGAGTTGCGGTTGGCTTCGGCTTTGACGAGTTGATCGGCAACGGATTGGTTGCGAATCGTGGTGGACAAGACCTGCACGGCTTTGCCGCCGGCTTTCTGGGCTTGACCCGTGTTGTCGGTTTCCGAAATTTCGGGCTGGCTTTCGCCTTTTGTTGCCCTGGCGACGATGGCTTTTTTCTTGTCCGAATCCCAGCCACGCACCTCAAATTCGGTGTGCTGATCGAGCGTGGTCAGTTGCGGTTGAAAGTCCATCAAACCGTCCTGCCCCCAGTTCAGTTCGATCTCGTCATCAATGTCGCTCTTTTGTGGTTTTTCAAAATGCAAATCTTTGTCGCGGACATACACGGTGTAACCAATACCTTCGGCGCGTTTTTGTAAAAACTCGAGGTTGGTCTCGTTGTCCTGAAAGACGTAAGGGTGAATCGGTGAGGTGGACTCGATCTTTGATGCGCCGAGTTTCATCTCGCCAGCAATTTTTTTGGCAATGTCTGCATCGGACATGTTCTGAAAATCGCGGGTGTACTTGCCGCGGTTCAGGCGGTGCAGACGGTCAAACGCCCGCACGGTCATGTAAATGTTGGGATAGCTAAATTGAGGTTCGACCTGAATGATCTCGCCGTCAAAAATGCGTTTGTCCTTGTTGTTCTCTCGAGACAGAATCTTCAAGGATTTGCCGACTTCAAACAAGCCGCTGTCCACCAATTTCATGCCTTTATCGTGAAACGAAACCACGGCGACATCGGGCAGGTGAATGGTGCTCTCCATCGTGATGTCGCGCAGTTTCATCTGAAGGTCGGCGTTGACGCTGCCGTCAATCTCGACCAGAAAGTGAACCACGTTGCTCGAGGGCTTAGACAACGGGAATCACCAGGGCTTCTCCAGGGGTCAAACGCCTGATGTTTTTGATGTTGTTGATGTCGGCAATCTTGCGCCACTGCGAGGAATCGCCCAGCGTCACATGGGCGATCCGTGCCAGGGTGTCGCCGTCTTTGATCGTCCACATGCGTTCGCCGCCAATGCCGCCCGAGGTTGGGTTGGTCCACGGCAGGGCTTGATCGTCGCTTTTTTGTTTGAAGCTGACATCGACGGTTGCCCTGACTGGTTTGCCGTCGGGCATGAACATCGTAAATTGCTCAGAGATACTTTCGATCACGCCGTCAAACGACCAGGTCGAACCCCAGAAAAATTTGACGAACGGTGGGCGACCGTGTTTGGATTTTGGGTCTTTGAGGCTATCATCAACCCGCATCAGCAACCACAAACCGTTGGTGTGATCGCGCACATCTTGCACACTGCCGCCGCCTTTGGCTTGGTGGTAGGTGTCAAAAAACAATTGCAGTTTCAGGGTCGCGCCCTCGCCGCCAGAAAACGTGATCTCGCCGGCATTTTTTTGCGGTCCAGTCTCGTCGCCCTTGCCCCAGGAGTTTGACTTGGCAAAGGTGTACTCTTTGGGGTTGAACATGCACTCCACGTTGGGGGTCGTGCCGTCAAGATTGATGATCCGTGCCTTGTTTAAGCTCATACCAAACCTCCATTTTGAATGCGGTGTTGCTCGGGTGACGGCTGATGCTGGATGGCTCGAGTTTTCTGACGCGGGTGGCTCGAGAGACACGTTTTAACGGTATTTCAGGTCGCCACACACGATGGGGTCGCCGATGCCTTTGGGGTCGGTTTCGCCGCGTTGAAAGTAAAGCACGATCAGTGGTTCTTTTTTGGCTTTGTTGGCGTCAAATTTTTTGGTTGGAAGCTCGGTTTCGGCAAAACCGTCGCCGTATTCGTTGGCTTGCAGGGTGCTGAGCGGCAGGAAGGTTTTGGTGGTTTTGTCGTCGCACTCACCGTAACGAATTTGACCCGCATGAACCGATTTTGGCGCGAGATCGGCGATGGTCACAGAGATTTTGGTTCTTTCGTTGGAATAGCCTTTGACCAGGATGTAACCGCCGGCTTTATTGCCAGTGTCTCCCCGGACGGCTTCCGCCCGCAAGACCACTGGGAAAACAACCACCTCCACGATTTCGACAGGAATGGGGGTACACGCCACAAAAGAGAGGCAGCACATCAGTAAAATTGATAATTTTTTCATTTAAGTCCTTTCTGTTCAATCATTGACAGCCTGGAGGAATCGGATTGCCGTCTCTCCAGCCGCAGAAAACATGTTGAACCTTGTCGTTATAGGTGGTCATCTGACCCATAAATTGGTTGGAATCATAGTGCGAGATGTCCATTCGCAGCGATCCGACTTCTTTGTTGTGCGAATCGAAGATCGCGTCTGAAATAACGGTTTGCTTGTCCGAAAATTTGGGAATACTGAACGAACCTCCTTTGATCAAAAGTGTGCCCTCACCCTCGCACATCTGCCCATAAACGTTCTCGTTGACGCGCTGAAGCGTCAATTTGCAATTGTTGGCTGGGGTAATGCCGATAATTTTGACATTCCAATCGCCAGCGAAACTGCAACCGTCGGCAAATTCGACGTTTTCCTTGGCGCCGCACCACTCGCCGTAAGCCAAAGACGTTCCATTGACGGTGGTTTGGTTGTTTCTAAAGTTCAAAGTCAAATTTTTGGCACCAAACAGACCCAGATACTTGATCAGTTTCTCAGTTTTTCGCTCGAGTTTGAGTTTAAATTGGTTTTGTTTGGAGCTGATCAGGTCGTTCACGTCTCCGGTCAAGGTATCGTCTTTATTCCACAGGCGCATCGTGCCGAAATTCATGTACCACAATTCGCCCGGGTCAACAACGGCTGGTGGTGGGCTGACTGACGTTTGCGGCTGTGGTTGTTGCGGTTGTGGGGTGGGCGTTTGCGGACGTGTGGTTGGCACTTGCGGACGTGGTGGTGTTGGACGTGTCGCCACTGATGGCGTTGGACGGACGGGCACAGGTTTTTGAAGTGGCGGGGCAACAACTGGTGGTGGTGCGTCGCTCACCGTCAGGGTGGCTCGAGTGGCAACTTGTAATCCGTCGTCGTTGACGGCGGTCAGGGTGTAGGTGTAGGTCCCGGCGCGGCTCGGTTCGGCAATCAATTGCGAGGCGGCACTCGCCAGGTCTGAAAAGTTGGTGTTGTCGGTTCCCGAGATTCTGATGTTGCTGGCATTTGAGGTCGCCCAGTTGAGCGTGATTTCTTGTCCCTGTCCCTTGATGATCTGCGTTGGACTGACGGTAAGGGCGACATTGGCTTGGGCGGCGATGACCTTGAGTTTCAAGCTGCGGCTGATGCTCGGCGGTGTGGCATCGTCAGCGCCAAAAGCGGTCACGGTGACATCGCCGCTCTGATCGAGCTTGAAGGCGTAACCGTTGCATCTGTCCATGTCTTTGACCTCCGAGGCGGTGGTCAATTGGTATTTGAGCACATTTCTGGTCTGGCATTGCAGGGTGAACAGCGCCTGTCCGTCTGCACCCTTGACCGCCTTGCCACCGGAGGGCAGCACGGTCACGGTCAGGCTGGGCGGCAGGCTTTTGGGACGAATCGGTGTGATGGTCAAATCGGCTCGAGCCTCACCCCAGCCAAAAAGATTGATTCTGTTGCTGGCGACCACCGTGTACGTGTCGGGTTCTAGGAGTCCTTTGGGTTCGGCAAAACCCTCAACAAAATTCGTGCCCGAATTGATGCCGCATTTGCCGTTTTTAAAACTCAGTTTTTGATAGTTCATGCCGCCCTTGCGTCCGATGGTGGCGTTGACGGCGGCATCGGCTTTGGGGCAAACAATGGTGAAGCCCTGCTTGACGTTTGGCGTGTTGCCCAGCAGCGCCAGTTCGATGTTGGGTTTGCGCATGTTCAGGAACAAGACCAGCGCCAAGATGGTCGCCACCGCCCAGATGACCCAGTACGGGATCAAACCAAAATGGGTCATCTGCCCAATGGCGTCTTTGGGTCTGGCAGCCGCGATCACGTTGCCGAGCACCTGGCTTTCTGGAACTTCAAGCGCGTCCGCCACAACCACAAACGGGCGCTGCACCGGGCGTCCGACAAGTCGCCACGCCGCCCAGGCGCGAAGTTTGACTGGGGCGCTCTCGCCAGGCTCGAGGTCGATGGGTTCTGAGCTGGGGCGCGGCGGCTCGAGGTATTGTTTGCGTTTTTTCGGGTCGTCCTCGCGGTCGGCTCCGGTCAAGCCTTTCAAGTCCTGGGCGTACATTTGCGCTCGGCGCATGGTGGGTCCGACGAAGGCTTCAAAGGCGGAACGGGCAATCATTTGAAACGGGTAGGTGATCAGGTTGAAATATTTTAACAGCACTCCCCTTGCGCCTGGTGGGAAGGTCAGTTTGGGTTTGGTTTCATCAAATTTGAATTGCAATTTGGTGCTGTCGTCCTCGGCGCTGACCACGTAACGCACGGGTATGTTGCCCTCATTTTTGATGACGGTGTTAAAAACCGCCTTGCGTTTGGAATTGAGGTTGTTGGGACGCACCGCCAGGCTGGACTGGGCAAATCCCTGCACCGTCCAGAGAGCATTCGCCGCGCCGCCCGCATCATCCTCGAGTTCGGTGCTTTTGGCGCGAACGATCACGCGGTATTTGCCCGCCCTCGATTCGCTGACCCTTGGGACCACAATGGTCATGATGGCGCTGGCTTGGGTGTTGGGATTGAGTTGTATCGGCGCGTCCTGCGGCATCACCCAGTGCGGCGGCACGCCGTCAACCGTCAAATCCAGGTGGTCAACCAGCGTGCCAAGGTTCGCCAGCGTGACTTTGAGGGTCATGGCTTGCCCTGGAATCAAACTTAAAACATCGCGCTCGAGCGCCACCGCAATGCGGTTTGCCCCCGCCGCGCCCGAGGGTTGCTCGAGTTTGAGCCAGTACGTGCCGATTTGCAGCACGCCGAGCCAGGACCAGACGGTGGGTTCGAGTTTGGGTAGGCGTCCGTTTTCCAGGCTCGAGCCGATCAGCATCGAACCGTTGCTGCTCGAGAGGTCGGTCACGAGCACCTCACGCCCGTCAAATTCGACGCGGGCGTGATGCCTCGAGACGGTGTCGGCTGCCAGGGTCAGGGTGTTGCTGACCTCGCGCCCGATGGTCAGCGGTTGACCGCTCAACTCGAGGACTTGCAGCACCTGCCCTTGGGCGTCCACGACTGTGATGCGCGGCGCGTCCGAGCGACCTGTCGGCGCTGGAATGACCGGTGTGACCCTGGGGCGCTCATTACGGTCAAAGGCTCGGGTGACGCTCAGGCTGGGAAACAGATCGTCGAGGATGGCTTGCAGGGTGTCGCGGATTTCTTCGGCGCTGGGGCGCTCGACCGGCATTTTGCGCAGGCAGCGCATGACTATTGCCTCGAGATCGGGGCGCAGTTCGGGGCGAATGTCACGCAAGGGTGTGGGTTGATCGTAAACGTGCTTGTTGGCTGCCTCGCCGAGGTTGCGCACCTCGAACGGCACCAGACCCGTGAAGACGTGGTACATGACCACACCCAGCGAGTAAACGTCGCTGCGCTCGTCGCCCTCCTTGCCCATGCACTGTTCCGGCGAGATGTACTTGGGCGAGTTGACCGGACCCGCGTCGTCGTTGCTGGCTTGGGCGGAGGCGTTGGCGACCAGCCGCGCGATGGCAAAGTCCGAGAGCTTGACGCGGTAGGAGCCGCCCGCCGTGGCTTGCAGCAAAATGTTTTCGGGTTCGATTTCGCCGTGCACCACGCCCTTGCGGTGCGCAAACGCCAAACCGTCGCTGGCTTGGCGCATGAAATCGAGCGCCATGCGCAAATCTGGTCTCGCACCGTCGCGGGTCTGGCGCTGCAACCAGGTGCTCAAGGAGCCGTCGTTGACCCATTCCGTGACTTGATAGTGAAAGTGTTGATCCTCGCCGTAATTTAAGACACGCGCAATGTGGTTGTGCTCGAGCGACACCAGCGTCTCGAGTTCGGCAAAGAATTGATTTTGAAACTCGTGGCTCGCACCGCCCTGCGGGTGCAAGATTTTCAGTGCCACCATAATCAGGGTCTTGTCGGCAACGGCGCGAAAGGTCTGCCCCGTTTTCCCAGGGCGCAAGGCATCCTCGAGCGTGTAAGGACCGATGTTTTTACCGATGAGTTTTTCGCTTGTCACGTTGTTCATTGCGCCGATACTCCGAGTTCGTGCCTCAATGGCTCAGGTCTTACATCAGTGTACGTCAGACTTCGGTTTTAAAAATGAACGGTTCTTTTTGGATTGCCAAACCAGCTTCTAACAAAGTTTTTGTGCCAAGAAATAGCCTGTGCATACACATAAACACGTGTTCTTGAGTTGAGGATTTGAAATTTAAGGTCTTTACAGGCTCGAGTTTTAGGCAAGGTCAAACTTAAATAATGTGTGTGCCGGCTTGTGGGTTTCGATCAGGTCGCGCATCAAATCCAGGGTCAACGCCTCGGGTTTTTTGGTTAATTTGACCCAAAAAACGAACGCCTCCTTGGGGTCTTCGATCACTTCGGGCGTCAAACCCGTGC
Source organism: Deinococcales bacterium (assembly GCA_025352125.1). Classification (GTDB taxonomy): domain Bacteria; phylum Deinococcota; class Deinococci; order Deinococcales; family JAAFIG01; genus JANXTZ01. The sequence continues at coordinate 22,363 of JANXTZ010000018.1, read as the reverse complement.
AAATTTCGATCATGCGCTCCAGCCCGTATTTTGTGCCGCGCCAGTGGTACAGGGTCATGGCTTCGGCTACGAGTTCGCGTTTGCGGCGTTCAGGCATCCTCGAGTAAACCTGAATGCTCAGCCAGCCGCCCAGCCACTCGAGAAGCTCACTTGGGGCGGTGCGCGGGTCAAAATAAAATTCGATGGCGTCGGTGCGCCACTCGAGCGGCTCCCAGACAGTCTCAAAAATTTTCATGAAGCGGTTCATGAAGTCCGACTCTTGAAAAATCACGGGCAGGTCTTGGGTGTACATTGCAACATCGCTCAAGACAAAAGGCGTTGGGTGCTTTGGACGCGGGGCAATGTCGTGCGGCTCGAGCAGGTCAAACTCGAGTTCTGGTTTCTCTTCGGAGACGGGAACCTCTTCAACAATCTGGCTGATTGAATCGCGGTAAGTCATTTTAAACGGACCGATTTGCAACAGCACGCCCTTGATGAGCGGATACGGTTGATTGGCAACCAGTTTGTAACCCGCCACAAACGTCCCGTATTGACTGCCGAGGTCGGTGATCAGCACGCCCTGTTCGGTGACGTTCAGTTCGGCGTGACGTTTGGAAACCAGGGGCAGATTGAGCGGCAAATCGTTTTCTGGGGTGCGCCCAATGCTCAAAACGCCTGGCTGCAATGCCAGGGTATTGACCACGCTGCCTTGAAGTTGAACCACCAATTGCCCGACACCGACCATGCTTCTCCCGTTTATCTCGAGCGACAGTTTGAATTCGTACGCTACAAGTCCATTTTACGATACCACCAAAGATTTGATCCTCATTTTCCTTATGGGTCTGTCGTGAGCCTGACCCGAGCATGGATTTGAATCTGTCTCGAGATCAAAAAGTCACCAGAGATTTAATCACAAGCAATCAGTTATTTGATCGTGTTTGATTGACATTTTGTGGTTTGTTGAGTAACCTGCCATCAATCAAACCCAAAGGACGCGCCATGCTCGAGCAGCGACTCAAAACCATTCAAGAACACCTGTTCGCCCGTGGTGTACTGAGCATCAAAACGCTGGTTGAAATCACCAAGTCTTCGCCCGCCACCGTGCGCCGCGACCTTTGCAAACTCGAGTCTGAGGGTGTGGTTCAGCGCACGCACGGCGGCGCTCGGCTGGCAGAATCGAGCAGCTTCGAGGTCGCCTTTGGGTTGCGCGAACGTGAAAATATTGAAATCAAACGCGCCATCGGTCGCGCCGCCCATGCCCTTCTAAAACCTGGCGGCACGGTTTTGATGGATTCTGGCACCACCGTTTTGCAACTCGCCAGAGCCGTCCGTCTCGAGCCGATGCCTTTGACCGTGATCACCAATGGTCTGGCATTGGCGCAAGAACTGGTCGGTGTGCCACAGGTTACAGTCATTTTGTTGGGCGGCAGCTTGCGCAGCGACAACCTCTCGAGCGTCGGACCCTACACCGAAAAACTGATGGCAGAATTCTGGTGCGATCAACTGTTTTTGGGCGCGACCGCGATTGACAAAAGTGAAAACCTGGCAACGCTCGACGCGAATGAAGCCAGCATCAACCGAAAAATGCTCGAGCGAGCCAAGCAACGCATTTTGCTGCTAGACTCGGGTAAATTTGGTCACAGCGCACCGTACCGTGTGACCGGCTTGTCTGGGATCACGCAGGTCATCACGGATTCGAGGTTGGCTACGGCTTGGTCAAAAAGATTAAAACTTTTGGGTATTGGATTACAGCTTGTTTCTTCAACTCAGGGAGGGATGGCATGACCGCTTCAACCGCCACAAAAACACCCGACAAACACCGCAGCAAAGGCTCGAGCCTGCGCCGCGAAGAAGCCATGTGGGGCTTGGCGCTGATTCTGCCGAGCACCCTGGGGATTTTGGTTTTTGCCATTTTGCCGATTCTGGGCAGCTTCGGCATTTCGTTTACCGATTGGGGCGGACTCAGCTTACCCAACTGGACTGGTTTGGAGAATTACAAACAGGCGCTTGGCGATTCCAAAGCCATCGAATCGATTGAACGCACTTTGATTTTTACCGTGATCTCTGTGCCGTTGGGTTTGGTGGTCGCCATTGTGCTCGCGTCGCTGATTCAAAATTTGAAGCTCGAGAAAGTCAAAACCTTTTTTCGCACCCTTTACTACCTGCCGATGGTCACGATTGGCGTGGCGACCGCGCTGCTGTTCAAAGTCTTGTTTACCGCCCAGGGACCAATCAACTTGCCACTCAATTTGCTCGGCATTCAAGGACCCGCCTGGCTCGACTCGCCCGATACAGTTTTGACCGCAATTGCGATTTACAGCGTTTGGCAGGGCGCAGGCTCGAGCATCATCTTGTTCATGGCGGCACTCGCCAACGTGCCCAAAGAACTCTATGAGGCGGCGCAAATTGATGGCGCTCAACCACTGCGTTTGTTCTGGCACATTACCCTCCCGATGATCAGCCCGACGATTTTTTTGGTTTTAATCTTGTCATTGATCGGCAGCCTGCAAGTTTTCGAGGCAGTGCTGGTCATGACCAAAGGCGGTCCTGGCGACTCGAGCATGACGATAGCCATGTACATCTACAAAACCGGTTTTAACTATTTCAAAATGGGTTACGCCACCGCACTGGCTTGGTTGCTGTCTCTGGCGTTGGTGGTCTTGATCGTCTTGCAGTGGCGCTTGCAAAAATCCTGGGTGCACTATGAATAACTCCGTGAATAATCCTGCGCCCAAAGCCAGGCGCGAACGTTGGAGCATTGTTGTCGTTTTGACGCTGGGCAGCATATTGATTTTCGTGCCGTTTTACTGGATGATCACCATGGCGTTCAAAACCCCAGACGAGGCGTACCGCTGGCCACCAACGTTGTTGCCCGAAACCTGGACGCTCGAAAATTTCAAGGGTCTGTTCAATACGATTCCGTTTTTGAGGATGTTCTGGAATTCGTTCTGGACTTCGTTTTTGATCGCATCACTGAATATTTTGACGGGCGCTCCTGCGGCTTATGCTTTTGCAAGGTTGCGCTTTCCAGGCAAGAGCACTTGGTTTGGGACGCATTTGCTGAGCATGATCGTGCCCTGGCAAATCACCATTATTCCCGTGTTCTTGCTGATTCGCGCCTTCGGTTGGTATGACAGCTACATGGCGCTGATCGTGCCGAGCATCGCCAACGGCTTCAGCGTCTTCATGCTCTACCAATTTTTCAGAAGCCTGCCCAAGTCGCTCGAGGAGAGCGTCTTGATTGACGGCGGCAGTTGGTTCACCGCCCTGCGCCACATCGCCTTGCCAACCTCGAGCGGAGCACTGGCGGCGGCGTGGTTACTGGCATTTCTGGGCAACTGGCAATCGTTTTTGTGGCCACTGATTGTGCTGCAATCCGAAGAAAAAATGGTGCTGCCGGTTGGTTTGTTGTACCTGCAAAACCAGTTCTCGGTCAATGTTCCAGTGCTCATGGCTGGCGCAACCCTGTCGGTGCTGCCCACGATTGTCGCCTATATTTTCTTGCAGCGTTATTTAACCGATGCCGCCATCACCAGTGGCGTGAAAGGCTAAGCAAACTCTCAACCTCGGGTTTCAAAAGCCCGAGCCGCAACCCCAGGAGGTCGTATGAAAAAAGTGTTCGTACTCTCGCTCGCGCTGGCTGGTGCTGCCGTGGTGGCTGCCGCCATTGCCCAGAATTCGCCTGTGACCATTCAATACGCCACCTGGGACGAATCGCGGCGTCCGGTGGACGAAAAGGTGATCAAAGCCTTTGAAGCCAGCCATCCGAACATCAAGGTCAAATACAACATTGTTCCCTGGGACGCGTACTGGCAAAAAGCCGCCGCCATGACGGCTGGCGGCGTGACCTTTGACGTGATGTGGATGGATTTGAACAACTTGCCATTTTACGTCTCGCAGGGGGCACTCGAGCCTCTGGACATGACGGCTGCCGAAAAGAAAGTGATTCCCGCCGCGACCCTCGCGCCGTACCAAACCAGTTCGGGCAAGGTTTACGGTTTTCCGCTGGGACCGCAGGCGGTCAGCGTGTACGTGAACCGTGATTTGTTCAAAAAACGTGGCGTGCCCGTCCCAACCAAGTCTTGGACCTGGGATCAAATGCTGGCTGCCGCACAAAAACTGACCTTCATGGACGGCAACAAAAAAATTTGGGGCATCAACGGGCAAGATTTGCAGATTGACCTCGAGTACGGCATGAGCTTTTTTTACACCTTTGGCGGGACAACGATCATCAAAAAAACCGCCACAGGCTACGTTGCCAACCTCGACTCGAGCTTTAAAAGCACGGCGCAAAAGCTTTACGATCTGATTTTCAAATACCACGTTGCGCCGTCTACCAAAGAGGTCACGCAGGCGGGATACCAGATTTTCCTGGCTGGACAGATGGGCATTTACATTGAAGGCACCTGGATGACTGGCGTGCTGAACGGCAACCCCAAACTGAACTGGAGCTACGCCCCATTCCCAACCTTAAAAGCGGGCGACAAACCCAGAGCCAGCAGCAGCGCCCACGCGCTGGTGATTCCCAAAGGCGCGAAAGAAAAAGCTGGCGCGCTCGAGTTTGCCCGTTACGTCACCACCGCCGTTGACGCCCAGAAATTGATTTCCAACAACGGTCTGCTTGCCACCAATGCAGATGCCTTTAAGAGCCAGTACAGCAAATCCTTGCCTGGACGCAACGCCGAGGTGATCCTCGAGCAACTGAAAACAGGCGTGATCATCAATTCTGACGTGCGATTGGTCAGCAATTTGCCCGAGGTGTTGGGTGCCATGAACACCGCCTTCAACCTGGCGTGGACGGGGAACGGCAAGCTCGAGGATGCGATCAAAAAGGCAAGCACCGACATGGATGTGCTCTTGAAGCAAGCCAAGGTGCTCGAGTTCAAATAACTTTTCGGAGATTTATGATTGCGGTGATTTGTTTACATCCTGCCATTGACCGCACGCTCGAGTTAGGCTCGAGGCTTGCGGTGGGTGATTTGAACCGTGCCGTTCGTGTGTTTGAACGCGCGGGCGGCAAGGGTGTGAATGTGGCGTCGGTGCTGGTCAGCTTGGGCGCGGAGGCTTGCGTGATTCTGCCCACGGCTGGAAGTAACGGCTCGAAGCTCGAGCATTTACTTCAAAAGCAGAACATTTCAAGTTTTGTACTTTCTGTTGACGGTGAAACCCGAGAATGTCAGGCGATTTTGGACGGCACAGAAGCAACAGAAATCAACGAATCAGGTCCAAACCTAACGCCGAGTGATCTCCTCAAACTCGAGGCGTTGATCCCAGCCTCGGCGCGAGTTGTGGTGCTTTCGGGAAGTTTGCCGCCAGGTCTGAACATGCTCGAGTTTGGGGCATTTGTAAAACGTTTGAGTGCCCGCCACAAGCTTGTGGTGGACACCTCGGGCGCGGCGTTAAAGGTGGCGCTCGAGAACGGGGCGTATCTGGTTAAACCAAATCAAAGCGAACTGGAGCAACTGGGACTGAGTTCATTTGAAATTTTCGAGAAGTTTGGCACGCGGGTACTGCATTCCAAAGGCGCGAATGGACTCGAGTATGTTGGAACTGAAGGTACGCTTGTTCAAACCTCGAGCGAGATCAAAGTCTTGAATCCAGTTGGTGCGGGCGACGCGACGCTGGCGGGATTTTTATTCAGCCTCGAGCGTGGAAAATCAATTCAGGATGCCCTGCGTTACGCCAGCGCCTGCGGCGCGGCGGCATGTCTCGAGCTTACGGCAGGCGTGGTCAAACTCGAGAACATTGAAACATTGTTAGGGGTGGTTGTTCATGCCTGAATGGATTTTGGGGCTTGATGGCGGGGGCACAAAGACCGTGCTCGCCGTCGCCAACCGAACTGGCACGGTGAGACAGGTGATTGCGGGTGCGGGCATCAATCCGTTTGACAACCCCGCATGGCAAATCGAGCTGACAAAAATCCTCGATCAAGTTTTATTACCACCAGATCAGATTGCATTCTCGAGTTTTGGAATGCCAGGTTACGGTGAATCGGACACGGTATCGGCTTTACAACTCGAAGCGGCTCGAGGTTGGGCGGGTGAACGTTGCGGGGTGCAAAATGATGTTGCCGTGGCATTTGCTGGCGCACTGGCGGGAGAATCTGGGGTGCTGGTTTTGGCGGGGACAGGTTCGATGGCGTGGGGCGAAAACACCAAACACAAGGTGGCTCGGGTTGGCGGATGGGGCGAGGGCTTTGGCGACGAGGGCAGTGCGCACTGGATCGGACTTCAAGCCTTGCAAAAACTGAGTTGGACCATCGATGGACGACTTTTGGACGCGGAATTTCGTCTGGGCTTGCTCGAGCACGTCGGCATCAAAGAGGGCGAGTTGATCTCCTGGTTTTACGCCCTCTCTCATCCGCGCCCGAAAATTGCGGCGCTGGCAAAAGTGGTGGACAAGCTGGCGGGTTTGGGCAACTTGACGGCAAAACATGTCTTGCTCGAGGCGGCACAACATTTGAGTCAATTGGGGCTGGCGGCGCAAAAACAACTCAAACTCGAGCAAACCAGTTTCAGTTGTGCGGGCAGCGTTTTTAAAAGCCTGATGGTCAGGGAGACGGTGAAGCACCGATTGTCAACCCTTGGAACTTGGCTCGAGCCAGCAGCCAGTCCATTGGCGGGAGCACTGTTCAGCGCCGCACAAAACGCGAGTTGGGATGTGGACAGAAGTTGGTTGAAGCAAATTCATCAAGACCTTGGAAGGAACACACCATGAACGCCACCGAACAAACCATTCTCGAGCAATTTTCGTACTGGCAACAGGCGCTGGAACTTGACCTCGGTGCGGCGCAACTCGAGCCTGGACCCGTCGCCGTGATCGGTTGCGGCACATCGTATTATCTGGCGCAGAGCATCGCGGCGGCACTGAATCAGAGTCCAGACCACGGCGCGATTGCCGTGCCGTCTGGCGAGTGGCATTTGCGCCGCCGCAGTTATATTCCTGATGTCAAAGTGCAAGTGCTGGCACTCTCGAGAAGCGGCAGCACCACCGAAACCGTTGGCGCCGCCAACGCCAGCCTGATTGCTGGTGAACGTGTGATCGGCATCACCTGCGAACCGAACAGCGAGCTTGCCAAGGTCAGCTCGGTTTGCGTTTACGCGCCCACGCATCCGCTCGAGGACATCGTCATGACCACCAGCGCCAGCTTGATGCTGCTGATCGGTCTGGCATTGGCTGGACAAAGAATCACAAACCAGCAAATTCAAGAGGCGCAACACCTGCTCGAGCAGCACAAAAATAATTTTGATGGTTTGATTCAACACTGCTCGCATTTTGTTTACCTGGGCGGCGGCGCGTTGTACGGCATTGCCAATGAGGGCGCACTGAAACTGATGGAAATGAGCCTGTCGTTCTCCCAGGCGTACCATCCGCTCGAGTATCGTCACGGTCCAATTTCATTGATTGATGAACGCTCTGTGGTCGTCATGCTCTACAGCCTCCAGACGCTCGAGCAGGAAACAAAACTGGTCGGTGAACTGCGTGAAAAAGGCGCGAAGGTCATCGGTTTTGGCGGGGCTGGAGATTTGAGTCTCGAGTTGTCAACAACCTCGAGCCTGCGCGGATTGATCGCCCTGCCAACCCTGCAATGGTTGGGTGAACGCGTCGCGCAACACAAAGGCTTGAACACCCGCGAACCGCGCCATTTGACCAAGGTGGTGGTGCTGACATGAAGCCCGCGCCCATCAAACTGGCGGTGGTCGGTGCGGGTTCTCGAGGTGCGATTTATGCCCAGTACGCGCTCGAGTATCCAGATCAGGTACAAATTGTGGGCGTTGCCGAACCCAGGGATTTTTACCGCGATCACATGGTGAATCGGCATCAAATTTCGCCCGAAAACGTCACCAACGATTGGCACACCTGGCTGACGCGCCCAAAGTTTGCCGACGGCATCATCATCACCACGCCCGACGCACTTCACGCCGAACCTGCCATTGCATTTGCCAAACACGGTTATCACTTGCTGCTCGAGAAACCCATGGGTCCCAGTGAAAGCGATTGTCGGCGGATTGTCCAAGCCGTGCGCGAGGCTGGCGTGATGCTGGCGGTCTGTCACGTCATGCGTTACACGCCGTACACGAGGTTATTAAAGAAAATTCTGGATTCTGGACAGATTGGCGAGATCATTTCGGTGCAACACCTCGAGCCTGTGGGCTTCTGGCATCAGGCGCACTCGTTCGTGCGAGGCAACTGGCACAACGAGGCACGCTCGAGTTCGATGCTGTTGCAAAAATCGTGTCACGACCTGGATTGGCTGAGTTACATTGTCGCCAAGCCCTGCGTTGCCGTCTCGAGTTTTGGCAGCCTCAGTCACTTTAAAAAGGAGTTTCGTCCCATCGGTGCGGCAGACCGTTGCCTGGATTGCGGCGTTGCCCATGTCTGCGCCTACGATGCCAAGCGCTTTTACTTTGAGAATCTCGAGGAGGGCAACACCGACTGGCCACTGAATGTCATCACCACCGACATCAGCGAGGCGGGGATTCTGGCGGCGCTGCGAACTGGGGACTATGGGCGCTGCGTTTACGGCGGTCTTGACAACGATGTGGTCGATCATCAGGTCGTCAATCTCGAGTTTGAGGGCGGTGTCACCGCCAGTTTCACCATGACCGCCTTCACCAAACCGCGCGACCGTGAGACACGAATTTTTGGTACAAAAGCCGAATTGTACGGAAATGGAAATATTCTGGAAATATACGATTTTCTGACCAGGGAAACCACAACTGTCAGTACCGAACTCGAGTCTGACGGTTCAATTTTATCCGGTCACGGCGGCGGCGACGAGAACATCATGCGGGCGTTTGTCAGTGCACTGACTGAAAACAACCCTGAATATATTTTGTCGGGGGCATCCCAAACCCTCGAGAGTCATTTGATGGTTTTCGCCGCCGAAAACGCCCGCAAGCAAAACCGTGTGATGAGGGTAGACCATGACCAATTGCCCTGAAATCACTCGAGTTCGCCCGACCACAACCGGCGCATCTCGCCACTGGTTTTCAGAAGCTCCTCGAGTTTTCCGACTGCTGTAATGCAACCATTCTCAAGCACAACAATCTTGTCGGCGCGTTTCAAAGCTGGCTTGCGGTGTGAAACGACCAGGCAAGTCGTCTCGCTCGAGTGCTCAAACACCCGGTCCCAGAGTTGCGATTCGGTGTTGACATCCAGAGCGCTTGAGAGGTCATCAAAGACCAGCAATTCTGGTTCCCGCACGAACATCCTGGCGGCGGCAGTCCTCGAGACTTGTCCGCCAGAAAGTTTGACGCCCCTGCTGCCAATTTTGGTTTCAAAACCAAACTCAAAGCCCAGCAGGTCTTGCTCGAGCACCGCGTTTTTGACGGCTTGCTCGAGTTTTTTGGGATCGTCTGGAAGCCCCAGCAAAATATTGTCGCGCAGCGTACCGCTAAACAAGACTGGCACTTGCGAGGTGTAGGCAACCCTGGGCGGGATTAAATCTCGTGCACTGGCACAAACACCGTTCCAAAGCACCGAACCGGTTTGCGGCTCGAGAAGCCCCAGCATGGCGCGAAGCAGGGTGGTTTTGCCCGAACCGATGCGCCCAGTGATGACCGTAAAACTGCCCCGCTCGAGCGTCAAATTAATGTTCTTGATGCCTCGTGTGCCACCCTCAAACTCGAAACCGAGATCACGAATTTCAAGGTGTTGCAAAGTATCAGATTCGGTTTTGACCCGAGGCTCGAGGTCGGGAGTGCTGCCCGAAAGTGGGATTTGATGTGGTTCGATCAGTTTGTTTTGATTTGCACCCTGCAAGAGTTCGATCATGCGTTTGATGCTGACGCCCGTTTGGCGCATGGTGCTCATGAAATGTCCAAAGAATTCGGTGGTGTGCGCCACACGCTCGAGATAACTGGCAAAGACCGCAAAATCGCCGATGGTAAAGGTTTTTTCGCGCATTCCAGAGGCGGCGAGCAACAAAATAAAGCCTGTGCCGAATTGCACCACATTGCCGTAAATCGCGTTTAAAACCTGGGTTTGAACGCTATCTCGCAGCAGTGCCGCGCGTCGCGCATCGCCGAGGCGTTTGAAGTGCGCCATCACCCTGGCTTCCGCCCCCGCCACCTGAATGCCCTGCACCGCGCCGAACATCTCGCCCAGAGCGCCCGTGACTTTGGCAGTGCTCTCACGGCTCTGTTCGCGCAGTTTCTCGAGTTTGCTGCCGTAGAAATACGTCAGGCTCATGACGATGGCGAGCGGCACAAACACCAGCAGGGTGATGCGAGAATTGATCGAAAACAAAATGATGAGCGCAACGACCAAAAAAACCACCCGAGAGCTGACATCAAGCGTCCAATCGCTGATCTCCTCGACCATGCCAGGATCGTCCCGAAGCGTGCTGATGGCTTCACCCACGCTGACGGGCAGCGCCCGTGCGCCAGGACGTTCGAGGATGTGTGCCAGAAGGTTGCGGCGCAGCAACGCACTGATGCGGAACCGCCAGGGGATGTCGGCAGCCATGCCACCCACAATTGACAAGGCTCGAGCGACGGCGACCACCATGACCAGCGCAATGATTGAAGTGATGTTCAGTTCGAGCGGACGTTTCTCGAGGGTGTCAAAAAAGAGTTTAGCGATCAAGCCCTCCAGTAGCGGAATCGTAAAGACCAATCCCCACATCAGCGTGTTCAAGGCGTACAACGCGCCCTGTTGCCAGATCATGGTCCTTATGACGTGCCAGGTGCTCATGGGCTTGCTGCTCATGCCAGCACCTCCTCCAATCCCGTGCGCCTGAGTTGCGCGAACCTCGAGTTTGGATCGTTGCCGAGAATTTTGGTGCTGCCGTACTCGAGCATTTTTCCATCTTCAAGGATCAAGATTTTGTCAGAGCGCAAAATGGTTTGCAATCGGTGCGCGATGATGATGGCGGTGCGACCCGTCAGCAATTTGGTCACGGCACGCTCGAGCAGTGCCTCGGTGGCGGGGTCGAGACGGCTGCTGGCTTCGTCGAGAATAATGACGCTTGGGTTGCGCAAAAAAACCCGCGTGAACGCCAGCAGTTGCGCCTCGCCTGCACTCAGGTTCGCGCTCGAGAGTTCGGCATCGAGTTGCCTGGGAAGCCTACGCACCCAGTCGTGCAAGCCCAGCTCCTCGAGCGCCGCCCAGATTCGGGTGTCACTTACGCTTGGGTCAAAAAAACTCAGGTTCTCGCGGATGCTGGCTTGAAAAAGTTCGACATTTTGCGTTACCAGCGTGACCCGACTGCGCACCTGATCGAGTTTCGCGCTGGTCAGTGGAATGCCGTTCAAGCGAATCTCGCCGTGCTGCGGGTCGTAAAATCGCATCAGCAGACGCGCCAAGGTGGTTTTGCCACTGCCAGTGCGACCCAGCAAACCCAAGACTTTCCCAGCCTCGAGCTTAAACGAAATATTTTCGAGCACTTTCTCCAGATGTTCAGGCTGTTCGGATGGGTCGGGTTTGACATCGTCTTCATACCCAAAATGCACCCCACGAAACTCGACCTCGAGCGCCCGTTCAGACCAGTTCGCGCCCTGCCCATCAATCAATTTTGAGCTGGTCGCCAGCAGTTCTGTCACCCTCGAGATGCCCGCATCGGCGCGTTGCAATTCCTGGAGTTGATTGCGAATCTGATCGAGCGGTTCGGCGAGCAGTCTGGTGTACTGATAAATCAGATAGACTGTACCAAGCGAAATCACCTTGTTCTGATAGAGCGGCGCGGCGACCCCAAATGCAAGTGCCGTTCCAAACGCCATCAAAATTTCAAACACCACCCACATGCTGCCACCGAGCATGTTGCTGCGCCAGACCACCGGATACCAGGTTTTCAGGCGCTCAAAAAAACTGCGCATCACGTACTGCGTCGCGCCCGAAGATCGAATGTCCTCAGTGCCCGAAAGTTGCTCGCCAATAAAACCAAAGAAGGTCGCGTTTTGCTCGCGCACCGCCTTCCAGTACGGCGTGCCAAGGTTGCGCACCCGTGCCAAGACCAGCATTGCCAGAATCGAAAACACGCTCAGGCTTGCGCCAATTCGCCAATCCTCGAGGGTCATGACAACCAGTACGCCCAAGAGCAGCAAGACATTGCCGCCAAGATGAATGCTGAGGTTGGAGAAAAACGCCGCCAAAGTGCTGACATCGCCGTCCACCCGTTCGATCAACTCGCCAGGGGTGCGGGCTTTGTGAAACGAGAGATCAAGTTTCAGGCAGTGCTCTGCCAGATTCGCCCGAAGTGCGTTGGTTGCCGTCCAGCCAACTCGGGTGCTGAAGTAGGTGGCAGCCACGTTCAAAACCTGCTGAAAAAAAGAGGCACCGATGAACACGGCACTCGCTTTGACCAGTTCAGATTGTGCGCCGCCCTTTTGCGCGGTGTCCATAAAAAACCGAACAATCTGCGGGTTTAAAAGCTGCAAACCGACACTGAAAAGCAAACACACCGCCATTAGAATCACGCTGGCGCGTTGCGGTTTTAAATATTCCTCGAGCAGCCCAAAATACTGGCGCACCGGAATCTGAACTCTTGGGGGTTTGACGACGGTATTCATGAGCCTCGAGTGTACGATTTAAAGTTGTTCTCGAGAATGGCATGATGGCTTATTAACAACGCTGAACTTCAAACTGTGATGGTGTCCCGTTCAAAAAGACCCCGACCCTTTAGAATGAAGCTCAGGAGTCAAACGTGGCGAAAGTCTTGGTGCAATTCAAATGCAATTCTTGTGGCTACACCACCGCCAAAAGCATGGGGCGTTGCCCGTCGTGCTCGGCTTGGAATTCGTTTGAAGAGATTGTCACTGCACCCAGCAGCAAGAGCACGTCTGGCTTTGGCGCTCGCAGCAATGTGCCAAGCAGCGCCGTGACGCGTCTCTCGAGCGTCAAAAGTTCTGAAGAGCCGCGCAGCAGTTCGGGCATTGGCGAGTTGGATCGTGTGTTGGGCGGCGGTTGGGTGGCTGGCGGCGTGGTCTTGTTGGGTGGCGAACCTGGCATCGGCAAAAGCACGCTCTTGCTGCAAGTTGCCGACCATCTGGCATTGTTGGACGAAAAAGTCTTGTATGTCGCTGGCGAGGAGTCGCTCGAGCAGGTGCGTTTGCGGGCGGATCGCTTGGGCGTGAAGGGCGATATTCTCATGACCCGCGACGTTCACGCCGACGGCATCACGGCGCTGCTCGAGTTGGAACGACCCAAACTGGTGATCGTGGACTCGATTCAGACGGTGCAAACCGACGATGGCGGCTCGCCCGGTGGCGTGGCGCAGGTGCGCGAATCCACGGCGCGTTTGACCCGAGCTGCCAAAGAGACGGGTGCGGCGATGGTGCTGGTCGGGCATGTCACCAAGGACGGCAACGTCGCCGGTCCCAAAGTCATGGAGCACATCGTCGATGCGGTCTTGATGCTCGAGTCGGTCGGGCATTACCGCTTGCTCCGAAGCGTCAAAAACCGTTTTGGGAGCGTCGGTGAGCTGGGCGTGTTTGACATGCTCGAGCACGGTTTGAAGGCGGTTGACAACCCCAGCGCGGCTTTTCTGGCGGAACGTCCTGTGGGTGTGCCTGGCAGCATTGTGGCGGCAACGATGGACGGTCAGCGCCCGTTGCTCTTGGAGGTGCAGGCGCTTGCCGCCAAAACCCCGTATCCTGCTCCAAAACGCGTGGCGGTGGGTTTGGATGCGCGTCGGGTGGATGTGGTGCTGGCGGTGCTCGAGCGCCGATTGCAGCTCTCTTTGGGGGGGTTGGATGTCTACGTGAACCTGGCGGGTGGAATGCGGCTTTCTGACCCTGGTTTGGATTTGGCAATTGCCCTCGCGGTGTACAGTGCCGTCATGATGAAACCAGTTCCCGAGGGCGTGGCGGTGTTTGGCGAGGTCGGACTGGCTGGCGAGGTGCGCAGCGTCACCCAACCCGCCAGGCGTGCCAGCGAAGCCAGTCGGGTGGGTTTGACTCGCCTGGTCATGCCCCCAGGCGTTCAGGGCGGTAAAACCGAGGGTGTACAGAGTGTTCAAGAAGCGGTGCGTTTCTTGTGGGGCAAACCATGAAAACCGGTTTGGAGGGTTTTGACCCGTTGCACGGTTTGATTCGTTTTGTCCTGATTGCCCTGGGTGCTTTACTGGGTTATTTGATTGCCCAAAGGCTCGTCAATGACGGTTTAAACCAAACGTATATTGCTATTCTGGGGGCGTTGATTACCAGCTTGGTGACCAACCGCCTGACCAATATTTTGCGTGAAAGGGTGGCAAGTATTGCCAACACCCTCTTGACCATGCCCCCACAAACCGTGCTGGCGGCAACCATCGCCACGATCATGGCACTCTTAATCAGTGTGCTTCTCAACAACGTCCTCTCGAACATTCCAGGTTACGCCTGGTATTTTCAGCTCCTCATTACCGCCTTGCTCGAGGTTTTTTTGGTCAGCGTGGCGGTCTTGAACCGTGATGTTTTTACGCCTTTTGCGGCGCGTAATCCCGCAATTGAACGAAGAATGCCAGCCATCGCGCCCAGCATTCAAAAATTATTGGACACCAGCGTCATCATCGACGGGCGGATTCTCGAGGTGGCGCAGTCGGGCTTCCTGGAGGGGACGCTGATCGTGCCTGGTTTTGTGCTGCGCGAATTGCAGTATTTTGCCGATCAGACCGATTCGCAAAAACGTGCCAAGGGCAGACGCGGCTTGGAGGTCCTCGAGAAACTTCGCGCCAACCGGACACTCGAGTTGGTGATTCGAGAGTTTGAGGACACAGGCGGCGGGGTCGATGACCGTCTGGTTCGCGCCGCCCAGGAAATTGGTGCGAGCGTGCTGACCAACGACACTGGACTCTCGAGGGTCGCGGGTTTGCAGGGCGTGACCTGCCTGAGTCTGAACGCCCTGGCAGAAGCCTTGAAGCCACGGTTTGGTGCGGGCGACGAACTGACCATTGCGGTGGTCAAAGAGGGTTCGCAGCCAGGGCAGGGCGTGGGGTTTCTCGAGGATGGCACGATGGTGGTGATCGACGACGGTCTGGCGTTGAAGGGTCGTACCGTGCGCGTGGCGGTCATCAGCGCCACACAGACCAGCCTTGGGCGCATGATTTTCGGCAAGCCCAAAGAGGTCTTGTAATTTGGTGGTATCATCATGTATCTACCAAGGGGGTTGACCATGCTCGGAGAAATCAAAAAATGGGGGAACTCTTTGGCGCTCAGAATCCCCAAAGATCTGGCTCAGACGCTCGAGCTGCATGAGGGTACTCAATTGACGCTCGAGATCACCGAACAGGGTTTGCTTTTAAAACCGACCTCAAAACGCCGCAGCAGCAAAAATCTGAATGAATTGCTGCAAGGGATTACCCCAGAAAAAATTCACCGTGAAATCGATTGGGGTCAAGCTGTCGGGAACGAGCTTTGGTGAAGGCATTTCCTGAGCGCGGCGACATCATCTGGATCGATTTTGATCCGCAACAAGGTCATGAACAGGCAGGAAAACGTCCCGCGTTGGTGATCTCGAACAGCCAGTACAATCAGGTCACCAAAATGTTGATCGCCTGTCCAATCACCAGTCAAATCAAAGGTTACGCCTTTGAAATTCCTTTACAGGGTGGTTTAGAAATACAGGGTGGTTTAAAAACCGTCGGCGTGGTTCTTGCCAATCAAGTCAAAACCCTGGACTGGCAGGCTCGAGGATTCAAATTTATTGAACGTGTTTCCGATGAATTGCTCGAGGAGGTCTTGGACACTTTGAATGCCATCCTCGAATGAAACCCGATTTTGAACCTCGAGAACCCACAGCGCTGCCCCAAGGTTGGCGGCGTTTAAAACTGATTCTCGAGTGGGACGGAACAAATTTTGCAGGCTGGCAGGTGCAAGCCAAAGGCGAACGCACCGTTCAGGGTGTGCTTGAAAAGGCGCTCGAGCCGCTTGGGGTCAGCGCCCGTCCGATGGCGGCGGGGCGCACCGACACGGGCGTTCACGCGCTGGGCATGGTGGCGCACGTGGACGTGGGGCATCAAATTCCAGCCGATGTCATGCGCCGCGCCCTGAACGCCAGACTGCCCGAAGATGTGCGAGTGCTTTCATGCGTGGATGCCTCAGAATTGTTTCACTCGAGGTTTTCTTGCGCCTGGCGCTCGTACAGCTACCGCATTCTGAATGCCCGCACCCAGAGCGCCCTCGAGCGGCACCGTGCGCTCTGGGTTCCGCAACGACTCGAGGTTGCCCCGATGCGTCACGCGGCAAGACATCTCGAAGGTGAGCACGATTTTGCGGCGTTCGCCTCGCAGGAGGAGCGCCAGACCGTGCGCACCGTGTTCTCGTGCGAGGTGCGCAGCATTCCAGTCAGACGCAGCCCCGACGAGCAACTGATCGAAATTCAGGTCATCGGTGAATCGTTCTTGCGGCACATGGTGCGCGGCATCGTCGGCACGTTGCTCGAGGTGGGTTTGGGCAAGCTCGAGTCGGGTCAGGTGGCACAAGTCCTCGCCAGCAAAGACCGTGCGCAAGCCGGCAAAAATGTTGCCTCACACGGTTTGTATTTTCTCGAGGCTGGTTTCGAGCCTTGGGCGCGGGAATGAAAATCTTGTTTGTCAGCAACGGTCACGGCGAGGATGCGATTGGGGCATTTTTAGCCAAAACCATGCTCGAGTTGGACCCCGACCTCGAGCTTGAAGCCCTGCCGATTGTCGGGCGCGGCAATGTTTACGAAAACGCTGGTATACCTGTGCTTGGACCGCGTTGGAGTCCGCCCTCGGGCGGATTTACGTTTACCAGTTTGGATTTGTTCTTGCAAGATTGGCGCGACGGAATGCGCCAAAAAACGCATGAGCAACACTGGGCAATTCGCAACTCAAAACCTGATGCGGTGATGGTTGTCGGCGATCTTTACGCCCTGTGGGTGACGTTCAGCTTCGCGTTCCAAGTGGCAAAACCTCGGGTCTTTCAGTATCAACCACTCGTCAGTCGCTATTACCAGGACGGCATGAACGCCAGCGACAAACTCGAGCGGACTTCTCGAGTGACCGTGGACAGTTTTGTGCTGCCTGAGCGCTGGTACATGAAACAGGTTGAGAAGGTCTTTACTCGAGATGAGCGCTCCGCCGATTGGTTGCGTGAACTCGGCGTGCCTCATGCCAAATTTGCCGGCAACATCATGATGGATTTGCTGACGCCAGAACTCGAGCTTCAGAAGATTCTGGATGGTCGTCCTGTGCTTGCCTTGCTGCCAGGAACGCGCAAGGATTATTTGTTCAGCCTGCCCATCATGCTCGAGACAGCCGCGCTCCTACCGAAATTTCAAACGTTCGCTGCGTTCTCAGGCAACCTTGATGCGCTCGAGTTGTCCACAGGTTGGGTGTGGACAACTGCAAAAATTGTGGACAACGTGGCTCGAGTGGCAAAGCACAGCTCTGGAATTCAGGTCATGATTCTCGAGAACGCTTTTGCGGCGCTGCTTCATGCCGCCAGCGTGGTGCTTGGAACGTCTGGCACGGGCAATGAACAGGCGGTTGGACTTGGTAAACCTGTGATCGGTTTTGTCACCAAAGGACCACAATACTTGGAGGGTTTCGCCAAAGCCCAGAAACGCCTGTTGGGTGTTGGGTTGACGCTCAGTCAACCTGATCCAGAAATCTTGGCTCGAGCCGTAAAAGCCGCGCATCAAGATCAAGCTTTTCGTGAACAGGTAAAACTCACGGGACTCGAGCGCATGGGTTTGCCTGGGGGAGCCAAACGCATTGCGACTGAGGTTCTGAATGCCCTGACTTAAATTCGTTTTTCAAAAATTCGGTAGCGCTTGTACTGCGTTGCCCCCAAAGCCTTCATGCCGTTGTTGATCGCGTCGTTGCTCTCGAGCGTCCAACCGAATTCGCCGGCGTTGTATTTGCTCTGCCCTCGCCAGAAAGTTTCGGCGTAAATCAGCGCGTCCAAACCGCGTCCCTGAAATTCTGGCAGAATCCCGAGTGCCACCAGACGCATTCGCTTGGGCTTGGTCAACAAGAGTTTCGCCAAGCCGTACAACCTGCCACCCGTGCCTTTCATGGCTTCGTTGATGTCAGGCAGGGTGATGCTGAACGCGGCGGGCTTGCCGTCCACCTCGGCGATCAGACAGAGGTCTTTGTCGGCAACCTGCCCAAGCTGCTCGGCGAGGTGTTGGATTTCGTGTTCGGTCCAGGGCACAAATCCCCAATTTTTATCCCAGGCGGCGTTGTAAATATCGCGCAAGATCGGTAGTTCTGCCGCAAGTGCTTTTTTGCTGCCCAGCGCCACCTTGCGAATATTGACTTTCAGGTTGCGTTTGACCCGTTCGGCAATTCTCGAGACGCGTTCTGGCAGACCGCCCGCCACCGTCATGCGCCAAGCGAAGGTGTCCTCAGATTTGGTGTAACCCGCACCCTCAATAAAGCCCGCGTAGGTCGGCGGGTTGTAAACCATCATGACCACCGGCGGATCATCAAAATTCTCGACCAGCACACCCATCATGTCGTTTTGCGAGACTTTGCTCGGACCCTTCACCAAATTCAGATTCTTGGCTTTCCCCCAGGCTTCGACCGTCTCGAGCAATTGCTTGGAAACGGCGGCACTTTCGGCTTCAAAACAGGCGAACAACACCACCGCTTCATTGTGAAATTCGTTGTAACTCTGGTCATGAATCGCGGCGATCCGTCCAACAATTTGCCCAGCCTCGAGCGCCAGGAAGTAATCTGCCACAGCGTGTTCAAAGAATGGATTCTTCTTTCGCGCCTGGTCAAGATCGTCCCATTCTTGCCAGAGCAACTGCGGAACCCAAGTCGGATGGTTCTTGTAGAGTTGGTAGGGGTATTCGATGAACCGTTTTAAATCCGCCCGACTCGAGACTTTTTGAATGTCAGCCATGGTGCAATCTACCACAAGACGCATTTGCGGGAAGCTCGAGGTTTAAACTCGATCATGCACAATTTCAAAGTTGGCGACAGCGCCATTGTCAATAAAACCATCTCGGAGGCAGATATTGTCGCGTTTGCCGAGATTTCAGGCGATCACAATCCGTTACATCTTGACGCCGAATTCGCAGCAAACTCGAGGTTCGGGCAGCGCATTGCGCACGGGGCGCTCGTCTCGAGTCTGATCTCGAATGTGATCGGCAATCAATTGCCTGGTCAGGGCAGCATCTACCTCTCCTCGAGCCTCAAATTTCGTGCACCGACGTTTATTGACGACACCATCACGGCAACCGCGACCATCTCGAGCATCCGTGAGGACAAACCTGTTTTTGTATTGGCTTGCGTGTGCCGCAATCAACGCGGCGAGGTCGTCTGTGAAGGTGAAAGTGTGGTTTTGTACGAGCCGTGAAAACAAATCCGTTCTCGAGCCTATTTTGCCCAATCAAAGATTGAATAAAATTCCCTTCTCCTGATGTTGGGAGAAGGGTTAGGGATGAGGGTAGACAGCAATTGCCGATTTTAATGTTTGAAGAATATGAAGTCGTTGAACTCGAGTCTTAACGCAAAGGTCCTGTTGGTGGGTTTGAAACCAAAATGCTGCACGAGGTACTTGTGCATTTGTAATTGGTTGCCAGATCGGTCGAGCTTAGAGAATCTGAGGCAATCTCGAGTCCTTGACCCAGGACTTTAAAACCGGCAACCACTTTTCCGTCCACCGTAATTCCAGTATTTAATCCAGCCGACAAATCGCTGGCTGAAAGTTTGGCGAGCGTGAAGGGTTTGACGGTCATTTCTGGTCCCGCAATGCCGTAAAATTTCATGCCGAGCGCAAGTTTGGCAAATGTCTTCACCTGTCCACCATCTGGAGTATTGACCGTGAAGGACGGATTTGCGCTGAACGAACCCGTTGGCGGCGTGATTTTCCACTGTGGTTTGGCGCTGCGGGTAAATTCGATATTGAAGTTGAGATTGACAGTGGGTGAAATTTTGGCGGTCATTTGAAGTGCGCTGTTGGTTCCAACGCCTACACCCAAAATCAGTTTTGGTTCAATCACAACCACAACTGGCACAATCCCAACCAGGAAAGCTCGAGTGAACTTGTAATCGGCTATCGTCAATTCTTTGGCGGCATTGGTCAGTTTTTCGCCCGAAACCAATTTACCCTCCAAGGTTGCCGAGAAACTACCGGAAAGTCCGATTTGAAAGTGCTGCAATTTTCCACCAGAGAAGGTCAAATCAAACTTGGGCGTTAACGCTTGAGTGATTGAACCCCCAACCGTCAGGCTCGAGGCTGTTCCAAGCGGAATTTTGATGCCGTTAAATGGAATTGTGCCGTTGACCGCTCGGGTTTGAACCCCTGGCAAGGCGCTGACGACAACTGCTTGATTAAAATCCAGAGCACCGTAATTCAAGCCCACATCGCCACTGGTGACGACATCCTCTAAACTGGCGTCGCTGGTGTTCAAATACACTTTTTCAATGCCTCGAGCATCCACACCAACATTGGCAGTTGAAATGCTGGTTACTTGGCGCAGCAAGCCTTCGCTGCAATCGCTGAGGATAAAATCTCCGCCAACCACACCTTTGTCCTGGGCAAGAACCTTGTTGGCGTCGTAACCGTCAATGGCGGCGCTGTCCAAGATTTTGGCTTGGGCTTTGAAAACGGCTGTGCTGGTTACCGCCGCCGCCGGCTGCATGTCTGGTGTGGTGCATTTTGCCAGGGCTGGCGCTGGCGGGGTATTGCACGAGATTACACCAATGGCAAGCATTCCGAAAACAATCGCAAGTTTAATGTTCATGGGTTGATCACCTCAAAACTTGACTCGATCACATCTCGAGCTTTTGATCCCGCCGCATTGAAAAACTCTTGAATTTTTGCCTCTAAACCATCTGATTCGAGCTTTCCTTCAAACTTCACGCCGCGCGAGACGGTGTCGCTAAAAATCAAGTACACCCGTTGCGTGCCAGTGGGTTGTTTGATGCGGTAAAAGAAATTTGCTCCTTTTGGTGGCAAAACATTCTTGCCTACTTTAACGGGGATGTTGCGGTCCAATTCGTAGGTGCTGGTGTCCGAATCGGTGGTCACCAGGGTCACAAAACCGTTTTGGCGGACACCAAAACTAAACGAGACAGGTTCACCAATTTTGTAGCTGCTGCCCGCACCACGGTCGGCTTGAAAATCCGTGATGATGCTTTGCGAGCTGACGTTGGCACGCTCGAAGGCTCGAGGGGCGCAGGCGGTCAATACAAATCCAAAAACCAACAATCCAATCAAGGCTGGGCGCATGGTTGCAGCCTAACAGTTCAGATGAGTTTTGGTTGTTTGTTTGATGAATGTTTTGTTTGCTTCGCGTTTTCGTGCCAGAATTAAAACATGGCTTTTTTGGCTGGCGTGCAAAGCAAACTCGAGCTTGACGCTTATGTTTCAAGTCAGGCTTTTGAAGCATGGATTGTGGGGCAGACCAAACTCGCATTAAAATCTCGAGATTCGCATGAAACGGCACTTGTGGCTTTTCCCGAATTGATTGGTTTGCCGCTGCTGTTTTTTCTCGAGCGCAAGGTCACTGCCTTTAAGATTCAGGATGCGGCGCTCGAGTTGGCTCGTGAATCGTGGCTCGAGGCGCTCAAATTTGGTTTGCAGTTTCAAAATTTTTCAGCCTCGGGTTTTATATTGCCTCGTGCGACACGTTTGTTCGAGGTTTTCGCAAAAGCCTTCTCCATTGCGGCTCGAGAAACCAATTCGTTTATTGCTGCTGGCTCGAGCTTCCTGCCAGGTGTCGAAGTTGAGGCGGCAAAGGGTTTGCATCTGGCGGATGGTCGGGTGCAGAACGTTTCGTTTTTGTTTGCGCCTTCGGGCAAAATCTTGTTGCGAAGCCCGAAGCTCAACCTCACGGCTGGACTCGAAAAATTGGTTGGCTTGTCTCGAGGGCGGCTTGAAGATGTTGCGGCGGCACTCACGCCTTTGGGTCATGTGACAACCCTGATTTGTTATGACGGATTTTTTGAACGTGCCCTCGAGAAAGCCGATTCACTCGGGACACAAATTATTGTGCAACCCAGCGCCAATGCCGCACCCTGGAACGGCGCTTGGAGTGCGGAGAAAAGCAAAATCGAGGGACAGGAGTGGTTGGCTCGAGGCATCATGCACGGTATTCAAGACCGTCTGAACATTCGTTACGCCTTAAATCCAATGCTGGTTGGAGAACTCTTTGATCTGGTGTTTGAGGGTCGCTCGAGCATCAGCGCAAATCAAAGTTTGACACGGGTTGAAAATCCAATTTTGAGCATTGCGGACAGCCACAACGATTTTGAGATTGTCACGGCTCGAGTTTCAGATTTGACGCTTTAAAGTTCGTTAGACACATCAATTCTCAATAGAACTACTGGTTTAGGATAATATATTTTACCCTGATTGCCAGTTCACATTCCGTTTGTGACTGCCAAAGCGAACAATGAAGCATGCGTCTTAATCTCAAATCCATCTCGTGTCCGAGCGCGTAGACGTTGAATACCCATTGATTCCAACTGCGAATTTACTGTCTC
>JANXTZ010000016.1 GCA_025352125.1 Deinococcales bacterium | reverse complement strand
CTTACGGGTTTCTGGTTTACCTTTGGTGTACCCTTCAACTCGAAATTCGATGTTCAAACCAGCTCTTAACGCTGTCGCGGGTGGTACGAACGTAATGTGTTCCGTTTCCTTATCAAGCGGATCTTGAATCAGGTTAAACGTGGTAATTTCTTTGCCTCGGAAGAAATACTTGATCGTCGAAGGGTCTACTTGACCTCGTTTGAACATCTTAAATTTAAACCCAACGCAAGACAGTTGACTCGAGACAAACACAGGAACACCGCTCGTATCAGTTGGAACTTGAGCGTTATCAACACAAACCCCGTTGCTGCCTCCCGCCCTGGTCGTGGCTCGAGTGTTGCTGGTTGGTGAGGAGAACGGTGCAGCCCCGCCATCTTGGAGTTCCTCGAAGTCTGCACCCTCGAGGCTTGGTGTGGCGGTTTGGTACACAATGCAATTTGGGAATCTAACGTCTGAACCGCCATCGTAGTAAACACTGACATCGTTGGTGAGCGTCCCGTCGGGTAAGACTGCATTGCCTTTCAGGTCTTTGAAAACGTTAGATCGGGTTGTTGTGCCCTCAAAATCACCATTGTCATCTGTGACACCCCAGTTTGTGGTGATGCCTGGGAGTCGCTTCCCATCTTGATCAACAACGCAACCTCTTACCTTATCTGGAAACCAAGTCCCACCAATCCAAGTGAAGTGATTAATCTCATACTCAAGGAACAATTTACCGTTCACACGTGAGATCACGCCACTGGTGATGTCTTGCACCCATTTGGCTTCTCGAGCGTCAAAGTACGAGATCAAGATTTTCTGTCCAACGGGTAGAACCTCACCAGATTGAAGAGGTAAGAACAGCGTGGCAGGTTTCTTGAACACCAACCCCGTCCTCAGGGGGGAAATTCCCCCCTCCTGGATGCGCAGTTGACTCCAGTAACAGAAAGCAATTGAACGATTGAAGAAAAGCCTTAATGTCATGATCTTCAGTTGAGACTGAGGTTGTCCCAGTCCTCCACCTCGAGCACCGTGACATGCAACGTCTCAAGCTCGAGGTCGTCCCATCGCACATCCAGCACCAAGCGCTTTCGACGA
This sequence comes from Deinococcales bacterium, assembly GCA_025352125.1. Classification (GTDB taxonomy): domain Bacteria; phylum Deinococcota; class Deinococci; order Deinococcales; family JAAFIG01; genus JANXTZ01. Next base: position 28,420 of record JANXTZ010000016.1, on the reverse strand, counting down.
GCCTCGAGCGCCTCCACCCAGACCAAACCCAGTTCCTCCACCGGCAGGTTGTACATCTGCAAACCCTTGGCATAGGTGCGAATCGCCTCCTGCACCTGGCGGTTGGCGTGTCGCATCACTTGGAGGGCTTCAAGGTCAGCTTGCTCCATCTCCCAGAGCTTGGTGTCATTTCGCACCACCAACATCGTGAACACCGAACTCACCCGACTCGGGTCGCTCGAGGTCAACTCGAGCACCAGGCGCTCCGAACCGTAACCCACCGCCTGACGCCAGACGACTGGCAAGACTTCAGGGCGCATTCCCTCATAGGTCAACCCTTGGGCGATGCCGTCCTCGTCCATGATTTGATGCTCGGCGATCTCTTCGGCGCGTTCTTTGGAGATGCCTTTTGCCATCAGTTCAGCCGCGCGTTTGTCCACACGGTCATGAAAATCCATGTGCGTCATTTTGACACGCTTTCCGTCCAAGGACATGATTTCAGCCACGCTCATTGACGGCGTGGCTGGGAAGTTTATTGATCGCGCCAAAGCCCGAAACAGTGGGGCTGTCGGATGAGATTCTGCAATGCAGTTCTGTCTTCAATCGCCCAGAATCACGACCTCCTCGTTAAATCCCTCCAAGAACGCATCCTCGAGACACTCGATCACGCCCAGAAAACTCCCCGTCGAACGTCGTGGCAAACCGTCGTCAATGCCCGTCAAATCCTGCTGCCAGCGAAAACGGGGTTCTGTGGCAACAGTTTTGTCGAGCACCATCAACCTGAAATCCCCTGTACCGATCACCTCATGCTCGCTGGCGTGAAGCACCCCAACGCCGTGTTGGGCGAGTTCTTCAAAGGCTTGCTCGAGCGTCAATGTTCGCACCTCGTTCATTCGGATGCCTCCTTGCGTTTGGACAGGTGATTGATGTACGGCTCGAGCATCAATGCCAGCACCTCATCGGGCACTGGCTCGAGACTGGCAAGCAATTCGAAGAATTTGCGGGTGTTGACTGGACTGTTCAGCAAGATCGCGCTGTAGCTCGAGCCTTCCAATGCCAAACACCACGAGTCGATGCCTTGGTGTTTAGGTTGACGCGTTTTGCGCCGAAAAACCCGCTTTGGATCAATCATCGCCCAAAGTGCCAGTTGTCGCTCGAGCGGCGTTGCTGGTTCGGGCGTTCGAGATGCCTGTTCGTTACGGCGTTTGACATAGGTTTGAACTTGGTCGAGGTTGTATTCGCAATCAAAATCGTTTGGTTTTGTGGTGCGCGGAAAGTATTCGGGTATCTGAGCAAAGAACTGGGCAACGGATTCGTCCACGGCGCTGCAACACTCCGCGATCACCCGCGATAGCCATTCGTTCTCGGGTGGCTGCTCGAGGATGGCGTTCAGTTGCTCGAACGTCAAATCCTCAAAGTACGCCACAGCGTCAAACTCGAGGCTGAGCGTGCCGGCGTGGTCGTAGACCAGTGCGAAAATCTCAAACCCGTTACGGGGAACTGGATCGCTTATAACATCCTTTTGCCCGCCACCGTTTCTTTTTTGTTGAGGTTTTTGACGTGCCGATTCCATTTCGCCATTTGCTTCAAGGCTCGAGTCTCCCCCGCATAATCCCGCCTGGCAATCGCGCTCGAATGCTGACTGAGCAGTTTGCTGGAATTCTTCACCTTGCCGTGGCGAAAATCTTCAAATTGCTGGTTTTTCATCATTGATTTCCTTTCTGCTGAACCCTGTTGACCTGATTGATCCAGGCAGCCAAAGCTGCCTGGTTTGATTTGCTTGCTTTTTGTTGAATTCCCTCAATTGACGGGTTGTGCTGCGGCTCGAGCCAAACGGTTCCAGGTTTTGAGGTCAATCGGCAGCGCCGAGACCGTACCGTGCTGGGTGTTGACAAACCCACCGTGATGCTCGAGTCTGCCCGTGAACAGGAGTTGCCAGAGCAGGTTGAGGGCTTGCGCCACCAGGATGTCATTGACGAACAAATCCTGTTTCTCGAGCGCCTCACGGGTGGTGCACGACGGTGTGGCATCTTCGGGAAGGCGGTTGTCCGCGATGCTCGGGAAGAGTTCGGCGGCGGTTCTGAGCCTCGAACGACTGTTGTGGTTGCCACCCGACGCAGGCTGTCCGAGCACGTACTGCCCCGTCGTCACATCGTTCCCGAGATCAAGCCAGTAACTGGGGTTTCGGTACTCGAGGGTTCGCACGATCTCGGCTCGGGCGAACCGCGTATCGACGCAGGAGATCAACAGGTCGGCGCCAAAATCGCTCGAGTTGTGATTGTAGGCTCGAGCCTGGGCTTCCCACGCCAGACCGCAAGAGAGGTTGATGCGGTTGACCAGCAAGACGGCTTTGTTCTGCCCAATATCGCTCGGGTAATAGGATTGCCGCACCAGGTTGCTCTCGCTCACCAGGTCATGGTCATAGGCGGTGACGTGAAGGCGGTACAAGCCAAGGGTGCTCAACGCCAGGTGCAGGTTTTTCAGCCCGATCAGCATTTTGCTGCCATTGCCACCCACACCGACCAGGGTCACGCGCAAGCTTCTATTTGGATACTGCCCAAAGACACATTGGTGCATCACACGACCCCCTTGATGGCTTGCTCGAGGGTTGTGCCTGCGGGTTTGAGGGCGCCTGTCGGGAAGACCCCAGCGCGTTTCACTTCAGCCCAAAACTCACTGATACTGCCCTCCCAGTTCAGGACGCGCTCCGTTGTGCCGTGGGTGAAGGCGCTGGCAAAGAAGGCTTCGGTGATCGCCTTGGCTTGCTTGGGATGAAACACGTCCGGCATCGGCGTGCTGCCCAGACAGACCGCGCCGCCAGTGATGTTGAAATAGGGCGCGGCGTACAGAAGCGTGTCCGCCCTGGGTCTGGCATTCTCGAGCAAGGCGAAGACCTTTAAGGAACGGCGGTACGCCATGAACACCAAGGGCGGTTGGGCAAAGACTTGACCGCTCAGGGCATCGAGACTCGGGTCTCTGGTCTGAAAGAACATCGATTCCGCCTGGCTGGGTTTCCACCAGACCAACACGCCTGGTTCATGAACCAGAATGGATTCATCCAAGACCGTGACCTCAATCTTCCAGAAATCCCGTGCCAAATGCTCGAGCGCTTCGAGGGTCAAGAGTGTTCCAGCCTCGAGTTTGTTGTTCTTGATCTTGTGCTGGGTGCAAAAGCTGGTCTGGTGTTGGGCATCGGTGTAGACGATCACCGCAAAGTCTTGCTTGACGGTGGGCGTGAAATTGGACTCAAGGCTGGCGTGGGCGGTCATGGTCTTCCTTTCGGCTTGCCGGCTTCTCGTTGGGTTGCTTGCCCTCGAGTTCGCCCAGCAAGGCTTCGGTGCGCTCGAGAATCTGGGGGACGACCTCGAGGAAGCGTTTCAAACCATCAATGCCCGTGCCGTCGGGCAGCAGCTCGAGCGCAAAGCTGGGCAGCCACTCGCCTTCCTGGGCGATGATGTCGTCGTACTCGAAGTATTGCTCGAGCACGGAGTTGCTTTTCTCGCCAGGCAGGGTCAACACATAGGCAAAGGAATCGTTCAAATCGGTGGTGCGAAGCATCGCATACGTCCACTCGGGCAGGGAGGCACTCAGCGTCTTGATCGCGCGAATCTCAGAGAGCCAGCGTTTGGCTTTTTGATGACCAAGCATCAAAGGCTCAAGGGCTTGGCGATCCAGTGGATTCAGCCAGCTTCTTAGAGTCGAGGGCAGGTGTTGATCAACGTACTCATTGGTGTACAAGGTTTGGGCGTTCGCCACGGCTCGAGCGTCCTCGTCGCTGATTGTGTCCAGCTCAACACCTCGGCTGTGGGCGAGTTCGTGTTTGAGTTCCTCGATGACCGCCGCATCGTCATCACCACCCTGCCACGCCCAGGCTGAAATTTGGGCGTAGGCGCACGCGGGGTCGTAAATCCTGCCCGCACCCTGGGCATCGTTCAGTTCATCGAGCAGCAATCGCGGGGCAAGCGGGTGAATCTTGGAGAGCTGGCGAAATGCATTGCCAAAGTCGTAAATCACCACCTCGCGGCTGGTCAACTCGAGCACAAAACCTTCATCGCCCTCAAACACCGTGACCTCAAAGACCGCCTTGACGTTTTTGAACGCCAGTGACACAACCTCATCCAAAGCCTTGCTGAGGTATGAGGCGACATCTCGAGGATCAAACCCTTCACTTGAGATGATCCCAGCCTCGAGCAGGTGCTTTGCCAGGTGGAGCACATTCAGTGAATCAAAGCCGAGCAGGTACTCGCTCGGGATGCCCTCCAATGAAGGCATCCCAAGAATCGATTGCGGTTCGGTCACTCGAGGATCGGCAACGCCTCGCTCGGGGGTTTCATGCGGCGCGTGCCGTGAATCCCGAGCATGGTCTTGAAGCGTCGGCTCGCCAGTTGTGCGTCCTGACTTTCGACCCACAAGCCTGGAAGTGCCTCGAGCAAGGCTTTGGGATTGTTGATGAGTTTGTTCAGGTGCTCAAGCACCAGCTCGCGGTCTGGATCGGGCTGCACCGGTCATCCCCTAACCCTTCGTCCCAACCGCGACCTTGAAGGTGTACACGTTGGTCTTGCCCTCGAGCGTCGGACCGTGGATCGCGGCGTTCGCCAGTTCGGGATAGGAGGTTTGATAAAACGCCCGCACCTTCTCAGGGGTCATGATGGGGCTTGGGTCGGAAAGGGTGCGATTGCCGAGTCTGAACCTGCGCTTGACGGCTTCTAAAACGATTCCTGACATGGTTATGCCGCTCCCTTCTCGAGCTTCTCGAGGGCGAACAACTCGAGGCTGAGGTTGATGTACTCTTTGCCAAGCTTGCTGCCCTCGAGTGCCGGGTGCAGTACGCCGTCAGGCAGGATGCCGTCCTTGTCAAAAAAATCTCGAGCGAAGGTGTTGATCTTGGGCATCAGGGCGTTGATCTCCGCTTGAATCAGTGCCGCCGTGCGAACGGGGATGGCTGGGGTGGCTGCGACAAAAGGCACGGTGTTGGCAGCAACCGCCACTGGCTCTGGTTGCACTGGCATGGCGCTCGGAATTGGCTCGGCTGGCACTTCAGGCTCGAGACCTGCTGGAGCAGGCACTTCGATGGCGGGGGCGGCACTGAACAAGCCTTGAGGCTGTGGTGCATTTTGTGGCGTGACTGTGGGTTTGGGTGGAATCGGCGTGGGACTGGCTGGTTTCTTGCTTGGGATGGGCTTGGCATCCTTGGCGGCTTTGGCTTGCTCGAGCGAGGCTTGCACCTGTTGCTCGAGTCCCAGGCTCAACTGACCGGCTTGGAAGGTGTTGAGGGCGTGCCCATAGCCCGCCTCGAGATCGCTGGCACTGACCGTCACCAGCAAGGGGGTGAGGCTTGCGGCTCGGGTTTCGTCTGCCACAAAGGGGCTGGTGACCACCCGAAGCAGTTCACCCTCGAGTGAGATGGAAAGGTGAACGGCATCGAGGTTGAGGGCTTTGAGGTAGGTCTGAACGGCTGTAAACATATTGAACTCCTTTCACCATTCCCCTTCAGACAGCGTTGTTCGCTGTCTGTTTGATTACTGCCCTTCAAGCCCACAAACCCCCACAAGACCCGCGATCAGGGCACGAGCTTTGGGTGTCTGGGTGGCTCGAGCGGCACGCCTTGGGCATCACAATCCACCCAGACGGCAGCCATCAATAAGACTTCATGGGCATAAGTGTGATTGGGGCAGTTGAGGACTGGGGTCAGCAAGACCCGACGACCATCGGGACTTCTGCGACTCGAGTTCCAATTGAGTTCATCGGGGCTGAGGTGGATTGGCAGATTCGGTTGGGTCAGTCCGAGCAGGTTTTTTGCGATGGGGTGGGTTTGCATGGTTCTCCTTTCCCATGCAAAAACCCTCGAGCTTTGCTCGAGGGTTTGATTTCTACTGGTGGATTAGTCTCGCATCAGTAATAATATTAATTCGCGTGTTTGAGCGTCTCGAGGGTAGCAAACCACAGTGCCAGCGCAAAATTTGTCACGAATTGCATTCTCACCAATCGAATCCCCACCCAATAAAATCGTTCGCTGGGATTGACCCACTGGATGCCAGCAGCGAGCCAGACGATTCCGATTGCCGTAACAAAAATGGTCATCAATTCCATTGACAGTCCTGGCTGTTGGTGCAGCATCAAAAACTGCAACCCAATTGTCAGAGCACCGGCTGATAGCGAATTCCAGTTAACACTTCGCATCATCATTTTTTCTCGTTTCTGGAACGTTGCTCGTTCCATTGATGAATCTACAAAACCCGTGATACCCCTGATCACAGAATTCAGAAACAAGGTTAAACGAGGACATCGAACACCCGTCAAGTTGAAAAAGCAAGAGTCAGAGACTCGCGGCTCACAATGGTAAATACTCGAGTCGGTTGGTCCAATCTTCATCAGACGCGCATTCGATCAGAATGTGCAAATCTTCGATGCTGTGCTGAATGGCTAAATCGGTCGGGACGAGAATGATTCCCGCCACGGTTTGAGCGTTCTGAATGCGTTCATACGCGTATTTTGGAATGGTTCTAAAATCATGTGAAACCAGAATGCGTCCTTCAATGGCGCACCATTCAAGCACAACAGGATCATCGGCTTCAAAAATTTCGGTGTCCTGAATCCGAATCGCATCAAGTTCCGGATGAAGCCTTCTCAAACCCCGCACGATTCGGTTGTCCAGATTCTCGTCAATGGCGAGTTTCAACGCAAGCCCTTGGCAGCCGCCCGAGCCAAGACCCGCGTCCGAAAGTCTGTATTTGGAAACCAAGCCTTGATGTTCTCGAGCGCCTGTCCTTGCTCGAGTTTGCAGTCTCGCAAGTATGTTCGCATGTCGTCTTCGTGACGCAAGATATACGCCACAACCGCGTAAACATCATCGAGTTTCAAGACAGGAAAAGCCTCGACAATCTCTTCGGGACTCGAGCCTTGCTGCCAGGAATGAAGCAAGGTTTCAAGGGTGACTCGAGAATTTTCAACCCGAATCACACCGTTAGCATCGGTGCGCAGTGGTACGGCGGTGGTTGGCTCGAGCGTGAGGGTCATGGGTTTAGTCTAGCAAAAACGGGTGTGAAGGCAAGACTTGAGGGTTGATTTCTGGAGTTTACGCGCTTTCGAGGTTCATCTCCTCCATTGGAAACAACATCAAATCCCCCACAGCCACGCTGTTCTTCTTCGCATGATGTTGCTTGACCTCCCGCTCGAGCATGTACACGCCCGTGACATTCATCGGGGTCAGGTGTTGCGGGGTGTCCTCAATCGCATCCCTAAGGAACTTGGGTGCCCAATCTCGAGGCGGCGCGAAACTCGCCTGCTCGGTGGTGTTCAAGACCAAAGACCGTGCCAAGGCGATCAAGGGGTCTTCCTCAGCCAGGTTGGTCAATCCCGTCTCGACGAGTTCACCCTCGAGCGCCAGTGATTTCTGGGCTTTCGCCGCGATCAAGCGCAAGGCACGGGTTTGAACGGTTTGTTTGTAGGCAAAGAACGTGACTTCAATATCCTCAGTCTGCCCAATTCGCCATGAGCGCCTCGAGCTTTGCCGCACAGTGAAGGTGCTGTACTCGGTCTGGTAATAGACCAGGCTGGTGAACGCTAAAAGATCCAAGCCCGTCTGCACAATCCTCGGGTGACAGATCAGCGCATCAATCGAGTGCTGGTGTTTGAAGACATACGCCTCACGCTGTTTGGCGGATACGGTGTCGGATTTCAGCACCATCGTTCGGATGCCGTTCAACTCGAGCAAACCCTGCAAACGCCTGGTGATGTCGCGCCGTTCCGTGCCCTGGATGTACACGAGCACCTTGCGCCCGGCGGCTTTGCGGTTTTGGATGTACTGCACCAGGGCAGCCTCTTTGGGATAAATCCGTTCCGCTGGCAGGCTCTGGCTGCTGGCGAGGATTTGCAGGCTACCGTTTTGGTGCTCGAGGGTGATGCACTCTGGAACCCAAGGGGTGTCGGGGTTGTGCAAGAGCGGCATCATCGCCTTGCCCAGAACCCGTTGGTCGCCTCGAGCCAGACCTTTGGCGACCTCGTTGGTCAGTTCTCGGGCGAATTGCAAGTGAATCTGCGCCTGGTCGGGGTCCATCTCGATCTCGAGGATGTTCTCTTCATACTTCGGGAGGATTTCACCGAGGTCGGAGAGGCGCAAAAAGACCGTGCTTTTCAGTAAATCACACAAGACCTTGGGGTTGATGCCGGGGCGTTCCTTGCTCGAGACCCGGTTGTTGGTGCGGCTCGAGGTTCGTCCGTCCTCCTCGTGCTCGTGGATGGTGATTTTCTCGACCAAGCCGTAATCCTCGATAAAGCGAGCTTCATCATCAATCGCGTACCGATCCCGAATGGAACGGTGAAACCTCCACATCAGGTGAAACAGGGTGCTGGCATAACCGCCAAACAGCGTGCCGGTGAGGAGGAGGGTTTTGGTGCAGTGCTCACCCAGCTTGGTCGCAGCGTTGCTTTGGGCGCTCGAGCCATTCTTGAACTCATGCCCCTCGTCGAGAATCAAGAGGTCAAACGTGCCTTTGGGCAGCCTGTCGGTGATGTAATCCGCCAGGGCGATGCGCCTTGGTCCGAGGTTGTCCACCTGCCAGAGTGGGCTTTTGCAACTCGAGCAAGAACGCTTTTTCTTGTTCAATCCCTCGAGTGTGGCGTTCAAACCGTTCACCATCAGGTCTACGCCGCAGTTTGGACAGGTCAGGGTAAAGCCCTTTTTCCAGCGCCGTTTGTTCACGGCGGCACGCCAACCGCTGCCGAGCTTCATTTTTTCCCTCGAGAGGATGAAAAAGCCTGAACGCTGTTCGATGTCGTGCAGGTCTCTGGGGCTTTCAATGATTGTAACGGCTTGATCGCAGGTGCTGGCGATTTCTCGCGCCCACTTTTCGGTGAGGTGCGGCGGGCAGATGATCAGGGTGCGTTTCAAGCGCTTGATGCGGTGGAAAGCGGTGATCTCGCTCGCCACAATGGACAGGTAACTCTTTCCCGTGCCCATCTCCGCGACCAAAAACACACTGCGGTAGGTCTCGAGTCCGACCTTCAAACCGGCGAGCGCTTTGCGTTGTCCGCCAATCGGCGCACGTTTGAAATGATCCAAAGGCTCGAGTTGGGCGGTGTTGACCAGTGGCGGGTACAGGGCGCTCGAGCGCTCGAGGAGTTGCTCGCCGAACAGCTCAAGGAAGGTTTTCAGCGAAAGGGTTTCGGGTTCGCTTGGGTTGCTTGGCTCGAGTGGAATGGGCGTGCAGATCTGGTTCTCGTGCTGGTGCAGTGCGGTCATGAATTCCTCCAGGACCGACACTCGAGCCTTCAGGCTCGTTTGATTTCTGGTGTTCAGAATTACTGAATCGTGATGACCTCACCCCGCTCGAGGTCAAGCGCGGTGATACAGCCCACGAAGTTCTGACGCTCGACGGTTTTCACGCCGTCCTCGCTTTCCTCGGTGCTGGTGGTCTTCATGGTGTTGCCATTGACCAACAAGCGCCGCCCATGACCCTCAACCACCTGCCCATTCAAGAACCCACCCGCGATCAGCAACGCGAGATGCCCAGGCATGATCTGCATCAACGGTTGAAAATCCGTCCTGGCAGGCTCGGTCTTCTGCCACAAATCCGCCCACAAGCCACTCGAGGCTGCCTCCTCGAGCATCAGGGCATCGGTCACGCCCTTGCGTTCCAGGCTTGGGTTCTCGCTCGAGCGCACCACAAGCTCGGGCATGTCGTACAGGTCATGAATCTCGTCGGGCAGCACCCCAGGCTCGTCGAAACCGCCCAGTCGGCGACCCACCACGATCACCTGCTTGTACGCCTCGTACTCTTTTGGTGGAAAGCGGTACACCGCGAGGTCGTTAAAATGCTGCTCGAGGTACGGTTTGCTGCCCTCCAGCACATATTCGGGGATCACGTACATCAACGTGCCACGAAACGCCAGGCTCGAGTGGAAATGCCTCAAAAACCGCACCTCGAGCCGTTCACCGCGCTCCACGTCATACGGCGGGTTCAGGTACAGCAAGCCAAAGCCTCGAGCCTGAAAGGTCAAGGCATCCCCCTGTTCAATGTTCTCGCAGCGTTTTGAGGCTTGTTTGGCGCGTTGGCTGTCGAGTTCGATGCCATATGCGGTTGACCCCAAGGCTTCGGCGAGCCTCACCAGGGCGTCCCCAGTGCCACAACACGGATCAAGCACATCGGCTTTGGGGTTGAGTCTCAAGCGGCTGCACAGCGTCTCGATCACCAGTTCTGGGGTTGGAAAGAAGCCCGCCTTGGCTTGACCGGCTAAACGCACAGCGTACCCGCCTTGATCGCTTCGCAGACTTGACGCTCGAGTTCATCCACCCCAGACAGCACCACCCCAAAAATCCCGCCCAAGCCCTCGAGTCGCGTCAAGTTCAGTTGCTCGAGCGTCCAGGTTTTCCAAGTTTGGTGCAGTGGGACTCGGGCGATCCGCGTGACTTTCGCCCAGACCCGATCCTCGACTTCCTCGAGGCTGCGCCCGATGACGACCCGGGAAGCATAGGCTTCCTTGCTGACCACCAGCATGTGCCGGCGACCACAGGGCAGCTTCTCGTGTTTCATGGTCATCTCTGCAAAACCCAAGGCTCGCCACTTGCCTTCAAGCTCGAGCATCAGGGGTTTGCCCTGCACGCCCATCGCCCAGACCGCTCGGGTGGCTTCTCGAGAACTGAGCATCGAGAGCAGGTGCAGCTTGTTGCTCTCTGGGTTGAAGAGGGCTTTGTCCACCAGGGCGCTTTGACCATCGCATTTCACATGGGTTGGCATGATTGCCTCACTTTCAAATTGAAACAACCTCGAGCGACGACTCGAGGTTTGATTTCAAAGTGGATTGCAGGTCAACCCTGGATGGTTTGATCTGCCTTGAGGATGGTGACGATTTGCTCGAGTTGCTGCGGGTTGGCACGCCAGATTTCAAGTTGAATTTTACGATCATAGCTGTCCTTAAAACTCAACCAGCCATCGCCAAATTTGATCGTTTCGCTGCAAATTTCCGCTCGACCGGGCAGACCGACTGAGGCGCGGACGGCGTTGAAATCTGCCAAGCGTTTCTGGTGCTCGAGGTGATGGCGAAGCTGGCGCTCTTTGGCGGCTTGCCAGTCCGCCTGATAGCTGGGCAGCAAGCGCCGCCGCACCTCCCTCACGATTTCGGCAACCCCACGATTTGCGGAGACATTGATCCTCAGTCGAAGACCGTGCTGCTGGTCTAAATCGAGGAAACGGCTGGCGGATTCCGTTCCCTTGCCATCAAGAAGCGGCAACTGCGTCAAGCCGGTGATCTCAAAGAGGCGCTTGTGCTCGATAAAATTCACCCCCAAGCCCCGACCATCCGGCGCGATCACCGAACGCTGGTGGCTGTTCCATGAGCTTTCATTCGAGGACAAGCTCGAGCCTTCAATCAAGCTGGTGAGGGCTGCGCAGACATCGGTGGTGGTTGGCAGTGCGTTGGTCGTGTTGATCATGGTCAATCTCCTTTGACAACAAAATTCCCTCGAGTGGGCTGCTCGAGGGCTTGATTACGGCTTCAATTGAGGCTCGCCAGGCGTTCGGCGAGCATCCAGAGCGTGGTGCAAATCGCCACTTTTCGCATTGGCGACGAGATCAGTCTCGTGGTGGTGGGTTTGCCCCTGGGGTCTTGCTTTTTATGCCACCCGCGATCAAACGCTTTTGGCAGCGCTGAAAGGTATCCCAGACGCTTTTTGGGCAGAGCGACTCACCGCTCGAGAACAGCAACTCATCCTCGCCGATCGGGCGCTTGTCGTCGCTGAACCTGGCGCGAAGGGCAAGTTCGGCGTACCAGCGTTGGTACTCGACGCTCAACATCCGGTTCTTCATCGCCTCGACCACCAACGCGAGCTTTGGACTTTCAGCCGCCAGCAGCTTGGTGGCTTGGACCACCTCGAGCACGACCTTCTTGGTGTGCATCACCCGCAGTCTCCCCCACTCGCTGCCGACGATCACGGTTTGACCCGAGTGGTGCTCAAGCAGCGCGATGTGCAAACGGTAGGCGGTGCTGCCGTCATGACTGTTCACGATCACGACCTGCGGGGTGAAACCCGACCCTCGCGCCTGTTGATGCTCGAGCTGCATGACGTGTTTGCCAAAGATGCTCTTGCTCTTTGGCGTGCCAACCGTGGTGACGGCGTAACCCTCGAGTTTCAGGGCGTTCAGCACGTCGGCGCTGTTGATGTGCCCGTAACGACTCGAGAGGTGCGGGGCGTGATGGCTGTTCTGTACCACGTCGGGAAGCTTGAGACTGAAGGCTTGGGGGAAGAGATTGGGTTGAATGCCGCTGGGTTGGGTCATGAAATCCTCTTTTCGAGGGCTTCATGCCATGCGCGAAGCGCGATGGTTTGATTTCTGTCTGGTGACGACTCACTCTATCGTAGTGAATGATTCGATAGGGCATGACATCAAAAAAGCACAGGCATAAACCTGTGCTTGAGGGAATTGACTGGGTTACTTGGAACGGGGTGAAAGATAGGTCAGTTTTTCTCCAGGCAACAACACCAAATCATTGCCCTTGACATAGCCAGTCAATATATCGCGCTGGATTCGTGCCCGTTTGTTCGCGGCAAACTCTTGACTCGAACCTGCCACTTTGGTTTTGGTCACCTTTTTGGCTGGTGTGAATTTGGCTGTGGCACTGGATTTGGTCAAGGCTCGACTTGACTGCTTTGATTTGGTGGTTGATTTCATGTCCTTGACCTCCCTGATCTCAAACCCTTGGTTTGAGGTTGAATCTCTTCGCCTTCAGAGTGTACGTGTTTTGTCTGGGTTTTTCCAGTTGTTCACTCAATTTTCCAGGCTCAACCCTGTCTCGAACGGGTTTTAGTGCGTGGATTGGTTTTCTTCAAAACGATCCCCAGAACAGCCAAATCTTGCTCGAGGGCATCCGCGATCAAGGCAAACTCTTCATCAGACCAGTATGAACCGTCTGCGATCACATCCTTTTCTGATTGGAATGCGTTCCACTGTCCTTGCAAATCGGTATCGAGCAAGAACCGTTTGACACACCACTGCTCAAATGAGCGAGCGAACAACTCTGGGCTTGAAATCAGTGTTCGACGAACCCGAGCCTCACGAACGCTTTGATCCAAACGCAACAAACTTAGGTTCGTGACAATGGCTTTGGTCCAGTTGACCAGCAACGATTCCGAGGCAAAAACACCAGTCTCGAGGTGATCCAAGGCATGTCCGACCTCATGCAAGGTGGTGACCATCAAATGCTCGCCCGCCGCGCACAATTCAACATGACGGCTGCGTTTCACGTACTGTCCCAAGACCCGAGAACCAAAGCAGCATTGTGGTGCGATCACCACGGGAATCATCGAACGACCCCGAAAATCCAGCGCCGCCTCAAGCAACGAAAGCACCCGATACACCCCTTGATGACCGTCATGTTGGCGCATCTCGAGGAGTCTAAAATGCTCGAGTGAAATGATAAAGCCTCCTTTCACGGCTGCATTTAGGACTTGGGATGATCTTTTGCGGCAAGGGTCAGGATGATGGTGTTGGTATTCGAGGCGCTGACCGCCGCACCCACGTCACCAAAAGACACAGCACCGGTGGCGGTGATGACGAATTGCAATTCAATCGTACTGCTGCTCAAGGCAAAGCCCGAAACCCCTCTGGCAGCTTCGCGCACCGCCACATCGATGGCTTGCCCGGCACGGGTCAGCGATTCATCCACCGTTCCCTCAACCTTTTCTTTGGCATCGCCCTTGGAAAGTTTGAAGTTGAGCGACAAGGTTTGAGCCAGACTGGTTTTGGCGCCGACCTTGATCAGAAACAGGTCAAGTTTCGCTCCAGCTTCGGCACTGGTTTCGAGGCTGGTTTTGAGGGTAAGCGAATAAGACTGAATTTCAACGTTTGAATCGGGCGAATCGTTGAGGTGTTGAATCGCAATTTTGACGTCTTGAATCAACTTGACAACATCGGCGGCAAGGGTGGGCATGGCGAACTCCTTTTGATATTTTGTGATGAAACCTGTGACTGGAACGCGGTCTATCACTTGGGCAAAGTGGAAGATGCCCTCGTGTGATACGCCTTTAACTTGGCGCGAACTTCTTCATCGGTCAGCTCGTTGCGTATTCGTTGCTCAAACAACTCGAGGGCATAAGGGCTGGCATACAATCCTGAAATCCGCATTTGATCAGCCGCCCGGCGCATCGCCTCACGGTTGGCGGCAATTTGTTCGGTTGCATTCACAGACGACATACGTCCATTCTACCTGATGCTCACGCCGTTTGTGATATTTGCGGTCTTGACCAGGCTTGATGCGCCGTGAGCGTTCCGAGTGGTTTTGAGAGTTGATTTGGAACGTCCACCGCCAAGACATGTGGTCTCCCCTGCTGGTTCAACGCCCGAATGAACAGCACCCCTCGAGCGTCAAAAAACGACTCCCAAGAGGCACAATCAGGGTTGTCTTGCAGCGCGTTGATCGTGTACGCGAACGATGAACCCACAGCTCGAGGATCAACGATCACCTCGAGCTTTTTGCGCTGGCAATACGCCCAGCGAATGGCTCGGATGACCTCGAGCTTGGGATAACGCGGGATCAGGCTGAATGGCTTGAGCCAATCAAAAATACCTTGCAAATTGGTTTTGATCCCAACGGCTCGAGCGGCTTCCTTGACCCGAAATTCCGAGATTTCGTCGCCAATGATGAGCGCCTCGAGTTGGGTGGTGATCTGGTTCAATTGAAGTTGGGTTGATGCTTCGGTCATGGTTGATCTCCTTCAAGCTGCATTCCCCACGGCGTGCCGTGGTTCGATTTCTCGAGCTTCAGCGAACTCGGGCGAGCAAAATTCGCATCACGCTCGGCAGCAGTTCGATGTCGTTGACGGGCGTGGCGTGACCGAAAATAGACCGGTACGAGCCAATTCCAGCCTCACCAACCCCGAGCAGCACCGGCAAGAACAGAACCCGAGGCTTGTCTTTGACGAGTGCGGCACAACTGGCTTGATCGGCCCGTTCAAGCACGCCATCGCTGACCACCACGACCAGCCGTTTCGCCCCTGCTGCGGTGGGTTGCTCGAGCACAAACCCGAGCGCCTGTCCCAAATTCGTCCCGCCAAACGCATCCATCCCCGCGATCCGACCTCGGGCGGTTCTGGCATCGAGACTCTGATCGCAGACTGGCAGCACGTCATCATCGAACGCCGTGACCCGCCTGGCAATGCCCGCCAACTCACACGCCCGCTCGACCATCATGGTGGTGTGCACAGCGATGTTCATCTTTGAACCTGGCGTGTCTCGAGCGTCCATCGAAGCACTGATGTCAAGGAGTACATCAATGAACAGCGTCTCGAGCTTCGGCGGTGGATTCTGGCGCTCAAAGACCCGTTCTCGTCCAGCCATCACCCGTTGCGGCGAGAGCCTGCCCGTGTTTCTCGAGGGCGCGTGGAGTTTTCGCGGTTCAAACGGACTGAGCAGTGCCGCGAGTTCTCGGGCTGCACCCTCGACCCGCTCGAGGATCGGTTCGGCATCGAGTTCGGCTTGCGTTGGCGCTTTCGGCTTGTTGGGCATGAGAACGGGCAAGCTGGTCTCGTCGCTTGAACTCGAGCGCACCGAGATCGAAGTGCTTGGCTGATCGTCTTCTTCGGGCAGGTCCGCTTGGGTTGTGGTGTTTTGATTCGCGTCTGTTTGCGAATCGTCACACGGGTTTGGGGGTTGAGGAGTTTCGGCGCTCGGGTCTTGGTCATCGCTCGAGCTGGTTGCTTGGGCTTCGCTTTCCCCCAAGTTGTCCGAATGCCCTTGACCCTGAGTTGGTTCGTCTTGTTGCTCCTGTGAAGGCGGCTGAACCCCCTCGGGGTCTTCTTGATCTTCCTCTCCCCCGTTCGGGTGCTCAGGGTCTTCCTGGGCTTCTGAGGGCTGACCTTGGCGGCTCGAGGGTTGAGCTTGTGGCTGAGGTTCGCCGTCGCCCGAAAAATCTTCGTTCATTCGGTCAAAACCTTGCAAGCCAAGTTGTTCTGGCGCAGCTTCGGCTTTGCCAAGTAAGGCAAGAATCGCTCGAGCGAACCCGGTCACCACGTCCGAGTGCGCCGCGATCCAGGAGGCTTCGACCAAAGTCTTGACCTGCTCCCACAGCTCGAGCTGCTCGTGGTTCGGGTTGAAACGCTTTTGACCAGGGCGATCATGTTCCCAGCGGTGCAGCAAGCAACCCGCCAGCAGGTCGCTGGTCGGCATGGATTGCACCAGCACGGTGTCTCCGATGAAATCAAACCATCGTTCGAGTTCGGGAAACCTTGCCGCCATCAGCCGTTCCATGCGCTCGTCCTCGAGCGTGTTCCAGAGTTGCCCGAGCAGTGGTTCTTGGGGTTTTCTGCCCGAAAAATGAACGTGACCCGCCTCGTGCGCGATCAGGGACTGCATCATCATCGAGAGGAACTCACCCTCGCTCGAGGGACGATGGCGAATCAAGCCCGAAATGGGCGGGGTCTGCTCGGGGTTGATGAAGACCTGCCTGGCGCTCGAGTTCACGGCGGCATAGGGGAACTGATCGCCGATGATGACCGTGTACCAGTGGCGGGCATAATAGGCGAAGAGGTCGCGGAAGTAGCGCTTCCAGTGCGGTTGTTGATGCCATTTGGCGGCGCTGATGTTGGGGGATTGAATCATACTCACAGCGCTTCACCCGAGACTGGGGTTGTCTCGGGTGTTTGATTACCGTTTTTCTTGGATTTTCGTTGCCTCGACAAGCTGCAAAAGTTTGAGTTGCTCGAGCTTCACCCTCGAGGCGATGTTTTTTGTGCCGTCCTCGAACACCATCAGAGGGTGGTTTGGCAGTTGCGGGTGAGGGGTGATGCTTTTGATGGGTTTCACTCACACTCCCTTGAAGACCACCTGCAAATCCCGCTCGAGCGCCCGGCTCGGCACGTCCTCGAGCAAGCCATTGCTGCCCCGAGGGACACAATACGGCACGACCGTGACCTGTGCCGCCTCCAGCAACGCCTCAGACCATGCACAGCCATCAGACACCAAATCCCTCGCCTCGGCGAGCAGGGTCAAGATCACCCCAGGATTCGCCGTGCGCTCGAGTAAACCGTTGGGTTTGCACTCGCGGCGGGTCATTAACTCGAGTTGGATCAATACCTCAACCACGGCTGGCGGAGCGCCCTGCTCGCTGTACAAACTGCGGGTGATGGTCTCATCCGCCTCCCGAACCTCGAGGATCACCCCCAAACGCCTGAGCAGTGCTGCATCAATGGTTTGCCCCAACTGCTGAAAATCGTCACCGATGTTGGTGGTGCAGATCACGCTCAAGTTGTTGGTGAGGCAAGGAATGCGTTCGCCGCTGGGCATCTCGAGCAGGTAATATCGCCCTGGCAAAAAAGTGCAGACACCCATGCTGGAGAGTTCCTCCGCGCTGTAGGTGTCCAGCGCCCCAACCAATGCAGACAGGTACATCGGTTCAAACCGCAGCAATTCATTCACGATCAGGCAGACGGGTTGGGATTGGGCGAGCCTCCAGGCTCGAGCCAGCGGTCCATCCACCGCCTGAAAGCCGTGCTCGGTGGTGACAAAGCCCTGAAAGAAATCCCGGTCCTCGAGTCCGGGTCTGCCCGACATCGAAACGATCTTGCGTCCCGCATTGATTGCGGCACGTTTGGCGGTCTCGGTTTTGAACGTGCCCGAGGGTCCGACCAACAAGGCTCTCTCCCCGCGACGGATCAACCGCGTCACTCGAGCTGTGAGGCTCGAGCTTGGTTTGCTGCCAAACGTTGGCACAACGCCCAAGGGTGCTCGAGCGTTGAGGAGCGAAGGTTCGAGCATCTGGACTTGAACGGCGGTGGGGGATGTAAAAACCGCTGTGCTGACCTCCTGCCATCCACCGAGTTCGATTGAGCGGTACACGCTGTCCACCAGTGCCATCAACGCCTCGTTGCAAGCGGTGTCGTTTGAACCGAGTTGCAAATCTCGAGCGTCAAAGGTTCCAGAAAACGTCAGTGTGGCGACGCGAAGTCGATCAACGAACGCCTGCCAACGGCTTTTGAGTTCCCAACGGTTGGGGCTGTTGAGCCACCAGGCTTCCGCCAAGACCAGGTACAGGAATCCCGTCGGGCTGTCGGCTTGCCACTCCACATTGACACCACCCTCGCGGGAGGCGCGGCTGGCAACCCCTTTGGAGGTCAGGTACGAAACGCAAAAGCCCGTTCCGTTGACCCCGAATTGAACCTTGCCAGTCAGGATGTTGGCGACCACCCGCACGATCCCCAAGCCAACCTTGGAATCCTTCGCGCCAGCGGGTTGATGAACTGACTTCAAGGCTTTCGGAATGGCTTGTCCCTTTCTCAGCCCAGTCCAACCCGCGCCGTCCGTGCTGTTAAAAATGCCGTTCCATGCAAGTGCCATCAAATCACCTCGAGTCAACGCCTCGAGCGCGGTTGGCGCTCGTTTGATTTCTCACAACAACCACTCGGCGGCTTGGGCTTGCCACTCGGCTTGGTTTCGGGGCTGAAGCGCTTGAAGCAAAAGCTCGAGCCTGCGTCGTTTGGTCTCGATGCGCTGCAACCTATGAAGACTGGCATCTCGAGCCGATTCGTTCTTGAGTTGCTCGAACGCGATGCCCTCACCGATGGTCTTGGTCGCGGCTCTGGTCAGGACGGTGATGCACACCTCGAGTTGCTTGGGGTTCAGTGGGCTGGATTTGTTCATGGGGTCGAACCTCGTTTCAAGGTTCAACTCCCAAGGCACCCCGGGTTTGGGCTGCCTGGTTTGATTTCTGGTGTTGAGCCGTTGACGTGGGTGAGTCTGCTTCCCCCAGGGAGTCAAGGGTTACGGGGCACGAACGCCTGTTCGTCGAGGATCAACTGATCTCGGTGTGCTTTCAGTTCTGCCAAGCGGGTTTGCAACAAATGATTCGCCGGCTCCAACACCTCGAGCAACACCACCTGTTCCCTGTTTCGCAGGTGGTATTCGATCCCATTCAGGGTCACGTCCTCTGGAAATTGATGCTCCAGCGAGCCTTTCACGACCTGCAAGATTTGAGCGGCAACCTCTCTGCGGGTTCTGATCATGGTGCTCCTTTTGGATCAGCTTTGTTTAAATCTGATCTTGCCTGCCTGTCCCCGCATGGCACATGCGGGTTTGATTTCTGAAGTTCTCGCATACTGAAACCCTCACCGCACAAAGTACGCCATCTCCGACTCTCGAGCCACCAGCGTCTCAATCGGCATCACCGATTCGATCACCATCGTCTTCCAGCCCTTCAAGCGCTGCACCCGTCCCGTCAACATCAAGGCTCGAGAGCGCAACTCTGGGCGCAACGCCTCCCACAAGTTCGGGTGAACAATCCCCTGGCAGTGCGAGAACTCATCCTCGAGATACAAGAACACGAAGCCCCTGGCGGTCTCTGGATGCTGTCTGGCGATCACCAGTCCAGCAATCGTGCAGTGCTGTCCATCAAAAATCCGGTCCAGCCTTTTCACGCCCAGCGCCTCGAGTTCTGGACGCAAGAGCGCCATCGGGTGACTGACCAGACTCGTGCGCGTCGTCTGCAAGTCCCAGGTCATCGCCTCGCCCTCGTTCAAGTCCTCGAGCCATGCCAGATCGTCGTCTGAAATCAACGCCGACTCGAGCAGCCTGTCTTGGTGTTGGTTCGTGGGGGTGTGCCGACCTGCCAGCACGCCAAGCAACCAAAGCACATCCCGCCTCGAGCCAAAGCACTTTAAAACTTCGGCTTTGGCGAGCACGTTCAACGTATTCACCGGCAGCCTCACCCGCTTAAAAAAATCCTCGAGATCGGCAAATGGTTCATGCTCGCGCTCGAGCACGATCACCCGTGCCGCAGCCTCGCTCACCCCACCGACGGCGGACAGGGGCATCCGAATCGCAAGCCTTCCCGCCTGATGCTCGAGGCGAAAGCGCACCCCGCTGACCTCGAGCCGTGCGGGCAAGACCGGTACACCCAGCCGTTTTGCTTCCTCGGTGATGGTCATGCGCGGATACATGCCCGGGGCGTGCTCGAGCACCGCCGCCAAAAACGCCGCAGGATGCAGGGCTTTCAGAAAGGCGGTGTGGGCTGCCGTGGTAGCAAAGGCCACGCTGTGACTGAGTGGAAACCCGTAGCCCGAAAATCCAGCAATCGTTTCAAAAACCTGTTCCGCCACCTCGGGTTTCAAATCGCCATGCGTCTCGAGGGCACGTCGCACGAACTCGTCGCGCATGGCCTCCATGTCCTCGCGGTCCCTGGCCTTGCTGACCAGCTTGCGAAATCGATCTGCCTCGTCCACGCTCATGCCGCACAAAGTCTGGGCGGTCTCAATCGCTTGATCCTGAAAGACCATCAAGCCATACGTTTGTTTTAAGACAGGCTCGAGGCTCGGATGGGGGTAGGTAATTTTTTCCAAACCGTTGCGCCGTTTGATGTACGGTCTGACGCTGAGGGCTTGAATCGGTCCAGGTCGGATCAGCGCGACCTGTGCCACCAAATCCAGAAAGCAGGTGGGTTGCAGTTGCGCCAGCAGGGCTTGCTGGGCTGGGGATTCGATTTGAAACAGCCCGATCACCTTACCGTCTTGCAACGAGTTGTAAATCCGTGGATCGTCCAAATCCACGTCCTCGAGCCTCAAATAAACGCCTTCACCCTCGAGCAACCCGAGGGCGGTTTGCAGCACGTCCAGGGAGAGCAGTCCGAGCAAATCCAGTTTGACCAGACCGCTCGCCTCGGAGGTGCGTTTGTCCAAAAACGTTTGCAAAGTGCCGTTGGCAGAACGCTTCACGGCGCTGTGGTTGAAAATACTGTCCCTGGCGAGCAGCATTCCACCGCTGTGCAACCCCAGGTCTCGAGGGCAGTCATCAAGCCGCTCGGTCAAGGAGAGCAGCACCTCGAGCAGTGGACTTGCCCCGATCACCATCTCGAGCGCCTCACGGTACTGACGGATTTTTCTGGGGCGACCACTGTAGGGCAGCACTCCTGTCATGTCACCCGCCGTGTCGTGCGACCATCCCAACAGCCGTGCCACATCTCGGGTCGCGCCGCGAATCGCGTAACAATTGTAATTGGCACTCATCGCGGTTCTGCCCGTGAAGCGCCTCGTGACCCATTCGATCAACTCCTGGCGGCGCTCAGACTGCACGTCAAGGTCTATGTCTGGGGCTTCACGTCCGTTGGCAAACCGTCCAGGGTTTAAAAACCGTTCAAATCGCAAGCGAAATTGCAAGGGGTCGGCATGGGCGATGCCCAGGGCATACACGACCATCGAGGACGCGGCACTGCCCCTGCCGGCGGTGCGAATCTTCAAGACTCGCGCCGCCTCGACGACCTCATGCACCACCAGAAAATACTCTGCCAAATCAAGTTCTTTGATGATCTGAAGTTCGCGTTCCATCAACTCGAGGGCTTGAAGGCGTTTGGAGGCTTGGTAACGGTGTCTGATGCCAAGTCGCACCAGCCGCTCGAGTTCACCGTTGGCATCGATGCCCAGTTCGAGGTTGGCGCGGGGGACCTCGACTTTGCCGGGGATCAAATCCACCTGACACTCCCGAGCCAGCGTCAGGGCATTGGCGTAGAGTTGCTTGCCATGAATCAGTTTCTCGAGTTCGGCGCGGGGTTTGAGCCAGGCATCACGGCTCCAAATGCGTTCAGGGTGATCGTCGTGCACGGTCAGGCGTTGTCGAGAGAGGATCAGTGCGTCGTAACGTGCGGCATCGTGCGGGGTGGCATACCGCACGTCGTTCGTGACCACGGCGGGAATTCGTGCCGTGCGACTCAAACTGAGCAACCTCGAGACCATTCGTACTTCACCTTCGCGTCCGTGACTCGAGACTTCGACGAAAACCCGTTTCGGTGCAAGCTCAGACAATAATTTCAGCCACTCGAGGGCGGTGTGTGGTTGCCCAGCTTCGAGCAAGGCTCTAAGCTTGCTCTCGCGTCCTCCAGTCAGAATGATGACATCGCTGTGGTCGTCACGCAGGTCATTCAGGCTGATCTGTTCTTCAGGCTGTTCAAAGCCTCGAGAGATCAAGCGGTTGATCGTCGCATAACCCGCATTGCTCGCCGCTAGCATTACGATTGGAAAACCCTCGAGATTCACCTCTGCTCCGATGATTGCCCGAATGCCCGCCGCTCGAGCCGCCGCCTGCAATGGTACGCAACCCGCCACGCTCATGTAATCCGTGACCGCGACGGCTTCATCACTGTTCTCGAGCGCCTGTTTGACGAGCGCATCAGGACTGGAAGCGCCACGCCGAAACGAGTACCAACTTCGAGCGTGCAGGTGCGCGAAACCACCTGAGGGTCTAGTCATACCAACCCTCGACGTACCAACCGCGCTCAGCATCTCGAGGGTTGGAGCGGTGAAACACGCTGATCTCACCCCTTGACGTTCCAAGCACGTAATAGGTTCTGGATTCCCCCTCGAGCTTGGGGTCAAGCCACCAGTCGCCCCAGTACCACCAGACCTCGAGCGTCACCCGCGTGTACCAGGTCATCCCGCGATAGCGCACCGCACTGACCCAGATGCCACCGTCCGCGTCCGGCTCGAGCAGCACCTCACAACACTCTGGAACATGCAGGGTCTTCATTTCTTCTTCCTTGAGCGTTTCGGTTTTGGACTTGTACTTTCTTCAAGGGACTTGCGTTTGACACGCGGTTGCTCGCCGTCGAGTGGGGTGAACTTAAAACGCTGTTGACGCAAGGGGGCATTGGGGCGCACGATCTCGAGTTTGCCGAGTCGATCCGGGTAATGCTGATGCACGAGCTTGATCGCCTCGCGCACGTTCGGGCGCTCGAGCGCCCCAAACAGACTTTCCTGGTACGGTGTGGGTTTGAGCAAATCAGAGAACACCAGGGTGAGCCGATCAAATTCGATCCCGGAATGCGCCTCGAGCAATAGGCGCTGCGCGGCTTGAATCAGGGTCTTGCGTTCACGGCTGTAGCATTTCAGGATTTGACGGGCGGAGGTTTCACCAAGTGCCGTCACCAGGGTCAGGGTGAGTGTTCCCACCAGCAGTTTTTCCAGGCGTTTGATCAAACCATCCACCAGATGCTCGAGAATCGATCCCCAGTCGTGAGGCTCGAGCGCGGGCGGTTCAAACACCCAACTCGCTTGCAAGTTGCTGGCTGGGTTGAACAACGGCACGGGTCTGGCATCACCCCCCGTCACCAATGACCAGAGGTGCGCCGCGTCCTTGCCAAACTGTCGCTCGAGTTGCTGCGGGGTGATCCGCAGCAAGACATCACCCAGGGTTCGCAGCCCGAACAATTTCAGGCGTTCGACGATCTCGGCTGGAACTCCCGCCCCTCGCAACAGGTAAACGGGTACATTCGAGAGAAATGCAGCTTCGTCTTTCACCACCCGCGTTCCCTGTCCTCGAGCGGCGAGCGCTGCGAGCAGTGCCGAACCTCGAGCCGAGGCAACCCCAACTCTCAAACCAAGTTCGGAGGACAAAGCTTCGGCATCCAAGGTGTTGATGCCTGCCAGATACGCCATCCCAGGACGGACAGGCTCAATCCAGGGGGTGACGCGGTACATCAACTCGAGCGCGGCATCCCAGGCGGCACTCAAGGCACTCGGCTCGAGTTGCGCCAGTGCCGCCTCGGGGCAGAGCGTGCGAACGCGATCCAAGGCATCACCTGGTTTCACACCTGACTTTCGAGCTCGAGCGCAAGCCCCGACCACGCGCCGACCTTGGAGGACGACCACGGTGAGGTCTCGCAAGCTTGGCTCGAGGCGTTGTAACGCCCAGGAGGGCAGGTCTGCCACCCAAGCGCAAGCCAGCGATCTCGAGGGAGGCTCGAGGCGCGTTCTGCTGGGTTTGGGCGTGGGTTGGGTGGCTGGCAACACAGGGATACCCCAAAGCCGCCCAGAGGTCTAGACTGAACCCCTGACGGCGTGAGCTGTCGGACAGTGGAGGAAACGAATCGAGGCTGTCCAGGCGAGGTTCGTTTCCTTCTTTTATGGATTGTGCAAGACCTTACATCCCTACCCCCTGTTTACATGATAACTGATATTCGAGTATTCTATTCTGTAATCTACAGAATAACTTGGGGGTCGTCAATGTGCGGCAGATACACCATCAATATTGGGCGCCAACGTTTTGAAACGGTTTACCAGGTTCAAGCCCCGCTTGAGTTTCAACCGCGTTTCAACGTCGCCCCTACTCAACTTGCCCCCGTGATCGTGCAGGGTGAGAAATCACTCGAGGCGAGCATGATGCGCTGGGGGTTTCAACGACCCAATCAACCGCAACCACTCATCAACGCCCGAGGGGAAACGGTCAGGCAACTGCCAACCTTTGCCTCGAGCTTCAGGTCAAGGCGTTGCCTGGTGCCGGCGACGGGTTGGTACGAGTGGCAAACCAGCAATAACAAGAAGCAACCGTTTTACTTGAACTCGAGCGACCAAGAACCGCTGGCGTTCGCTGGAATCTGGACGCCAAGCGAGACGGGAGAGCGCTTCTCGATCATCACCACCGGTGCGAACCTCGAGACGAGCCACATTCACAACCGTCAACCCGTCATCATCGCTCGAGAACGCTGGAAGGTCTGGCTCTCCGACTCACCGCTTTCTGAACTCGAGGCGATGCTCGAACCTGTGGAGGTGGGAGGCTTGAGTTTTTACCCTGTTGGAACTCGAGTTGGCAGTGTCAAGAACGACGACGAGGGCTTGTTGCAGGAATTGCTTTTGTCGGACAAGGGTGATGACTTGCCTTTATTCCCTCATTGACTGAGCCTAAACGCCACTGCTTGTCATTCGGGTTATCCTTGAAACACAGGATTGAAGGTTGTTCAATTCCAAAAAGTCATGAACCCAAGCAGTTTCAAACCATTGGGTAATTCTTATTGCCCGAGTGCGTAGCCACTCGAGTCAAAGTTGTCCATGACCTCACCAAAAATCTCGAGCACCTCCGATTGGGCTTCTTTGCGGTTTGCCCATTCCCCCTCGAGACTGAGTTTGAACGAAGCCCCAAATTCCAGGTTGACGGTCAAGTCCTCAAACGTTTTGTTCAAGGCAATCTCGAGGGCTTGGATCAAGTCACGGTTCATGGCGTCCGAGTCCATCGGGGGTGGAGGAATGGGTGCGCCAGTCCTGTCACGGCGGGCGGGTTGTGCTGCCAAACGAATGTTGACGCGCTTTGACAAGCTGAGACCTCGAGTGGTGATGCTAGCATGATCCGTGTAATCCGAGGTTTTTAGCGTCGGTGAATTGGTGGAGCAGGCAGTAGATTTTTGGCATGAACTGCGATTTTGTTTTGATCACAAGACGGCTGACTTCAAAAGCAAAACGCTGGGAAGTGTGAATCTCGCGCATTCAGGCTCGAATTGCGCTGATTTGTTATCTAGGGTTCTTGAAGACCATGACGGGTTCAACCATGTTAAATCCTGTGCTCTGACCTTGTCGCCCATCACCATGTGATGTTCAGAAGTCAGTCAGACACGCATCACCGTTTGTGTAACGCCCAAATGACGCGGCTCGATTACCATGACCCTCGAGCCGTCCAATGTCGCACCATCCTGTCATGGGCTCGAGCCAAACCGTCACGCTCGAAAGGAGCACTCCCTTGGGAACACCTCAACACCGTTCGAAGTTAATCCTGACTGGCGCGATCTTACTGATGGCGGCATTGACCGCACTGGTTTCAACCGGACAAGCCCACCGTTCCGGCTGTCACCGTTGGCACTCGTGCCCTTCGGACTCGGGTTCGTATGTTTGCGGCGATCTCGGCTACACCACCTTCTGTCCAAACACTGAAGCGGCAATCCCAACGCCAACCCCCAAGGTCAAGACCCAACCGCTGCGACCAGCCAAGGTGACCCGTGGTGTGCCCTACATTCACAGTTACGACCTGCGGGCGATGGGCATGGACATCGCCCAGGAGCGCTCGAACTGGTTTCAACTGGGCATCAAGAAACTCGACATGCGACTTCAGGTGGGTTCAAAGACCGCCCTGCTCGGTTCGAGGCGAACCCGGGTAGCGCTCAAAGCCCTTCCGGTGATCTGGCAGGGGGCGTTGTACATCCCCGCCAGCGCGATCAAAACGATGGGTTGCAAGGTGGATACCAAATACCTGCCCTCCGGGGTGCTGCTCGATTGCTCTGGAGTGAAATCTAAGGATGTGGTGTTCGTCAAGATTTGGTGAAGTGGAACTCAAAGCATTAACCTGCTTGCGACTGGCGGCTGAGTCCGTTTGAGGTTCAAGCGTCGGGTTTATTTGAACGTTACGAAATTTTTGAGCGTCAACATTGTAGAGATTTGAAATGGACAACGTTGGTCAGCATGAACGGTCAAGATATCGAGGTTGGTCGTCACCACCGATGACCTTCCACAATGGCAGATTCCGAACGACCGAATCGCAACTTTCAATCCTTGGGCTACTAAACTTTTTAAACGCAGACAGGAGCTATCCTCATGGGTCAAATCAAAACACCATTGGTTGTTTTCGCGCTTCTCACCAGTCTGACGTTCCAAGCGCTGGCATTCACCGAACCCAGTGGGTTTGGTTCGGTCACAGTCACCTATCCGCCCGTGATCGCGGCTGCGAGGTACGCCGTCCAGACGTACCGGCGTCAAACCAAATCCGTTCTGATCCTGACCAGTATCGACAAGGCCCAGCAGGAAATGGTGGCCGGCATGAATTACAAGATCTGCCTCCACGTGAAATCAAAGGGGAAGGTGTTGCCTGCCGAAACAATCGTGTACCAGAACCCGGACTTCAAACGCTCGCTCACCAGTTGGAAATGGGGCAAGTGCTCGTTTTGAGTCTCGAGCCAAGATGGCGTGAAATACTGTCTCCCCTCATCTCAAGTAACATAAACGGTTCTCCTTTGTGTTGACTTACCATTCGGTAACGACATTTCGCACATCGTCTTTGGCGTATTTGGTGTAAACGGCTGCCGTCTCAATTTTCGAGTGTCCAAGATGCCTGGCAACCGTCTTGAGGTCTTTGGTCGCACGGTAAAGTCGTGTTCCTGCGGTGTGCCGCAGTGCGTGAATCGCCTGGTAGGGCACACCGTATTTCTTGCAGAGTCGCCTGATGGCTTCCCGAATGCCCTGCGGGGTCAGTCCGATCAGGGGTTTGCCTGGGGTGCGCTCGAGCGCCGCGAGGGCTTCGCACAATCGTTTGGACAGGTTCACCTTGCGTCGCTTGTTGCCCTTGCCTTTTTGGACCTGCAACTGGCGAAGCTCGAGTTGTAAGTCTTCCGGCATCAGCGCACCCATTTCGGCGTTGCACAAGCCCGCAGGGGCACCGAGCAAAAGAATCGCTCGTTCTCGGGGTTTGGCGTGGATCAGCAATTCCTTGCAATCCATTGGTGATCGCACGGGTATCGCCGATGAAGGCGGGCATGGCAAAGGTTTGTGAAGTCATGTTGAAGTGCGTGTCGTCCCAGCGCTGCGTCCAGGGGTTATTAAAATTTTTTTAAGGCATATGCGTCAAAATCCGTGGCTCGCCCCGCCCGGTCAAACTGCGCCCACAACGCGTCTTTTGGGGAAGCGTTCGATTTGCCAAAGCGGAATTTGGGCGATCAGCCGCCGATTGCCAACCATTCGCGGTTCAAATTGGCTTGCTGGGGTTCTGTCAACTTGAGGTGTCGGGTATGCTCAAATTGATGCCCACTGACCTGACTGCTCCCGCCCGTTACGCTGATCGCTTCCCAAGGGCAGTCATTCACCACGCCTTATGGTTACTCAACCGCTTCAACTTGAGTTTACGCACCGTCCAAGAAATGCTGCTCGAGCGCGGCATCACTGTCAGTCACGAAACCCTGCGCGAATGGAATACCAAGTTTGCCGGGCAGATCGCCCTCAAAATCCAGCGTCGTCGAGCCGCACCAGGCAAGACATGGCATCTGGACGAGATGCACGTCGTCGTGCGAGGCAAGGTGATGTGGTTATGGCGAGCCGTGGACGAGCATGGCATGGTCTTGGATATCCTCTTACAAGACGAGCGGGACACCAATGCAGCACGGCGCTTCTTTGAGACGTTGCTTGAGGGTTTGGAGTTCAAACCTGAAAAGATCATCACCAATCAACTTGGTTCGTAGAAGGCAGCCTGGAACGAACTTCCAGCGCTCGAGAAAGTCAAGCACGTGTTCGTGAAGTCCGAAACTCGGTTGAATAATCGTATTGAGCGGGATCACGAACACGTGCGAGACAAGCAACGTGTGTCTCGAGGTTGGCGGTCACCACCAGCGCAGCTCGAGCGAGTGTTACGGTGTTGGGATTTTGTGAGGAACGTGTTCAAGAAAAAGCGGGGAACGGCAGGAGAAGCTCGAGCTGGGTGGCAGAATGCGTTTCGAACTTGGTGTGAAGTGCTGGCGAGTGTGTCACGCAGTTAAATACTGAACATTTCGAGTGCCTCGAGGTGTTTCGGACGTGCTGGATGACAGGGCAACCGCAAAGTCAGACTGATAACCTAATGAATGCCAGACATCGACGCACTTGGACTCCTCAAACACTTCACCACCATTCCTGACCCTCGACAAGCTCGAGGCATACGCCACAACCTCGCAGACATTATTTGTA
>JANXTZ010000015.1 GCA_025352125.1 Deinococcales bacterium | reverse complement strand
TACAAATAATGTCTGCGAGGTTGTGGCGTATGCCTCGAGCTTGTCGAGGGTCAGGAATGGTGGTGAAGTGTTTGAGGAGTCCAAGTGCGTCGATGTCTGGCATTCATTAGGTTATCAGTCTGACTTTGCGGTTGCCCTGTCTGTAAGAATTGCGTGAGGTATTTTTAGTAAAAATACAGTTAGAATGCAAATCTTGAACGCCAACAACACCAACGCGATCTGGAATCTCAACGGTACGGAGTTGCCCGATTCTGTCATGGATTCTGCCGTGGCGGGTTTTGTGCTCCGCAACCTGCACCAGAAAGACCTCGAGACGTACGAGCACTCCGAACGGGTGTCCAAGTACGCGCTGGTGATCGGACGGGCGTTGGGTTTGCTGCCCGAAGAACTCGAGCGTTTGCGGCTGGCTGGTTTGCTGCACGACATTGGCAAGATTGCGGTCAACCTGGCAATTTTGTCCAAACCCAAAAAACTCGAGCATCACGAAATGGCAACCGTGCGCAACCACACCGAATTGGGACAAGAATTTTTGCTGTCCGTTCCAGGTTTGGAGCGTTACGCCCAGGTGGCTCGTTCACACCATGAGCGCTGGGATGGCAAGGGTTATCCCGATGGTTTGCGCGATCAAGATATTTCGCTTTCCGCCCGTATTGTGGCGCTCGCCGATGCGTTTGATGTCATGACCCAAGGACGTGTTTACAGCCAACGCAAAACCCCTTGTGATATTGCCAATGCCCTGATTGCCGAACGTGGGCGTCATTTTGATCCCTGTGTGGTCGATGCGTTGCTCGAGGTGTGGCGTGAAGGTCTGATCCCTGGGATTGAAGCGCTGCGCTCGAGTGTTGAAGGTTAAATACTCAAGTTTGACCCCAACATGCCAAACTCGAGGTTTAAATCAAAATATTGCTGCGTTGATTGCCGACACGGCTGTTTGTGCCCGTCCAATTAAATCCTCAAATATGGTGAGGCTGGCAAGGTCGCGGCGCTGATCGTGTCAGAATTGGGCAAGCCTCACACAGGTGCTTGCTTGGATTTGAAAATTTGAAGCGTAGCTTAGAGCATTCTGTGTTTCAGGGGACTGTAAAACCCCCTGGCGAAAGTGTTAAATTTGTCTCTATGCAGCCTTTCGTTGTAAACTACCTCGTGAAAGTTCGCACTAGCTCGGGTTTGTCCCTCGAGCATGGAAGGAAACCATGAACGAATTTCTCCATGTCTTCATCATGTTTCTCGTCGCTGGCGGTATTGGCGTGCTTGCCCTGATTGTCGGCGCGGTCCTGGGTCCCAAAAAACCGAGTCGCACCAAACTGATGGCTTACGAAAGCGGCAACGACCCGATTGGCAGCGCCAGAGAACGCTTCCCTGTGCACTTTTACTTGGTCGCCATGCTGTTCATCATTTTTGACATCGAAACCGCGTTCTTTTACCCCCTTGCGGTCAGTTTTAACAAACTCGGCACGTTCGCCTTCTGGGAGGCACTGGCGTTCGTGGTTTTGGTTGCCGTCGGTTACTTTTACATCCTGAAAAAAGGCGTCCTCGAGTGGAAATAAGCAATCAACTTTGAAACGGGAGAAATGACAATGCCAAGCCTCGCAGACCTATTTGAAAAAGACGTGCAAGAACTCGAGAACGAAGGCATTCTGTTCTCGAGCCTCGAGAAACTTGTGGCATGGGGACGCAGCAATTCGGTGTGGCCCATGACCTTTGGACTTGCCTGTTGCGCCATTGAGATGATGGCGAGCACCGATGCCCGCAACGATCTTGCCAGGTTCGGTTCTGAGGTTTTCCGCGCCAGCCCGCGCCAAGCCGATGTACTCATTGTTGCGGGTCGTCTCAGCAAAAAAATGGCTCCGGTCATGCGCCGCGTCTACGACCAAATGCCCGACCCGAAATGGGTCATCAGCATGGGCGCTTGCGCCTCGAGCGGCGGGATGTTCAACAATTACGCCATCGTGCAAAATGTGGACAGCGTTGTGCCAGTCGATATTTTTGTGCCAGGTTGCCCGCCGCGCCCCGAGGGACTGATTTACGGCGTGATGCAACTCCAAAAGAAAATTCGTGGCGAAGCCTTCGGCGACGAAGGCATCCCCCTTCCAATGGTGGAAGCGTGGACCCGATGAGCCTGACTCGAGCTTTGGAACTTGCCACCGAACGCGGTTACGAGATTGTTTCGAGCGCCCACACGCCCTTTAAAACCGTCAACGCTGCCAGGGAAACATTCAAGGCATTCTTGTTTGAATGCAAAGCCGCAGGCTTCAAAATGTTAGCCGACCTGACGGGCGTCGATTACCTCGAGTTCACGACATTCATGCCCGAGCGCTTCGCCGTGATTTACAACCTGCTCGAGCCAGTCACGGGCGAGCGCCTGCTGGTGCGCGTGTTCGTTCCAGACGGTGAAAAAGTTCCGTCTGTGACTGACCTGTGGGGCACAGCCGACTGGCACGAACGCGAAACTTACGACCTGTTCGGACTCGAGTTTGAGGGACACCCAGACCTGCGCAAAATCCTGACCCCAGAAGACCTGGACGGACATCCGCTGCGCAAGGACTTCCCGCTCGGTGAGACGCCAACGCTTTTCCGAGACGGACGTTTTATCGACCCCGCCACGTTTCGCGCCGGTTTGATGGGCAAAGACCCAGGCATGACCGGTTATCGCGGTGGTGCCCGAATCGACTCGAGCCTCGTGCCCAAACTGCCCACCGAAGCCAACAACGAATCCAGGGGATTGGGAGGACCGAAATGACGCAACCAAGCTCAAAACCCAAGAAACCCAAAGCCACGCCTCCAGTCAAACTCGAGACCCGAGCCGAAGTTGTGATTCCGCAAGAACGATCATCTTTAATTGGTGGAAGTGGTTTGCTGCACACCGAAACCATGAGCTTGAACGTTGGACCGCAACACCCCAGCACCCACGGCGTGCTGCGCGTGGTCGTGGACATGGAAGGCGAAAACGTCAAGAAGGTCGTGCCGCACATTGGGTACTTACACACCGGTTTTGAAAAAACGATGGAGAACCGTACCTATGCCCAGAATTTCACCTTCGCGCCGCGCATGGATTATTTGCACGGCTTGGGTTACGAACTGGCTTACGCCCTGCCCGTAGAACAACTGACCGAAGCCGTCGTTCCCGAACGCGCCATGCACATCCGCATCCTGATGGTCGAACTCAACCGAATCTCGAGCCACCTGGTGTTCTTAGGTACGGGAATGCTTGATTTGGGCGCACTGACGCCGTTCTTTTACACCTTCCGCGAACGCGAAGCGATTCTGGATTTGCTCGAGATGGTCGGCGGACAACGCCTTCACCAAAGTTACTTCCGTGTGGGCGGCGTTGACCGCGACCTGCCAGACGGCTTTGAGGCGGCTTGCAAAACCTTCCTTGACGGCTTTGACGCCAAAGTGGACGAATACCAAAACCTTTTTCAAGGCAACCCAATCTTTCTCGAGCGCACCAAAAACATTGGTGTTTTAACCCAGGAGATGGCGCTTGACCTTGGCACGACAGGACCCAATCTTCGCGCCAGCGGCATCAAACTCGATCACCGCAAAACCACACCTTACGCGGGATATGACCAATACGATTTTGATGTGCCAGTCGGCGCAAACGGCGATTGCTTTGACCGATTTGTGGTTCGCGTCCAGGAAATGCGGGAAAGCGCCAAAATCTGCCGGCAAGCCTTGACCAAACTCAAACCAGGACCAATTCAAGACCCCAATCGCAAGATCAGCCTGCCGCCACGATCTGAACTCGAGACGAGCATGGAAGCTGTGATTCACCATTTTAAACTGGTGACTGAAGGTTATCACCCAGCCAAAGGTGAGGCTTATGTGCCAACCGAATCCGCCAGGGGCGAGCTGGGGTGCTACATCGTCTCTGACGGTGGTTCAATGCCGTATCGCATTCACTTCCGCAGTCCAAGCTTCGTCAACCTTCAAGTCCTCTCGAGAATTGGCATCGGCGGGTTGTTCGCAGACTTAATCACCGTGATTGCCAGCCTAGACCCTGTGATGGGTGACGTGGACAGGTAATAAATCGCGGCAATATCTCGAGAATCCTTGCAGAACTCAGGTGGTGATGAAATGCAAATTTCAGATTATTCCCAAAACCCACACATTCACACGCACCCCGACGCCACAGACATTCAACCAGCCCGTTTCACGCTCGAGCAGTTCATGCAAATGACAGAACTTGGATTTTTTGAGAACAAACGAGTCGAACTGATACGCGGAGAAATTATTGTCATGCCAATCACCAAACCACCGCACGCCGCATTTATTCGACGTTTAACCAGAATGTGCTTGGCAACACTCGGCACTCGAGCCAGCGTTTCACCGCAATGCCCAGTGATTCAAAATCGGGTTTTAGACGATTACCTCGAGCCTGATGTTGCACTCTTAACCTACGACGAAAACGAGTACAGCGAACGCGATGTCACACCAGCCGACACTTTACTTGCCATTGAAGTTTCTGACAGCACTTTGCGTTATGACCGTCTGACCAAAACCGTGCTTTACGCCGAATACGGCATTCCTGAGGTTTGGATTATTAACGTTAAACGCAACGAACTCGAGGTTTACCGCGAACCAAACGCTGAAGGATACGGTACAAAACAATCTTTTGAACGCGGTGTCGCCGTTGCGACACTTTCGTTTCCGAACGATTTATTGGAGTGGTGGTGATCATGGCAAAACAACAAACCAAAGGCATTTGCAGACTTTGCCATCAACACGTTGGCAAAGCCGCCATGAAAAAACACGTTTTGGAATGCACCAGCAAACATGATGCTGGCAAGCCAACCAAACCAGCGTTTTTAATGCGAGCCGAATTTCCTTACGACAAACGATTCTGGCTAACCTTTACCGTAGACGCAAGCACCACCCTGAACAGCATTGACGGATTCTTACGCGGCGCTTGGCTCGAGTGTTGCGGACACATGAGCGAATTCTCTATTGGTGGTAAAACCCGAAAACTAAAAGACATTCTTGAGGCTGGCATTGTTTTTGGTTACGAGTACGACTTTGGTTCAACCACCGAAGTTCTGCTGACGGTACTCGAGGAACACGAAGTTGCCTTTGGTAAACGCAGTGTTCGATTGTTATCCATTAACGAACCGATTGAAGCGTTGTGCAGAGTTTGCGGGAAACCAGCCACCCAAATTTGTACAGAGTGCTACGACGCTCAAGAAGTAGAAATGTTTTGCAAAACCCAC
The DNA here is from genome assembly GCA_025352125.1 of Deinococcales bacterium. Taxonomy (GTDB): domain Bacteria; phylum Deinococcota; class Deinococci; order Deinococcales; family JAAFIG01; genus JANXTZ01. The sequence goes on along the minus strand of JANXTZ010000015.1, from coordinate 149,303 downwards.
ACAAAAACCCATGTCAAACAACAACACGATAACGAAGATTACATGATGGCAGTCATTATCAATTCGCCACGAACAGGTGTTTGCGGTTACGACGGACCAGGTCCAGAAGCGTGGGATTCATGACGCAACAAAATGCAAAATCTATTGCGCTGCTCGAGTTGCCAGAAGCTCAGATCAGGTGGTGGTGAGCATGTCTCGAGCGATGCCATACAAAACTTGGACTTCAGGGCATTGGCTCGAGATGATTTTTGGATTCTTGCCAGCACTCATCTATTTTTTTTGGTCGATCTGGGATTTTTATGAATCTGCGTCTAATAAACAATTTAGCGTATTTCTAATTTCAATGGTTGTATTAGGTATTTTTGGTGCATACGCATTGATGTCTTCAATCTGGTATCGGTATCAAATTCGCCATAAAATAATCTATATGTTTATGCTTTCAGGTATTTTAATTGAAAGCTTGTATTTCGTGGCGATTTTGGTTTTAGATACACAACTCGGAAATTTTGAAACATTTTATATTTTATATTTTACTATTGCTTTTTTTAATCAGTATTTTTACTATTCGGAGTATTTACTTGCTAACTCGAGGAAGGTCAAAACATCAAACTATAGGATAATTAAAATAATTTTTTAAGGTCTATGCTTTAGTTTACAAATTTAGAAAAGAGGTTTTGAAATGCAAGCAGACCCAAGCACCATTCTTGAGAGTTTAATCGATGGTATTCCAGGTATATCAATCCTTTGGAGGTTAATCCGTGAGTTTCTTCGCCAATAAACAAAATCTAGTCTCAGACATTCTCCGTAGATACCCCACCGACCGCAAACGCAGCGCGGTCATGCCCTTACTGCGCGAAGTGCAAAACGCCGAAGGTTACGTTTCCGACGAACGCATTGCCGAAATTGCGGGCATCATCGAAAGTACCGCCACCGAAGTCATGAGTGTCATGAGCTTTTACAGCACCTACTCGAGCATTCCCACAGGCAAATACCACCTTCAAGTTTGCATGACGCTCTCGTGCGCTCTGGCGGGCAGCGACCAACTCTGGGATTACTTGCAAGACAAACTCGAGATTAGCCAGGGCGAAGTGACCAGTGACGGCTTGTTCAGCCTTCAACGCGTCGAATGCCTCGGTTCGTGCGGTACAGCCCCGCTCATGCAAATCTCCGACGCGGGTTACGCCGAATGCCTGACCAAAAAACGCACGGACGCACTGCTCGAGGAACTGAAACGACGTGGTGACGGCAGCATTCCAGCCAACGACACGCCAACACCCGTTTTTGTCAAGCACATCGATGGTCGTGTGGTGCAAGTCACCAGCGATGGACAAATTGCAGGAGGCAACGCATGACCGCCATTCTTGAGAATACCGCGCCCGAAAAACCCAAAAGCATCACCAGTGGACTTGACCCTCGGTTCAAACCACGCCTTTACGAACACGTTGGCGTACCCAATTCCTGGACGCTCGAGTACGCCCTGAAAAATGGGGCTTACGAGGGTGCGAAAAAAGCCTTAGCTGGCACGCCCGAGCAAGTGCAAGACGAAGCCAAAAAATCGGGTTTGCGCGGACGCGGCGGCGCAGGATTCCCCACGGGTGTCAAATGGTCGTTCATGCCCAAAGAGGACAGCAAACCACATTACCTGGTCTGCAATGCCGACGAGTCCGAACCAGGCACCTACAAAGACCGTTACCTGATGGAACACGACCCACATCAGTTGATTGAGGGAATGCTGGTCGGAATGCACGCCATTCGTGCCAACGTCGGATACATTTATATTCGCGGCGAGTACATTCTGGCAGCCGAACGCCTCGAGCGTGCCATTCTTGATGCTCGAGCCGCAGGACTTCTGGGCGACAACGCAATGGGTTTCGGGAAGTCCATGCAAGTGTTCGTTCACCGTGGCGCTGGGGCGTACATTTGCGGTGAAGAAACCGCGCTCATGAACTCGCTCGAGGGACTTCGCGCCAACCCAAGATTGAAACCACCGTTTCCAGCCCAAGCCGGAATTTTTGGAATGCCAACAACCGTCAACAACGTGGTCAGTATTGCTTCGGGCGCACTGATTATGCGACACGGTTCGGACTGGTTTGCCAGCATGGGAACCGAAAAGTCCAAAGGCAATTTCTTGTTTCACATTTCAGGACCCGTCAAACGCCCAGGCGTGTACGAGTTACCCCTCGGCACGACCTACCGCGAAATCATTTACACCTGGGGCGGCGGACCAACCGAAGTCATCAAAGCCTTCAACCCAGGCGGCTCGAGCACCCCAATGCTGCCATTCACCGACGAGATTCTTGACATGCAAGCCGATTACGAAAATTGCGCCGCCAAAGGCACGTTTCTTGGCACGGGCGGGATTATTCTGATCCCAAAAAATTGCGATATTGTCAACATGATGTACAACTACGTGCGGTTTTACGCCCACGAATCCTGCGGCAAATGCACCCCATGCCGTGAAGGAATTGGCACGTGGATGGTGCGCCTGATGCAAAAACTGATCTCAGGACGCGGCGACCCGAACGATGTCAAGATTCTCGAGGATTTATTCGGGAATATTAAAGGCAAAGCGTTTTGTTTGCTGGCAGACTCGTGCATCATGCCCGTGCAAAGTGCGTACAACCTGTTCAAAGAAGAATTTGAGTACATCGCCCAAAATGGTAAACCCATGTACTCGGGCTACGCAAACCGTTGGAACGTCGAGTAAAACTCGAGGGAGGTGAACCCATGACCATGCACGTGAAACTCAGCAAAACAGGAGAAATCAAACTTCCAGAAGCAATTCTCGAGCAACTTCAAGATGAGAACTTTGATGTTGAAATTCAAGAAGGGAAATTGATTCTTTCACCTATTGTTCGTCAACACAATTTTGGTCCAGCATGGCGAAACTTAACACCTGAGGAACGGGTTGCAGATTTTAAAAATTGGATGGAACGAATCGAAAACGACCCAACTCGAGAACCAACCAACATCAGCAATGACGACCTTCGACGCGAGAATATGTACGAAGATAGACTATGAAAACATACTTGCTTGACACCAATATTGTCCTAAGACTCATTGATCCAAAAAGTCAAGATCATGTTGTCGTCAAGCAAGCGCTGTATCAAATGGCGATAAGCGAAAATATTGCTGTTCTCGTACCACAAAGTATTATCGAACTCTGGGCAGTGGCAACCAGACCAACAGCCGCCAATGGCTTGGGTTACGATCTCGAGAAAACCCGAATTGAAATTGATGATTTACTCTTACATTACGAATTACTACACGACAAAGAGAAGATATTTGACACCTGGCTCGAGTTGGTTACAACCTACAAAGTCAGTGGTAAACAAGTTCATGACACACGATTTGTTGCCGCAATGCTAACCCATAATATCGAGCATATTTTGACGATCAACACCACGGATTTCAAACGATTCACAGAAATTACGGCAGTGCATCCGCTCGAGTTAGAGGAACAAGCATAAAGCTCGAGAGTGAAGAGGTGAATGATGTCTGTAATGGAAATCGTAAATCAAGTCAGAACACTTTCACAAGTGGAACAAGCCGAACTTTTCCAGGCTACTCATCAATTCGAAGAAGAACAAAAAATTCTCGAGCAGTTCAATGTTTTAGCGCGTGAACCAATGGAAGACCCCACCATCGAAATTCCTGAAAACCAAGTTGATTACGTCTTGAAATTGCTCGAGCAAGAAGGGGTGAAACATGTCATTTACTGAAATCGTTCAAGAAATCCCGAAACTAAGCCATGTTGAACGTCAATCATTGATGCTCGAGTTGAAACGCCAAGAACATTTTGAAGCCTCCAATGAATTTGCAAAGTTGTTTGAAGGAGTGCAAGAAATAGAACTGCACACACCAACAGAAAATACTGAACTTGCTGATGCACTGGCAAATCATATAAAGGAAATCAACGCTGCATGAAGACAGCTTTGTACAATTACACCCAAGTCAGTGACATTTCATGGATGCCGCTTTTACCGTTTCGTCTCGAGTTTGCTGATCGTCATTTTGAAACATTAGCGCTTGTAGACAGTGGCGCGGGTGTAAACGTTTTGCCTTATGCGATTGGTTTACATCTCGGTTTACGCCGGGATGATTACAAACGTGGTCGAAATTTAACGGGCAATGCCAAAAATGATGAAACCCGATTGATGAGTTTAGATGTTCAAATTCCAAATTTTGAACCTTTGAAACTTGGCTTTGCCTGGTCTAACGGCGATCAGCAGAGGGTTATTTTAGGTCAACAGAATTTCTTCACGTTTTTTGATGTTTGTTTTGTGCAACGTCGTCTTAAATTTTCTTTGGCGCAACCAGAACCAAAGGAGCAAAAATGAACATCTCGAGCATCCACCCGCCCTTTTTGACCCCCTCGAGACTGGCGAGTGGGGGTGGTAAACGATGAATGAAAATGAAAAATTCGTTTTTGACATATTTTTTGAGCGCTTTGGGATAATTTTCGAGGAAATCCCAAATAATCCACCTCAAAAAACGCCTGATTTCGCTTTTGAAATTGGCGGTTATAAAATTTTAGCTGAACAAAAAACCATTGAAGGTAAACCAACTGATTTATCCAAAATGAACAAGGTTGAATTCAATGATGGTTTGCGAGAAACTCACTTTTTTGAGGACACAGAAGTTAAGAACCCTGATCCAACTTGGTTTAAAATGGCGAACTTGCTTAAAAATGCCTCTGATCATTTTAATGTTTTAGATAATTCACTTAACTCTGTGATTATTTTAAATAAAGATTATCAAGATGTTTCAGATTTAGATGATATTTTAAGTGGCTTTATTACAACTGGAAAATTTATAGAACCCTTACCTGCTGATGCTTACTCTGCGCTACACAAGTTAAGCGCTCAGATTAGCCTAATTTTTTGGATTAATGAAAAAGAAAATGAACTTTATGTCAGATTTATTGGTGAGATTCCCGAAGCTATCAGAACATTTTTTCAGGAGAAGTTAAATGCCTAAAGTAATCGTCAATGATCGTGAAATCGAAGTCGCCAACGGCACATCCGCTTTGGATGCGCTCTTCCATGCAGGGTTTGATGTCCCGTACTTCTGCTCGAACGAGTACCTGTCACCCGTCGGCGCGTGCCGCATGTGCCTGGTCGAGGCGGGCAGCCCGCGCAAAAACCCTGACGGCTCGTGGATGATGGATGACGCGACGGGTCAACCGAAGTTGTTTTTCTTCCCTGGCACGGTTGCCAGTTGCACCCTGGCAATTTCTGAGGGCATGGTCATCAAGACCACCTCCGCCCCTGCGGTGAAAGCCCAGGCGGGCATGATGGAGTTCACGCTCATCAACCACCCGCTCGATTGCCCAACCTGCGACAAGGGCGGTGCGTGCGAGTTGCAAGACCGCGCTTACGAGTACGGTTACGGCGAGGCGCGTTTCGAGTTCACCCGTCGCCACGCCGACAAGCACCATGCCTTATCGGATTTTATTGTGCTCGACAAGGAACGCTGCATTCACTGCAAACGTTGCGTGCGGTATTTCGAGGAAATTCCTGGCGAGGAGAAACTGGATTTTATCGAACGCGGCGGTCACACGTACATTGACAGCATGGAATCCGAGGATTTGGCTGGGCGCAACCTCGGAAATTTTAGCGGTAACATTGGCGACATCTGCCCTGTGGGTGCGCTCCTTGACAATGTGGCGCGTTTCCGTGGGCGCAACTGGGAATATGATTGCACACAAACCACCGCCATGAACAACGCCGACGGCGCGAGCATCTGGGTGGACGCACGCACGGGACGCATCGAGCGGATTCGGGCGGGCAGCAACTCGAGCGTCAATGAAATCTGGATCAACGATGCGACGCGCTATGGTCACGAGTGGGTGGATGCAGACTCAAGACTCAAAACGCCGTTGGTGCGTAAGAATGGCAAACTCGAGCCTGCAAGCTGGGATGAGGCGGTCGCAGCCATCAAAGCTGGACTCATCAGCACCGATAAAACCAAACTTGGCGTGTACTCGAGTGCGGACATCACGCTCGAGGAGGGTGTGGCACTCGAGAAATTTGCGGCGGCACTCGGTACAATCAACGTGGATCACTTCCCACGTTTGAATGCGGCACTCTCGAGCGTCAACCGTCCAACCTTGGACGAGCTGGCTCGAGCCGATGCGGTGATTGTGATTGGTGCGGATTTGTATGAGGAATCTGGCACGACGTACCTGCGAATTGAAGAGATGTTGAAGGGCGTGGTCAGCGACTTGAAGTACAACCACGGCACGGCGCTGGCAGATTTGCGCCTGAAAGAACGTATGGATCGCAAGCGCAACAAGCTGGCGGTGTTCGCGCCAATTCGGGTCAAGCAAATGGAACACGCGGGCATCAGCGAGGTTTACGCGATTGGCGGCGAACTCGAGCTTCTGAAACAACTGCTGGCAAGCAAATCAAACTCGAACTTTGAGACCACTCCTGCCATCTCGAGCGCCGCAAAACTCTTGGCTGGCGCAAAAAATGCAGTGATCGTGCTTGGTTCATTTGCTCTCGCCAGCGACGCGGCAAGTGTGCTGGCGGCAGCCGCAAAACTGGGCGCAAAAATCTTGCCGATTCCTGCGGCGGCAAATGGCGCGGGACTCGAGTTTCTAAATTTAACCCCAGGGCAAAATGGACGGACTTACGGGCAGTTTGAAGGTTTGAAAACCGCGTTCATCTCAGGTTACGCGGCAGACCGCCCCAAAGACCTCGAGTTTCTGGTGGTTCACACCACGCAACTGGTTGGCGCGGCACTCAAAGCCGATGTTGTCCTGCCCCAAGCCAGCAATTACGAGAAACGCGGCACCACCGTCAACCTCGAGGGACGCTTCCTGCCAGTTCAACAGGCTGCCGTCAACGGTGGCGAGAGCATGGATTTGATCGGCGCAATCTCAGCCCTCGCAGATGCGCTCGATGTCAAACTCGAGATTCGTGGAACGCGCAGCGCAGGGCGCGAACTGAACACCCGCTTTGGACTGGATTTTGAAAACATTCCGCTCGAGGGTGTGTTCCCAAGCAAGAAACCAACCGCCAAAGCCGCCGCGACCTTGCGCTTTGGTGGGGGAGACGTGCTGCTGACTCCGCGCATGTGGCAAGAAAAAATGCTGATAGGCAGTGCTCGGGTTCGGGAATCCATTGGGCTGGACAACCTGATGCTCTCGAGCACCGACGCCAGCAAGTTTGGTGTGAAAGACGGCGAGAAACTCGAGGTGAATGTGAACGGACAAGACCGCACTGTGATCGCTCGAGTCTTCAACACCGCCAGCGTTCCAAGCCTTCCCGCGCTCGAGGGTGACGTGGTCGGCTCGAGTGCCGTTTTGAAGGTGGCGATGGCAGCAAGTGGTGACGATTGATGTTGACGAGACTGTTTTTGGTACGCTCAAGTGCAGATGCAAGATTCTCGAGGTGGCATGAATGTTAACTGATATCCTTCTCACACTTTTAAAAGCTGTTGGTGTTGTCCTTGGGCTGCTGACTACCTTCGCCTACATGACCTTAATCGAGCGTCGTTTGCTGGCACGTTTCCAAATTCGCGCCGGTCCTAACCGCGTCGGTCCACTCGGTTTGTTGCAACCCGTTGCGGATGCGATCAAATCCATTTTCAAAGAGGATTTGGTTGTCACTGCTGCCGACAAAATCATTTTCTGGCTTGCGCCTTTTATTGCCATCACCATGGCGCTCTCGGCGTTTGGGGCAATTCCCGCCGGACCAGCAGGATCACTGTTTGGGCAAGACCCGTGGGTGTTTAACCTCGACATTGGCTTGCTGTTCATTCTGGCAACCACCAGCATGGGCGTGTACGGTATCTTCCTGGCGGGTTGGTCTTCGGGCAGCAAATACCCGCTCTTTGGTGGGTTGCGCTCGAGCGCCCAAATTATTTCTTACGAACTCGGGCAGGGTTTAAGTGTGCTTGGGCTTCTCATGCTGACAGGCACAATGAACCTTGTCGGCATTGTCAACTGGCAAGCCGAACACGGCATTCTGATCTTGTTCCAAGGCGTGGCGTTCGTGACTTTTGTCATCTCGAGCTTCGCCGAAACCAACCGCACGCCATTTGACCTTCCCGAAGCCGAACAAGAACTGGTCGCGGGGTACTTGACCGAATACTCGAGCATCAAATGGGCGTTGTTTCAGATGGCGGAGTACGTGAACATGATTACCGCCAGCGCGGTCATCAGCACCTTGTTCATGGGTGGTTTCAAAGGACCCGCTTTCTTGGGCGAAACCATTGCGAACATTCCGTTTATCTGGTTGTTCGCCAAAATTGCCTTGTGGTTGTTTATTTTCATCTGGGTTCGCGCCACGCTGCCCCGCATGAGGTACGACAAACTCCAGCAATTCGGTTGGAAATTCTTGTTTCCCGTGGCACTCATGAACACCCTGGCAACCGCCGCGTACAAAGCTTTTCTGCCAAACTCGAGTCTTTGGTATTTGGGAATTTTTAGTGTGCTTGTCGTGATTGCCATGATTGTGTTCTCGGGTTCTCGAGATTGGCAGAAAGTGGATGTGAAAACTCGAGCGGTGGCAGGGGATTGAATAGAATAGGTTTGGAGGTGCGTTATGAGCGTTGAGCAAATGATTGAAGAAATTCAAGATTTTTCCAAGGAAGAACTTGATGAATTATTGGCTGCACTTCGGAAAAATCGCTTAATGAAATTGAGTTTCAAAGCAGCAGAACGTTGGGCTGGTCAGAAGTTTGATTTACGTGTTTCTGCTGATCTACCAGAACCCCCCAACCCATTTCAAGAATTGGTGCAAAGTCTAAAAGTATGAGTTATGTCAAGTTCCCGTATCAACAAGTCACACCACGCTCGAGTATGCCTCTCGTTTGGGTACGTCTTCAGTTTTCGAGTATTCCTGTTGATACTTGGGTTTTGGTGGATACTGGCGCAGCAGTGAATGTTCTCCCATACAGTGTTGGATTGCGTTTGGGTTTGAATTGGGAGGATTTTCTCGAAGGTCCAGAAATTGGTGGAAATGCCAGTGGAGCAACTCGAACCGTTGTCATGGATGTGAGTATTGGCTCGTTTCTTGATGTTCCGTTGTCGTTTTGCTGGCTTGACAATGACCGTGTTCGGATTTTATTTGGACATCAAAATTTTTTCGAGCAATTCGTGACTTATTTTGATTCAAAGAACAAAGAGTTTGCGCTGTTCAGAAATGTAGAACCTTCATGACCTCGAGATTAACAGAAGGTGGACGTGAAAACTCGAGCGGTGGCGAGGGATTGAACAGAATTTTTGAGGAGAACACAAAGTGATTTTTGATTTTGAAGATGCAAATAAATCTTTAGAAAGTTATCTCAAAGGAATTTTTCTTTATACAATTGGAACTATTTGTGTTTTCGGATTTGAACCTTGGGCGGGTGATATTCTACGAATTAAAGATCGTTCTCTTTTTGAGAACATTTTAGGATGGCTGATCCCGTTTGCTATTTATGGAGGATTGCTCCATTTGATGAAAGAAATAAAGCAAAAAACTACCTTATAATTCAAATAATAGGAACAATGATTGGTATGTTTGTAATTTTTGCAATAATTCTTGTTTTGAAAGTCCTAGGAGGTAACTAACGTGGGTGTTCTCGAGATAGCCAAAGGAATGGGGGTCACACTGGGCAAGCTTTTCACCAAGCCTGTCACGGTGTCTTACCCCGAAACGCCAGCCAGATTGCAACCACGGTACCGTGGTCGTCACATCCTCACGCGTCATGCGAACGGACTCGAGAAGTGCATTGGCTGCTCGCTTTGTGCGGCGGCTTGTCCGGCTTACGCGATTTACGTCGAGGCGGCTGAAAACACGCCAACCAATACCCTCAGCGCGGGTGAACGTCACGCGAGCGTTTACGAGATCAACATGTTGCGCTGCATTTTTTGCGGCATGTGCGAAGAGGCTTGTCCGACGGGTGCGGTCATTTTGGGCAATGAATTCGAAATGGCAGATTACAAAACGCGTGACATGGTGTACGGCAAAGAGGACATGATCGTGGGTGTCGAGGGCAGCAAGCCGCAACGTCGTGAGGCTGCGAAGAACACCAAGCCCGTCAAACGCGGTTTTGTGGTCACACCGCGCCGTGAGGTCGAGGAAGCCATCAATGCGAACAAGAATCGCTCGAGCAGCGTGGCAACCATTCCAGGGTCTGGTGTGGGCGTGAAACCGAACCTCGAGTTAAATGAGGTGAAACGCTGATGGTGGTTTTTGTGATTTTGGCGGTGTTGGCGATTGCTGGGGCGATTGGCACGATTTCGTTTAAGAGTGGTATTTACTCGGCGCTGTCGCTTGTGGGTACGTTGTTGACGCTGGCGATGATGTACGTGACCTTGCACGCGCAGTTTCTCGCGTCGGTGCAAGTGATGGTGTACGCGGGTGCGATCATGGTCTTGTTTTTGTTCGTGATTATGCTGCTTAACGAGTCGCAAATGTCGGGCGCTGACCCACTGCCGTGGGTTCAACCCGTGGCGATTGCGGGCGGTATTGTTCTGGCGGCGGCACTCGCGTTCACAGCCTTTCAATTCAAAGCCCCCAAGAACCTCGAGACGGCAACCGCAGCCCTTCAAGGCGGTACGCCTGGTGCAATTGGTGAGACGTTATTCACCAAGTTCTTGCTGCCGTTTGAAGCGGTCAGCATTTTGCTGCTGATTGCGGCAATCGGTGCGGTGTCACTGGTGCACCGTCAACCTGCGCACAACGAGGCGCTCGAGACAACCTCTGAACACGCCACCGACAATGCTTATAGCGACGAAACCTCGAGTAATCCTGCAAAGGTGGTGGCTTGAATGGTTGAAACGCAGTATTACATTGCGCTTGCCGCGATTTTATTTTCAATTGGCGCGGTTGGTTTTCTCACGCGCCGCTCTGCGATTCAGATGTTCTTGTGCGTCGAGTTGATGCTGAACGCCGCGAATCTGGCGTTGGTGGCGTTCTCTCGAGCCTGGGGTGATCTGCTGGCACAGAGTGCGGTGTTCATTATTTTGACCCTGGCGGCTGCCGAGGTGGCAATTGGTCTGGGCATCATCGTGGCGATATTCAAGAAGCGTCCGACCACGAATGTGGATGTGCTCTCGAGCCTCAAAGGATAATTGTGGACTTCAATCATAATCTTTTCGCTTTAATGCCCGTGCTGCCATTGCTGGGTTGGTTGGTGCTGATCGTCTGGGGCAAGAACATGAAAGAACCCACCCCTGGCATCCTTGCCTCAAGTTTGGTGTTTTTATCATTCGTGCTGGCGGTGGTTGGTTTCGTGCAGGTTTCGCCCATGAAAGAACCACTTTTAAACACGCTGCGTTGGGATTTCCTGCCGATGTGGGTTTCCGATGCCAAAGGCGTTTTGGTCAGCAAACCCTTGCAATTTGGTTTCGCGCTCGATCACCTCTCGAGCATCATGACCTTAATCATCACGGGCATTGGTTTTTTAATTCATGTCTTTGCGATTGGGTACATGCACGGCGACAAGGGTTTCTCGAGGTTTTTTGCGTATCTCAATTTCTTTATTGCCATGATGCTGATTTTGGTGCTTGCTGATTCTTATCCTGTTTTGTTTATCGGCTGGGAGGGCGTGGGTGTCGCGTCCTACCTGCTGATCGGTTTTTGGTACACCGATGTCAAAAATTCTGATGCGGCGCGTAAAGCCTTTATCGTCAACCGAATTGGTGACGCCTTCTTGATGCTCGGCATGTTCTTGCTGTTCATGACCTTTCACACGCTCAACATTCACGAGATCAACTCGAGTTTCGGCAGTGTGGTCATTCCGAACGTCACGACCATCAGCACGGGCATCGCGTTTGGTTCACCGCCGCTCGAGCTTGCCGCGTTGTTTTTATTGCTGGGCGCGGCTGGTAAAAGTGCTCAATTGCCGCTCTCAACTTGGCTTCCCGACGCCATGGCGGGTCCAACCCCTGTTTCAGCTTTAATTCACGCCGCCACGATGGTCACGGCTGGCGTGTATTTGGTCGCACGTTCGCACGGCATTTTCGCCAACGCCCCAGGAGCCTCGAGTTGGGTGATGTGGATTGGCGCACTTACCGCCGTTTACGGCGCACTTTCCGCAATCGCGCAAACTGACATCAAGAAAATTCTGGCGTACTCCACAGTTTCGCAACTCGGGTACATGTTTATTGCGGTGGGTTCTGGCGCGTACTGGGTCGGTATCTTCCACGTGGCAACCCACGCTTTCTTCAAGGCGCTTTTATTCCTATCATCAGGCAGCGTGATTCATGCTGTTGGCGGTGAACAAGACGTTCGTCAAATGGGTGGCTTGCGTGAAAAACTTCCAACCACGCATATCGTCTCGCTGATTGGCACACTGGCAATTGCGGGCATCATTCCGCTGGCTGGTTTTTTCAGCAAAGACGCGATTCTCTCGAGCGTATTCACCTCGCCATTTGGTGGAGATTTTAGCGGTTACGCGATTTGGGCGATTGGTTTGATCGTGGCATTTTTAACGGCTGGGTACATGTGGCGTTGGTACAGCCTGGTTTTCTTGGGAACGTACCGTGGTCACGCGCACCCGCACGAAAGCTCGAGCGTCATGACTGTACCGCTCTGGATTCTGGCGGCGCTCAGTGTGGTCGGTGGCTTTATCGGTCTCCCGCACTTCTTGGGTAAAAACGTCAACTGGCTCGAAGGTTTTCTCGAGGAAGCCGCACCGAACGCGCTTGGTTTTCATGAAATTCCACTTTGGGGCGAATTGATCTTGATCGCACTGGCGCTTGCCGCAGCCGTTGGTGGCATCCTCTTCTCGAGATGGATTATAGCCAGAGATGGTGTGAACAGCGCGGGTTGGATTGCCACACGATTCGGTAATGCCTCACGCAAAGCCTTGTTTGTGGATCAAACCTATGACATTGCGGTTTCTGCCCCTGCAAAATTTATTTCTGAACAACTCGAGCTTGCCGACACGCACGGTTTGGATCGTGGCATTGGTGCGCTGGCAAACGGTACCGCCGAGGCAGGTGCGAGCCTCAGCGTCTGGCAGTCTGGTTTTGTGCGGGCTTACGCGATTGCGGTGCTGCTCGGCACGGCGATTCTGGTTGGGTACTTGGCGTTAAGGAGCTTCGCATGATTCACCTGATCATTTTTATCCCGCTTCTGTTCGCGCTGATTGGGCTTTTTTTGCGCGGTCAAGCTCGAGCTTCAATCTCGATTTTTGCGGCGCTGGCTTCGTTCGCACTGACCGCCGTGGTTTGGATTGCCAAGATTGACACCGTGTACCGCACCCCTTGGATTCCTGGCGCTGGTATCTTTTACAGCGTGACCTTCGATGGTCCAAGTTTGCTGCTGGCACTCGTCGCCACCCTCATGACCTCGATCACTTTAATTTACTTCTCAAACCGCAAAGACAGCCAGCAAGCCGAGGGCATGTACCCTCTCGCGCTGGCGATGCTGACGGGTTTGTTGGGCATTTTTGCTGCCAGGGATTTGATTTTGTTTTACGTCTTCTTCGAGGCGACCCTTGTGCCAAGCCTGTTTATGCTTGGCTTGTACGGGCGCAAAAATCGGGTTCGCGCATTAACGAAAATGGCGCTTTACACGATTTTCGGCGGTCTTTTAATGCTCGTCAGTATCATTGCCACCAAACTTTACTCTAACTCGCCAAGCTTTGACTTCCTCGAGTTATTCGGACGCACCTCGCAGCTTGACCTCGAGACTCAGACTTGGTTGTTCTTGGGTTTTGTGGCGGCATTCGCTGTCAAACTGCCGTTGTTTCCGCTTCACAACTGGTTGCCAGACTTTCACGCCGAGAACCATTCTTCTGGTGTTGCGGATGTCATGGGAACGCTGTACAAAGTTGGTGGTTACGGTCTGTTCAGGTTCGCCCTGCCACTGTTTCCTGCCGCCGCGCAAAACTTGCAATGGGTTTTCATGTTCTTGGCTGCCTTCACCGCACTGTACGGCGCTTGGATCGCTTTCTCGAGCAAGGACTTCAAGCGTTTACTGGCGTATGCTGGTTTGTCGCACATGGGATTGGTTGCCCTTGGTATGTTCAGCCTCAATCCCATCGGCATGGCTGGCGCGTTGTTCTTGCTTGCCTTCCAAGGGGTTTACTCGAGCGCACTGTTTTTGATTGTTGGAATGCTCGAGGAACGCCTCAATAAAGATGTCCAAAACGAAAAAACCACCTCGCAAGCCCTCGAGATTGGGCATGTTCGCGGTCTTGCCGCCAGTGCCCCAGCCTTCGCGGGTGTGGCGCTGGTGCTGTGGTTTGCCAGTATCGGCGTGCCTGGTTTGGCAGGTTTTATCGGCGAGTTCAGCGTGTTTCTGGGCGCGTACCAAGCCAACCCTTGGGCAACCGCGCTGGCAGTCTCAACTGTGATCGCTTCCGCCGCCTTCGCCCTGACCGCGTATCAACGCACCTGGCTCGAGGAAACCACAACAACAATCCCAGAATTAAATGCCAGGGATTGGTTTGTGCTCGTACCGATTCTGGCAGTCACCGTGTTCTTTGGCGTGTTCTCGGGTTCTGCGTTAAAACTGCTCGAGCCTAGCGTTCAAGCCGTCGCTGGACTTTTGGGGGGTAAGTGATGAACTTCGTTGCACCTGATGTCAATTACTACTCGATGCTGCCGTTCATCACGGTTTTGCTGACCGCCGTTTTCGCCACCATTCTGCCGTTTTACGTCTCGAGAAAAGCGATAGCTGGACTTTCAGCCGTCGGACTTCTGGTGGCTCTGGCTGCCAGTATTGGTTTGTGGAACACAAACCTCTCGAGCTTCTACGGCGCGTACCGAAGCGACAATTTCGCGCTCGGGTTTGGCATTGTGCTGATTGTTGGCGCTCTGATCGCCGTCATCTCGAGCGTGGATGTTGCCAAGCGCGGCGGCACGATGCAAGCCGAATTCTTCGCAATTTTGTTGTACGCCGTCTCAGGCACAATGTTGCTGGCAAGCGCCCACGACCTGATCGTGCTGCTGATCGGTTTTGAAGTCATGAGCCTTGGCGTGTACGTCCTCTCGAGCTTCCAGGAAACCGCCAAAAGCGAAGAGGCGGGTATGAAATACTTCCTGCTCGGGGGGTTCGCCAGTGCCATATTGATTTTTGGGATTGCGCTGGTGTTCGGTGCGACGGGCAAATTCGGACTCGAGGCGATCAATACAGCCGTCCTTTCACCAGAATTTAAAAACTCGAGCATCGCCGCAGTGGGTGCGTTGTTTATTTTGATCGGTTTTGGTTTTAAAGTTGCCATGGCACCGTTTCATCAGTGGACGCCAGATGTTTACACGGGCGCTCCAACCGTGGTCACGCAATTTATGAGCGTTGCCGTGAAAGCCGCCGCTTTCGCCGGTTTCCTGCATATTTTCGGGCTGGCATTGCAAAACGTTTCGGGCTGGCAAACGCCACTGCAATTCTTAATTGCTTTAACTTTAATGATCGGCAACCTCGCCGCCCTGCGTCAAAGCAATCTCAAACGAATGCTGGCATACTCGAGCGTCGCCCACGCGGGATACGTCGGGCTAGCGGTGCTCGCAAGTCCAAGCCAGGGTTTCTCGAGCGCCCTGTACTACCTTGGCATTTACACCCTCATGAACGCTGGCGCTTTCGCAGTCTTAAACGTGCTTTCCAAAGACGATGACGGACTCGAGATTGAGAGCCTGGCAGGACTTGGCAGCAGCAAGCCTTTGCTGGCGGCGACCCTGACGTTCTTCTTGCTGTCACTCGCTGGCATTCCGCCATTGGGTGGCTTTATCGGCAAGTACCTGATTTTTTCTGCCGCCGCCAGCAGTGGTTATTATGGCTTGGTGATTCTGGCGGCGCTGACCAGTGCGGTTTCACTGGCGTATTACTTGCGCCCAATCGGTCTGATGTACTTCCGTCCTCGAGTGACCGTGCTGCCAGATTTCAGTGGACGTTCAACCAGGGTTTTACTGGTGGTTTGCGCGGCTGGAGTGTTGATTCTTGGGCTTGTGCCGAACGCGGTGTATGGTTTGCTCGAGCTTGTAAAAAAGTAAGTTGATCGAAGTTTGAAAAGAGGCGCAAACTTTGCGCCTCTTTGGTATTGCTGATATCAAAGACGTTGAAAAGCCTCGGGTCTTGACGTTCGCGTTTCGTTTAAAAGTAGCCACCCGATAACAACATTGGCAGAATAATGTTGTTGGTATCTCGTTCAAACTCTTTGACAACGCAATCCCAAAGTCATTTCCAAGCGCAACGATTTCGGCTTGAGTTGCAGGCAATCCAATCTCAAATTGTGCTGGAAAATTCTGACCAGAAGCCCAGCGTCCTGTCGCCTGAGAGTATTAACAAGTTTGTTGTAAAACTTGAAAACGTTTTGACCAACCGTTATTGCAATACCCTAACTCGAGAAACCCTTACAACGGCGTGCTCGGATGCGTCTGATCCACATAAATCACCGCGTCAAAATCTTGTCCGATCCTCGAGTCGTAACTGATCCAATCGGGCGGCGGGGTTTTGAAGGGGGGCAGGTTTTGCGGCACGAGGTACAGCCTGTGCGGTCCTTGCAACCATTTTGCACCGCTCGAGCTGTCATTTTGAGGCTGTGTACCAAGAATAAACATCGGCATTCCTGTGGCGTGGAAAACTGTTTCGTAACTGTTTTCGACTGGTACTGGCACGCGGTTGATGCTGGGGTTGGCTGCCAGTCCGAGTACGGCTGCAGCGAGGGTGCGTGTTGGGTCGCTCGAGTCGAGCAATTGTGCGTAAAAATCGCCCGTGTAAAACGAGAAACCGAAGACTTTGTAACTCGAGCCGAAACGCTCTTTCAGGCGTGCGCCCATCGGTTTCCAACCCAGCGACATGTTGGGGTTGAAGGTCACGTGTCCGTTGTGCGCCCAGAGCACAAGTTTGGCATTTTGTCCAGAGTTTTTGGCAAGCCATGCCACGTTTTGCGTCATGAATTCGTCGCGCATGACCACAGCACCAAACAAGTCGCCCATGATGAATCTGGCGGTGTAATACGCACTGGCTTGCCCGAGCACTTTTTGCATTTGCAAAGCCTGATTAAACTCGAGCGTGCCAAGTTTTGGCTCAAACGTTTTGCGGCGGTTGTCGAGGATTTTTTTGACGATACCAATGTTGTTCTCGCAGGTTCGAGCGCCTTGAACACTGGCGCTGGTGTAACGTGAAACTGCCAGAATATTGTTCAGCGAAAACCGAATGCAGCCCAGCAAATCCTCCACTCGAGCAAGCTGATCTGAACCCGCACGTTCCAGGTAATCGCTCAGCCAATCCACGGCTGGAACGGGTTCTTGCATGTCAAAACCCGTGAATTGCACTTTGATGGCGGTGTCGGACTGAGCGTTATACACCCGCATCCATTCGATCAAATCCAGCACTTCGGTCACACGCCATGGCCACATCACTCGGGCGTACTTGTTCAGCAAATCTCGAGCGTTGCCTCCCTTGTCCGAGCGAGGCGAGGCAATAGAATCATTACCGCCCATGACGTATTTGTTGATCTCGAAGGCGCTCGCCCAACTGCCTTCAATGGCAAACACCGTAAAACCTTGTTTTTTCACCAGGTACTCGAGCATTCGGTGTTTGAGTTTAAAAAATTCACTCGTGCCGTGCGTGGCTTCTCCGAGCGCCAAGATTTTGGCGTCACCAACCAACGTTTTGACTGGCTCGAGGTCATCGAGTCCAGATTCGGCGTTTAAGGATGTGATTGGAATGGCGTTGGCTTTGACCCAAGCGCTCGCCTCGAGTTGCACACTCGTGAGTTCGGATTGTGCCATGACCGTCACCAAACCCAGGGTGAGCAGCACGGCGGCGATCAATCGTTTTTGCATTCAGTCTCCAGTTGCTTTCAGTTCTGGGTTTTATTGTGCGCTTTATTTTCAACTTGTGATGTGAAACCCATTCCAACATCAAACCGTATTCTTGGTATGAGATACTATGTTGCATTCCAGTCTACATTCAAGCTCGAGAAACCATTGGAGGCTCGATCATGGCGAAAATGGCAACATTTCAACGCAAGCAAAAACTCGAGGTAAGTGTTGTTAAAAACGTCCGTCTCGGGTATTTGCTTTCCTTGCCCAAAGGCTACCGTGCCAGCAAAGAATCATTTCCTTTGATTCTGTTTTTGCATGGCAGTGGCGAACGTGGCAGCGACCTCGAGAACATCAAATTACACGGGCTGCCCAAGTTGCTCGAGGCTGGGCTGGAATTACCGTGCATTGTCGTCAGTCCGCAGTGCGCAAGCGATACTTGGTGGGATACCGAAGCGCTGGGCGTTTTGCTTGATCATCTTGAGAAAACCTTGCACGTTGACCCAGACCGAATTTATGTCACCGGTTTGAGCATGGGTGGTTTTGCGACCTGGGAATTGGCAATCCGTAACCCAAAGCGTTTTGCCGCCATCGTGCCGATTTGTGGCGGCGGCGAACCGATTTTCACCCGTTCAATCACGCACCTGCCAGTTTGGGTTTTTCACGGTGCGAAAGATGATGTTGTGCCGCCCGAGTACAGCGAAAGAATGGTCAAGGCGCTGCAAAAATACGGCAGCAAGCGCGTGAAATTTAAGATTTACAAACACGCCAAACACGATTCCTGGAGCAAAACCTATGCGAATCCGAAAGTGTTCGCCTGGATGCTCGAGCAAAAACGGGGTTGAAGCTCGAGTTTAGATTCAATATCTGTTTGACGAAAAGCTGTGATGAACAACATTCTGAATCAAGCGATTAATTCTAGTGCTGGGAACACGGTGCTGTAGGCAGTTAAGTCAAAGGTCATGATTTTAAGGTTGTGCTGTTCGGCATGAGCACCGATCAAGAAGTCCGCCAGTATCCTGCGCGGTAAAATCCCAGCCAGACGTTTTTTTGCGTATTCACCAAAAGCAATTCCCGCCCGTTCCCAGATCGTCTGGGGTACATCCCAAAGAACCTCGATTTCGCAGTCTGCAAGAAACTGAATCAATTTGGCACGAAGTTTTGATGCGTTTAATTCGGCAAAAACCATTGGTGAGATAATCAGTCCCTCAATGGCTGCGTATTTTGAAATGAGGTTCACGGCTCGAGTGTGGTTTGCGTCGTTGACATTAAACGCCGAAAAAACAATGTTGCTGTCTAAACTAATCATTCTTGTCCCAGCCGCGCATTTCACGAACGAATGCTACAGAATCGCCTTTTGTTTCTTGCTCGAGTTCGCTCCAATCGTATTTCTCAAGGTAATCAGCCAGAACTTTAGCGACATCACGACGAACTTTGTGAATCTCGAGCACACCATTTTCAATGTGGTATTCGACAGTATCACCTGCTTTTAACCCGATTTGCTGCCGCACGCTGGCGGGAACGGTCAATTGATTTTTACTGCTGAGGATTCCTGTTGGCATGATCTTACCATAACAGTAAGCGTAGTTTGCTTACGTGTTTCGCTTTACAATTCCTGGGTTTAATCGTCGTGCGGACAGGACTCTCGAGGGTCGCAGTAATCCAATTCTGAGGGTTTAAAATTCCCCTTCACAATCTCGAGTTTGAATTCTTCACCGACCAGCACGCCTTCGGCGGCGACCTCAAAAGCAAATTGTTGTGACGTGCCAAGGCGTTCGCCCGCAATCGTCACTGGGCGTTTTGCCACGTAAATTGGTGCCCACGGCGTGCAAAAATAATGTCCGACGCGGCTGCCGTTTGGGTAGTGCGCGTAATCGATATCGCCGCGTCTGCGGGCGTTTTCAATCTCCGTCCAGATTTCCAGGGTTTTTTGAGGATTGGGGTTGTAATGCCACATTTCTTTCATGACAATCACGGCTCGAGCATCTTTTTTGAGGGTTGAAACCGCTTTCGGGTCGGTCATGACCCACATGTCAAAACCAGGCTGGTTGGGCAGGGGTGGTAGTTTGTGGCTCGAGTTTAAAACGGGTGATCTGCTCGATTTGGCGTGATTGGCAAGGTTTGGCATGGCAAGGCACTGCCCGATGGTGTAATAAATCTCGAGCGCCTTTTGAACGTGCTCTTCGATGCGTTCGTGCAATTCTTGACTGGCTCTGGGCTGGTACAAACTGTCCACGTAATCGGTTTTGGTGTTGGCTTGTGCCAGCAGTTGCCGCAAATACTCCAGGGTTTTTTGCTGCTCCTGTGGCGTGCCGTCTTTTTCAAAATTTGCGAACAAACCCTCCAAACGCGGACGAATGGCTTTCAGAGCGCCCATGAGTGCCTCGAGGTGCGGTCCGGGGCAAGGTTCGACCTCTGACCAGGGTGGCAGGGTTGCTGGCAGGTCCACGTCGATCTGGTAACTCGAGTTGCTGCCCGCCTGACGCGCCCGTGACAGCCAGCGCTCGACCTGATCGTAAAAGCCTTGGGCTTGCTCGGCAGTGATTTGCGGCACAAACCCTATTGTGCTCGGATCGGCGGCGTAATCGGAATCCAGAAACCCATCACCCAAGGTTTGCAGCGCAAAGGCATTCCAGGTGCACAAAAGCTCGAGTTGAGCGGCAGTGTCCGCAGTCCACGCGTTGTGCCCATCGGATTTGAGTTCAAAACGGGTTTTTTCGGCGCGGTCGAGCTGCTCGTGAATGGTCGCGCCCGCACGTCTGAATGCCTCGAGCAGGTCGGTGTTGACTTCGCCTTTCACAAAAGCGAGCACTCGGGTCCAAATTCCTGGTTGTTCCATTGATCCTCCTGAGGTGACGAATGACATGTTAGCGCATACGTTTCTTATTGAGAATTCGTTCCCAACAGCGTTCCAGACGGCTTAAATCTGTTAGACTCAAAAGACATCTCGGGTCAGCCTCGAGTTTGGAGGTCAGTATGAGTCAACCAAACCCAAACAATCCCACCCCAACTCCCAGCGAGTTGCGCTATTTCGTGGATGGCATGGACTGCGCCGATTGCGCCCGCAAAATCGAAACCGTTGTTTCCAGAACCCCTGGCGCAAGTGAAGGCAAAGTCAATTTCACCGCGCAAACCCTGGCACTCACACTTGACGAAACCTGCACCCCTCGAGCAACCTTGGAGCGCAACATTCGTGCGCTCGGTTATGAAGCCAAACTCAAAGCCGATGGAAGCCCAAACCCTGCACACGATGAGACTGGACACGAGCACCACGAAGACCATGACGGTCACGATCATGCAGGTGAAACCGACACTGGTCACGGTGAGGCGAGTCACGATCATCACGACCCAAGCGATGAGGGCAAAACCTGGTACAACACCAAACAAGGTCGTCTGGTCGTCATCAGTGGCATCCTGCTCATCCTCGCTTACGGCTTTGGGTTCCTCGAGCCTCAACTTGCCAACTGGGGGTACATTGCCGCAACCTTGCTTGGCACGTATCCACTGGCGCTCAAAGCCTGGGCTGGAATTCGCTTTGGCGATCCGTTCAGCATCAATACACTTGTGACCATTGCTGCTGTTGGGGCAATTGCAATCGGTCAAGCGCCCGAAGGTGCGGTGGTCGTATTCTTCTTCGCCATCGGTGAATTGCTCGAGGGCATCGCGGCGGGTCGCGCCAGGGCAGGCATCAAAGCCCTCGCCGCACTCGCCCCCAAAACCGCATTGGTACTTGAGAACGGTCAAGCGCGGGAAGTTCCAGCCGAATCCCTGAAAGTTGGGCAACTTGTGCGGGTCGTCCCTGGCGCTCGAGTCCCTGCGGACGGCACAATCATGACGGGGGCTTCCAGTTTGGACGATTCACCCGTGACCGGCGAGAGCGTGCCAGTGGACAAAACCATTGGCGATACGGTCTTTGCGGGCAGCATCAACACCGATGGGTCGCTCGAGGTTCGGGTCGATAAAGCCGCCAGCGACAACACCATCGCCCGCATCATCAAACTGGTCGAGGAAGCCGAGGACGGCAAGGGTCAGACGGCACGGTTTATTGACCGTTTCTCGAGGTACTGGACGCCTGGCGTTTTGGTGGTGGCGTTGCTGGTCACGCTCGTTCCGCCGTTGTTGTTGAACGGCGAATGGCACACCTGGCTGTACAAGGGCATCAGTTTGATTTTGATCGGCTGCCCATGCGCCTTGGTGCTGTCCGTGCCAGCCGCGATCACCTCTGGACTCTCGAGCGGCGCACGTCGCGGTTTGTTGATCAAGGGCGGCGGGGTGCTCGAAACCATTGGCAGCATCAAAACCATTGCCTTTGACAAGACAGGCACGTTAACCGCAGGCAAACCTCGAGTCACCGACATTATCGCATTGCAAGGAAACGAATCGGATGTACTCAGGTTGGCGGCTGGGGTGGAATCAAGCTCAAACCACCCGCTCGCCAAAGCCATCGTTGACGAAGCCAAAGCGCAAAAGCTCGGGCTGCCAACTGTGACCGATGCGAAAGCAATTCAGGGACAAGCCGCGATTGGCAACATTGACGGGCGAAACGTTGCGGTGGGTTCACCGAAATACGCGGCGGAACGAACCAGTTTCTCGAGCCAGGTGAGCACCCAGATTAGTACGCTCGAGCAAAGCGGTAAAACCGTGGTGGTGTTACTCGAGAACGATCAAGCCCTCGCCCTGATCGCCATTCGGGATGAACCTCGAGACGATGCGCGTCAAGCCATAAGCGATCTCAAAGCCCTTGGAATCTCGAGCGTCATGCTGACGGGAGACAACGCCCGCACGGGCAAGGCGATAGCCGACACGCTCGGTTTGGACGTGCGAGCCGAATTGATGCCAGAGGACAAACTCAAACTCATCACCGAATTCAAAAAACAGGGCAGTGTCGCCATGATCGGGGACGGCATCAACGACGCACCTGCGCTGGCAGCCAGCGACGTTGGCATTGCGATGGGCGGTGGTACGGACGTGGCGCTCGAGACGGCGAACGCGGCGCTTTTGCGAAATTCGGTGATGGGCGTGGTTGATCTGGTCAGGCTCTCGAGGGCGGTGATGGGCAACATTCGACAGAACATTGTTTTTGCGCTTGGGTTGAAAGCGATTTTTCTGGTCACGACCATGCTTGGATTGACCAATCTGTGGATGGCGATTCTGTCTGACACGGGTGCGACGGCGCTGGTAACGGCGAATGCGCTGCGGTTACTGACGTTTAAACCCCGTTAAACTCGAGATTTGCGAGTGGAGGTTTTGATGAAACGCTGGGGTTTCATAGCCATAAGCCTGATTCTGGTCTTGAATCTCACCTCTCAAGCCCAAGAGCGAAAATTTTCGCCCGAGCAAATGAAAACCGACCTCGAGTTCATGCTGACCACGTTTGAAGAGGTTCACCCAAATTTGTACTTGCGGTTTAACAAAACAGAGGTTGAATACGCAAGGCGCAAACTCGAGAATCAACTCTCGAGTGCGTTGACGGTTCAAGAATTTTTCGAGCTGGTTGACCCATTCGTCAATCAATTTGAGGACGGACACACGCAGGTTATTCCTCCTGAGGTCAGCCGCAAAAAAGCAGGTGTCAATAACGACGGCAGCGCGGAATTTTACCGTTTCTCTGTGCCAAAACAGGGTTTCGGTCTGATTGATTTTCGTTCGTTTGAGAACCTTGAGCGTTTTCAAACCTTCTTGAAAACCACGTTTTTGGAAATCAAATCCCAAGGGGTTCAAAATTTAATTGTTGACCTTCGATACAATGGTGGCGGCAATTCTGTTTTGGGTGACGCCTTATTAGAATACATTACCGATCAGCCTTACCGTCAATTCTCGAGATATGAGGTGAAAGTTTCAAATCAAGCAAGAACTTGGTTTTTATCTCATGGCGGGAATTTACCTTGGGCAGATGGTCAAACGATTGGTTCTGTTTACAAAGCCGAAGAAGCTTGGCATAAACCTGCTCCAAATCCTTTGCGTTTTTTTGGGAACGTTTTTGTTTTAATCGCCTATCCGACTTTCTCGAGCGCCGTGTCTTTTGCGGCAACCATCAAAGATTTGAAATTAGGAACGTTGGTTGGTCAGGAAACTCGAGGCAATCCCACAGATTTTGGCGACTATTGCGTGTTTAAATTGCCCAACACGCAACTTGAAGCGACAGTATCTACCACTTTCTGGGTTAGACCTGGTGGTTTTGACAATCGACATGGTGTTTTTCCAGATGTCGCTGTTGATGCACAAAAAGCCCTCGAATGGGTGCTCGAGCATTACTGAATTGAATTCAGATCGTTAGAGATTTCACAACACGCTCATTTCAGGTTCGTGCTCTAAATTGAAAACATGCGAATCTTGATTCTGGTTTTCTTGTTGGTCTTTACCGCGCAAGCCGCGCCAAACTTGAGTTGGCAAACTTACGGTGCTGTTTTAAAAGGTCAGGAAGCCAAAGTCTTGTTGCGGCAATGCTCTCGAGCCACACCGCAAAGAGTGACGGCACAATGGACACCATCAAAAACGCAAATCGTGCTACTCGAGACAAAACTACCAAAATTTCAAAAAACGCTCAAACCACTGAACGGATTGCGCTCGAGCTTTTATCGACAGTACGCAGGTTTTGTTGCGGCTGGTCGCAAGATCATTTACGTCAACCTCTTCCCGTCAAATGTAGACCCGAAGTGGCGCTCTCGAGCGGTGGTTGTGTGTGATGGTGGCGAGCAGTTCTGGGGCGTCGAGTTTGAAATTGTTACCGAAAGATTCGTCAATCCAGCTTTTAACGGTAAGGTTTAAGGCTCGAGTACAAATGAAAGAACCCCGCACACGCGGGGTTTCTCAAGTTCTGATGAGGCTTACAGACCAAAATAAACGCGGTTTTTGGCAATGAAGCTTTGTTGATCGGCTGGGGTGTCTTCTTCTGGGTAGATCGCGCTGACTGGGCAGGCTGGGACGCAAGCGCCGCAATCAATGCACTCGTCTGGGTGAATGAAGAATTGATCGTCACCTTCGTAGATGCACTCGACTGGGCAAACTTCGACGCAGGCGCTGTCTTTTGTTCCGATGCAGGGTTGTCCGATAATGTGAGCCATGTTGTTTCCTCCTTGGGTACTGTGAGCAGTTTAGCAGATTCTCGAGGTGGCGATGGGTATTTCGTCCTGAGTAGGGACAGTATGGCAAACACTTTTGTTTGCGTCAAGCACGGGCGTTCTTAAGATTTAGTCCGAGCAGAATAGTCGGAATTGGTTTGCGATTGCGTTCTAGAGTGCAGCATCCTGGGCTGGGTTCATATACCCTAAAGCCGTGCAGCACATTCTGATTTTTGGCGATCAACTCAACCTCGAGGTTTTCGGGGCGTTCAATCCTGACAATACACAGTTTTTGATGCTCGAGAGCACAACCCGAGGGCGAACGTATGGTTTTCACAAGCAAAAATTGGCGTTGGTTTATGCTGCCATGCGGCACTTTCGGCTCGAACTCGAGCAATCAGGTTTCAGGGTGCATTACCGAAGTTGCGAGGCTTTTTCGGATGGTCTGAAAGCGCATTTTGACGAATTTCCAAGGCTCGAGCTTGGTCTGATGCAGCCCAGCGATTTTGGCATGGATTCGAGTTTGTCTGAAATTGTTTCGCAACTTGGCGGAACGCTCGAGATTTTCGCCAATCCACTCTGGCTGTCTACAAACACAGATTTTGATGCCTGGGCGCAAGGCAAAAAAGAATGGCGCATGGAATTCTTTTACCGCCAAATGCGCAAGAAAACCGGCTGGTTGATGGATGGTCAAGACCCCAAAGGTGGCGCTTGGAATTTTGATGCCGACAACCGTCAAGTTCCCAAACCTGGGCATCAGTTCCCCCCCAAACTCGAGTTTACGCCCGATGCCATCACGCTCGAGGCGCTGGATTGGGTGGAAGGGATGTTCAAGGCACATCCTGGCAGTCTGGAGGGTTTCAATTGGGCGGTCACTCGAGATCAGGCGTTGCAAGCCCTAACCCATTTTCTCGAGCATCGGCTCGCGCTTTTTGGACCGTTTGAAGACGCGCTGGTTGAGGGCGAAGACCAGCTCTACCACAGTTTACTTTCACCCGCGATCAACATTGGTTTGTTGTCCGCCAGGGAAGTTTGCATTGCGGCGCTCGAGTTTGCCGCCAAACCAGAAAACAATGTGCCACTGCAAAGTATTGAAGGTTTTACCCGTCAAATTTTGGGCTGGCGCGAATTCATGCACCACGTCTACCGCCGGCAAATGCCCGCTTTGCGGCTCGAGAATCAATTGAACGCGAGCCGTGCATTGCCAGATTTTTACTGGACGGGCAAGACCAAAATGCGCTGCATCTCGAGTGCCGTCACACAAGTCTTGGCGACTGGTCACACGCATCATATTCAGCGTTTGATGGTGCTTGGAAATTTTGCACTGCTGGCAGGAATTTCGCCGCAAGCCATCAACGATTGGTTTCTCACCCTGTACGTGGATGCGTTTGATTGGGTGGTCACGCCCAACGTGATCGGCATGAGTCAGTACGCCAACGCGGGTGGTTTCACCAGCAAGCCTTACATCGCGGGTGGCGCGTACATTTCGCGCATGAGTAACCATTGCAAAACCTGTGCCTTTAATCCCAAACTGACCACTGGCGTTACTGCCTGTCCTTTCTCGAGTTTGTACTGGGATTTTATAGACCGTCACGCCGCAATGTTTAAAAACAATCCACGCATGGGCATTCCGATTTCAAACTGGAACAAACGCGATCCCAGCGAACGGACGGCGATTCTCGAGCGCAACCGAGAGGTGCTGGCTTTACTCGAGCAAAACCTTTTGTAAAATAGATTTTGATGCAGCTCAAATTACTTCCCGATCAATTTTACGCCCAATCCCGAGCCGAGTGGCGGGCGTGGTTGCTCGAACACCAAGACCAAGAAACTGGCGTGAGGTTGGTGTTTGACAAAAAATCTTCGGGTTCGCGCCCGCTCTCGTACAACGATCAGGTCGAAGAGGCGCTGTGTTTTGGTTGGGTGGACAGCAAACCAGGCAAGTTTGACCTTCACCATTCGATGCTGTACTTCTCGCCGCGCAAAGCCAGATCGGGCTGGTCAAAACCCAACAAGGAACGCATTGCGCGGCTGCTCGAGCAAGGTTTGATGATGAGTGCGGGTTTAACCAAAATTGATGCCGCCAAAAAGGATGGCTCATGGGAAAAACTTGATGGTGTTGAAGCCCTCGAGATTCCCGCTGATCTACAAAAAGCGCTGGCAGGATTCTCAAGCGCCACAGCCAATTTTGCGGCTTTTCCAAAATCAATCAAAAGCGGGATTTTGCAGTGGATTGTAAATGCCAAAAAACCCGAAACTCGCGCCAAGAGAATCGAGGAGACGGCTCGGCTGGCGGAGCAGAATGTTCGGGCGAATCAGTGGCAACGATAATGGCTAAAAATTCACTGCATGATCGTCAAAGCGCCTCATGCCCATCAACATCTGCGCCCGTTTCCACACCCGCCAGCGAGACTTCTGGAAAGATTTCGGCTGACAGAGTTCGTAAACCTTCCAGGCTGCTGACCTGCACGGCTCGAGCTTGACTTGCGCCAGGAAACCTTTGAAGTACGCGCCGAACGGTTCACAAATTTGTCGCACTTTGTGCCCGAACGTCAACACAGCCTCATTCAGGGTGTTGTGGTTTGCTCGAGAAATCTTGTGCCTTCACGGGATGCGCCAACAACCGAATCCCGTTGAGGACCACAAACACCGTGCCGCCCTCATGGGCAATCACGCCAAGGGGCAGCGGCACTTTTCCCAGCAGCGCTAAAAATCCCATAATCACGATCACACCGAGCGCAAAGGTCAAGTTAAATCGCACCATGTTGCTGGCGGCTCGAGCGAGTTGAATCGCCCCTGCAAGACGTGAAAGGTCATTTTTCATCAGAACAACGTCGCTGCTCTCGAGGGCGGCGTCAGAACCAGAACCCATTGAAATGCCAATGTCGGCGCTCGCCAGGGCGGGGGCGTCGTTGACACCATCACCGACCATTGCCACGCCGCCGTGATTTTTCAGGTCTTCAATGACCTCAAGCTTTTGTTCGGGCAATAATTCAGCGCGAACGTCATCGACGCCCAAATCTTTGGCGATATGCTCTGCGACGGCGCGGCGATCTCCGGTCAGCATGGCGACGCGCAAACCGGCGCGGTGCAGGGCGCCCACCGCCAATTTTGCGTCGTCTCGAGGCGTGTCTGCCACCGCCAGCAATGCCAGAATGCTGGTTTCACGCCCGAGAATCATGGTGGTCAAACCTTGGCGCTCGAGTTCATTCAGTTGGCTTTGGATCTCTTGGGTCAAGGCTGCATGTTGCTCGAGCGCCAGAACCCGAGTGCCCGCCCAAATGGTTTGTCCTTCAAAACGTCCGGTGATGCCCTTACCGCGAATGGCTTTAACATCGTTCACCTTGGCTGGAATGCCCCTGTAAGCGCTGACGACCGCCGCCGCGACTGGATGCTCGGAATGTTGCTCGAGGCTGGCAGCGAGCGCCAACAAATCGTCGTATGAACCATTGATGGTTTTCAGTTCGACCAGTTTCATTTTGCCTATTGTTAATGTGCCCGTTTTGTCCATCGCCACGGTTTTGACCCGTGCCAGCGCCTCGAGTGCCGCGCCAGATTTGAACAGTGCACCCGCCCGAGCGCCCGCCGCCATCGCCGAGAGCATCGCGGCTGGGGTGGCAATGACCACCGCGCACGGGCTGGCAACCACCAGAAACGTCATGGCGCGGTACCAGGCTGCCCCAAGCTCGAGTCCAAAGACAAAATGCGCCATCACAAACACCACCGGAATGCTGAACAAGACCGCTATCGTGTACGGTCCCTCGAGCTTGTCGGCAAATTGTTCGGTCGGACTTTTGGCGGCTTGGGCTTGTTCGACCAGCTTTGAGAGTTTGGCGAGTGTGCTTTCACCCGCAGGTTTTTCGACCCGTGCCCTCAAGACGCCCGAACCATTCAGCGCGCCCGAAAATACCGTGCCGCCTGGTTCTTTTTCGACTGGGACACTTTCGCCGGTGATTGCGCTCTCGTCAACCGTGCTTGAACCGGTCAGGATGATTGAATCGGCGGCGAATCGTTCACCTGGTTTGACCAGCAAGACATCATCTTTTTTGATTTCCTCGAGCGTTACCCATTGCTCGCGCCCGTCACGAATCACGGTTGCGCCCTCGGGCGATAAATCCATCAAAGCCCTGATCGCGGTTTTGGTTCGTCCCAGCGCCCAATCTTGCAGGGCATTGGAGAGGCTGAACAAGAACAGCAAGATCGCGCCATCTTCGGCTTGGTTGACCGATGCCGCACCGAGGGCTGCCACGACCATCAGCAAATCCACATCGAGTTTGCGTTCACTCAACAGCGTGTGAATGGCTTCCCTGGCGGCGGGAATGCCGCCCGCCAAAAATGCCAGCCCGAAACACGCCCACATGAGGGTAATCGCGCCATTGGCGCTGGCGATGACACCGCCCAGCAGCCCAAATAGGGTCAATGCTGTCAGGCTGAACGCCCGGGCAATCGGGTCTGACCAGAGGTTCTGGGGCTTGAACCCTGATGTTGTTTGTTGTGACGAGAATGGCTTACTAGGAATCATTCCTAATAAGATACTCCAGACCCTTGGGATAAGTAAACCAAGCAAAATGCTCGAGATTCCACTTTCAGAATCTCGAGCATTCAAAAAACGGTGGTTAACGTGTCTCGAGCGTACTGACAAATTTCTTCAAAATCCCCAGATTCGGATCAACCCGAAACGGATTGACACTTTCACCCTTCTCGAGAATCGTGATGAAAGCCCTCGCGCCAGGCACGGTCAACGAGTACAGGTTCAAGGCGCTCGAGCCGCCCTCAGAAACCCGAACTTGCGTTCGACGTTTTTGCGCCAAGGCTTTCAACTCGAGGCGTTTTTGCCCCAAGGCTTTGAACTGCGTCGGCGTCAAAATTTTGGCTTCGAGCGTTTTTAACATGCTTAACGCAGCATCAGGCTCGAGCTTGGCTGTTGCACTCAGATCATGTAATAAATCCAAAAGAGGTTTTGACTGGCTTTTATTGAATGCCAAACCAGGCACGGCATCAATCTGCGTGACAATGTTGACCGTGTTCATCAACTCGAGCACCGGCTGGTAGTGGTCAAGGTTTTTGGTCATGGTGGGTTGCGCCAGCGCCAATTGAGCCAAGCCGAGACAAAAGCCAAAAACGATTAAACTTAAAACGTATTTCATGGTTGACCTCGAGCCTTATTGTGCCCTCCAGAGGTGAGTTCTTGAGCCTAAATGCCTGAGAACTCAATCTCAGGCATTTAAAATTTTCTCACGGAGCCATGTGGTGCTGCATGGCAATTTGTGAATCTTGGTAGAAATCGTTCAAACGAGCCGGTGAAAGTGCTGCCGCACCAACGCCGTAACCCTCGTACCAATGAAATGGTTTCAGCGGCACGCCAATCGCTTTGGCAGACTCGAGCACGATCTTAAAGGCGGCTTTGGCTTTAAAACTCGCCTCGAGATAACGCATGTCGTCATACGACTCGAGCGCATTTTCTGCCAAACGGTCTGCCGCAGCCAGCAAACCACGGACTTGTCTGGCTTTGGGATTCTTGACCAGATCGCCCAGAATGGCGTTTGACTGGTTGATGTAGGTAGAAACCAGATAACGGTTCATGTTGTCACGGTCAAATTGCGAGAAATCCCAGTTCAGGTCGATGTAACTCATCATGGTGTTGGACTGGTCGCCCAACCACGAATAGGTGAAATCGCCGGTCGTGCCAAAATCGATGTTGTCCTGGAAATCAAAACCATCATGTGGGTGCGACATCGCCAAATGATGCCCGACCTCGTGAATCAGGGTGGTGGTCAGACCATAAAATTGGTTGATGTCCGGGGTCACAATTGCATTGACAAAGCTCTGCGTGCCAGTTTTATAATCGTCGTCGGCAAGTCCCAGATACGGCGCGGGAACATTGTCGGGCACGGTGTACGCAACTATCGGCAGTTCGTAATTTTTTTGGTCAAAGCCAATCAGTTTGTCCAAATTCAGCAAACTGTAAACAAAAACACTCGCGCCAGGGAAACCACCAAACGCATCTGGGTAACAGGTCGTGTTGTTCGCCACGCACTCGTAGGTTCGTTTGGCTTCACTCGTGTAGACCTGATCTTTTAACTCAAGCTTAAAGTCAGTCAAGGGTTGCAATTTTTGCAATTGCTCGAGCAATAATTTTTTATCGATCAGGCTTTTGCCGTCCAGACCAGGTACGCCCTGATAAACGTTGGCGACCAGTTTAACGGTATCGGGCAAAACGGGTTGCGTCAGTCCCGCACGGTAAATCGGTGAACTGGTGAACAACAAATCGATTGCCACGTAACGCACGATCTTGCCCAGGTCGCCAGACAGGTCGTTGAACGCCCTGTAGGTCGGTTTGGTGCTGCCGTAATCCCAGATCGGCGGCATCCGGTAATCGGTTTTGGTATCGCCGTCAATGTCGGCATTGCTGATGTCATACATGCTCGAGTTGTACTCTGGACCGGCGGACAGGTCAAAAAACCACAACCTCGAGAGCTTGCCCAGACCGCCTTGCTTGTCGTCTGGGGTCGTGCCGCCCCAGGCAATCATTTTCCTCGAGCTGCGCAGCGCCCCAAAGTTGTAACCCGTGTCAGGGTCGGGTTCGTCGGTTTTGGTGTAAACATGGAATTTGAAATCTGGGCGGTCAAACCAGTTGACCAAAAACACCGTGTAATCTTTGGTGTTGACCCCCAAGCGTTCTGGAGCGTTGTACGCCAGCCACTTTTCGACGCTTGGTGCATCGATCCAATAATTTTTGTCGATCACCTTGCCAATGTTGCTGGCGTTCGCGGGGCACGGCGCTGTGCCCTGGCAGTTGTAGGCGGCTTGGAAGGCGGTCAGCGGCTTTTCGATGGCGATGCTCGAGAGGTGCTTGAAAAATGCGTTCTCGAAGGATTTATCGGCAAATTTGATCTTGTAATCATAGCCAAAGTTGTTGCCCGTGTATTCTGGAGCGCCATAAAAACTGGGTCCACGGTTGATGGCTTTGTACTTGCTGGGCAACACTTTCTTGAAGGTGTTGAGGTTGATGCCCCGAGCGCCACCGCCTTGGTTGTAACCCACAAAGACCAGATTGATTTTCAAATCCTGATGGATGAATTTAAACTTTCCTGGTTGCAAGGTTTCAAGCTCAACGCGAGAACGAAGGTCCTGACTGGCACTGTCGGCTTGGACAGCCTCTTGGGTTGGTGTTTGATTGCACGATGCCATCAATGCTGCAAGTCCGAGAATCAAAGCAATGCGTTTATACATGAGCGGTACCTCCGAGATTGGTAAGGATATTGTAAGCCTAAATTTGGTAATCGCAAGCGCCAAAATAATGACAGCACTCGAGTTCAAAAATCACACTCGAGAATCACACTCGGGCAGCTTTATCACGGTCTGGACGGTGTTTCAACCCAAACTTCAAAATGAGAGTCTTGATGCAGCAACAAGCTCGAGATCAACCTTCAATCTCGAGCCTCCTAAAAAATGTTGAATGACTCGAATTGGGCAGGACGAGACACGTCTCGCCCCTACGCGAACTTGGCGTCAGTCCATTTTTCTAGACTTGCCGCGCTCAAAACGGTTTTCTCGATAAAATGCACGCCCCGCGCCCCGTCAACCACCGTCGGAAAATCACCCTCGAGCGCGGTCAATGCCACCCCAGATTTTTTGGCACGAATCGCCTCGGCAACCCCAACGTACAGGTTGGCGAACGCCTCGAGAAACGCCTCGGGATGCCCAGCCGGAATCCGAATCGCTTTTTTCGCCGCATCGCACAGATAATCCGCACCTCGCGTCAAAATTTGGCGCACACCGCCCAGGGGGTTGAACTCGAGGTAATTCGGGTTTTCCTGATGCCACTCGATGCCGCCCTTTGTGCCAAAAACCCGAATCCGAATGTCGTTCTCGCCGCCAACCTGAATCTGTGAGGCGATCATGACGCCCTTCGCGCCGTTGGTGAAACGCATCAACAGATTGCCGTCGTCGTCCAGCTTGCGCCCAGGCACAAACGAGGTCAAATCCGCGCAAATCGCTTCCAGCTCCAAACCCGTGATCGTCGCCATCAGGTTTTCGGCGTGCGTGCCGATGTCACCTATCGCACCCGCCGCCCCAGACCGCGCCGGATCGGTGCGCCAATCGGCTTGCTTTTGTCCCGAAGCCTCGAGGTTGGTCGCCAGCCAGCCCTGGTTGTACTCGACAATGACCTTGCGAATCTCACCCAGGTCGCCGCGCCGCACCATTTCTCTGGCATGACGCACCATCGGATAACCCGTGTAATTGTAGGTCACACCGAACACCACGCCAGATTTCTCAACCGTGCTGACCAAATCTCTGGCTTGCTCGAGCGTGTGCACCAGAGGCTT
Organism: Deinococcales bacterium; assembly: GCA_025352125.1. Taxonomy (GTDB): domain Bacteria; phylum Deinococcota; class Deinococci; order Deinococcales; family JAAFIG01; genus JANXTZ01. Next base: position 116,202 of record JANXTZ010000015.1, on the reverse strand, counting down.
GTCGCTGACCACATGAAAACCAGCCTCGGCAAAGGCTTTCGCCACAGGATAATGCACATGGTTCGGCGTGACGATCACCACCAAATCCATGCGCTCCGGGGCTGGAAGTTTTAACTCTCCCTCGAGCATTGCCTGCCAACTCGGGTAATTTCTGCCTGTGTCCAAACCCAAATCCTCACCGCTCGCCAGCGCCTTTTCGGGGGTGCTCGAGAGTGCCCCCGCCACCATCTCATACTGTCCGTCGAGCGCCATCGCCATGCGGTGAACCGCCCCAATGAACGCATCGCGTCCGCCACCAACCATGCCGTATTTCAGTTTTGGTTTGCTCATGTCAATCCTTTCAAAATCTTTGCTCGAAGTTCAATCGCGTCAAACGCCACGCCCCAACCTTTGGCTTCGCTCACGCCAGAAAACCTGAACCATTCCAAATCAGGCAACTCGAGTTCCAAGACTTGCATTTGCTGTACAACCTCCGCCAGTGATTCTTCGGTTTCCAAACTTTGGTAATCAGAATACAAGTTTCGCGTTCCCACCGCGATGGCATTGGCGAACAAATCTTGCAATACCGATTGAATTCGAGCCTCGAGATGCGCCAGTGCGATTCCCTGCCAATGAATCGGGTGAAGCGCCTGAATTCTGGCTTCCCACTCGAGCAAATTCTCTTCAGCGCAAAAACTCCAAAGTGTTTCCAGGAAATCACTGGCGCTGAGAATTTCAAAATGCCGAATTGCGTTTTCGACACACGCCGCCACAAACGCCACCCGCCCCCGAATTGAAAGGGACTGCATCAAGCTCGAGCTTCAATCATTTTTTCTCGAACGCGGCATCGAACGCCAAGTTACTCGGTTTGAAATCGAGCTTTCTCAGGAATGCCGCGCTTTCCGTCGCGCCGTGCACCCGATCCATCCTCGAGTCTTCCCATTCGACGCTGAGCGGTCCCGCGTAAGCAATATCATTCAGTGCCACAATAATTTCTTCAAAGTTGATGTCGCCGCGTCCAACGCTGCGGAAATCCCAGAAGCGCCGCGCATCGCCAAAGCTGACATGCCCGCCGAACACGCCAACATCGCCGTTGCCATGCCCCCACCAAACGTCTTTCATGTGCGCATGAAAAATACGGTTTTTAAAGACCCGCAAGAAGCGCACGTAATCGACGCCCTGATACCCCAAATGGCTAGGGTCGTAATTAAACCCAAAGCGCTTGTGATGATCCAATGCCACCAGCGCGTGTTGCGCACTGGCAATGTCGAAAGCTATTTCTGTCGGGTGAACCTCGAGCGCGAAATTCACATCACAGCTTTCAAACACCCCGAGAATTGGCAGCCAGCGCCTGGCGAAATCGGTAAAACCAGCCTCCCAGTATTCCTGACTGGTTGGCGGAAATGCGTACAAACTGTGCCAGATGCTCGAGCCTGTAAAACCATTCACGACTTTCACGCCAAATTTTTGCGCGGCTCTGGCGGTATTCGCAATCTCGAGCGCCGCGCGTTGACGCACGCCCTCGGGATCGCCGTCCCCCCAGACGTGCGCGGGCAGAATACTCTTGTGACGCTCATCGATCAGATCACAGACCGCCTGCCCGACCAAGTGCGCCGAAATCGCCACGGATTGCAAACCGTGTTTCTCGAGAAGCGAACGTTTTTCTTTGACGTAAGCATCGGATTTTAAAGCCTCCGTCACATCAAAATGGTCGCCCCAACAGGCAAGCTCCAGACCGTCATAGCCCATGTCTTTCGCCATTGGCGCAAGGTCGGCAAGTGGAAGATCAGCCCATTGTCCAGTAAAAAGTGTCACGATTCGTGCCATGTGTTGCCTCCGTAGGACATGATTCTACAGTGACTCGAGCTTGTGGGATAAATTTTCTCGAGGGACAAAGTGTTTTTACAAGAAAATACCCATGAGGAAACCCCCTACGGCGCAGGGGGTTACTTTTGAGTTCTATTTTTTGATGGTATGCCCAGCATTCTCGAGGGTCACAACAGCACGTTCCAGATGCTCGAGTTTGACCAGCACGTAATCGGTGTCGAACGTCGAAATGGCAAAAATTCCGATTTCGGCGTCACGGAGTGGGTTCAGAATACTCGAGAGAATGCCAGTCAAATCAAAGGCGAAAGGTCCAACCAGTTTGAGGCACGCCCAGCCCGAATCTTGCCTGACATCTTCCATATCTGTGATGACACTTTCACAAACAATCGAAAGCTCATCAGGTGTGCGTGTGATGCTCGAGAAACCAGTCGCGTTCAAAGCCCAATCTGGAATGCTCGAGTTTGCATCAAGTCGGTGAATGGCGTAATCGCCTGTTAGCATCTCGAGCGTGAGTTGTTTCACCTGATCCACACGTCGATAATGACACCTGCCAGCATGGTCAGGGCAAGCCAGGAGTTGGCGTTAAAAAACGCCTCGTTGACCCTCGCCAGATCGTCAGCTTTGACAATTCTGTGCTCGTAAAAAAGGATTCCGCCCATGATGGCAGTGGCAATGTAATACGGGTAGGTGGCGTTCACGGCGAAACCCACGGCAATCAGCAACACCCACATGATGGCGTGACAGACTTTGGCAACCTCCAGCGAGGCTGGAATGCCAAAACGTTGCGGGATGCTGAACACGCCGTTTCGTTTGTCAAATTCAAAATCTTGCGTGGCATAAATCACGTCCAGACCGATCATCCAAAAAATCACGACCAACCACAGCAACCAGGCGGCAGGAGAAAAACTGTTCGTCACGGCAATCCAACCACCAACCGCCGCCGCGCCATCGGTGATGCCAAGCCACAAATGGCAGAGCCAGGTGAAGCGTTTGGTGTACGGATACAAAACCAAAAAAATCACAGCAATCGGCAGCAAGGTTAACGGCAACGAACCCAAACGTGCCGCCGCAAAGGTCAGAATCACCAAGGACACAATGGCTAACAGCACGCCCTCGAGCGGTTTCACGATCCCCCTGGGGACATGACGCATGGCAGTCCTGGGGTTTCTGGCATCTATCGCGGCATCAATCACACGGTTGAGCGCCATCGCGCTGGTGCGGGCGCTCGCCATTGCGAGTGTGATCAAAATAAATTTCTCCCAACCAGGGAAACCATTCGCGGCAAACAACATGCCCGCGTAAGCAAAAGGCAGCGCGAAAATGGTGTGCTCAAATTTCACGAACTCGAGGTAGGTTTTCAGTTTCCCAAACGGTGTGGTCATGGTGCTCACAGCAAAAGATTACACCCAATCCAAGCGGACAAAAGGCACTCGAGGTGATACCCTGGCGCAAATCTCGAAACTTCTGTTAGAGTTTGTAAAGTAAAACCTTAGGAGGCTACCCTCGTGCCAAACATTGAATTGACCGCCGTTTTTTACCTCAACATTCCCGACGATATCGACGCCGACGACGTGACGCTCGAGGTTGGTGAGGACGGACTGATTACCTTCTTTGCCGACGGCGAAGAGATTGCCGATCACACCGCCCTGGAAGGTTTTGAAACCGAAAGCGTTTTTGTCGATGATGACGCCGCCGATAAGGATAACGAAGACGAGGATTAAGTGATATTGGACATTTCACGCTCGAGTATTGGGTAAACTCTTCCCATGCTCGAGCGAGTTCTTTTTACAGGTGACGTGGTTTACAACGGGGTGGGTTTACCCCTCGAGAACGCTGGCGTGCTGGTCGCCAAAGAATCCAGCATCGACCCTGGCACAGTCATCGTGTTCGGCAAGCTCGAGGATTTGCGCAGCCAGTATCCTGACGCTCGGGTGGAGCATTTGGGTCGTGCGATTTTGCCAGCGCCCGTCAACGCCCACACGCATCTGGATTTGAGCCATGTGCCGTTCAAAGCCGCACCGTACACCCCCTGGATTGGCTACGTGATCTCGCGGCGCGAACTGCGCGGACTGGCGGCAGCCAAACACGGTCTGGAGCTGCTTCGCGCCGCCAACACCAGCATCTTCGGTGACATTGTGGCTCGAGCCGAAGTCATGCCGTTTTTGCTGGCTGCCGAGGGTTTTTCTGGCGTGGCGTACTGGGAGGTTCTGGGTGCAAACCCCGACCAAGCCGACCAGATTTTTGCCGACACTACGGCACTGATTCGAGAATGGCGCAAACTCGAGCGTCCAAACGGCGTGCGTGTGGGTTTATCGCCGCACACCGCCCATACCGTCTCGAGCGTGCTGATGAAAAAACTGGTGGCGTTCGCCAGACTCGAGGGCATTCCGTTGCAAATTCACATTGCCGAATCGCCAGCCGAACTCGAGATGTTCCAAACAGGCTCAGGCGCATTAGCCCAAAGCATCACCCGCGCTTTTGACATTCCCCTGGAGCAAATTTTTGGACGCCAACCAGGTTTTGACCTGACCTGCGTCAGTCACCTCGAGCAACTGGGTGTGCTGGATGCCAAACCCACGCTGATTCACGGTGTCAACGTTGTTGAAACTGACGTGCAAATGATCGCCAGAGCGGGTTGCACGGTTGTCACCTGTCCACGCAGCAACAGAAACCTCGAGTGTGGCGTTCTGCCCTGGCAGTTGTACGCCAAATACGGTGTTGAGGTCGCCCTCGGCACGGATTCGGTGGCGTCAGGCGAAAGTTTAAATATTGCCGACGAAGCCCTGGCTGCCCTCGAGATTCACGGCTCGAGCCTGGGATGGCGCAACATCGTGCGTTACGCCTCGCGCGGCGGTTATAAGGCACTGGGGATGAAAACCCCGACGGTGCACCGTGGGGATTCGTTCTCGAGTTTGAGTGTTTGGAAGTGAGGCTCGAGGATTGGGAATTATTCTTGCAACCAAGTCTCAGGATTGCTGCGCGTGTAATAACATTTCACTACACGAACCACTTCAATCTCATGAAGCACGGTGTAAATCAACCCGTGATAAAAACTGCGCAACAACACCCGTCGAACCACCAAATTCGTTTTAATCCCCACCACTTTCAACGTTGGGAAAATATCTGGAAACTCGAGAATCGTATCAAGTGCATCTTCAAGCTCCATCCGAAAGCGTGCCATCCGTTCAGGATCACGCAATTCTTGAATCGCTGCGATAATTTCGTCATGGGCGCGATCATCGACCCGAAGCGCCTACCTCATGCTGAACGGATTGCATCATTCACAGACTCGAGTAAACCCTGTAAATCATGACCGCTCAAAAGTTGGTTCTGAGCGGTTTCCAAACGATTGCGAAAATCAATCCGTTCAGATTCGGGTAAATCAAGCTCGAGTTCACCACGCACTTGACCTTGAACGCTTTCAATCAGCAACTGCGCCAATTCAAGCCGGTCATGAGGCTCGAGTTGCAATACAGCTTTGGTCAGCGTTGTGTTCATGCTGAACATTTTAGCACAATGAACTGGAAGGTAAAAATCATTTCGAGGGTCATTTTGAACTGAACTTTTTCAGCCAAAAGCCGTAAGATCAACCAATGCCTCAAGTTTCTCGAGTCTTTCAAATCACACTGGTATTTTTACTATTCTCGAGTGCGAGCGCTCAGACCACCACGGCTGGCAGCAACGTCAGTATTCTGGCGGCGTTTCTGGCGGGTTTGATCTCGTTTCTCAGTCCGTGCGTTTTACCGCTCGTGCCAAGTTATTTGGCGGTGTTGGGCGGCGCGACGGGCAAAAAACCAATTCAGGGTGCGTTGTTGTTCATTCTGGGTTTTAGTCTGGTTTTTATCTCGCTCGGCGCTGGCGCAAGTGCGCTCGGTTCAATCTTGCGCGAGAACAAAAATTTACTTGGACAGATTGGCGGCGCGTTGATTCTGGTGTTCGGCATTGTGCTTTTAATCAAAGACCGCGTACCATTTCTGGCTCGAGAGTACCGCACCGACCTCGGCGCAGCCTCACAGTTTGGTCTGGTCGCGCTCGGCGCTGCCTTCGCCGCCGGTTGGACGCCGTGCCTCGGACCAATCCTGGGTTTAATCCTGACCGTTGCCGCCTCGAGCGCCGAAGTGGGACGCGGTGTGGGCTTGCTGACCATGTACTCGCTCGGGCTTGCCGTGCCGTTCCTGCTGGCGGCGCTGGCGTGGCGGCAAGTCTCGAGCGTGATGCGAAAAGTTGGGCGTTACGTGAACTTAATAGAGAAAATTTCTGGTGTACTTTTGATTGTTGCAGGCATTTTGCTGGTCACAGGCACGTACTCAAGCCTCGGAAATTACTTGCAGGGTTTGACGCCTGAATGGTTGAAGAATTTCGAGAACGGTTTGAAGAATTAAATTCCCTCCACCACGTTGTTGATCTTCGTCCAGTAATTTGCCACCTCGAGCAGCAATTCCCTGAAATCTCCAAACTTGGCGGGTTTCACGACAAAACTGTTCGCACCGCAATCGTAAGCTCGAGCCACGTCCGAATTGAGTCTCGAGGTGCTGAAAACAATCACGGGAATGCTTTTGAGTTGTGGGCTGGCACGAAGTGCACTCAAGACTTCCAAGCCACTCATGCGCGGCAGGTTCAAATCGAGCAGCACGAAATTGGGTTTGTTGCCGCGCCAATGCCGCAATAACTCGAGCGCGGTTTCGCCGTCGCTGGCGTGATGAAGGTCAAAACCGAGTGGCTCGAGGCAGCGCCGGATCAGGTAGGCATGGTCGGGGTTGTCCTCGGCAAAGAACACCCGCGTGGTGTTGCTTACAGAGCGCGGGTTGTCGGTCATGTTCTCAGGTTACGGCGTGGCGAGGGTGTGTGCAAGTACGCCAAACTGCCGATTATTTTAAAGATCCGAGCGCGTAAAATACTTTCATGCCGCGCCAGAAGATGAAACCCAAAGACCTCGAAAAACTCAAGGACACAACAGGCTTGACCAAACCCAAAGTCGCAAAAGGTCACGAGATCAAACGCGTCGAGATCACCCAAGACAACGCTCGAGCCTACAAGCGCAAACGTGACAAGCCCGTGAAATCTCAGGAACTCGAGTGAATCAATTGTTCCGTAGCGTCGGGGGTCGAACGTTCTTGACCATGTGGTCTGGGCAGAGCGTCTCACAACTCGGTTCGAGGTTGACCGCCTTCGCGGTGGGCGTGTGGTTGTACCAGAAAACGGGGCAAGCCACCCCGCTTTTTTTATCCGCCATTTTCGGGTTTTTGCCTGGGGTCTTGCTCGCGCCGTTTGCGGGTGTGATCGTGGACCGTTCAGACCGCCGCCAGGTTTTGCTGCTGGTTTGCATGGGGCACTTGTTACTCTCGAGCTTGTTTTACTTGCTGTTGCGCGGCGAGATTCAACTCTGGGCTATTTACGCGATTCTGGCTTTTGGCAGCGCGATAGAGACTTTTCAATATCCCGCCGAAGCCAGTTCGATCAGCGTTCTGGTGCACAAAGACCAACTCGGGCAAGCCAATGGTTTGTTTTCAATCTCGAGCGGTGTGACCGATTTGCTCGCGCCAATTTTGGGTGGGGTACTCGTGACCCAGATTGGCATTGTCGGTGTGGTGCTGCTGGATTTAATCAGTTTCGCGTTTGAATTCATCTCCCTGAATTTGATTCGCATTCCACGCCCGACCCAAAGTCAGGAAGGCTCGAGCATGAAGGGTGCCGGCATTCTGGCGCAAGTCCAAGACGGTTTTCGGTTTATCCTCGCGCGTCCTGGCTTGCTGAGCTTACTGATTACGTTTTCGGGCGTCAATTTTATTGGCAGCATCACCGCAGACCTTCAAGCCCCGCTGATTTTGGCACGCACTGGAAGCTCGAGCATCCTGGGCATTGTCGGCGCGGCGTTCGGCGTTGGGATACTGCTTGGTGGCGTCTACATGACCTCCACGGGCGGTCCCAAACCTCGAGTTCATGGCGTGTTCGCGGGGCTTGGGATTTCGGGCATCTTGGGTCAAAGCTTGTTTGGACTCTCTCAAAGCACACCCGTCTGGATGCTGGCAAATTTTTGCGCGGGATTCTTGCTGCCCGTCCTAAACGGCTGCTCGCAAATCATCTGGCAAGCCAAAACCCCAGCCGACATTCAAGGGCGCGTGTTTACCGCCCGTCGTCAAATTGCACAAATCACCAGCCCGGTGGCATTCGCCATTGCCGGACCACTGGCAGATCAAGTCTTTACCCCCATCATGAACGGCTCTTTCGGCTCGAGCCTTTCGTGGTTGCTCGGGTCTGCCCCAGGTCGGGGTTTTGCCGCCATGTTTGTGGTGTTCGGGATTTTAAACAGTCTGACCGGATTCGCGGGATACTTGCGACCCGCCGCCAGAAATGTCGAACTCGAGATTCCTGATGCGGTGAATTAAAATTCTGGTAATGCTCGAGATGTTAATTTTCTGCAAGGAGCGAAGGTTCATTGATCCGAACAATGCGAGTGTAACAATCTTCGCAGATCAGCGTGATTTGTGCGAAAGCCTCAGATTTTTCGTTCCAATCTCCAAATTCTCCACCTTCTTTTAACCTGACTTCCTCGCAAGCCAAACACCAAGCATCGCTGTGTTCTTCAACAGTGCCAGAGTAAAAGAAACCAACAGGTTTATTGGTTTTGAGTGATTCGGCAAGATGTGTGCAAACGAATGCTTCTTGTCGTTCACCGTGAACAGAACAATGAATCATATTTTTCATATACACCAACTCTCGAGCATTACATTTTCGCAACACTCGAGAACAACTCAAGCGCGTATTCCACACCTTTTTCAAAATGCGCGACCACAATATTTTCGTTTGGCGCGTGGACAAAACCCGAAATGTTCCCAATTCCCGCCGCGACCACAGGCACGCCCACAAACTCAACAAACGGGTGCATCGGTCCACTGCCGCCGCTCGAGGGATGCACCACCGGTTCATGTCCGTAGACTTTCCGCGCTGTGTCAATCGCGGTTTTCATGAACGGATGGTCTAAATTGCTGCGTCCTGGCATCTCGTGCGTCTCGAGTTCGATCACCTCAACATCGCTTAAGTTGTGTTGCGTCAGGTGGGCGCGAATCAGTTTGACAATTTCACTTGGGTTTTGATCTGGCACAAGCCGAAAATCGAGTTTGGCAAACGCCTCGGCGGGCAGCACTGTTTTGGAACCGGCATCGCCGTAACCGCCGTGCAGACCGTTCACGTTTAAAACTGGCTCGAGGTTGAGGCGTTCGTAATATCTTGCACCGCTGGCATTCTCGAGGAATCCCTTGATGCCGTAAGCCTGTTGTAATGCAGCCGATTCGTCTGGAATCCTCGAGATGTACTCCAGGTCGGTGCTCGAGGCAGGTCGCACGGAATCGTAAAAACCGTTGATGGTGATGCGTCCAGTCTCGTCACGCATGGACGCAATCGCTTTGGCAAGTTTGTAAATCGGGTTGTCCACCACCGCACCCAAACTCGAGTGCAAATCCGAATCGGCAACTTTGGCGCGAAGCTCGAGGCAGACGATGCCTTTAAGTCCCGCGTAAATAACTGGGCGACCTGCGGGGTCGATGCTGCCAAACTCCCACCAGCAACCATCGGCGGTCAACTCGCTGGCATGGTCGTGAACAAATTTCTCAAGGCTTGGACTGCCAATTTCTTCCTCTCCCTCGAGCAACCATTTGATTTTTAAAGGCAGTGTGCCGCCGTGTTGCGCCTTCAAAGCCCGCAAACCCGCCAACCTCGAGATGAACTCGCCCTTGTCATCGCTGACGCCCCTGGCGTACCAACGCAAGACCCCAGCCGCATCTTCGCGTTCCGTTAATATGAACGGTGCTGAATGCCACAACTCGAGCGGCGATTCGGGCTGGACATCGTAATGGTTGTAAATCAGCATCGTGCGCGTTCCCTCGCCCGCCTCCGCGACCAAAATCGGCGCGACTTTCCCAGGATAAGACTTGATGACAAAACCCTCAGCCTCGAGCAATTTTGTGACAAACGAAGCACCCACCTCCAGGTTACGCCCATGAGCGCTGACCGTATCAATGGCGACCAGCGCGGCTAAATCGATTTTGGCTTGGGCGATAAAAGGTTTTAAATCCATGATGGCTCGAGATTAGCACGGTTGAGGCTCGAGAAAATCGAATTAAAATGCGCTGATCTTTGAATACAGTTTAAGATTTCACCGACAGGGCAAACAGCAACTGGGCTGCATAGTAAAGCGGCAATCCCCATACTTTGTTGATCCACCCACGAGCCACAAAACGATTTCGAGCGACCGAGATGTCAGATGCTGCAAACGCCAGTGCACCAACAAGCAAGACCCACGTCGCAGTTGCGGCACTGAGCGCAAAAGCAAACGAGCACATCAGCACAATGCTGATGATGTAAGCCGCGACGGCTATTTTGTAATCTTTGGTCAAATAATTCCATAACCAACGAAGTGTGAACGACCCAACACATGACATGATGACAAGTCCAACGGGCAAGTACCTGATGTCTAAAGTTCGTGTTCCAAACGCCAGCGCAAAAGCGATATGGGCAAACAAAAACGAGGCAATTCCCAACAAGAAGAACCGAGTCCGATGAGACAACAGACAGACATCACCGATCAAACTGAACACCAAAGCGATCAGGATGAATTGACCGTACCGCGAATTTGTGGCATGAAGCCCCAAGGCAACCAGAACGAAGGCAGTGCTCGCAATCACTTTACAGAACACCCTGCCGATATACCAATTGCGAAACTCGGCAAAAATCAACATGACCACCGCAACAAGGCAGACGACAACGGGTGTCGCTGTTGCATTAATCATTGAGCCTGGTCAAGCAATCATGATCGCAAGATCGGTGGTATTTCAAGATTTTGAGCATGTGGTTGCGTAGAAGATTATCACGGTTTTTGAAGTCTCGAGCGCACGATACTGATTCGCCGCAAACTTTGGTTAAGATTGGACTCTAAAACGGCTGCCATCAGGTCGAATCACATACACTTGGTCTTGAATTCCATCTTGACCATCAGTCTCGAGCTGTGGCTGTGTGATTTCCAAATCTGCAAGTTGTAATTTCGCCGCCATGATCGCGTCACGTTCCGTGTCAAACTCACCCTCGAGCGGGTAATCCTCGTTGGCGAAAGTATCGTGTCCCAACAATTTCCACTTGTCGTTTTCCATAGGTTTTCACTCGAGATGATACAACTCGAGTCCCTTTCAGCCAAGCTACTGGCGCACTGAAACGCAAGCAGCGCACAATCTAGCCATGCAAAAAGAAACCGTCCATTTGACCAATCCCGAAGCCGCCCAAGCCCTGCGCAACAGCGCCGTGCTGCAATTTTTCCTCGAGCCTGTCAGTCCGAGCGATGTTGCCAAAAAATCGGGACTGGCGGCGAACCTCGTGCATCATCACGCCAAGAAAGCTTTAGATTTGGGATTGTTGCTCGAGAGCAAACGCGAGAACGGCAAGGTCTTCTATCAACTCGCGGCGCGACAATTCACCTATGCCAGGGATTTACTGGCGTTTGAGCAGAAAGAACCCGAGGACATGCGCTTGATTTCAAACTCGTTTCTCGAGGCGTACCAGCGTTCAGATGCCTTGCTGCGCGGCGAGGACGCATATGTTCTGACGCACGGGTTTGTCACGCCAGAACACCCAGCACCACTTGCAAAACCCGAACGCAAAGAGATGCTCGAGAAACACCCCGCGCATTTTCAAGCCCGCACGTTTTACCTTGGGCAAGCACGATACCAGCAGCTTGTCAACGACATCTCGAGGTTGATTGAAGACGCCAAAAATGAAACCAGCAAAGAAGCCAGCAGTTGCAGTCTTGTCTTTCTGGGGTTTGACGGACAATGGCGCGAAGATCAAAGTCAGGGTGACACGTACAACATCAACAGTTTTGTGTTGAGTGGTGATTGAGGCTCGACAAGGAAAGATTCTGAATTGGGTTGTCAGCACAATGGCTCGCATATCAACATTGAGAACTTGCGTTTTATTGCCAAGAGTCGCTAGTGCTTCATCCCAATGAACATGACCGCAAACGACAAGCGGCACAGGGTTTTTCAGTACAGTTTCTGTGACCAATGAACTGCCCCGTTGTAACTCGTGACCCGTTGGACCTTGATGCAGTACAACAACATCGGGTTTGGATTTAAGCACCGATTCTAAACCAGTTAAGTATTCGCTTTCGTCTTTGCGCCCAAGTTTTGTAGGGTCGCCCATGACGCCACCCACGCCTCCAACCGATAAACCCTCGAGCTTCACAACATCAAAATCGATCAAGTGAACTCGAGAATCATCCTCGAATTCTTGTCGTTCTTGTCTCGTTCCAAAATCATCATGGTTGCCTTGAACCCCAGCAACCCAACGAAAATGATTGGCGAACGCTTGCCAAACGCTTCTCATATCGCCTGAAGCACCACGTTTTGAGCCATCAGGAGCGGAGTAAAAGTTACCAGCCAACAAAACCCCAGTGTTCGCGGGGTTTGGCACAAGACCCTCTTGAGCAAGCGTGATGTACTCGTCTGCCAATGCCTCACCCAAAAGACGGGTTGCACCCATTTGCCAAACTTTCACCACGCCTTGCAAATCACCCGTGACCAGAATGGCTTCTAAGCTGTTGGGTAAAGAATCAACTCGAGCTTTGGTGATCGATAAAACCTGTGATTCAACCCCACCGCGTTTGGCAGCGTTCAAAAATTGAATACGATGAATTGGTTTTTCTTGAAGTTCAATGATTTGCATAAATTTGTGAGGGATTGTACGACCCACACGGTATGATTGACTCGAAAAGCGTATCACGGTTTTGGAGGCTCGAAAAAATTGCGAATCATTGCAAACTCTTTTCGCTACTTTCGCAACACTCACAACCCGTTTCTCGAGTTACACTGCAACAATGAGTTTAGAAACCCTCGAGAGTACCGTCAAATTGTTCGAGCACCTGCCCAAAGAAACCAAGATTCAAGGGCTTATTTCCCTCGCGGACAGCCTTCCCAAGTTCGCGCCCAAAGAGAACGAAGTCTGGGATGTCGAAGATGTTCGCAAAGACCACGAGTGCTTGGACGTGGTGGGTTTGTTCGTGAAACGCGATGGCAACGGCGTGAAACTCGCGGCAACGGTTGGGCATGAGGTCACAACTTTAACCAGGGCGTTGACGACCTTGTTTGTCGAGAATTTAACGGGCGAAACCATAGAGCATATTTTGGGCGTGCAACAAGACATTATCCCCAGGGTTGTTGGCGAGGCTTTGATGCGGCAACGATCCAACACGGCGTATTACACCTTGCGACGCATTAAAGAAGCGGTTCAGGCGCTCGAGAAACCTGCTGCTTGAAGATTTTCCGTAAGCGCAAGAACCTCGAGCTACACATGCAAAAACTTAAACTCCCTTCTCCCGCACGGCGGGAGAAGGGTCGGGGATGAGGGTGGAGCAATGGTTACTTTTTGTGTCTGGTGAGAACATTTTGATTCGGTAACATTTAATTAGCGGTGCGCACGGCGCACCCTACGATTTTTGTATGTGTTGTCTGGCTCGAGTTGAATTCATCTCGAGCTTCTTTTTTGTTAGCACTCGAGTTTGCAAATTATCAAAGTGTTCACTGCTTTGGTGACATTTGTACGAAATCTTTGGTACAAGTTGCTATTTTTTCTGAAAATGTGATACGTTTTAGCTCATCCGAATGCGTTTCGGGCAAAAAACACTTCAAGGAGACCCAAATGAGCGAATTGCGTACTTTCCTCGACCTGCCTTACGAGAAACTCGAGGAGTTAAACCTCCAAGCCAAAAGTGATCGCCTGAACCGCAAAGATGCGGGCAAGATTCAAGAGGAACGCATCAAGTACCTTGCCGACGAAAAAGGGATCAAGGCGGTCACGGTGTGCTTTTCTGACCTCGAGGGTCGTTTGCACATGCTGGATTACGATAAGAAATTCTTGATCAAAAGCTCGGACAATTTGACGTTTGACGGCTCGAGCATTCGTGGTTTCACGGCACAGTCCGAGTCGGATTTGCGCTTGGCAATTGACTGGCCCGCCTTTTACTGGTTGCCTTCAGATATTTTTGGTTCGGGTAAAGTCTTGGTGTTTGGTGAAGTCCGCGAGAAGGACGGCGGCGCGTTTGCCGCCGACATGCGAGGGCGTTTGAAAGATTTCACCAACGGTTTGTTCAAGAAAGATGGCACGGTTGCCAATGTTGCCACCGAAATCGAGGGATTTTTGTTTAAGGGTCGTGACGCGGAGCGTCATTACAACACCACGGGTTCATTCGAGTACGCCTCCGAGGGTGGGTATTACTCGAGCCTTCCAGGTGACGAGTTGCGCTTGTTTATCGATGCGGCTGCCGAAGTGCAACGCGCGATGGGTTTCGAGAACGAGAAGGATCACCCCGAGGTCGCGCCAAGCCAATTCGAGATGAACTTCTCGTATGCCGAAGCCACCGTTGCCGCCGACCAGGTGCAGTTGTACAAGTTGCTCTCGCGGCAAGTTGCGGCAAAGATGGGCATGAGCGCCAGCTTTTTGCCCAAGCCAGTCACGGGCGTCAACGGCAGCGGTATGCACACCAACATGAGCTTGTCCAGAAAGGGCAAGAACCTGATGTATGACGCCAAGGGACGCGAAGGGCTATCCGATTTCGGTTGGGATTTCATCAACCGCATCCTGACCAACGCGCTGGATGTGTGCTTGGTGCTCAACTCGAGCGTCAACTCTTACCGCCGTCTGGACCCGCACTTTGAGGCGCCAAACCAGATCAAAGCCAGCGCGGTTGATCGTGGCAGCATGGTGCGCGTGCCAATTGGTAACGAAAAGAGCGCCCGCGTTGAGGTGCGTTCCGTTGCGCCAGACGCCAACCCGTACTTGACCTTTTACAGCCTGTTCAATGCGGGCTTGAATGGTCCGCTCGACGAGCGCAAAGCCACCAGCAAGAGCCGTTACCTGCCAAGCAACATTTACGATGCCATCGCCGGTTTCGAGAAGAGCAAGTACATTTCTGGGTTGCTCAGCCCAGAGGTGCAAGCCAAGTTTGCCGAGCTGAAATTGATGCAAGCCGACCGTTGCGCCAAGTCACTCGGGGCAATCATCAAAATTCCAGAGATTCAATACCATCACGAGGTCACCAACCAATTGCTCTGGTCCAAGTTTTAAAAATCAGATGGTCTACGTTCTAAAGCTCGATCAGCACCAGAAAAACGCCGAGATGTTGTCTCGGCGTTTTTGTTTTTGCGTATTTGGCGTAATTCAACACCCAAAAACTAAGCAACCAAGCTGACGGAATCAAAACCCAAAACGGGTATAAACTGTTTTATGCCACGCACCAAGAGCCAACATCAACCACGGCAACTCGAGAATCCAATGCTCGAGCAGGGTGCACATGGCTTGCCGCATGACCCGCACGATGATGCCTTTGAGGGTGTCAGCCCACCAAGCAAGGGTTTGAACCTGAACGCACCGATGGTCTTGGTCTTGAATGCCAGCTTTGAGCCGTTGCACGTCTGCTCGATCAAACGTGCGATCACACTCTTGATGCATGAAATCGCCGAACGGGTCGAAGACGGTTCGCATTTTCTGCACTCGCCGAGCACCAGCATCAGCGTGCCGAGCGTGATTCGATTGCGGCGTTACGTCAAGCGTCCACCGCGTTACCACATTGCGTTCAACCGCCGGAATGTCTTCAGGCGCGACAATCACACCTGTCAGTTTTGCGGCAAGGTTGGCGGCGACCTGACGCTTGACCATGTGGTGCCGCGCTCGAGGGGCGGCAAGAACACCTGGGAAAACATTGTCACGGCGTGCCGCGAATGCAACTCCAAGAAACGGGACCGCACGCCGTTTGAAGCCAAGATGAAACTCACCCGCGAACCGTATGCGCCAAAATTTGTCTTCTCGAGCGCCTACGGGCAAGCGCCGAAGCTCGATCCGATCTGGGAAAAATACCTCGGGTAAATCTCATCCCCCAAGATGGGAGGACACTCGGGGTCAGACTCGCGTAGACTAAAAGGCGTGTCGAAAACCGAACCACAAAAATTGCGTTTAAAGTTGCCAACTCGGGTGTCTCGAGTGCCAAGTTTGACGTTCACGCTGGCGGTGGTGGTGACAGCCTTGGCGTTGATGCCGATTGTTTTTATGGCGTTGTTGTACCTGCCCCGTGTTGGTCAAGTTCTGGATGCAGCGGTAGTTGCCTGGTTGGCGTTTGTTGCCCTGATTTCGGCGTTTACCGGTTTTGTGGTCTCAAGGTCACTTCTAAGTCCTATCAATGCGCTTCGTGATGAAGTGGTGCAATTGGCGCAGAGCAAGCAGCGGTTGAATGAGATTCAACTCGAGCGTATCGACAATTTACCGCCAGAGGTGCGCACGCTTCGGGCGGCGTTCAGCAGTTTACTCGATGCACTGCGACTCGAGCAGGGCAAGCGAGGCGCGTTCATGGCGACGCTGGTGCATGACCTGAAAACCCCGATCATTGCCGGCAATCATGTACTCGAGGTGATCAGATCCAACGACAACCTCAGCCGGATTGAGCGTGTGCAGTTGGTCTCGAGCCTGCGAGCCGAGAACGAGGCGTTGCTGGCGTTGGTGCAAAAAATGGTGGACGCGCACCGTTTTGAACGTGAGGACGTGCAGTTAAACCTCGAGCCTACGGATTTAAAAATGCTTGCCGATGGTCTGGTGGCTCGTTTTGCCGCTCGAGCCAGTGAACGACAGATCGAACTCGAGGCGACAGGGGAGGGGCAAGCGCTTACGTCCAAACCCGAACTCGAGCGGGCGGTATCCAACCTGTTGGAGAATGCGATTCGCTATGCCGCGCACAAGGTCATTTTGCTGGTTGACGGCTCAAGTTTGACCGTGGTTGACGACGGTACGGGTTTACCGACGACGCTCGAGGAACTGGCATTGCCGTTCAACACCCAGCATGTCGAACTGGCGGGACAGCAGTACACCTCTGGCACTGGCGGTTTGGGGCTGTTCATCGCGCAGCGCATTGCCGCCTCGCACGGTGGTACGCTCGAGAGCCTGTCAAGCTCGAGCGGGACAAAATTGCGAATCTCTTTACGGGCGGTGGTCTGATGCCAAGGATTTTGATTGCCGACGATCATCCATTGTTTCGGGTGGGCTTGAGTTACACGCTCAAAAACCTTGGCTTTGACGTGGTTGCCGAGGCGTTTGACGGTCAAGATGCGCTTGAAAAATGCTTGTCGATGCGCCCCGAAGCGGCGCTGTTGGATGTCAAAATGCCGCGCCTGGACGGTTTGGAGGCTTGCAGGCAAATCTCTGTTCAGATTCCAAGTTTGCGCATCATCATGCTGACCACCTTTTCCGAACCCGCGCTGGTCGAGGCGGCGCGAAACGCGGGCGCGGCGGGTTTTGTCAGCAAAGAGACCGAAGCCAGCGAGTTGGCGCGGTTGATCAACAAAATGCTCGAGTTGCCCGATTTCAGGCATTTTCCGGTCGTCAACCTGCCCAAACTGACCGTCCGCGAACTCGAGGTTTTGAAGCACCTTGTGACGGGTTTGCAAAACAAAGAGATTGCGCGGGTACTCGGGGTCAGTCCCGAAACCATCAAAGACCACTTGGAGCGCCTGTATCAGAAACTCGAGGTGCAAGACCGCATGGGGGCGGTCAGTCGCGCTAGGGCTTTGGGTTTGGCATAATTGAAACTGCGCGTCGCAGGTGATATGCCACCATAAACGGTATTTTTGGGATTTCATGCTGCCAAGCTCGAGCCGCAAAAACCAAGGTGGCAATGAACGGTGCAACTCGAGCGGCTTGGAAAAACTGTTCTCGAGAAACTTGGTCTTGCCAGGGGGCGAAAAACGCTGCGATCAGTTCGGCTTGGATTTCTCGAGCAGGGTGAGCGTCCAAGTGTTTACGATTTAAAAACTCGAGAAACCGTCCAAGGTCAAGCAGTGGTGAGGCAATCGCGGTTTCGCTCCAGTCAATCAATTTTGGGCGTCCATGTTCAACCAGCACATTGTTCGCATGAAAATCGCCATGAACCAAAGTGAGTGGCAAACCCGCAGTCTTAACAATCTCGAGTGCTGGCATGATTTCAGGAGCAACGGTTTGAACATCTCGAATTTGCTTGGGTGTTAAGCCCAAAGTCTCGAGTTGTTTCACATCTGAAATCAGCGTTTGACACGATTCAAGCAGCGCCGAAAGATCAAGCGTTGGCACTTGCAATTCGGTCAAGAGACCCAAACTCGAGCCTTGAAGTGATGCCAGAGTTTGAACCGCCTCGAGCCAGACATTCGCATTCGTCTCGAGACTCAAATTGATAGCCTCGAGTTTACGCGTCACCACCACGCCCAAATCGTCGTTAAAACCCAAAACTTCGGGCGCTAAACCTGGCGCAAAGCTGAACAAAAATTTGCCAACGCGAGCCTCGAGTTGTGCAGATTGCGCTGAGACTTTCACGAACATCTCGAGGTGTTCCGTGCGACCCTGAAGCCAAACACCGACCTCGGATTCTTGCAAACACATTAACGGCTCGAGCAAATCCAAATGCAAACCATGCCGAATCCAAAACTCGAGTTGTGCAAGATTTTGTATTTCAACCTTTCGCAGTACCAGCTTCAATCTGTGTACGACAACACACAATGACCCTCAAGACGGACTGAATGCCCCTACTCAATTCGCCTCGCTCGAGCCTAGACTACCGCATGGCTTTTCATGATCTGCAATCTTTTATTCGCCTGCTCGAAGCTCGAGGGCAACTGGTGCGTGTCCGTGAACCTGTCAGTCATGACCTCGAGATCACCGAAATTGCAGATCGATTGGTGAAAGTTGGCGGTCCTGCCGTGCTTTTTGAAAACGTGATCGGTAAAGATTTTCCCGTGGTCATCGGGCTTATGGGAACGCGAGAACGCATGGCTTGGGCGCTGGGCGTTGACGACCTCGAGCAACCCGCAAACCGCATTCGGAAATTGTTGGACATCAAATTGGGCGGCGGAATCTTGGGTTTACTCTCGAATATACCCAAACTCAAAGAACTGCGAAACCTCCCGCCCAAACGCGTGAAAACCGCTCCCGTCCAAGAAATTATTTGGCGCGGCGACGAGGTTGATCTCACCAAAATCCCTGTCCTGAAATGCTGGGTGCAAGACGGTGGACCTTTCGTCACGCTGCCGCTTGTCATTACCAACGACCCCGAAACGGGCGAGTTCAACATGGGCATGTACCGAATGCAAGTCTTTGGCAAGAACAGTACCGGAATGCACTGGCAACGCCACAAAACGGGAACGCGCCACCTCGAGAAAGCCAAGAAACTGGGGCGTATGCTCGAGGTTGCCGTGGTGCTTGGGGGCGACCCAGCTTTGATTTATGCGGCAACCGCCCCGATTCCGCCCGTGCCAGGCATCAACGAGTACAGCCTGACGGGTTTTTTGCGCGGTCAGTCCCAAGAGGTTGTGAAAGGCATCACTGTCAACCTTGAAGTCCCAGCCAATGCCGAATTCGTGCTCGAGGGTTACATTGACCCGAATGAACCCTGGGCGGTTGAAGGTCCGTTTGGCGATCACACGGGCTTTTACACGCTCGAGGATTTGTACCCGACGTTTCATGTCACCGCAATCACCATGCGCAAAAACGCGGTGTACCCTGCGACCATCGTCGGGCGTCCACCGATGGAAGACGCGTACCTGATCGAAGCCACCGAACGCATTTTTCTGGTGCCAGCGCAACTGATTCTGCCCGAGATTCTCGATTATCATTTGCCGCCGTGCGGCATCGCGCACAACTTGGTCAACGTGGTCATCAAAAAATCCTATCCAGGACACGGCTTTAAAGTCGCCAACGGCATGTTTGGGCTGGGACAAGCCATGTTCTCCAAAGTGATTGTGGTCAGTGACGACACAAGCATCAAACCGCAACACAATGTTGAATTCTGGGCGGGCGCGTTATCCCACTGCGTGCCAGGACGCGACACGGTTTTTACCAAAGGACCGGTGGACGTGCTCGACCACAGCTCGCAAGCCTGGAGTTACGGCAGCAAACTGATTCTGGACGGCACAAAAAAATGGCTCGAGGAGGGCGGCGAACCCGAGTGGACAGCCGCACCACCTCGAAGCGACACCGAATTGCCAAAATTTGATGGGATTCTCGAGCAGGCGCAACCAGGGGGCGGCATGTGGTTTGTGGCGCTCGAGAAAACCAAGCCGTTTGAGGGTTTGAGTCTGGCTGAAAAACTCGTAAAGACTGCTGTCTCGAGCGGTATCAGGCTGATTTGTATTGTGGACGATCAAACCGAAGTCACAGATCACGAAGATGTCTTCTGGACGGTTCTGAACAACATTGACCCGCAAAGGGATTGCCGAATTTTGGATGGTGTGAACGGGAAAATACTGGTGATGGACGGCACGCGCAAAATTGCCGAAGAAGGATTTACCAGGAATTGGCCCGACAAGATCACCATGCCCGACAACATTGTGGCGCTGGTCGATGCGAAATGGGAAAAGTACGGGCTGGGCAAGAAATTAAAATCACCGACGGGTGGGCGCGGGGCGAAAAAGAAAATCTCGAGTTGAATTTTGACTGGTGCTAGAATATGCGCATGACCATGATTCTCGTACCGCCCGAACTCGAGAAACCATTATTGGAAGCCGCTTCACGGCAAGGGCAAGACCCTGAAACGTTCGTGGTCAATCGTTTGCGTGAAGTGTTGAATCTGCCAGAAACTCAGTCTGGCTCGAGTTTGTTTGATTTGCTCGACGGATATGTTGGAACAGTTGAAGGTTCAGGCGAAGCGTTTTCAGAACGAACGACAGAACTCTACACTGATTCGTTGCTCCAGAAGAAAAAATTAGGACGGTTGTGAATCTTGTCGATTCTGGCGTGCTGATTGCTTTGCTGGACCGTAACGATCCAAATCACCAACGGTGTTTGCTTTCAACAAAGTCTTTGTCAAATCAAGCGCTCCTAACCACTTGGTGTTGTTACACGGAAACCATGTACTTTCTTGGTAAAATCGGTGGTTATGCTGCTCAAGCCAAACTTTGGGCATTGCTGCTTTCAGGACGATTGGAATTACATTCCTTGTCCGCTTCTGAAAGTGCTCGAATGGCACAATTGATGGAACAATATTCAGACACACCGATGGATTTAGCGGATGCTTCACTGATGGTTGTTGCCGAAACTCGAACCATGCAACAAATTTTAACGCTTGACAGCGACTTTCACGTGTATCGCAAAGCAGATAGAACAGCATTGCAATGTCTTCCATAGAAGGAAATCACCGACGGGTGGACGCGGGGCTAAAAAGAAAAGCTCGAGCTGATACAGACACTCGAGAAAAAATTAAGACAACCGTGAAGCGTGTTGATTCTGGAATGATTTCGTGTAGACAATTTTGTCATCTCCATCGGCAAAGAAATTCCTGATGGTTGCCTCTCGAGCAAACCCGCACTTGTCGTAAAAAGCTCGAGCCACCTCGAATTCGGGCAAACCAGAGGTTTCAACAATCAATAAGCGCACACCTCGAGCCATAAGTTCGTTTTCGACATGCTCCACAAGCGCCGAGCCATGACCTTGACTGCTCTTGTCTTTTCGTGTCCAAAGCATTTGCAAATTCCATGTTCCATTCGTCACTGGTTCGGGTGCACAGTAGGCTACGCCGACTGGTTCGCCGTCATCTGCTGTGAACCACAGACCATCGCTTTGACCTTCAAGATACTCGAGCAAGGCGCTTTTGACATAGCCCAGACTGTCAGTATCAAACTGCCCGCTACTCTCAACGATTGCCATGAGTGCGTCGGTGTCTGTGATGATGGTGTCTCTAATCACTTTTGCCTTTCGAGTCTGGGCTGCGTGTGATGCAGTTGAAGACGAGGCATCGTACTGGGTTTTGGTGGAAGTGCGCAAGGAAATGACATCAAAGACCAAGTACCGTGACACAACCGTATGCTCTGGCTTTATCGTTGATCCAGTTGCAAAACGCTTCGATCACGCCAGCCAGAGCCTCTTTGTTGGTTTGAAAATCTGTTGCAAAACCTGCTCTGGTATCACGAAAAATAAATTCAACGTGATCGTTTAAATCAGCCACCGATTTCGCCTTTTGCAACAACAATTGTAAGCTTTTCAATTCCTGAATAATCTCGAGCCATGCATCCAGTTTGATATCCGTGAAGGCATAACGGTTGTAACCTGGCACGTGTTTCAACACGGCAAGCTCGAGATACCCGAACGTTTCTTCCTCAAGAAAAATTGATCCTTCATTCCAGCAAACGCCGTTGTACGCGCCCGGAAGAAGTTCGATGTAAACCGTTCCCTCGAGTTCGGTTTTGTTTTTGATGATGCGAATGTTTTTCATGTTCGATTGTCCACCTTACAACGGTGTGCTTGGGTGTGTCTGATCCACAAAATCACTGCATCAAAATCTTGTCTGTTTCTCGAGTTGTGACTGATTCAATTGGGTGGCAGGGTTTTGGAGGGTGGCAGGTTTTGCGGCACAGGGTTTAACCTGTGAGTTCCTTGCAACCACTTTGCACCGCTCGAGATGACAACTCGAGGTTGTGTACCGAGAATAAGCATTGGGATTCTCGTGGCGTGAGACACGATTTCGTAACTGTTTTTGACGGGCATCCGCACGCGGTTGAGCCTGAGCTTGGTTTGACAGGGTTGTTTAGAGTTATGATTCCTCTCGAAACCCGAGGACCCTATGCGATTACTTCACACCGCCGATTGGCACGCTGGACGCAACTTGCGCGGGATTGACCGCACCCCAGAAATCCGCGAGAGCCTTCAGGAGATCATCAGTATTGCGGTGTCCGAAAAAGTTGATGCGATTTTGGTGGCGGGTGATCTGTTCGACTCGCCCAACCCCAGCGCTGATGCCGAGGCTGCCGTGTACGATTTTTTTCTCGAGTCTGGAGCGCTCGGCATTCCGAGCGTGGTGATTGCCGGAAACCACGACAGCCCGCAGCGTCTCGAGAGCGTTTCAGGGCTGTTAAAACGTGTAAAAGTTAGCGCCTTTGGCGTGATGAAAGCCGATTCCAAGGCGTTTGAACTCGAGCTTGACGCTGGAAAATTGGTGGTGGCGGGTTTACCGTTTTTGTCGGAACGCCGTTTGGTCAAAGCCGCAAGCCTGATGGATGGCGAGTTTGACACTGGCGTCTGGCGGCAAAAATACCGTGAGGGCATGGGGTTTTTTATTGACAAATTGGCGCAAGGTTTTCAGACCAACGCGGTCAACGTCATGATGCTGCACACCACGCTCGATGGCGGTAAGATATCAGGTTCGGAATTCTCGTTTTTTGTCACGAATTCTTACGCCATTTCTCCAGACCAGTTGCCCTCGAGCGCCCAGTACGTGGCACTTGGGCATTTGCACAAACCGCAACGTTTGGGCGAGAACCCACTGATCGAATATTCGGGCAGCATCGTGCAACTCGATTTTGGCGAGGCGGGCGAGCAAAAACGTGTCAACCTGATCGAAGCCTTCCCAGGTCGTCCCGCCAAGGTCCACAGCATCCCCCTGACGCGCCACAAGACCCTCAAAAACGCATCCGTCAGCCTGGATGGTTTAGAGAGTCGACTCGAGGAATTCAGGAGCTTTAACGGGCTTTTAAAAGTCACGGTCAAACTCGAGCATCCGATGCCAGGACTCAAAGACCGTGTGATGGGCATTTTGCCAAACGCGGTGGCGGTGGAAGTCAAACTCGAGGAGGGCAGCGCGGCAAAACGGGCGCTCGAGGCGCAATCCACGCAAAGCCTCGAGCCGATAGAGGCGTTCAAAAAGTATTATTCCGAGAAGCGCGGCAAAGACGTGCCTGAAGACGTGCAAAAAGCATTTCTGGAGTTGTATGCGCAGACGATGGGCGAGACTCGAGAATCTGAAACGATGGTCTAAAATCACAGCTCAAGGCTTCGTCATCCCGTAAAATACCCTCGTGCCTCGAGTTCTGGGTTTTGACATTGGACGCGTGTTGGTCGTGCTGTTCATGGTTTGGTACGGCTTTTTGAACCTCAATCATCCAGAGCATTGGATGTTTCTGGATGGCGTCAATCTGATCATTCACGAGGCTGGGCATGTGCTCTGGCGCTTGTTCGGCGAATTCTTGTATTTTCTGGGCGGTTCGTTGACCCAGATTCTTGTACCGCTCGTTTTCGTGGTCTATTTCTGGCGCTCAAATCAACGATTCGCGGCGTGTATGGCGGCGTTTTGGACTGCCACAAGCTTGTTCAATCTGTCGGTTTACGTGGGTGACGCTCGAGCGATGGAACTGCCATTGTTGGGTGGTGACAATGTTGAGCACGATTGGAATTGGATTCTTTCGAATCTGAACGCCTTGAACGCAGATCACGTGCTCTCGAGCATTGTGTATGCGACTGGTTTGCTGTACCTGGTACTCAGTGTGGCGGGCGGACTGTACTTTGCCAAAGGTGATAAAAATCCTTTGCCGTGGGCGTTGAAACGCAGTGTAAAAATCTCGAAGATGCGCAATCTGGGATCACTTTCCGAGGCGATGCTCGCCAAGATTGGGGTGAACTCGAGTGCTGACCTCGAGCAACTGGGCGCGGTGGAAGCCTTCAAACGCCTTCAAGCTGGCGATGAGAAAGTCAGTTTGGTGATGCTTTACGCCATGCACGGCGCACTGACCGACCAGGCTTGGGAAATGTTGCCGCCCCTCGAGAGGCAGGCGTTGAAATTGGCAGTTGAACGATAGCGGTTTCTCTAGCGGCGCGATAAGCTGCCATTTCTAGGAGATTATCTTGCGTCCCATCAAACTCGAGTTAACCGGTTTCACCTGTTTCAAAGAACTGCAATCGATCAGTTTTGACAACCTGGAATTGTTTGCGATTGTCGGGCAGACCGGTGCGGGCAAGTCGAGCATTCTGGATGCGATCACCTACGCGCTGTTTGGTGAAACCTCGCGTTTGGGTTCTCGAGGGCTGGAACAACTCGTCTCTCAGGGGGCGAACGGAATGCAGGTGGCGCTCGAGTTTGAATCTGGCTTTGAGCGTTTTCGGGTGTCTCGAGCCTGGAGTTTGAAAGCCGCCGAGCGCCAGGTGCGCTTTGAAAAATTTGATGGTGCGCGGTTTGTCACGGCGGTCGAGGGTGTGAAAGTCAAGGATGTGGCGGGGGCAATTCAGGCGGTGGTGGGCTTGGATTTTGATGGTTTCACCCGCGCCATTTTGCTGCCTCAGGGCGAGTTTGACCGATTCTTGCGCGGTGACGCCAAAGAGCGCCGCGAACTCTTGAAGGGTTTACTCAACCTCGAGCATTTTGAAGCCATGCGCGAACGGGCGAATGGCATTGCCAGGGATGCCAAGTCGCGCTCGGAGCAAATCAAGCTGCTGCTCGAGGGTGAATACGCGGGGGCGACGCTCGAGGCGAGTGAGGCGCTGGAGGTTGAACTCGAGGTTCTGAAATCCAGAATCGCAGTTCTGGCAGCACAACTCGAGCGTGATCGGGCGTTGCTGATTGAAGCCCGAGAATTGCAAAAATTGAGCGCCGAGTTTGAGAGGGTGAAATTCAAACTTGCCTCGCTCGAGTTTCAAAACGCGGACGTGGCGGGTGCCAGAGAACGCGCCGTTTTGGCGCGGCGGGTGGCGTCGGTCATGCCCCTGGTGACGGCGCTGGAACGCGCCGAACTAAGCCTGCAAAAATCAAATCAAGAACTTGCGAATGCCAAACTCGAGCTTGAAAAAGTGACTGCACTCGAGATTGCCACGGATGCCAAACTGGACGCAGCGCGTGAGGCTGCGGTGCTTCTGCCCGACCTCGAGCATCAGGCGAATGAACTGGCATCGTCCATGCCCAAACTCGAGCGCTTACGTGCCCTGGGTGGAAATTTGGAACTGATGCACGCAACACCTGGGGTTTTTGGCGAGCGGCGCATGGCACAACTCGAGGAATTGAAAGCCAAACTCGGCGATCTGAAACGGGCTGTGGACGACGCTCGAGATGCGACTCGGGATTTGAGTGACGCCAAAGCTGGTTTCGAGAAACTCGGTTTACAACTCGAGAAACTCAAATCTGATCTGGGCATTTGCAAGGTTTCTGGCACCCAAACGGCTGCTCGAGTCAAGGAACTGGAACTTGAGTTGACCCAAGCCAGACGTGATGACGGTGCGGTGGCATTGACGGTTGGCTTACACATTGGCGACCCTTGCCCCGTTTGCGGCACGCCATTAAAAGTGCTGCCAGAACAATTTACATCTCGAATTCCCGATCTTGAAAACCTTCTCGAACTCGAGCGGGTGAAGTTGGTTGATCTTCGCGGCGAATACCAGCGCCTGCTCGAGTCACAAAAAAATGCGCACAACAATTTTGAAAAAACCCAAGTTGAAACCGAAAAACAGAGGCGTCAACTCAAGCAAACCAGCGAGCAGGTGACCTTGATCAAACTCGAGTTTGAACGGGCGCTGGGGTCGGATGAGAACCCAAAAACACTGCTCGAGGACACGCGTCTTTCCTTGCTGGCGGGGTTGGCGCTCGAGATTCGTGAAGCGTCAGGCGGGCGTGACCTCACGTCGATGATCGCAGAGCTTTCCAAGCGGCGCAAAACCTTGCAAGCAGATTTGGATTTTGCTCGAGAGGCGCGGGCAAAAGTGCAAGCCGCCAGCGCTCAAGTCAGAACCACACTCGAGATTGCTGATAAAACCGTGCTAGAAAGAAATTTGGACCTCGAGGAACGCCAAACTGAATTGAATGCGGCATTGTTCGCAGCCGAAATTTTGAGCATTCCAGAGGCATACAGGGCGGCACTGCCTGAAAAAGAAATCCTCAAACTCGAGGCGCTGGAACGCGAGCATCTTGAGGCTTTCAACGCCGCCCGAAACGATGAAATCAGGATTTTAGAGCAACTGGCGGGACGGGTGTTTGATTCTGAAGTCCTAAGCGAACTTGAAAAGGACGTGAGGCAAGCCGAGGTTGAGCAAAAAACCGCCAACGGCGAACAGGGCAGACTCGAGCAACTGCAAAAAAACATTGCAGAGCGCCGCGCCAAAGCCAAAGACTTCAGCCGCGAACGCAACCAACTCGAAAAGCAATACGACATTTACGCGGCGCTGGCGGCAGATTTAAAAGGCAACGAATTTCAAGAATTCATGCTCGAGGGCGTGCAAACCGAACTGCTGGCTCGAGCCTCCAGCATCATGCGCGAAGTCACCCGCGAGCGCTATACCTTAGAGTTAAAAGAGGGAGAGTATGTGGTGCTGGACAACTGGAATGGGATGGATGCGCGAAGCGTCAAAACCCTTTCTGGCGGTGAGAGTTTTATTGCCTCCCTGTCACTGGCTCTGGCACTTTCAGATTACCTGGCAGGACACAAGGCTTTGGGCGCGTTGTTTCTCGATGAAGGCTTTGGCACGCTCGACGCCGACGCGCTCGATGCCGTCTCGAGTGTTTTGGAGGCGATTCAGACCCAGGGACGCATGGTGGGTGTGATTACCCACGTCGCCAGCCTTGCCGAACGCCTGCCGAACCGTCTGGTGATCGAAAAAGGACAAAGCACCAGCCGCGCCCGTTGGGAATCCTAAATTCCCTGTTTTCTTTTCGCATCACGCGCTAAAATGCCAGCCATGAAGTTTTTCACCCTGATGATTGCCTGCTTGTTGCTTTTTGGCTCGAGCTTTTCCGTCGCCCAAAAATCCATCTCGAATGCCACCACCGAAATCAGCGTGCAAATGCTGCCCGAAGTTGACATTCAAGCCGATCAAGCCGTGCGCGACTGGCTTGACAAAAAGTTTGAAACCAAAATCACCCAACCCAACATCAGCCCCTCAAGCGACCTGAATTCGATTTTGAAAGACCAGATAAACACGTTAAAGAAAACCTTGCAATTCTCGAGCGTGCCACCCAACCCCCGGGTCAATTTTAATTTGCGCTCGGTGCAGCAAGCTGGCAATTTGCGGGCGTACTCTTACCCCATTGCTTCGGATGCCGGCGATGAAACCCTGACGGTGACGCTCGAGAAAGCCAATTCGGGTTTTACGGTGCGTTCGATTCAATCTGGTGCGACGGCTTCACTGACCCCAGATTTTGTGTCCCAACCCGTCGGAACGTGGATTTTTCTGACGATAACCGCTTTGCTTGCCTATGCCAGCATCGCGCCGACCATCTGGCGCACTTGGATTGTGCAAGGTTTGAGGCTGGCAAAAATCCATAAACGCACGTTTATTTTGACCAACGTTTTGCTGTACGGCATGTATTTGTTTGGCACGGCACTGGGTTTTGCCTACCCCGATTTGGTGCAAACGGTCGGTGAATTTTTGGGTGGCGCACTGGCTCGTAGCGGCATAGGGGAAACCCTCAAAGCGGGCGTGGTCAATGCCGCGTTTGGCATCGCCCTGAACAACGCCAGGGCTGGTATTTTGTTCGGCAGTTTTATTCCTGGCAGCTTGTTTGCCATTCCCGCGTATTTGTTTGACACCGCGCAATTCTTTGTCTACGGTTTTGCCCTCGCGCCCGTGACCAACGCCGCTGCCTTCTGGTGGCACGTGCCAACCATCATTCTCGAGTTGCAAGCCTATATTTTTGTCACCGCCAGTTCGGGCGCGTTTCTGGTGCGAATTTTGCGCAAGCAAACTTTTGCTCAAAGTTTTCAAAGTTATCTCAAATGCTTGCCGTTCGCGTTCACTTTGCTTATTGTTGCCGCGTGGTACGAAGCTTTCGAGATTTTAGTATTGATTCCAACGTTCGTGAAATGAAACGCCAAATCTCGAGATTGGTTGTTTTTCTGAGTGTTCTTTTGGGTTTTTACGCGTTGGCGTTTGTCTGGCTTGCATTGCAAATCAAAGACGATACCCGAGCCTCGGACGCCGTGATTGTGCTTGGCGCACGGGTGAATTACAACAATCACCTCAATCCGTGTTTGATCGCTCGGGTTGAACACGGCGCGGGTTTGGTGCGGTCTGGTCTGGCAAAATTCTTGATCGTTTCTGGAGGCAACGATGTTGAGGACGGCGCAAATGAAGCCAGTGCCATGCGAGAAATAGCACTTGGGGTTGGTCTCTCGAGCAAGCAAATTATTCTCGAACCCAAAGCCACCAGCACCTTTGAAAACCTGTTGTTTTCCCAGGCGATTCTCGAGCGACGAAAACTAAAATCGGTGATCGTTGTGACCGAACCGTATCACACGCCCAGGGCTGCCATGATTGCCCGCAAGCTTGGTTTGGATTTCTCGAGTTCCCCAGCCCCCGAAAGTGCCTGCTGGAGTCGCCACAAGCACTTTTCCAGATTTTTCTTGCGCGAGCCATTCGCGGTGCTCGAGAATTGGTTGAAAGGGAATTTATGAAAGATATTCTGGTGGTGGTCGCCACCGAACTCGAGGCGCAGAGATTGCCAAAACTTCCAGGAATGCGCACTCGAGTCTCAGGCATTGGTGCGGTCAATGCCGCGCTCGAGACGCAACTTGGCATTCTCGAGCAGCGTCCAGATTTGGTTTTGAGCGTCGGCATTGGCGGTGCGTATCCCGAGGGCGGCGCGAAAATTGGCGATGTGGTGGTCGCCAGCCAAATGGTTTACGCGGCTTTGGGCGCAATGGATGGAGCACAGTTTTTAAATCTCAAAGAACTGGGTTTTGCGCTTGTCGGGAATATCTTCAACACGATCCCAGCCGCGTCGCAGGCTCGAGGTTTTGCCCAACTCAGCAATGCAAAGTTTGGCGCAATTCTGACGCTCGAGACGGTGACAGGCTCAGACGCTCGAGCCATCGAACTCGAGCGTTTATTCCCAGATGCCATTGGTGAGGGCATGGAAGGTGCAGGCGTCGCCCATGCCGCGCTCAAACACGGCATTCCCAGTGTTGAGATTCGCGGAATTTCCAATTTTGTTGGCGCTCGGAACCGCTCGGGTTGGCGGATTGGCGCGGCGCTGAGGGCGCTCTTTCAAAGTCTCGAGGTTGGCTGGAAGGCGTTTGAATAACAGGTGCAGCCCATAGGGTTTACCTATTCAATCACGATTACTTCAGAAATTGTGCCACAGCGCCGATAAGCGCCGCAATGACCGTTGCCCAGAACGCCAGCATGGCTGGGTTTGGTTTGACTAGCGGTTGAGACTTTCGTCTTTTTCTGCTATTCTTTGGTTGTTTAGACATCATGGTTTACCTCCTCCCTACGGAGGAGATTCACCCCCAAAGTCTCACCTTTGGGGGTGCTCCGTTGGGTCTGGTCCATCGTGATTGTCAAAGTTCACGCCTATGGGCTGCAACGCGAATATAACACCAGTTTTACCTTGACTTGGATTTGCTGTCTGATTCCAAAACCCTCGAGATGACCGCAATCCGTACCCGTTTCGCCCCCGCTTCGATCAGTGCCAAGGCGCATTCGGTGGCGGTTGCGCCCGAAGTGTAAACATCGTCAACCAGCACAAGCTCGAGGTTGCGAACATGAGCAAGAACTTCAAAGGCTTCACGCACGTTGCTCGAGCGTTCAGTTTTGCCCAATCTGGCTTGGCGTTTGGTGGATTTCACGCGCCGCAGTGCCTCGAGTTTTGGCACGTCAAGCGCGGTTGCCAGGCTTTTCGCCAGCTCTCGGGCTTGGTTGTAACCGCGTGTCTGTTGCCGCAATACGAAAAGTGGAATGGGTACGATGGCATCAACCTGCCATATTGCATCCCGAATTCCCTGCGCCAGTCGTCTGCCGAGTGGCACGGCAACATTACGGTTCTTGCCAAACTTTAACGCCCGCACCGCCCGCTCGAGATGCCCGTGATACGCGCCCAAATGTATGATGTTGCCCTCGAGTTTGGGCGCTCCCAATTTTGCTTGGCAATTGGTGCACAAGCCAATTTCCGTCTCGAGGTACGCGCTGCACAGGGCGCACCGCACCGGCAAGATCAGGTTGAGCAGTGACTCGAGTTGGATCACAGCTTAATTTTAACGCTCAAAATGCGCAGGAGGTTATTGTGTACTCCCGAGCCTCGGGTTTTAGGCAATCCCCATTCGAGGCTGCTGCGAGAAAGTTTAAACCATGCGTCTTTTTGCCATTGCTGACCCCCACCTCTCGAGTGTTCACCCAAAGCCCATGAGCGTCTTTGGTGGCAATTGGTCTGGACATCCCGAGATTTTTTTTGAACGTTGGCGCGAAACGGTGCAGGAAGACGACGTGGTGATCGTGGCGGGAGATATTTCTTGGGCGCTCAAACTCGAGGACGCACTGCCGGATTTAGCCATGATCGCGGATTTACCAGGGCGCAAAGTGATCTTGCGCGGCAATCACGATTACTGGTGGCCCAGCATCTCAAAACTTCGCAGTACCCTGCCAGCCAACATGCAAGCGCTGCAAAACGACAGCATCGTGATTGGTGACACCGCCATTTGTGGCACAAGGGGTTGGACCTGTCCTGGGAACGATGATTTCACGAGTGAAGATGAAAAAATTTATGCGCGTGAACTGACGCGTTTTAAGCTGACACTGCAAAGTTTGAAGGATAAAAGCTACAAAAAATTGGTGATCGCGCTGCATTACCCGCCGACCAACGGTGCGTTCGCCCCAAGTGGTTTTACGGATTTGATCGAGCAAGCCAAGCCGGACGCGGTGATTTATGGGCATTTGCACGGCGTACATCCAACCAGGGCTTTGTCAAACTGGCAAGGCATCAAACTGCATTTTGTGGCGTGTGATGCGGTGGAATTTAGACCGCAACTGCTCTTTGAGATTGAACAGTTGTCACTCGAGGAATAAATCTTTTCCATGCGCTAAACTTGGGGAAAGCACTAAAAGGAGTACCATGGCTGAGTTTGAGCTTATTTTGATTGAGAAACCAAGTGATGGCGTTGGTCTGATTCGCCTCAATCGCCCCAAAGTTTTAAATGCCCTGAACTCGAGCGTGATGAATGAGATTGCCACGGCGCTGACAGCCTTCTCGAGCGACCCGAATGTGCGGGTGGTGATTTTGACGGGCAATGAAAAGGCGTTTGCGGCGGGTTCGGACATTTCGGAGATGAGCGGCAAAACCGAAACCAACATTTTGCAAGATACTGGCGTCAGAAACTGGCAGACCATCGCCAATTTCCCCAAACCCTTGATTGCGGCGGTCAGTGGTTTTGTGCTCGGGGGCGGTTTGGAGCTTGCCATGACCTGCGACATCATGATTGCCAGCGAAAGTGCGCGTTTTGGTCAGCCCGAAATCAATCTGGGCATTATTCCTGGCGCTGGTGGCACGCAACGCCTGACGCGGGTGGTCGGTAAAAGTCTGGCGATGGAAATGGTTTTAAATGCCCGAATGTTGAATGCCAACGAAGCCCTGCGGCTCGGTTTGGTCTCCAAAGTTGTGCCATTGGAGACCTACCTGGAGAACGCCTTAGAGCTTGCCAAGCAAATCGCGGCTCGAGCACCGATTGCCCTGCAAGCCGCAAAAAAGAGTGTCAATGCCGCCTTTGAACTTGGTCTCTCCAAAGGTTTGGAACTCGAGCGTCAACAGTTTGCCATGCTGTTTAACACCAGCGACCAGAAAGAGGGCATGAATGCCTTCCTCGAGCGACGGCGTGCAAAATGGCAGGGGAAATAACAGCGCATGGCAGCCCGAACCCGAGCTGGTGGCTTTATCTGGCGTGAACGCCCAGGTTGGCTCGAGGTCATTTTGTTGCGCCGCGTCAAAGCGGATCGCGGCGAGTATTACGTGATTCCTGGCGGCAGCGTCGAACCTGGCGAGCCGATCAAAACGGCTGCCGCTCGGGAATTGTTCGAGGAAACCAACGTCAAATTTATCCTCGAGCAGGAGTTGTATCGGTCGCACAATCCAACATCAAAACGAATTGCGCATTACTTCCTGGCGCGGTGGCTTGAGGGCGAACCCAGCCTCCATCCGAACAGCCCCGAAATGACCGAGCGCGAAGCCTCGAGCAACCAGTATTACCCCGAGTGGGTCAAGCTTCCCCAAGTCTCGAGTTTGAAATTATTCCCCAGCGTGATTCGCTTGCGGCTGGCTAGCGATATGCTTGAAGGTTGTACGGGTGTGATTGAACTTGAGGAGACAGATTGAATGGGTCACAGGGCAGAGCGCCAAACAACGTTTTTGCGTCCTGAAACTCGAGCTTCCGATTTTTGCTTTTTCTCGAGCTTGATTTTTTCTTTAAATATGGTACTTTACTTCTTACCGAAATCGATTTCAGTAACATCAGGAGGCTAGATCATGGCAGATTACACCCCAAAACCAGAGCACAAATTCACCTTCGGACTGTGGACGGTCGGCAACATCGGGCGCGACCCGTTCGGCTCACCGACCCGCGACGCCATCGGGGCAGATTACATCGTGCACAAACTGGCAGAACTTGGCGCTTACGGCGTCAACCTTCACGACAACGACCTCGTACCAATCGATGCCACCGCCTCTGAGCGCGACAAGATCGTCTCGGGTTTCAAAAAAGCACTTGCCGATACGGGCTTAAAAGTTCCAATGGCGACCACCAACCTGTTCAGCGACCCAGCCTTCAAAGACGGCGCATTCACCAGCCCCGACGCTCGAGTTCGGGCGTTGGCGGTCCAAAAAACCATGAACGCGATGGATTTGGGCGCAGAGTTGGGTGCAAAAACCTATGTCTTCTGGGGTGGACGCGAGGGCGCAGAGGTGGATGCGGGCAGCAACGCCATCGAAGGCTTGCAACACTTCCGCGAGGCTTTAAACTTTTTAGCCGAATACAGCGAAGACCAAGGTTACGGCTACAAATTCGCGCTCGAGCCAAAACCCAACGAACCGCGCGGCGACATTTACCTGCCCACCGTCGGCAGTGCCCTGGGATTTATCGCCACCCTCGATAAATCGGAGTTGTTCGGTCTAAACCCAGAATTTGCCCACGAAACCATGGCAGGTTTGTCATTCGTTCATGCCGTCGCCCAAGCCATCGACGCCAGAAAACTGTTTCACATTGACCTGAACGACCAAAAAATGGGACGCTTTGACCAGGACCTCCGTTTTGGCGCAGAGAACCCCAAAGGCGCGTTCTTCACCGTCAAGCTGCTCGAGGATTCTGGTTACGCCGGAATGCGCCACTTTGACGCCCACGCCCTGCGCACCGAAGACGAGGCAGGCGTCTGGGCATTCGCCAAAGGCTGCATGAGAACGTACTTGATCCTGAAAGAAAAAGTGGCTCGCTTCAATGCCGACACCGAAATTCAAGCCGCCATCAAACACTACAAAGTTCAAGATGCCACTCTCGAGGGACTGGTCAAAACCTACTCCAAAGACAATGCCAGCAAACTCAAGGCACACACATTTGACCGTGAAGCCCTCGGCAAACGCGGTCCTGGACTCGAGCATCTGGATCAACTGACGATGGAATTGTTGTACGGCGTGAGATAAAGATCATTTGTGACCAGACGCTCGAGACTCCAGTCATGCTCGAGCGTCTGATTTGTTAAAAGAGGGAACCCATGCAAAAAGTCAGTATCGGCATTGATCTTGGCACAAGCGGCATCAAAGCCCTCGCCATCTCGAGTTCGGGGGAGGCGATAGCGGAGGCAAGCGCGAGTTATCCGCTGTTAACACCGCAACCTGGTTGGACCGAGCAACATCCTGCGGATTGGGTCGCGGCGGCTCGAGCGGTGTTGACCGAAATCACGGCGAAGCTGGCAGGTTATGAAATCGTGGGTTTGAGCACGGCTGGGCAGATGCACGGCGCGGTTTTTTTGGACGCGAATCTCGAGGTGCTACGCCCCGCGCCACTCTGGAACGATCAACGCACGGCGCAGGCTTGTGCTGAGATTGAACGCGCCATCCCTCGAGCCGAGTTGATTCGGCGCACAGGCAATCCAGCCGTGACGGGTTTTCAACTGCCGAAATTGGTCTGGTTGCGGGCAGCCGAACCCGAGAATTTTGCCAAAACCAGACACGTGCTCTTGCCCAAAGATTATTTGACCCTGCAATTGACCGGCGAACTCGTGACCGAACCCAGCGACGCGAGCGGGACTGGTTGCCTCAACCTCGAGACTCAAAATTGGGATTTGGAAATTCTAAAGGCTTTAGACCTGCCTCCAAGTTTGTTCCCCAGCGTCGTTCCCTCGAGTTTTGTCGCAGGGGCTTTAAACTCAATCTGGGCACAAGCCACAGGACTTCGGACAGGCTTGCCCGTGATTGCTGGTGCGGGTGACAACGCGGGCGCAGCCATCGGGCTTGGACTCTCGAGCGCTCGCCCTGGCGTGGGCAGCGTCAGCTTGGGCACAAGTGGTGTGATTTTTTTACCGCTCGAGAAACCGACCGTTGACCCAGAAGGTCGGGTGCATTTGTTTTGCCACGCCGACGGCGGTTATCACTTTCTGGGCGTGACCCTGGCGGCGGCGGGCAGCTTGCAGTGGTTTAAAGATTCACTGGCGACCGACACCAGTTTTGACACCTTAATGACCGAAGCCGCCAGCGTTCCCGCAGGTTCAGAAGGCTTGTTGTTCCTGCCCTACCTGGCAGGCGAACGCAGCCCGCACCTCGACCCGAACGTTCGCGGCGCTTGGATTGGCTTGAGCCTCGCGCATCACCGTCCGCACCTGGTTCGGGCGCTGCTCGAGGGCGTTGCCTTCAGCCTCGCCGACACGCTCGAGGTCATGCGACCACTCGCGCCACTCGAGAAACTCTTGTCCATTGGTGGCGGTTCAAAATCGGATTTGTGGCTGAGCATCGTCGGCAGCATTCTTGGCGTCAAACTCGAGCGACCAGACTTTGAAGAGGGACCCGCCCGAGGTGCGGCGGTGCTGGCACTCGTGGGTGCAGGTGTGTACCCGAATGTGGCGGCGGCACTCGAGGCGACCGCACCAAAATCGGTGGATTTTCCAACCACAAGCGACGCTGCATACCAGAAGTCACTCGAGCGTTACCGTGCCGCGTACCCTGCGATCAAAGCTATTGGAAATTGATGACTTACGCCAGGGTGCTGCCCGCACCTAAAATAATCGCCTCACCTTGCAAATGCAATTTTTCTGAAACGGCGGGTTGAACCGACTTTGTGTGAACACCGCCCCGCCGTGTGTTGCGGCAGCCCTCAAAACTCGAGTTCGGTTAAATCCTTGCGGATGGTGACCAGTGAAACGTTGAGTCGTGCGGCTAAATCTTTAAGCCGCACGTTCAGGTTGCACTCGAGCAGGTCGAGGTTTGGGTGGGGCGCTCAATGTGCATTTGGAACTCCAGAGGGTAGCAGTTGGCAAATAGTAATTAGGTTTGATTTTGAGATATTTTAATCTATAAATAATTCGTAGATTTAACATTGACAATGTTTTAGGTGTTGTAGAGGTGAATCTCGTGTTCACCCTCGAGAACGTTGATTTCTCGAGATTTGCGTTGGGGTTCTTGAACAAATTGAGAATTCAAGGCTTCAACGGTAACTCGAGCGCATTGCCCGTCCAGTTGTCCTTGACCCAATCGTAATCGGGATCGTTCTTGACAATGTAATCTTTGGTTGGACCCGCCAGATAATTCAGAAAGTACAAGTTTGTGCCTGGAGCGGTGCTGCCAGGGTGATAGCCCTCAGGCACGAGCACCAAATCTGAATCCTTTGTCACCATGATCTCGTCCAGGTCAGTGTCTTTGGTGTAAATCCTGAACACGCCAAAACCATTTTTGGGACTGACTTTAAAATAATAGGTCTCTTCCAAATAACTCGAGCCTTCGCGTCCGTCGTGGCGGTGCGGTGGAAAACCAGACCAGTTGCCGCTTGGACTGTAGACCTCGAAGACAAACAGTTTTTCGGTTTTGACTGGCTCGAGCGAGAGATGCACGATTTGGCGGGTGACGTTCGCGCCGCCACGCATTTCGGTTTGAAACTCAAAGGGTTGATACAAGCGCACTGGATACAAACCCGTGGCTGGCGCACCGCCGATACTGAACTCGAGCGGGCTGCTGGCGGTGATGGTGTAACTCGAGTTTGGGGGAAGGTACAGGGCGGTGGGCAAGCCAGCAAAAACGTTGTCGCGCCCAGCGATTTCAAACCCTTGATTTTCAACCACGGCTCGAGCGCCGCCCGAAAGAAACACGATCAACTCCTCGCAATTTTTGGAATTTCCAGAATACGATTCGCCCGTCCCAAGCTTAAGAACTTTAAAAGACAGGTGCTGCCAACCCGTGTTTTCGGGCGTGATTTCATGCAGGATGCTCGAGTTTTGATTTGCTTTCTGGTGCAGTTTCATATTTACCAACCACCTTGGGCGTTCACCAGCTCGAGAATCTCAGGCATGGTTGGCATGGCGTTGGCGCAGGCGTGACGCGAAACCACAATTGCACCGCAAGCGTTGCCCAACCGCACGCTCTTAAACCAATCCCAGCCTTGCAGTTGCCCATAAATAAATCCACTGCCGAACGCATCGCCAGCGCCAACGGTGTTGTACACTTCAACCTGAAAACCTGGAGCGCCGATGATCTCACCAGATTGCAAATGCACTTGTGCCCCTTTTGCCCCAGTTTTCACCACCAAGGCTTTTGGTCCTCGAGACAGAATCAATTTGATGTTGGCGTTCAAATCACCCTCGATTTCGGGCGCTTGAATCTGCGAGTTGACAATTTTGAGTTGATTGGCAGAGGTCAAACCCACCGCGTTGATTTCTTCCTCCGTGCCAATGGCAACATCCACCATCGGCAAAATCGCGCGAACCGCCACGCCAAACGCTCGAGGGTCGTGCCACTGGTTGGCGCGAAAATCGATGTCCATGAACACGGTTTTGCCCAGTGCCTTGGCGCGTTCGACGGCGTAAAACGTGGCGCTTCGGCTGGGGTCTTTGGCAAGACCCGTACCCGAAATTTCGAGCGCACTTGCCCGCTCGAGGTTCGCGGCGATCACGTCATCAATGCTCAGTTCGATGTCGGCGCAATTGTCGCGGTAAAAGACGAGCGGTGTTTTGTGGTTCGCCTCGATGCCAAGCAACACCGCGCTGGTCGGATGCCCAGGTTTGCGCGGAATCATGCCCGTTTCGATGCCCTCAAGATTCAGAAAATTGAGGATAAAATCCCCGCTTCGATCATCGCCCAACGCCGTCAACAACCCAACCTCGAGTCCCAGACGCCTGACACCCACCGCAATGTTGGTTGGGCTGCCACCCACGTAAGCCGCGAAACTCGAGATGTCTTCAAACCGTGCGCCCAGTTGGTTCGAGTACAAATCCATGCTCGAGCGTCCCATTGTTATTAGATCGAGGGGTTTGGTGTTCATGTTGTCAACCTCGAGATGCAATTGCTTTTGCCACCCTCTCTTGACCATAAACTTGCACCTGACGGGCATGGTCGCTCATCCCCGACCCTTTTCCTGATGTTGCCAGAAGGGAGTTCAGTTCTTTTACACGAGTGGCTCGAGGTTTTTGTCCTTCTCCCGCATGGCGGGAGAAGGTGGCGAGCTTGCTCGCCGAATGAGGGCTTCAGGTGAGATAAAGAACACTTTCTGATATTTAACTCGAATCTTTGTATGAAGTTGAAATCAGAAAGGTGATTGGTGTTCCTACGCAATGTCCAGATCATTCTGTAACCTTCAAATACGAACGTTGTTTTTTGATTTTCTCCTCATATTCCGCTCGAGCCTCCTGAACACCCTTCTGTCCTGAGACTTCGGCAGGTGGCGCGTCCCACCAGCTTTCAAAACCTCCGACGCGTTTTTCGGGGTCTACGAAGACATGAATCACGGCAATACGATCAGATTTTTTGGCTTCAAGCAACGCGGCTTTAAATTCGCTTTCAGTGTGTGCCGTCCAGGCTCGAGCACCCATGGCTTGCCCGTGCATGGCGTAATCCACGGCAATAAACGGTCCGTCGTAACGGCTGTTCTCTTCGCGGTATCGCAATTCGAGTCCGAATGTGGGACTGCCCTGGCTGCGTTGCAATGAATGAATGCTTTGAAAGCCGTGGTTGTCCACGACGATGACAATTGGTTTCAAACCCTCTTGCACGGCGGTCACGATCTCAGAGTTCATCATCAGGTATGAACCGTCACCGACCATCACAAAAACGTCCCTGGTTGGTTCGGCTAGTTTGACCCCGATTGCCGCAGGAATCTCGTAACCCATGCAGGAAAAACCGTACTCGAGGTGGTAACTTTTGGGATCGGTTGATCGCCAGAGTTTGGGCAAATCCCCTGGCATTGATCCCGCCGCGCAGATCACCACGCCGTGACCGCCAGCCACGTCGTTGACCATGCCGATCACCTCGGCTTGGGCGAGGTTGTTCGGGTCTTTGACGGTGCGTAAATCGTTCACGATCTTGTCCCACTCGAGTTTCAGATCGGTGATGTTTTTTTGATATTCGCTGCTTGTTTTGTGGTCTTTTAACAACTCGAGCAAGGTCTTTAAAGTCCGTTTGGCGTCGCCTACCACGGGCAGGGCGTTTTGTTTGTGGGCATCCATTGCGCAAACATTGATGCCAATAAATTGCACGTTCGGGTTTTGAAACGCACTTTTGGAAGCCGTCGGAAAATCGGCGAGGCGCGTGCCAATGGCAACAATCAAATCCGCATCTCGAGCCAGTTTGTTGGCGGCGGTTGAGCCGAGCGTGCCGACCACGCCAACGTTCTGCGCATGATTCCAGGGCAGCATGCCCTTGCTGGCTTGGGTTTCGGACACCGCAATGCCCGTGTGTGATACAAGTTGCTCGAGTTCTGTATTCGCGCCTGAGTACGTCACGCCGCCACCTGCCACGATCAACGGATTTTTGGCGGCACGAATGAGTTCACAAGCTCGCGCAATCAATTCGGGTTCGGCAACGGGGCGGCGAACTCGCCAGACGCGCTTGGCAAAGAACTCGAGTGGGTAATCGTAAGCCTCGGTTTGCACGTCCTCGCACAAGCTGAGGGTCACCGCGCCCGTCTCGCTGGGGTCGGTCAGAATTCTGAAGGCTTCAGGCAGGCTCGAGATGATCTGTTCTGGGCGTGAAATTCGGTCAAAGTACCTCGAGACTGGTCTGAACGCATCGTTGGCGCTGGAATCTCGCTCGAGCGGGTGCTCCATTTGTTGCAGCACGGGGTCGGGCAGGTGATTGGCGAAGTAATCGCTGGGCAGCAGCAACACGGGCAATCGGTTGATGGTGGCGAGCGCCGCGCCTGTCACCATGTTGAGTGATCCTGGTCCGATGCTGGCGGCGCAGGCATAGGTCTGCAAACGGTTTTGATGCTTGGCAAACGCGGCGGCAACATGCACCATGCCTTGCTCGTTTTGCGGACGGTAATGCGGCATCTTTAAATCGCTGCCGTATTCCTCGAGTGCCTGCCCGATGCCTGCCAGGTTGCCGTGTCCAAAAATACCCCAGACGCCGGCAACAAAACGTTGCTCGAGTCCGTCGCGTTCAATGTACTGGTTGGCGATGAAATGGATGAGGGCTTGTCCCATGGTGAGTCGAATGGTGTTCAAGTGAAACTCCTTTTTTAAAACGAAACCTCGAGTAAAAGCGTGATTTGAAGCTTTAAAAGCTTTAAAATCGAGATTTGGTGGACATCAGTTTAGCGATTTGAGATTTTGGTTGTCAATCAAAAGTGCTCACAACGAAAGCATCTGGTTTCGTTTCCAAAACCCTTGTTCAACAAATTTCGTATACTGCGCATCATGCAAGCCAACGTCAGCAATGCCCGCCGTGTGCTCGCACAGCGCTTCAAGCACGCCAATTTTCGGGCGGGGCAACTCGAGGTCGTGACTGCGGCGCTCGAGGGGCAGGACGTGCTGGCGGTCATGCCGACGGGCGCGGGCAAGAGTTTGACCTATCAATTGCCTGCGGTCATGCAGTCTGGTTTGACGCTGGTGATCTCGCCGTTGATTGCCCTCATGAAAGACCAGGTCGATGTGCTCAAAGCCAAAAAAATTGCGGCAGCCATGCTCAACTCGAGCCAAAGTGCGGAAGATCAAGCCGCGATCATGGATAACCTTGCGGCTTTGTCGATGCTGTACCTCGCACCAGAACGCCTTCGCGCCCCAGGGTTGCTCGAGGCACTGCAAAAACTGGGCGTGACCCGTCTGGTGATCGACGAGGCGCACTGTGTCTCGAGTTGGGGACACGATTTCAGACCCGATTATCTGGCGCTCGGTGGGTTTCGCAAAAACCTTGGCAACCCGCCTGTCACGGCACTGACCGCCACCGCCACCAGGCACGTGCAAAATGACATTGTCAAAGTCCTCGAGATGCAAAATGCCAGCCGCATCGTGACGGGTTTTGACCGCACCAACCTCAATTACCGCGTCACCAAAGTCCCGGGCGAGAACGCCAAAAAAGAGGCTTTGCAACTGCTGCTCGAGCGAATGCCGCGCCCTGGTTTGGTCTATGTTGGCACGCGCAAAGAAGCCGAAGAGCTTTCGGGTTTTGTCAACAGCCTTGGCATCAAGTGCAGCCATTACCACGGCGCTCGAGAGGCTTTGGAGCGCGACGCGGTGCAAGATGCCTTCATGAGCGGCAAGCTCGAGGTGGTGATTGCCACCAACGCCTTTGGCATGGGCGTGGACAAAGCCAACGTGCGCTTTGTGATTCACTACCGACTGCCAGGAACGGTCGAAGCCTATTACCAGGAGGCGGGACGCGCCGGACGGGACGGCAAGCCTTCGCGTTGCGTGCTGTTTTTTGACCCGCAAGATGTCAACTTGCAGGTTTTTTTCATCAACAATTCCATCCCCTCCGAACTCGAGCTGCGCCGCGTCTGGGCGTACCTTCACGCCGCACGCAACGACAAAAACCAGGTCAACCTGCGCCGCGCCACCCTGGAGCGCAACCTCGAGCTTCCAGATTCAAAACTTCGTGTGATCTTGAGTCACCTGGTTTCGCAAGACGGTCTGGAATTGTTGCCCAGCGCCAGTGGAATGCTGCACGCCGGAGTCTCCGAACAACTGCCCAGCTTTGACATGACCATCCTCGAGACGCTGCGCCAGCACCGTTTAACGTTGCTCGAGGAGATGGAGGGATTTGCCAAAACCACGCGCTGTCGCCGTCAAATGATCCTCGAGTATTTTGGCGAGGTTGGACTGGCAGCACCCTGCGGCACGTGCGACGTTTGCGACCCGCCCAAAGATGTGCTGACGCCCTGGGACAGGCGGGCGCTCGAGGGTGTGCTGGAACATGAAGGTTTCGCCCGCGACAAACTGCTCAAAACCTTGATTGAAGAGGGCGGAAAACTTGCCAGTTGGAGCGCCAAAGAGGCAGAAACTTGTCTGCAATTTCTCGAGCGGCGCGGACTTGTTCTTGGTGCAGGAATCACCGAACTGGCACGAGAGCAACTGCTGGTGAACGTGGCAAGCCGCACCGTGGCAACCGACCCCGTGCTGGCAACGCTCGAGCTTCACAATGCCGGAAAAACCAGGGCGCAGATTGCGGCGCAACTCGAGACGGACGAATCCACCATCGCCAAACGGCTGCTTAAATTGCTCGAGAAAAACGAAGTGCAACTAGGCAGTTTGGTCACGAACTCGGTGGCTGTGCAGATTCGCAAGCTTGCCGAAACGCTGGGTTACAGCCCGATTGCACCGTTAAAAGCCAAACTTGGCGCTGGCGTCACGGAATTTGAGATTCAGGCGGTCAGGATCGCCGACCGCGAAACTTGAAATCAAGGATTTTGTCGTGGCGCGGCGGGTCGGCGGTTTGCCAGTTGCTCGAGCAATTCCGCACCGATTCGGACATCGTGAAGTTGGGACAGCAAAAAGTCCTTCCATTTTGGTTGGCAATCGCTGGGGTGCCTGAACCACTCGTCAACCTCGCGGTCGATTTCGTTCAAGGTTCCGTCACCCAGGTTGCCGCGACGGTCAACGATGTCCCAGGCGGCAGCCACTTTTTGTCCGATGGCGGTGGTGGCTTGGGCTGCCAAATTTTCGGCAACCGGATTGAGCCACGACGAAATGTGATGATGACTTTCGTGATCGCCGTGATCGTGTTGGTCGCGGTCGTTGTGGTCTTTGGCGATTTGGGTGTGGCTTGGCGGCGTGTAACCCGTCGGGGCAATGCCCGCCTGCGGTTGCCCATTGGTGTACATGTCTCCAACCCCGCCCAGTTTGCGTGCCAGCCAATCCATTGCGCCGCTGCCAGCGCCAGCCGTTTTTTGTTGTTCGACATTGGTTTTTTTCTTTAAAGCATCAATGGCGTGGTCAATCGCGGCGACACTTTTGGTCACGGCGGCATCGTAAGCCGCACCCAACTCGCGTTCGATGGCGGCATGAATTTCGCGCTGCAAGCTTTCGATGGCTTGCGCCACCCGTTCGCCAACAATCGGTATGGCTCGAGCCATGGTCTTGAGGGGCGCGAGCAAATCAATGCCCGACGCCCAGGCGTAGACCTCGCTTAAAATATGCTCACGGTTTTGCAACCGGTCGGCATAACCATTCAGCCAGCCGGTGACCTCACGAATTTTGTCGGCACCCGCGTCCGCCGCGCCGCTGATCGCGCCAGAGACGCCCTCACCCGCGCCCTCGACGCGCCGTGCCGCGCCATCAAAATAATCGCTGTCGCCACCCAGCAAGCCGTTCACGGCGCTCATGCCGCGCAGCACCGCCCCTCCCGCCTGCATTGGCGCACCCGCCACGCCGCCCGCCACATGACCCGCGCCACTGACCACGCCCGCCTCAATGTTGCCCATGGCGGCAATCGTGCTCGAGACTGGACGCACCAGATTCGATAAGATTTGACCCGTGCGGTTAAAACTGGTTGGGTCGGTCATGTCGATGTAATCCAGGGCGGCTTTGGTCAGGGCACTTGGACCCTTGGCTTTGGATTTGAACGGGTTGGCGTCAATCAGTTTGTCTTTGACCTCGCCCAGAATGCTGGCGGCGGTGTCGGTCATGTTGAACGAACCCGTGGTCATGACCTCGCGGCGTTGACCGTTGGCTCCCGGGATTTGCAGGTTGTCCGCTACTGGGTTGCCGTTCGCATCGTTGCCGTGCACCATCGTGTCCAGCGACTGGTTGCGGTCAACGCCTTGCAGTTGGTTCTGGTCGTTCATGACCTGCAAACCACCGCCCCGAATCAAAATGTTGATCGCAATTTCACAAAAATTGGAGTGCGCATAATAATCTTGCATCGTGTGAATCCCGCTCGAGAATTCGCGCGGACCACGACCGCCCTCGTCTTGCCGTCCAAGCGTCGCGCTGCCGCGCAGGGTGCGTTTGAGCCATTCTCGGCTGGTGTTCATGTAAGTTGGAATGCCCGACTCGTCCACGTTGAAGGCGGGCGCGACCCCGTCCCTGATGACAATTTTGCCTGTCGGGGTGTTGATGTACCTCGAGTCTGCCGTCGCGTAGCCCTGGGTGTCGCCGCCCGCTGGGGTGGCGTTTTGAAATTGATCGGGGTTTTGGTTGACCTGATTGCGGTCGCTCGAGAAACCTCCCTGCCCAAAGACATCGCCCGCCCGCAAACCGGTTGGGTTGTCCATGTGCTCGACTGGATCGTAAGTGCCAAACTCGGCAAGGTTGATGCCCCGCCCAAACTCTTTGATCGCAATAATATTTAAGGCATGAAAAGCCGGACCCTCCATCAAGATGGCGCGAACACCAGGAGTCAACGCCTGCGAGAGATCACGTTCCCAATTGCCAAAACGCCCTTGTCGGGCTTGATCGGCATTCAAACCCATGCCTTGCAAAGATTGCT
Organism: Deinococcales bacterium; assembly: GCA_025352125.1. GTDB lineage: Bacteria > Deinococcota > Deinococci > Deinococcales > JAAFIG01 > JANXTZ01. The sequence goes on along the minus strand of JANXTZ010000015.1, from coordinate 71,996 downwards.
CGGTCATGTAGGCGTGACCGCCGTGCGCTTGGGTACCGTCACCCTGCGCAAAACGTTGCACGCCGGCTCGGGCTGGGGTCAAAACAGGTTTTTGATGGTTCATGACCGCATCCGCTGCGCGTTGTGCCTCGAGTTCGGAGGCGTCGGTCGGTGAACTGACCTCGAGCGAAGTTTGAACTTGAGGGTTGCCCTGTTGTTGAACCACATGTGCCAATTCGTGCGCCAGCAAACGCTGCCCATCGCCCGAGTCGGGACGGTACTGCCCTTGATTAAAAACGATGTCCGAACCCAGCGTGAACGCATGGGCTGACAACGATTGCGCCGACTGATGGGCTTGGCTGTCGGCATGGATTCTGACGTTTGAAAAATCAAAACCAAACCGCTGTTCCATGTCACCGAGCACCGCAGGCTCGAGCGGTTGACCCGCAGCATTTGGCACAGGAGATGCCTGCACGATGGGTGCGCTTTCGCTTTCGGCAGCGCGATGGATTTTTTGACCATCGGTGCTCAAAATTCGTTCCCTGAGTTTCATGGAAAACATCATAGGACAGACTCGAGATTTTTGGTTTTGAAGGACTATTTTCATTGTCCAGAATGAATTTTGTTACTTGTAATCAATGCAAAGGTTGCACAAGGTTAAACTGTTCCAGGAGGAACATATGTTAAAAATTGCGAATGCACCCTGCTCCTGGGGCGTGATTGAAGGCATCGACGGTGACCGGGATGGCTACGCCAGATTGCTCGATGAAATGCAGGAGACGGGTTACGACGGCACAGAACTCGGCGATTGGGGTTTCATGCCCACAGACCCCGAAAAACTGAGCAGTGAACTCGAGGCGCGAAAGTTAAAACTGCTGGCGTCATGGGTCAGCGTCTTCTTGCACGATGCCAGCCGTCACGCGCAGAGTGAAGCCGAAGCGGTGCGCACGGCGGGATTGCTGGCAGCCGTTGGAGGCTCGAGCGCAATGGTGGTGCTGGGCAACGACCCGTACATTCCAAACCATCCTCGCAACCTCAACGCTGGGCGCATCACGCCAGAAATGGCGATGACCGACGCGCAATGGGATGTTTTCGCTGAGGGTGCAAACCGTGTGGCGAGCGCCGTCAAGCGCGAAACGGGCTTGCGGACCGTGTTTCACCATCACATTGCCACCTGGATTGAAACCCCGCTCGAGATTGCCAAACTCCTCAGTCTGACCGACCCAAGCGTGATGGGATTATGCTTTGACACTGGGCATTACAGTTTCGCTGGCGGTGACCCCCTCGAGGGACTCGAGCTTCACAAAGACCGAATCTGGCACGTTCACTTCAAAGACCACGATCCAAAAATTGCCGCGCAATCTCGAGTTGAGGGTTGGACTGGAGTGCAAGCCGTTGAACACGGTGTGTTCTGCGAACTCGGACACGGCGATGTGAACTTCGCAGCCGTCAAAGCCAAACTCGAGTCTTGGGGATACGACGGTTGGATTGTGGTGGAGCAAGACGTGCTGCCAGGAACGGGCAACCCGAAGGAAAGCGCCAGACGAAACCGCGAGTATTTGCGCGGCATTGGATTGTAAATCTCGAGTGCTGTAGGGGCGCATTGCCATGCACCCCTACAAATCAATTTTTTTGTATCGGCGTTGTTGCGTTTTTAATTCCTCGCCTTGTTGCCCAACTCGAGCGTCACATCAATCAAGGTTTGCACATCGCCATTGGAGGTTCTGAAATTCACAAAACATGGGCGCAAGCAAATTTTACCGTCCACCAACGCCGAAGAAATATAAACCCGTCCATCGTCTTGCATGGTTTTGACCAGCGAAAGGTTGTGCTGATTGAGTACGCTTTCGTTGCCGATCAAACTTTTTGGCACATGCCGAAATGGCACGGTTGAAAGCTGTGGTTCGACCAGCAACTCAAGCTCACTCGAGCCTCGGATGAGATCGGCGCAAAGTTGCGCCTGGGCAATGTTGCGGGCAATCGCGGCACGGTACTGATCCGCGCCGTGAACCCGCAGTGCCAACCACAGTTTTAACGCCCGAAATGGTCGTGAATACTCGAGCGTCAAATCCACGGCGTTGTACGGCTGATGCTCGTCGTGAAGCATGTACGATTCGTCGTGGGTGAACGCCGCCGCCAGATCGCCACGGTTTTTGACCAGCACCACCCCGCAGGCTTTGGGCAGGTACAACCACTTGTGGGCATCCACCGAAATCGAATCGGCGCGTTCCAAACCTGTAAAACGATCTCGCATCTCGAGCACCGCCGCTCCAGGCAAACCGTAAGCGCCGTCAACGTGCAACCACACGCCTCGAGCCGCGCAGATGTCTGCCAGTTCCTCGAGTGGATCAATTGCGCCAGTCAGGGTTGTGCCTGCGGTGGCAATTACGGCAACAGGAACAATGCCTGCGGCAATGTCGGCATCAATCGCGGCAGCCACAGCCTCGGTATTGACACGGTGCGCGGCGTCAATCGGCAAACTCCGCACCTGATTTGCCCCAATACCCAACACTTCTGCCGCTCGAGACACTGAGTAATGTGCCTCGCTCGAGCAGTACAAGGCACAAGGACGGCTGGCAAGACCCGTTCGCCTCACATTGGGAAGCGCTCGTTCTCGAGCCGCCGTCAACGCCGTCAGGTTGGAAATCATGCCGCCACTGGTGATCGTTCCCGCGCCAGAAGGAAACCCAAGAAGCTCTGCCACCCACTCGAGCGCCTGACGTTCAATCAAATCCGCACTTTTCGCACTGGTTGCCAAATTCACGTCAAAACACGATGCCAACGCATCCGCCAGCACCCCAATCTCGAGACCACTCGAGCCGACAAATGCAAAATAACGCGGTCTGGACTGCGCCAAACTCGTGTCCAAAAAACCTTGAGCCTCCTCGAGTGCCAGAAGTGCTGGTGTGGGCGCATTGCCCAGAGGCTTGGTCGTCAACTCGCGCAAGACCTCAGAGATGGCGGGTTCAATCGGTCTGGCTTGGTCGAAACTCGACCAGGCATCACCAATGATTTGCGCTGCCTGCTGGATCAGATCGGCTCGAGAAATGTCGAGCGGTAAACTGGGACGGTTTTGCACGGAACTCCTTGTAGGTCTACCCTCATCCCCAACCCTTCTCCCAACATCAGGAGAAGGGAGCTTTGGTTTGTAACACGTGTGGCTCGAGAATTTTTCTTTCTCCCTGCGGAAGAAGCGACCATGCCCGAAGGTGCATTTTATGGTCAAGAAGGTGGCGAGCAACGAGCGCTCCAAGCCCGTCAGGTGCTGCTTTCAGGGGCGAGAAGCCGGAAGAGGGCTTCAGGCAAGAAATAGGTCATTCAAATCGGCATCGGGATTCGCTCGAGGTACGCCTCAGTCTGGTCACTTTCAGATTTGATCGCCTCGGCATCAAACCGAAAGTACGAACGTGGCGGCAGGATGCCCCAGGTGTTGCTGGTGTGCGCATCGTCGGGGTAGTAACGCGGTTCGTGATCTGGCACAAGTTGCTCGAGGTCGCAGAACAGTTCCATGAAAATGTCCTCTTCGGGCATTCGGATGTAAGAGTACAAATTTCTGGCGACACCGTGCCGCCCAGGACCCCAGACGACAGGACGAGCGTTTTGTGCCAAATGGTCGAGGGCGACGCGCATTTCGCCCCAGTCCACCAGTTCAAAGGCGAGGTGATGAATGTGGTTATACCCCTTCTCGACGAACGCGAGCACGTGATGGTCGGCATTCACATGCAGCCAGCAACCCTCATCGCCCACCCAGTCGGTCAAGCCAAAACCGAGTTTTTCAATGTACCAACTGACGGCTTGTTTGGCGTTCGCGGTCAGGTAATTGACGTGGGCAAATTTGCGCGGGTGAAAACCTGGGATGCGGCTCGAGTACCCAACTTCACTCGGAAAGTTTGGGTTTGCTCTGACTCGCTCGAGCAGCACAATATTGTTGCCGTCAGGGTCTTGAAGTTTTAAACCGGTGCCGCGCTGCGGAATTTGAACTTCTTCAACGCTCAAACCTCGAGCTTGCAATTCGGTTTTGGCTTCAGATAGGCTTACTTTCGGCGCGAGTTCATACGCCACGTATTCCAAACCAGGTTTATCGCTCGAGGGCATGAGCAGCAAGCCGAAATCTTCATGGCTGCAACGCAAAATCGCGTGACCGTCGTGAATCTCACCGTGAAGCCCGAGCGTGTGCGACCAACGGTTAAATCCTTCCTCGAGATTTTTGACACGCAATGCCGCGTGATGAATGGCAGAAATTAATTTCATAGCGTGCTCCTTTAAATTTCCCCGCTCGAGACGCGACGTTCGGCTTCGTCTTCAGGGATTGCCAGCGCCACATGCAAGGTTGCCGCCGTGATTTGCGGTTGAATGCCCACAGGTTCAAGGTCATCCTCGAGTTCGACAATTCGGTTCTCGAGCCGTCCAATGCCGTCCACCTCCACCGCGACAAGATCACCAATTTCCACGGGTCGGGAATGCGCGGGTGTGCCAGTCAAGAGCATGTCCCCAGCCTCGAGCGTGATTAACCTCGAGAGGTCAGCGATTTGGTACGCCACCGAGAACATCAGGTCGCTGCCCGTGTTGGTTTCCTGCACGACTTGCCCGTTGACAAAGGTCCGCAAGTGCAGGTTTTCAGGGTCAACATCGCTCGTGTCCACCATGACTGGACCCGTTGGGCAAAAACCATCCTGACCTTTGACCCGAATCATTGCGCCCCGGTCCGCATGACGAAAATCGTGAACGCCAAAATCGTTGACTATCGTGTACCCCTGCACAAAACTCAGTGCGTTACTGAGTGTCGCGCCCTTGCAACGCCTGCCGATAATGACCGCAATCTCACCCTCGTAATTCAGGTACTGGCAACCCTTTGGACGCGCCACCGTCGCTCGGTGGTGCGAGAGTGAACTGATTGGCTTTAAAAACCAAGCGGGCGAATCCGGCAACTTTTTCATGTCGTATTCCACGCACCTCGAGCGGTAAGTCAGATGCGTGGCAAAAATCTGGCGCGGTGTCACAGGGGAGAGGTACTGCGCACTTGTCGCCTCGAGCTTGACCCCATTCTCGAGCGTAATTATGCCGCTCTCGGTACCACCCTCGAGAATCCCTTTGCGAGCCAGTCCGTTGTATAAAACCCGAACGTGTTTCAACGTGATGCCTCCTGTGCTGCGTCCTTGTCGTGTTGCAAAATCACTTCGCCGCCGTGAACCGTGTAACCAAAACCAAACTTGTAACCGCGCATCATCTCGAGCGGTTGAATGGCGTGCAAATCCTCGGTGGTGTTCGCACCGAACTCGAGCGTCGCATCACCCTCCCAGATTGGCGTGGCTTCACGGTCAAAACCGCCAGATTTTACCAGCTCAAACACGTCAGGACTTAAGCCGTTGTACGCGGGAAAATGCCTCGAGTTGAACATCGGTGGGTCGTTGACGGTGGGACCTGTTTTGGACAGTTCACGCAGTGTCACGACACTTCGCGCGATCTCTCGAGAACCCGCCGTGCAGGTCGCGCCAAACCTTGCGCCAGCCTCAATTTTCGGTGCGGCTTTGCCCACCGCGAAGGTTCGGGTCATGTGAATGGACCCCAGTTTTTTTGGGAAACCCTGAATGTAGCCACGAAACATCGCAAAGTCCTTGTCCACCCAAATGTAGACGCACCTCGAGACTGGCTGTCCCTGATATTTCGCGCCGACCACAATAAAAAATTCTTTGTACTGCGCCTGAATCGGGTCGGTCAACTCGTGAAAATCGGCGCTGCAAGATTGCCAATCGGCGAAAATCGCGGCAACCGCGCCAGGGTCATCCGCAGGCTCGAGTTCGGGCGGCAGAAGCGCGATCACGGCGTCGGGGTCGGTACGGTATTCGGCAATCAAAAAATCGCCCGAGTAATGCCATGGTGGCGGCGGCACGATGCTGGCACGACCATCTGGGGATAGTGGGAAGGTGTAACCGATTGGTGGTTTGCGCTGTGTCATAAGAACCTCGAGTAGTTTTTCACGTGCTGATGGTGCGCGAGGCGCACCCTGCAAAATTGCTTTTTGCTTGAATTTCTGGTTGATCGAGATTTTTAAAAATAGATTTGAAATATCATTTGTTTTGTCAATATTTCATGAATCAAACTATTCAAAACTCGAGATTTAATTGACTTCAACAAACGCCGCATTGATGATCGATTGCAACCTCGCATACCATGGGTCACGTCCGACGCGAAGGTGGGTGTTGGTCAAGATGGCAACAATAGTTTCGGTTTCTGGATCGCAAACCAACTGACAACCGCTCGCGCCACCATGCCCAAAAGCTCGAGGTGAAACCAGTTCAGAAAACAACCCTGGAAGCGCTGGCGTCTGCACTGACCAGCCCAAGCCCCACGGAATTTTGGCATCCTCAGGGTAGCCTTTCATGCTGGGATGCAATCCTGGCACACCGCCCGTTTGATCGCTGGTCATGGCTTTCACGGTCAGGCTCGAGTGAATCTGCTTGTGATTGGGCATGAAATGAAGCGCGAATTTTACAAGGTCGCTGGCGGTGGCAACAATGCCAAACGCGGGATGTGATAACCCTCGAGCATACCTGGAGTTGTACATCGCGCCATCGGTGTTTTCCGCCATGACCGCACGAATTTCTGCCAGTCGAGATTCTTGCTCGAGCGGCGGTGTGAAAAAAGTGTTGCTTAAACCCATCGGCTTGAGAACGAGTTCTTGCACCAGTTGCGCGAATGATATTCCTGTCACGACCGCCGCCACATGACCCGCCAATAAAGAGTTGTAATCGGCGTAACTGAGTCGCGTGCCAGGTTTGAATTGCAGTTTGCTGGCGTACAGTTCCTCGAGCAATTCTGGCATTGGCGTTTGGTTTTGCAGGCGTTCTTCCATGATCGGTGATTCGTAAATCAAGCCCGAGGTGTGGGTCAGCAAATGCCGCAGGCGCACCTCCTCGCGCCCGTCGCCCGTAAACTCTGGGATGATACTCGAGATCAAACGTCCCAAAGTCAACTCGCCCATTTCAACCAGACGCATGACCATCGCCGCCGTGTAAACCTTCGAGATCGATGCGACAGCCCACAAGACATTCTCGCTCGAGGGAAGATTTGACGCGGCGTTTCCAGCGTAGTGCTCGAGCACCAGCTTGCCGTTTTTGGCAACCGCCAGCGCCGCACCAGCAAAACCGCCCTCGTCAATGTGGCGCTGCATCAAACTCGAGATTCGCGTCATGCCCAACTCACTTTTAAGGGCAGGTGCTTGATGCCAGAAATGAAATTCGAGCGCAGTCGTTCGGGCGTGCCATTTAACGCCATGCTCGAGAGTTTGGGCAGCAATTCCTCGAGCAAGATTTTCACTTCGATGCGTGCCAGGTGCTCACCCAAGCATTTGTGCGGACTTTTGAGTCCGAAAGCCAGATGCTCGTTTGGGTTGCGTTTGATGTTGAACGTGTACGGATTTTGAAATTGCCGTTCGTCGTAATCACCGGCAATGTACCAGATCAGAACCTTATCACCCGCCTTGATGTTCCGATTCTCGAGCCTCGCGTCTTGCAACGCCGTGCGCCTGAAGTGCATGGTGACCGTCCCCCAGCGCAAAATTTCTTCGACGGCATCATCCAAATGATTTGGATTCTCGCGCAATTCTGCCAATTGCTCTGGATGCTCGAGCAGCGCCATGATGCCAGCCGTCATGGTGTAACGCGTGGTGTCCGTTCCCGCCGCAATCAAGAGCGTGAAGAAATTCTTGAATTCCATCTCCGAAAGCGGTTCGCCGTCGCGTTTGGGTTGTAGCAACCTCGAGATCACATCGTCGGTTGGGTTGTCGCGCCTGATTCGCGCTTGCTCCTGCGCATAGGCGAACAACTCGAGGCTGATTGGGCTGCGAAACGGCAGCAAACGGTACTCGTCGGTGTTGACCAAACTGACTGGCGTCTCGGTAAATTCTGGGTCGTCATTGCCCAAGAGCGCATCGCCTTTTTTGACCAGCATCGGACCGTCCTGATCGGGCGTTCCCAGCATTTTCCCGAGCATCCGCATCGGCAATTGCCGCGCCAGCAACTCGACAAAATCGAACTCGGTCTGCCCGCCAATTTCGTCAATCACGCCCCTGGCGAGTAACCGAATCCCCATCTCGTAAGACGCCACCTCTCGAGCCGAGAACGGCGGCTGCACCATCCGGCGATAAGCCGTGTGCTCGGGCGGATCCATCTCCATCACGGTTTTTCGCGCCTCGAGTTCATCGGGTTTCATGTCCTCGATGCGAATGCCTTTTTTGCTCGAGAACACCTGCGGGTTGCGGCTGACTTCCAGAATGTCGTTGTAGCGCGTGACCGCCCAGAATCCTGCGCCGTCCGTTTCATCCCACCAAGACACGGGGTCGGTGTCGCGCAGACGCTTGAAAGTGGCATGAGGCACGCCCTGAACGTAAACGTCAGGGTCGGTGATGTCCAAATCTGGACGCTCGAGGTTGATGGGTTGTGTCATGGTGCTCCTTGATTTCCCTCTCATCCCCAGCCCTTCTCTCTGAGGAGAGAAGGGAGTTTTCTTGATTTCTCGAGGAACAAGAATTCTGTGTTTTGAACCCTCTTTCGCTTGGCGATCATGCCCGACAGGTGCGTTTTATGGTCAAGAACGAGAGAGGGTGACGAGCCTAAGCGAGTCGGGTGAGAGCTTAAAGATACGGCATGTAAAACTTGAGTTCCCAGTCGGTCACGGCGCTTATAAATTTCTCCCACTCGGCGCGTTTGACGGCGACAAACTGCCCGACCAAATCCGCGCCGAGGGCTTCAACAAAAACCGTGTTCGCCTCGAGTGCGTCAAGTGCCAGCTCGAGGTTGTTTGGCACGTGACGGGTGGTGCTTTGATGCTCGAGGCAGTCTTGTTCTTCGGCGGGAGGGGATTTGAGCTTGTGCTTGACGCCCAAGAGTGCGGCTTGCAGTACGGCGGCGGTTGCCAGGTACGGGTTGGCTGCGCCGTCGGACATGCGGTGCTCGAGTCTTGTGCCGCGTCCTCGGGTGGCTGGAATGCGGATGGTTGCGCCTCGGTGGTCGTAACCCCAATTTGCCCAGTAGCCCGCAAGCTGAGCGGGTTTCAGGCGCTTGTAGGCGTTGACGGTTGGGGCGCAGATCGCGGCGCTGGCTTCAAAATGCTCGAGCATTCCGGCGATACATTGATGTGCAAGGCTGGAAAGTCCGTCGGTGGCATTCGCGTCGAACATGGCATTGTTGCCGTTTTTGTCCTCCAAGGAGAGGTTGACGTGCAAGCCGCTGCCGCCGCGATCTGCGAAGGGTTTGCCCATGTAGGTCAATAACAAGCCGTGTTTGAACGCAATCTCTCGAGCCATCAGTTTGAACAAGAAAATGTGGTCCACCGCCTCGAGCGCGGGTCCGTAAGCCAGGGTCATCTCAAATTGCGGCGTGTCGAATTCGGAGTTGATGCTTTCAACGGGCAGCCCGACGCGGTCTGCGACCTCCATGATCTCGTCGATCAAACCCACGGGGTCAACGGCTGGACCGGTGCCGTAGACGTAAGCGCCCGGCGTGTCCCATTCCGTCCAGCCGCCGTGCCCATTGGGTTGCATCACAAACGCCTCGAGTTCGATGCCGACTTTGACGCTGTAGCCCAAATCGTCCCAAGCCTTGATCGCACGTTTTAACGCGTGGCGCGGCGAGATGGACAGTGCCTCGCCACGGAAACTTAAGTCACCGATCACCACGCCCGTATCCGCCTCCCAACCCAATCGGACATCCTGCATGTCAAACTCGAGGTCGCAATCTGGTAATCCCTCGAGCAACCTTGCCCCTGGGGCTGGAACCATCGTGCGGTCAAATGCCAGGGCAAAGGTGGTGATGCAGTGGTGCGTTCCGTGCGCGGCGTGAGCCGTCGGCAGGTACTTGCCACGTGCCAGTCCGTGATGGTCGGGAAAAAGAGCGCGGATGCGTTTGTAGGTTTCCATAAAATGTTCCTTCAAGATTGAATTTTAAACTTCGGCAGGCTCGAGGCTGCTCACCAAACCAAGATTCTTGCTCGAGGTCAGCGTCCAAATCGCGCTGATGACGACACCCGCCACGGTCAACCAGACACCAATGTTGGCGGGATACGGCGGAAACGGAAAGATTGAACCGTAAATGGCGAGGACTGGGGTCAGAATGGCAATGACCAGCACCAGGTATTGCCACGGCGCACTCGCAGGCACGAGCCGAAATGCCAGAACCGCCAGCACGATGTAAATGCTCGAGATCAGAAGCGTTCCAGCCAGGGCGCTGGCGGTGAACATGTCCATCACAAACAAGCCCGAAACCAGGGTGATCACGACCAACAGCACCGCAAGCCCAGCGACCAGCAAGTTGCCGCCAATCGGTGTGCCGTAACTCGAGGTGCTGGCTAACGCTTTGGGTAATAAATTATGGCGTGCCAGGGCAAACCAACCTCGAGCGGCGGTGGCGGTGAAGGCGCTGCCGACGGCGATCATGTCCACGATAATCGCCACGTCCATCCACGGTGCGATCCAACCGCCGACGAACTTGCTGCCCAGTGTCCCCAGTTGTGATGGGTTGGCAGGGTCAGCCCATTTGGCAATGTTGTCGATACCGTAACCAATCGTGCCAGCGTAAACCACGATCACATAAAAGACCGAAGCGATCAGCACCGTGCCGAGCACGGCAAACGGTACGGTCTGTTTGGGGTTGGCGGTTTCTTCGCTCAAGCTGGCGCTGGCTTCAAAACCGATAAACAAGGTCACCGCAAACAGCAAGCCTCTGAACAGGCTGCCTGCGGTTGGGCTGCTGGGGTTAAAAACCTCGAGCGTGTTGCCGTGCGCCCCACCCGAAAAAATCACGGCAAATGCGATGATCAGCACGGGCAAGACCGCAAAGACGGTCAGGATCAATTGCGTGCGGGTGGCGGTCTGAATGCCGTAATGGTTGGCGGCAAAGACAATGGCGATGGCGACCAGCGACCAGACCCACCACGGCAAGTTGATGCCCAGGTAACTCGAGAATGCGAGGTTGGCAAAAAAACCGATGGCGAGAAAAATGCCCGCACCGCCCAACAGCATCGCGCCCATAAAATAAATGCCTGCGGTAAACAAACCAAGCGTTGCACCCGCCGAGCGCCGCACGTAATCGTAAATGGCACCAGCACCAGTGTATTGGCGTGCAAACAGCACGATCACCCAGCCGACGCAGATCGAACCAATCGCGCCCAGAATGGTGGCAAGCGGCGCGGCGCTGCCAGCCGCTCCCGCAACCAGTCCTGCCAGCAAGCCTGCCGATAAGACTGGTCCAATCGCCAGGGACTGCGCAATCGCATCCAGTACCGTGAGCTTGGGTTGACCAAGCTGCTCTGTGGTGGTGCTCGAGTTCATAAAGCCTCCCGTGCCTGATCAGGCGAATGTTCCGTGGCGGTGCATGACGTTTTTCACGTCGCAGTAAAAATCAAAACTCCAATGTCCTCCCTCGCGTCCGATGCCAGAATGCCGAGCGCCGCCAAATGGCGCTGCCAGATCGCGCACATAAAAGCAGTTGATCCAGACCGTGCCGGCACCCAGTTGACTCGAGATTCGTTCGGCGCGGTTTTGGTCTTTTGTAAAAATGATGGCTGCCAGACCGTATTCGGTGTTGTTGGCAAGCGTCACCAGTTCGGATTCGCTCGAGAATTTTTGCAGCGTCAACACGGGTCCAAACACCTCTTTGCTTAAAATTTCAGCATCTTCTGGGACGTTGGTGAACAGTGTGGGTTGAAAGTACAAACCGCCCAAATCGGGTGAAACGCCGCCGCCAAACTCGAGCTTTGCCCCAGCTTCTACGGCACGGTCCACAAAGCCTTGCACCCGCTCAAAGTGCGTCCGAGTGACCAGTGGACCAACCACGGTCCTTGCCTCTCGAGGGTCGCCTTGTTTGGTTTGGCTGACGGCTGCCTTAAAACCCTCAAAGAAACGGTCATAAATCCCGTCCTCGACCAGCAGACGCGTGCCCGAGAGACAGACCTGTCCGCAGTTGTCGTATTGATCGACGGCATTCCTGATTGCCAACTCGAGGTCGGCGTCGTTGAAGACAATAAACGGTGACTTCCCGCCAAGTTCAAAACTGAGTGGCGTCAGGTTCTGCGCGGCGCTGGCGGCAATTTTTCTGGCGGTCGGCACGCTGCCCGTGAACGAAATGCGCTTGACATCAGGGTGCGCCACCAGTGCCGCGCCAGCCTCAAAGCCCAAGCCTTGCACGACGTTAAAAACCCCTGGTGGCAACCCAGCCTCGAGCACAAAATCTGCCAGCAACGACGCGGTGAACGGCGTCCACTCGGCGGGTTTTAAAACCACCGTGTTGCCTGCCGCCAGCGCGGGACCAACCTTCCAGGTTGCCAGCATGAACGGCGCATTCCAAGGCGTGATTAAAGCCGTGACGCCAGCAGGGTCGTAACGCACCGAGTTGTGCGCGTTCTTGGCGGCTTCGGTGTCCCACTCGTTTTTGGGGTCTTCTGGCAAATCTTTTGCCAATTGGGCAAAAAAGTGAATGTTGTGCCCGCCGCGTTTCATCACCCGCAAACGACTCGCCTCGAGCAACGACCCATTGTTCATGGTTTCCACCGCCGCCAAATCCTCAACCCGAGCCTCGATGATGTGCGCCAGCCGCTCGAGGATTTCAAAACGCCCATGTGCGCCCAGCGCCGCCCAAGCTGGAAATGCGGCTGTGGCTGCCGCAACTGCCAGGTCAACCTCGAGTTGCGTGCCCCTTGCCACGTGCCCGAGCAAACTTTCATCAATGGCGCTGTGAGCCTCGAAGGTGTCCGCACTCGAGACGCGCTGGTTGTCGATGAAATGATCTGTGGACACTTGAACGCCAGCAATCTCGACCTTGTTCATGCGCTGACCTTCGCCATAATTTCTTCCTCGAGTTCGGTATTCGCGCCAGCCACGACTTTGCGCAGCAAATGTGCCAGGGTGTCTTGTTCGGACGCTGTGAGCACCGAAGCCATCTCGCTTTCGCCCTGGTTAAATTTCGGGAACAACCACTGGATCAGGGTTCGTCCAGCATCGGTGAGTTTCACGATCACCAAACGCCGATCAACCTTGCTGGCGCGGCGTTTGACCAAGCCACGTTTCTCGAGGGTGATCAGTAAACTGGTCACGGTGGCTTTGCTGACGGCTTGAGATTTGGCAATGTCCCGGGTTTCGATGGGACCCCAAATCCAGACGATAAACAGCGTCGAAAAACTGGCGAAACTGAGGTTGTGCTCGCGCAGCACCTCGCGTTCCATTTTGAGTTTGAAACTTTGCGCGGCACGCCAGATGTTGGACGCCACCGCCAGCGCCAGTTCGTCTATCGGCAATCCCGAGGCGCGTCGCATGACCTCGAGTTCGGGCAAACTAAAATCATCGTGAACTGGCAAAGTAAACGCTCTTTTCTCCGCTTTGAACGGTTTAAACAAGGTCGTTAGAGATCAAACGTTATGGACTGATGATTGAAGAGTTTAGTGATTTACAACTCATTTGTCAAGCCTCAAATCTCGAGCCTTTTAACGGTGTCGGCATGGATTTGTCATTGTGCTGACTGGGGCAGATTGTATTGCTCAAATCTCTTGCATCAGCAATCAAAGAGTAGACTTTGCTGGTGAACGGTTTTGTCACAAAACAACTTGGACTTGTGCCGTACCAACAGGCGTACCAGTTGCAACTCGAGACGCACAACCTCGTGGCAAGTGCTTTAACGCCGCCAACGTTGCTGCTGCTTGAGCATCCAAGGGTCGTGACGCACGGACGCAAAGACGACGATGAAACCAATCTGATTGTCCCAAAAGCCATGCTCGAGGCGCAGGGGATTGAGGTTGTCAATACCGAACGGGGCGGCACGGTCACCTATCACGGACCTGGGCAACTGGTGGCGTATGCCATTTTTCCTGTGGGTCGGCGCGTCCGAGATTTTTTGCGGCGGCTCGAGAATGTTCAAATTCGGCTGCTCGAGACATACGGTGTTTTTGCCCGTCCCAATCCTGGGTACGCCGGCGTGTACGTGGACAACGACAAAATTGGCAGCATCGGCGTTGCCATCAAACGCAATGTTGCGCTTCATGGTCTGGCAATCAACCTCAACACCGACCTTGCAGATTTCAATTTGATCGTGCCTTGCGGTTTGACCGACACCCACATGACCAGCCTGGCGAAAATTCTAAACCAAAAAATTGACATGCAGGACGCTCGAGATCGGCTCGAGAAGGCTTTTGCCGAAGAATTCAAAGATTACCATTGGCTCGAGGAATTGGCAGGACGAGAAGTCAGTTACGCATAAAAATTTCAGTAGGGGCGCAAGCGACCATGCCCGAAGGTGCGTTTTATGGTCAGGAAGGCAATGCGCCCTTGCCTGCAACCCAGACAAGGACAAAAAATGATCAAACCGTCTCGAGAATACGATTTTCAGGTTGTTCGCAACGGCGTGCAACGCCAAGACGCCCAAAGTGTCCGTGAACGCAAACCAGACTGGCTCAAAGTCGCCCTGCCAAGCGGCATCGGTTACCGCAGTATCAAAGACATTGTTGACCTGAACGGGCTGTCCACGGTTTGCCAGGAAGCCATGTGTCCAAACATTGCCGAGTGCTGGGCGGCTGGCACGGCAACCTTCATGCTGATGGGGTCAGTGTGTACCCGCGCCTGCAAGTTCTGTGCGGTGGACACCGGAAACCCGAACGGCAGGCTCGACCCGCTCGAGCCGCAGCACATTGCCGAGGCGGTGCAAAAGATGGGTTTGAAGTACGTGGTCTTGACCAGCGTTGACCGTGACGACCTGCCAGACGGCGGCGCAAGCCATTTTGCCCGTACCGTGCAAGCCATCAAAACCCTCAACCCTGGCGTGCGGGTCGAAGGCTTGACCCCAGATTTTAACGGCAACCTCGAGCATGTGGCGCTCGTGGTGAATGCTGGGGTCGAGGTCTTTGCGCAGAACATCGAAACTGTGCGGCGTTTAACCCACCCCGTGCGCGACGCTCGAGCGGGTTACGACCAGACTTTGAAAGTCTTGGCGGGCGCAAAAACGGTTGCCAATGTCTACACCAAAACCAGTTTGATGCTCGGACTTGGTGAAACCCGCGCCGAAATCCTCGAGACGATGCACGACCTTCGAGCACACAACGTTGACATTGTGACTTTCGGGCAGTATTTGCGCCCCACCAAACACCATCTGCCCGTCGAGCGTTACGTGACCCCAGACGAATTTGACGAGATCAGGCTCGAGGGGATGGAACTCGGTTTTCTCGAGGTGGTTTCTGGGGCACTGGTTCGCTCGAGTTACAAGGCGGAACAAGTCTTGCATAAATCCTGAACGAAAATTCTTATATTCTCGAGCGACGACTTTCGTAAGCACTGTTCGCTCGGGTTACAAGGCAGAACAAGTGCTGCACGAAGGCTGAATGACGGATTTGGAAATCTCGAGCAACGAGATTTAAAAGAAGAGAAAGACCTCAAACCACACGTGTAATCCAATAAAACCACACGTGTAATCCAATAAAACTCCCCTCTCTCGCAATCGGGAGAAGCGATTCCGCCCGAAGCGCCCAAGCCCGTTAGGTGCTGCTTCAAGGGCAAGACAGGTGCGTTTTGGAATGAAGAAGGGTCGGGGATGAGCGACCATGCCCGCCAGGTGCACGTTTATGGTCAAGAGAGGGTGGACAGCGCAATCGCTGTATTTCGTGTCTACGATAGGAATTTTTGATCAAAACTCGAGTGCCTCACACCCAGGTGCTCTTGGCTTTGTGAGGAATTTAGCCCCGTGTGTCACACAAATTCTCATGTTTTGGAGTACGCTAGACCATGCGAATCTTGATACTTGCGTTGTTCATCTGGAGTTCGAGTATTGCGTTAGCCTCTGGTATTCCTGCGCCGCGCATCGGAAAGTACCCTGGGTACTCGAGGGTGGTGATTGATCTGCCAGCCGACGCGAGTTACCGCGTTGAACTCAATTTGCTCGCCATGAGGGTGATTTTCCCTGATGGAATCGTGGTGGCAGACCTTAAAAAGTACAAGTACCCAGAATTCTTGGGGTACACCCTCGAGCAAAACGCCGAATCTGGTGTGCTGACCCTGGTGACGCCGCAAGGCGTGACCTCTCGTTCGGGCTGGCGTTTGCAAGTCCTGCCCCCAGGCGAGGGCAAGACTGGCTCGAGGGTCGTGATTGATCTTTCGGGCGCGTTTTCGGACACCTCGCCGCTTGGCATGGTCGCGCCTTTTGTCTTCAAACCCGAGAACCTTGCCAGAACCTTCAGCGTGGTGGTTGACCCTGGGCACGGTGGCACTGACCCTGGCGCTCGAGGAGTGGTGCAAGAATCTGAAGTGAATTTGAGTGTTTCAACTCGGGTGGCGCAAACCCTGTCCGAGGCTGGGGTCGAAGTCACCATGACCCGATCTGACAACACCGTTTTCTCAGACGACAAACGTCTTGATCTTCGTGCTCGAGCCGACTTGAGCAAGGGAAAGGATTTGTTTGTTTCAATTCACGCCAATGCGCGTCCAGCCTCGAACGCCATGACCACCTACGGGACTGAAGTGTATTATTTCAATAAAAAATCTCAAGCGCCGGTCTTTGTGACTCCAGCCAATCCGCCCAAGCTTTTGCCGATGCCCGAAGTCCAAGCCGCGCCTGAAACAAGCTCGAGTCCAAGCACGGCAGAGACAAGCCCGTCTGATATTGCCTCGGATGCAAGTGTCGGGGATGCAAGTGTCAGTGCGTCAAACCTCCCCCAAACCAATGCGGTTGACGCCACAAGTACCGCGCCAACCTCGAGCAACACGACCGTAGAGCCATCAACCGAAACGCGCCCCGTTGCCGTGGCACTCAATCCCACCTCGAGTCCGGCGGTTAAAGGCGTTGACCAAACCCAGCGCAGCCAGGCGTCCTTGAAGGCGGCTTCCAGTGTGCTCTCGAACATGATCGGCGCGACCGCCAGTTTGAACCGTGGCGTGCGAACCGCCGATTATTTGGTGATCAAAGAAAACACCGCGCCCGCCATTTTGGTCGAGATGGGTTTTGTCACCCATCCCATCGAGGGGGCGCAACTCAAAGATGCCAATTATTTGGACCGGATTGCCGCTGGCATTTCTCGAGGGGTGCTCGAGTATTTGGACAACCTGCCGCCGGACAAACGCTAGTCCACTTCGCCCAAAATTGTTCCTGCGGTATCCAACAGCAAGTAACAACCACCAATTCTCGAGCGTGCCCAACGGATCACGTCCAGCAAATCGTCGCTGCTAAATTTGATTTCTGATTCAATCTCGCCGCGCGATAAACCCCACAATGCCCTGTACTCACCAATTTTCTCGGGTTCCGGGGTTTGGATGTCCTCTTTCACAAAGGCTCGAGACATGATCGCCCGAGTATACGCGTGTGCTTGGAACGAAATTGTTTTAGGATGCGTCAAAGTTTGAGGGGGTTTTATGAAAACAGACCGAATGAATCAAACGCAACTCGAGGCGCTGGTCGATTTGCTGGTCTTTGCGACCATGACCGATAAAAGTTTTTCCGATCTGGAGACAGAATCACTCGAGACTGATTTGCTGGCACTGCCTTGGACTTCGGGCATCAGCGTCTCGAGTTACAAAAACGCGTCTTACGCCCGCGCTCGGGCGGCAAGTTCGGATACGGCGAAAGCCAATTATCTCAAGCAACGCTGTGCGGTTTTTGATGGTGCTCAGGTCAAGCAGGACGCACTTGCAGCCATCAAAGAATTGCTGGCATCCGATGCGGTTGCCGCCAGCGAAGATTCATTTCTCGAGCGACTCAAACTCGAGTTGGGGCTGGCATAAATTCAAGCGTCTTTTGGTTTTAACGCAATTGGACTTTGCTTGTCTGGATCGCGTCCAACCACGTCTCGGTAATACGCTTTGATGATCCCGAAGTCTTTCTCGAGGTCGCCTGAGGGCATGAAGTATTGTTTAATCCCAATCTCGCGGCGTTTCCAGTCCATGTACGCCAGACCAATCGGCACGTTCGCCTCGAGCGCCATGTAATAAAAACCGCTGCGCCAGTATTCGGCTTTTTTTCGCGTGCCTTCCGCCGCAACGATCAGCGCAATTTCATCTCGGGATTTGATGATTTCAACGATCTGATCGACAAAGTTCTTACTCTTGTCACGCTCGAGCGGAATACCGCCCAGCGCTTTCATGATCGGTCCCATGATGCCTTTAAACAGCGCGGCTTTGCCAACAAAATTCATTTTCAAACCCGTGGACCAAGCCCAAGCCACGGCGGGAATAAAATCCCAGTTCGAGGTGTGCGGATAACCCAACGCCACGAATTTCTTGCCGGGTGCGGGCGCAAGAATACTTTTCCAGCCGAACAGTCTCATCAACCCCAAAACAATTTGCTGACGCGTGTTGATGGCTTGATGCTCGAACGGAATTGGGGACACATCCGCAGTCTACCCGAATTGCCCCAGGGTTTAAGTCAAAACCCCAGACCAGATCAGCACCGCGCGTCCACGTTCTTTAAAGCCCAAACTCGAGTAAAAATCAAATTGATGCGGCTCGAGGTCGGGCTGGGTGAGCAAATACAGCGCGATCACATCGGCACGTTCACGGCACTCGGCAACAATCGCCTTGAGCAATGGGGTTTCGACGCGTCCCGCAAAATCACCTTGGGCGTGCAATTCCTCTATCGTCGCACGCCAACCCAAACGCACCGGACGGGCTTGAAAGGTGACGTGCGCAAAACCGACGCTCACACCGTCCAAAACTGCCAGGTACATGGTCGCATCATCGTCTGACAGGGCTTGCTCGAGCAACTCGCGCAGGCGCTGAGGATCGCGCCTTGCGGGCGCGTCGGTCCATGCCAGGCACAAGTCCATCAACGTCTCGAGGTCACGTTTGTTGGCGCGGCGCACCACGGGTGTCTCGGGTGTCATGATGTTTAGTTGCGCGGCGTGAGAATTCTTCCACACGAGGGGCATTTGACCGGAACCGCGCCGCCCATGACGCGCTGCACGATGTTCATGGGCAGTTGCATTTTGCAGCCACCGCATTTGCCCATGACGATTGGCACAATGCCCGCGCCTTTTTTGGCTTTACGAACCGCATTGTACTCGCGCAACACGTTAAAATCGATGTCCTCTGCAAGGTCGTTGCGCACCGCCATTTTGCCCTCAAAACTGGCTTGCAATGCCTTGATGCGGTCATCGTCCAGGCTTTCAAGCCCGAGCAATTTCGGCTCGAGTTCGCTTAAATTGCCTTCAAGCCCAGCGACGCGTGCCGCCAGACCTTCCATTTTTTCAATGAGTGGCAAGCTGTCGTTCTCCAGGTCTTCGATGCGCGTGTCGAGTTGCAAGATCACGCTTGCATATTGTGATTGCTCTTTGACGCTGCTCGAGTTTTGCTGATCGACCTTGGAGCGCTCGCGCTTGGCAGACAAATCCCTCAGTTCCAGCTCTGCCGCGCTGACCTGCCGTCTGACCGCCGCGTGTTCGGCTTTGGTGCTCTCGAGCTTGGAAAGCAATAAGGCTCTCTCATCGCGTGTTGCGGCAAGTTCCCCTGGAATGCTTGCCTCATCAAACTTGAGTTTGTCGAGGTCGAGGTCGAGTAGCTGCACTTTTAGCAGTTGCTCGAGAACGTCGCTGCTGTTGCTCGGCTGGCTCATCACGCGCATGATACCGCATTGAAGCGCCTTAAGGTGCGAATATCCAATTTAGGCTTTGACAAGACCCAAGCGAGCATAACCAGCAGCTTTCTCAAGCAAACCCATCTTGCCGTAACAATGCTCCAAAGCCTGGGCAAACTCGGCAGTCATACCAGCATCACTGACATTTTGCACGCTCTCGAGACAATGCAAGTAATTTTGAACCGCCACGTGATACATGCCAGTTCGTTCGGCTTGAATCGCACGGTGGTGCTCGAGTTTGAAGGCTGTGACCGTAATCATTTTTGCTCCACGAGGTGAAAACCATTCCTCTTGATTCAGTTTAAAGGAATGACATGAATGCAAAAGGAAATTTTAGGCATGGCGGTCTTGTGTTTGTACTCAAGTTCTATTCATGCAGGCTCAAGCCGCATTCTGATCATCGGCTTCACGCTCGAGTTTGGTATTTTTTTTGTACCGAGACGTTTCAGGTAGATGCCCCGCCCGCCAGCCACGCTGGCAGGTGTGACACCAGTACGCCTGATCGCCGTCCCGAAGGTCAACCAGCTCCATTCGAGCCGCGCAAGACGGACATGCCAGCACCAAGTTGTAACTCGAGATGCCAGTTAAGGGTTGGTAAAAGCGCGACTTCATATTCTGATTTTAACAGAATAACCTCAATTATGACAAGTCAAAGTCGCGTTGATCTCGAGGTCTGGTTTTGTTGGAGGCTAAAAACTAACCCTCCCTCGCCAGGTCGTTAAAACGCACGTGCTGCGAGTGAAACTGTAACTCGCAAGTTCCAACCGGACCGTTGCGTTGTTTACCGATAATAATCTCGGCAATTCCCTGTTTTTCACTATCCTTATGATAGTATTCATCGCGGTAAATGAAAGCAACCAAGTCTGCATCCTGTTCGATTGCCCCTGAATTATGACTGACAATATCATTGGCGACCCAAGCGCTGGTTTCTGGAACAGTTAAATCAAATACTTCCATGGTTCCAAGAGGTGTGATGCTCACCACTTCATCCCAGAAGATGTCACTCGAGGCGAAATCCTGCAATTTATCGCTTTTTAAAATTTCGGCATACGAAGTCAAGGTTGCTCGAGAGGGCGCGAATTGAAAGTGTGATGAGCCTCCATAAGCTGTGCCACGTGCTGTTGCCATCGCACGCTGAGAAAAACCTTGTTGCTTCATCTCGAATTTTACCTCATCAAAAATCTCGAGCGGCATGGTGTCAACGTTGGTGTTCGCGGCTTTATTTTCCAATGCGGCACGCAAGAGTTTGGCTTGAGGTTCACGCGGACCAAACGCACCAACTTCGTTGATGAATCTGAGTTGATCCTCGATGCCAGAAACATTGACTGTGAACATTGGACGGTAACTGCCTTGCTGAACCTTGCGAACTCGAGCCACAATTTTAAATCTTAAGAGCAAAGCCGCCACATCAAACGCCAAACGCTCAGAATTGGTCGCAAAATTGACGGCATGAGAACCTCGAGTTCCAGTTTTACGCACCGAAATCGTACCATCGGTTGCCCATAAATGCTGCAACAGCGTGGCGATTGAAGTATTGTTTAGCGCAAAAACACTTTCGGGAAGGTGTTTTTGGTGCGAACGCTGCCCATAAATTCCAAGTTCACGCAACCACTTGTTAACCCCAGCAGGATGCCATCGGTTGCCATTGCCAGACAAGACCAACTGATGCCAATTCCCACGTCCAGCGTGACGGTTGACCTTCACACCAAACTCGATCTCGCTCGCTTGGGTAACAATTTGACTGTTTTCCTCTGAAGCAGTTGTATACCGAAGGGGTTGATGCGATAAGAAACTACCATCACCAATCAAATGCCCCAACAATGCCAAACGATGCCCACTCCAAGCAGGTGCGCCCTGCGGTTCAGGGGTTCGACGGGTGATCGCAATTCGATCTCCAACTTTAAATTGCTCGAGTTCCAACCAACCCTTTGCTGCCAGTAAACGATGGTTTGCTGTGGCTTTGATACTTCTGCCGCTTGAGGTTTTTAATTCAAACACAGGTTTTGCACCCGTTGACCAGACCAAATCCGACGCTGTCTCGAGCAGCCGACCTTTTAAGGTCATGCTTTGCACTTTAGGCGCTGTCCCAACCAAGTCTTGAATTGGAACACGTCGCCCATCTGCCAGCAAGACCAACGTATCTCCAGTCACGCATTCACGAAGATCAGACAACATTGGGCGGTGGTTCGGGCGTGCCTCGACAGCTCGAGACAACTGTGACAAGACAAGCACCGGAATGTTGAGTTCTCGAGCCAAAGATTTTAATCCCCTCGAGATCACCGAGATTTCTTGCTGACGGTTGTCACCACCGTTGCCTTTTCCTGGCGAACCAGACATGAGCTGCATGTAATCGATCACAATCATTTGCAAATCACGTTCTGCCATCAATTTGCGCGACTTGGAACGCAATTCGGTGATGTTCAAGTCGCTGGCATCATCAATAAACAGTGGCGCTTCGGCAAGTTTACCCGCCGCATTGACCAGTCTTTCAAAATCTTTGTCGTTCAAAGCTCCACTGCGCACTCGGTTCATGTCCACTCGAGCCTCGGCGCACAACATGCGCAAGACCAATTGCGATGCGGGCATCTCGAGGCTGAAAACTGCCACTGTTTTATTTTGTCTAATTGCAATGTTTTGCGCGATGGACAGCGCGAAGGCCGTCTTTCCCATACTGGGTCGCGCAGCCAACACATTTAAAGACCCTGGTTGTAAGCCTGTGGTCATCTCGTCAAGATCACGAAAACCCGTCGGTACGCCCGTACTGAAATTCGGGTTGGTCGATAACGTCGAAATGTACTCGAAGGTTTCAGTGACCAGTTCGTGCATTCCCAAAAAGGTTTGCTGCTTTTTCTGGGTCGAGACTTCAAAAATCAGTTTCTCCGCTCGGTCCATCAACTCGCCCACGGGCGCGGATTCGTCGTAGGCAAGCTGCATGATCTTGCTCGAGGCGCTGATCAGATTGCGCAAACCCGCTTTTTCGACCACGATGCCCGCATAAAATTTCGAGTACACGCTGGTCGGCACACTGTCGGACAAGCCCACCAGGTACGCCACGCCGCCAACCTCATCGATCTGGTTTTTGGTGCGCAACTCCTCGACAATCGTGACCGTATCCACGGGTGAACCGCGTTGAATCAAGTTTTCCATCGCCATGAAAATTTTGCGGTTGGCTTCCTTGTAAAACATCTCACTGCGCAGCATTCCCTCGAGACTCGAGTACGCTTCGTTGTCCAGCAGAATAGAGCCGAGCACGCTGGCTTCGGCGTCAAGATTGCTTGGGGGTACGCGGGTTGGGTTGTGATCATCCATAAAAACTTAAATTCCTCGAGCAATCACGGTGCTTTGATCTGGCTCGAGAGGATACCAGATTTTTGACTGGCAAACCTGGAATTTTAAATGCCCAAACTGGTCTTGGTGAAAAGGGCTGCAGGTTCAAAACCGGCTGAACGAATGTTGGCATCCGCGCCCTGTTCGCGGTCAACCACGTAAACAATTTTTTCGATGCTCGCGCCCAAATCTTTAAGAATATTTGCCGCCCGAATGGCTTGCCCTGCGGTGGTCAGCACATCCTCGACCAATGCCAGTTTGGCGTTTTCTGGAAGCACACCCTCGAGCAACTTTGCTGTGCCGTAGTCTTTTGCGCCTTTGCGCACGATCACAAATGGCAAACCCGTCTCGAGCGACAGTGCGGTCACGAGCGGGACAGCGCCCAATTCGACACCCGCCAGAACTGTCAGACCAGTTGGCAGCAATGCCGCCAAACCCTCGGCAATCGGTTTTAAAAGCGTAGGATGCGTCGAAAAACGGTACTTGTCCAGGTAATACTTGCTGCGTTGACCGCTCGAGAGTAAGAAATCCCCCTCGAGGTACGCGGCTTTGACAATGTCTTTTCCGAGTTGGGTTAAGTCTGGCACCTGGTCATTCTACCCCGAGACTCGAGCGTACCCAAAACCCGAATTGCCAATTTGATAATTTGCTTTAAACTTTTGGTGTACATGAGGTTTGCGAGAATTAAAATGCCACCACTAACCCTCGAGCAAGCTTTCGATTTCTCGGTTGAGTACGTCACGGCTGATGAAGTTGCCAGAATTCGTCTTTCGTTAGAACAACGCACCATTATCGTTCCTGAACATGCTGTAATCGCTTCGGATGATGATGCCATCACCTTGTCACAAGTTTTTTCTGTGATTGCTAACGGTGTGCCAATCAGTAAGGATTTCCCAAACAGTCGCTCTCGTCAAGCGGGGATTAATTTTGAAGGTCGTGCTGGTGGTTCTCGACAAATTCGAGTGAAAATTTCTTGGGATAACGGGTATTATGTGGTGACAGTTCATGCGATTGCGAAAATCAAACGCAAAAAGTCAAGGTGAGTATGCAAACAACAGTATTCGAGCATGTTCAAAAGCGTTCTAAGCGAGTGGTGGTGGTGCATGATGTGCCAGTTGCACGTTACTTGTCGGACGGGTCTGCGGGGTTTTCGATGGACATTAGTTTACGTTTGGAAAAGCTTGTCAAAGATGCTTTGTTGCTTGATTCACAACGTGTCGAGTTATGGTTTAATTCTAAATCTCGAGCTTCACCAAAAGCAGCTTAGAATTTGATTACTTGGGTGTTATCAGTTCATCTCGAGTTGATTTGCAACGTCAGAACTGCGGAACTGAAGGTCGTACAAATCTTTGTAAAGCCCACCTTGGGTCATCAATGCCTCGTGGGTGCCAACTTCGGTCACCGTGCCATTCTCGAGCACCACAATGCGATTGGCGTTGCGAACGGTGCTTAAACGGTGCGCGATCACAAACGTTGTGCGCGATTGCATCAGTCGCTCGAGGGCTTCTTGCACCAGGCTTTCGGATTCGGAATCCAGCGCACTGGTGGCTTCATCCAGAATCAGAATCCGAGGGTTTTTCAGGATTGCCCTGGCTATCGCAACCCGTTGGCGTTGCCCACCCGAGAGTTTCACGCCGCGCTCTCCGACCAAGGTTTCGTAACCGTCTTGGAAGCTCGAGATAAAGTCGTGGGCGTTGGCGGCTTTGGCAGCCTCCTTAACCTCAGATTCGCTGGCGTCGGGTTTGCCGTAACGAATGTTTTCAAAGATTGTCCCTGAGAACAACTGGGTTTCTTGCGGCACAATGCCGATGCTGGAGCGCAAATCGTGCAAACTGAAATCGCGCACGTCAATGCCGTCGATCAGAATTTTGCCGCTCGAGACATCGTAAAATCTTGGAATCAGTGTGACCAAGGTGCTTTTGCCCGCACCGCTCGGTCCAACCAGCGCAATGACTTCACCAGGTTGCGCCTCGAGCGAGACGTTGTTCAGCACCTTGCCCTCGCCGCGATCACCGTAATTGAAGTTCACGTGATCAAAACTGACACGCCCTTGAACGCGCTCGAGTTTGACAGGATTTGCCGTTTCGGTCAGTTCAGATTTTTCGTCGAGCAGTTCAAAAATTCGGCTCGAGGCGCCCAGGGCTTCCTGAATTTGACTGAACAAGCCCGCCAGTCCGCCAATCGCGCCCGCAATCGAGATGGTATAAAACAAAAATGAGGTCAGTTGCCCAGGCGAAATTTCGCCCTGAATCACCAGGCGACCACCGAACCAAAGCACCACGCTGATCGCGCCGAACATGGCAAAGAACACGCTGGGCGTGAAAAAGGCGTTCAACTTGGCGCGGCGCATGGCAACCTCAAACGAGGCGTTGATGGCTTGGCTGTAGCGGCTGACCTCGAGCGCCTCTGCGGTAAAACTTTGCACGACCCGAATGCCCGAGATGGCTTCGTCGGCGTGACCGTTGGCTTCGGCAACACGGTCCTGAAACTCCTTGGAGATTTTACGGATGCGGCGTCCAAACCAGATGGCGGCGACCACAATCACGGGCACTATCGAGAGCATCACCAGGCTGAGTTTGGTGTTGGTGATCAGCAAAATAATGATGCTGCCGACCAACGAAATGCTTTGCGAGACCAGATTCGAGAGCACCGTCGAAACGATGCCCTGAATCGTTCCCGCGTCAGAGGTCAACCTCGAGGTGATTTCACCCGTTTTGCGATTCTCGAAAAACGTGATCGACATGTTCGCCAGGTGCGCGTAGACCGCCTTGCGCAAATCAGAGACCACACTGGCAGCCACGAACGACAGGGAATAATTTTGGGCGATGCCAAACAAGAACTGTGTGCCAAAAACCGCGAACAGCATCAGTACAGTGCCGTCCAGGCTCGAGGTGTCATTCGAGCCAATTTTTAAAAAACTGGCGTCAATCAGCTTGCCGATCACCTGCGGAAATACCAAGCCCAAGCCGCTCGAGACCAGCGTTGCGGCAATTGCCAGTGCCAGCCGCCAGCGGTAGGGTTTGGTGAACATCAAGAGCCGTTTGAATTGATTGAAATCCTTGACTGTTGGTGGTTTCCGATTTTGTGCGGCGCGACCAGGAGGGGCAAACATACCCACAGATTACCCTGAGGCGTTTGAACGCGGCGTGAATTGGATTGCGTTTTGAGGCTCCAGCCATCATGATTGCCCCAAAGCCATTGCCCAAAACCTTGTACAACACGTCTCATTTGCCTGGTTCGTTTCTCAGGTTGTGGGATGCTAGCCTCAAAAAATGCGAATCCAAATTCTGATTCTGGCGATGTGTTGTGTTGCCTGCGCGGAAAATTCTGCGCAGATTGATTCACCACCAACCTTGGAACTCTCAACTTCACAAATCACGCGTCCAAGCTTGGTAAAATTGGTCGCTCGGGTTTTTAAAGACACCAGCAAAGTCGAGTTTTTCCAGGACGGTCAAAGTCTTGGAATTGATAGCACCGCACCTTTTGAAACCGAACTGGCGCTGACCAAAGCCGAGCAGGTTACGCATCAGTTCACCATCAAAGCCTTCAACACCTCAGGGAAATCAGTCTCGAGCGAGGTCGCAAAACTCGAGGTAAACATTGCTGGAAAGGTACGGTTTGTCTCGGTTTCTGGTTCGGACGGCAACGATGGTTTGTCCGACTCCAAACCGCTCTTGACCATGCAAAGTGCGGTCGGGGTCAGCGACCCTGGCGATACAATTTTGGTCATGAACGGCACGTACACCAACCCTGACCAAAATAACAACGTTGTGACCATGAATCGTTCTGGTACGGCAAACGCCTGGATTGCCCTGATGGCGTACCCTGGTCAAAAACCAAAAATTCAAGCGCGAAACTGGCAGGGTATCAGCGTCCAAGCCTCATATATTTTGGTTGACGGTTTTGAGATTACAGGCAACCGCGATCAGATCACGCTCGAGTATGCGCTGGCTGAGAAAAACAACAACGGCAATCCGCTGACTGGCGGCAATTGTATTGGTGTTTCTGAGAGATACAATGCCCCTATTTTGTCGCATCACGTCATCATTCGCAACAATATGGTTTCCAAGTGTCCTGGTGGCGGTATTTACACGATTCATGCCGATTATGTGACGATTGAGGGCAACACCGTTTGGGGGAATTCGTACTATTCGCCTTACGCCACCTCTGGCATTTCGATGTATCAAAACTGGAACAGCGACAACACCACAGGTTACAAGATGATTGTTCGGCGCAATACCGTTTACAACAATCAAAACAAAATCCCATTCATTGCCAGCGATCCAGACCCAGCAAAACGCACCATTACCGACGGCAACGGCATCATCATTGACGACTCGAGGAACACCCAGAACAATTCCAAATTGGGCATTTACACGGGACGCACCTTGATCGAAAATAACCTTGTGTTTGAAAACGGTGCTCGAGGGTTGCATGTTTTTGAGAGCGACCACGTGGATATGGTCAACAACACCGCCTACCACAATTCTTTCCAGCCCGAGACGCCCGAAGGTGAGGCTTCGGCAATCAACGCTGGCGATGTGCGGGTGTTCAACAACATTCTCGTGCCACGCCCTGATCGGGTCAGCATCACACGGTACTCGAGCAGTGCCGCAGAGAAGGCAACGCAAGTCTTTGAACGCAATCTGGTGTTTGGTGGGCTGGGTTTTGATGCCGACAAGACCAAGAATTTGATTAACATTGACCCGAAATTTGTGAACCTTGCCCTCAAGGATTTTCGCCTTCAGAACGACAGCCCAGCCATCGATGCTGGAAGCTCGAGTTTGGCTGCCAAAGACGATATTGACGGCAAGTCCAGACCACTCGGCGCGGGCATTGACTTGGGCGCGTATGAAGTACGCTAGCCCATGCGTTTGCATATCATCACCGTCGGAGAACCCAAGCATGAGTATGCCAAAATCGGTTGTGGCTTGTACTCAAAACGCCTCGAGCGTTATCACAAATTAAAAATCAGCCGCGTCAAAGATTCCAAAAAATCTGGCGAAATTGCCATGCTCGAGGAGGGACAAGCCCTCTTGGAGGCGGCTGGACGGGCGTACACGATAGCGCTCGACCCCAGGGGCAAACAATTCAGCACCGAAGCCTTGACCGCCCAAATCTCGAGCCTGGGCGTGAACGGGATCGGCGAACTGGCGTTTCTGGTCGGCGGCGACGAAGGACTCTCAGATGAGGTGCGCAGCAGCGTTCGCATGATGTGGTCGCTCTCGAGCTTGACCATGCCGCACGATCTGGCACAACTGGTGATGCTTGAGGCACTGTACCGCGCCGCGACCTTGGAGCGCGGCGAACCGTATCACAAATAGCATGGGCTGTTACCGAACCGTTACCCTTGGTCTTTAAGATTCACCAAGGAGGTCAGCCTCGTGAATTCGGTTTTACCAGCATTCAAAAAGCTATTTAAACCTCGAGCCATGCTGCATCGAGCTTGTTTTGAGGGCGTGCTCGGTACGGCGCTCGAGCTTCAACTGCGGGTGGACAACCAAGCGATTGCCTTCAAAGCTGAACATCTGATTCTCGAGGAAATTGGCAGGCTCGAGCGGGTTTATAGTTTTTTCCAGCCCAACAGTGAACTCAACCGTTGGCAGGCGGCGGGTTGCATCGTGCCATCGCCAGATTTGAAATGGTTGCTCGAGGAAGCAGCGCACTGGCAAAAAATCAGCAACGGTGCATTTCATCCTGCAATTGATGCGGTCATCTCAGGGCATGGTTCGCTCAAAGATTTACAACAAGCGCTTTGGCGTTGGCAAGGCGATCACGTTCACAAACTCACGCCGCACAGACTCAACTTCAACGCGCTGGCAAAAGGACGCATTGCCGACAAAGCCGCTCAATCAGCCCTTCAACTCGAGGGTGTGCACGAGGTGCTGGTCAATCTGGGCGGCGATCTGTGTCACCACGGCGCAGGCAAGCTCGAGGTGGCAATCGCCCACCCGTTTTCCAAAGCCGACAATGCGCCAGAACTGGCTCGGGTTTGGATTCAGAATCAGGGCGTGGCAACCAGCGGACACACCCACCGAGGGGCGCACATTTTCGACCCTCGAGCCGCCAAAGCCATCACTGAAATTGCCCAAGTCACGATCATCGCGCCCGATGCCGCCAGCGCCGACGTGGTCGCCACGATCTGCTGCGTGCTCGAGCCAGCACAAAGTCTCGAGTTCACCGAATCTTCTCAAATGGGTTGTTTAGTGGTCACAGTTGCGGGAGAAGTCCTGACAAATCAACGTTTTCGAGCTTTACAAACAACGGAGGTCAGATCATGAAACACAGCCGTCTCAGCCGCAGAAGCTTTCTCTTTCAAGCCACGGGCGCAACACTGACCTTGCTGGTCGGTAAAACCCTGGCACAAACCGCAAAACTCTCAACCGCCATGAAACTCGATGTCAACTTCGAGTTTGCTGCCCCTGGAGGATTTATGTACAGACCGCCTTACATTGCGGTCTGGCTCGAGAATGCTCAGGGCGCACAAGTTCGTACACTGGCGTTGTGGTTCGAGCAATCTGGCAAAGGTTCGCGTTGGCTCAACGAACTCAAGCGCTGGTATCGCAGCGGCAACTTGGCAACCACGGTCTCCAGCCCAACCCGCCAACCTGGCAAGTACAGCCTGACCTGGGACGGCAAGGACGATAAAGGCAACCTGCTGACCCAAGGCGAGTATTACGTCTGCATTGAGATGGCTCGAGAGCACGGACCGTACCAGTTGTTCAGGGAAAAACTGAACCTGACTGCCAGCACCTTAAAGCAAGCTTTCACGCCCAATGGTGAACTGAAAACGGTGAACCTTGAATACCTTAAGCGAAGCTAAAATCCAGAGCAAAAAACCTGCGAAGGCTCGAGGCAGCCTGTACCTGCTGGTGCGCTGGTTGCACCTGTACACGTCAATGATCAGCCTGTTGGTGGTGGTGTTCTTTGCCGCCACAGGCATCACGCTCAACCATCCAGAATGGGTTTTTGGCAGCGCCTCGAGCCAGCAGAATTTGACGGGCACACTGCCCAAAACCTGGTTGCAAAATGGCAAAGTGGACTGGCTGTTGACCGCTGAAACGTTACGCGCCAAATACGGTTTGAAGGGCAGAGTGACCGATCACCGCCAGGACAATAACGAGGCGTCCATCAGTTTTCGAGCGCCCGCGTATGCCGCCGATGCGTTTATCCAAATCAAAGACGGAACATATTCGTTAAAAGTCGTTGCCCAAGGACCAGTCGCGGTTTTAAACGACCTTCACCGAGGACGAGATTCGGGCAAAGCCTGGGCGTGGTTGATTGACCTTTCGGGCTGGTTTTTGTTGCTGGTGGCGGTCACCGGATTTGGACTCTCTTTGTTCATGAAAAAAACCCGAGTTGCGGCAATGCTGACCGCGCTCGCCGGAACAATACTGGTGCTGGTGTTGATGCGAATGGCAAGTTAGAGGTAAAAGCGTTAAATCAGACAACACCGTACTTTGAGCGTGCAAAACTTAAACAGTTGGTACAACCCATTTTTCGCTGTCGGTTTTGAGCAAGCCTTTGCTGGTGTCAAGAAGCACCAGGTGAGTTCCCCAAGGGTCGCTGACCACCACACAACGACCAATGGCAATTTCAAATGGTGCAACCACAATCGAACCGCCTTGCACAACGAATTCCTCGGCGGCTTGATCGGCATTTTCAACTAAAAAATCCACTTCAAGTCCGTCTCGTTCGGTTTGCAAAACCAATTCAGTATCCGTTCCAGGCATCTGAAGTCCAGCCGCGTGTTCGGTACGCCAGATCAACTGATGCCCAAGACAATCGCAGTAAAAAGCCAACCCTGAAACCAAATCAGGCACTCGAATTTGGACACAATCCAATTTTTGAAACAAAGCTTTTCTGGGTTTCATACACTTAAGTACCTCCCGCCTGCATTTTAGATTTTCCGCTTCGCTTCTTGACCCAATTCATGCACCTTGCGGGCTGGGTCGCTCCAAATCTTCCATTTCTTGATGCCAAAACGCACCTGACGGGCGGCATCGCTTCGGCGACAGGTACGTTGTCCCCACTCCAGTTGGTCGGAAATTTTTTAGGGAAAAACTCTAAAAAATTTCGAGGAGATACTTAGTTTCCCAAACCGCGAATTTTGCCCAGCACCTCCCATAACGGTTGCTCGAGTTCGGTGCCAATGTCCACGCCGTACTCGAGTTTGATTTTTTCGCGCAACACCTCCAGCGTGCCAAATTCCTCGAGTCTGGTGGCGTCGGACACAAAAACCTCATCGTAATCCAGGTTTAAAACCCGTCTGAAAAAATCCCTTGCCGTGCCGCTCAAGGCATCCACCCTGGCGCTGGTGGCAAACATCGGTTCTGGAGCTTCACCAGGAATCGGCAGCGGTTTGCCTATCGCCTCGAGGTAAATGACCCGCTCGAGGTACAAGCGTTTCAGTTCGGTTAGGGCTTCCCGTTCGGTTTCACCACTGGCAATCAGCGCAAAAAATTCGCTCAGGCTGGCTTCAAAACAATTCCAATCCTCACGGTAACGCACACTCAGCGTGTAATCCTCGAGTTTCACTTTTCCATTCTATGCCGAGAATAAAAAAAGAGACCAGAGTATTCTGGTCTCCTTCGATACCCGCCTGGGTCTGGGACTATGCCCATGCCCGCATTCGGGATTCAGTCGCCCTGAAAAAAGGGACGGCTTGAGCTAGCCCCGACGAGCACCTCCACCAACCATAAATCTTTTGCTTAACAGTTGGACCACCCCCTTTCTGGTGTACAAAAATATTAGCATGAAAACGCTTTGAAAATGTGAGGTGCGACTACGTTTAATGGCTTACTCGAGCCGCCGTCAATTGAACTGTTATGATTCTCGGCATTGTGAATCCACGAGTCACCATCCGCCCCATGCTTGCCGTCGGCGACCTCGCCTGGGACGTGTTGACCAAACCCGACCAGATCATTTTGCCTGGCGGTGACACCACAGGACGCGTGCAGCTTTCCCCAGGAGGCTCGAGCGCCAATGTTGCGGTTTGGGCGGCGAGGGTTGGAATGCCGACCGGTTTTTTGGGCAAGGTCGGACGGGATCGTTTTGGCGAGTTTGCCGTGCAGGATTTAATTGCTGAGGGTGTTGCATCACACGTCATTTGGACGGATTCCAGCCCGACCGGTGTGATTCTGGTGTTGATCGACTCGAGCGGGCAACGCAGCATGATCACCTCCCAGGGTGCAGATTTTTTGCTCGAGCCTTCAGAGTTGCCGATTGCCGCGATTCAAGCCTCGAGCCACGTTCACATCACCGCCTGGAGTGTCTTCACCGACCCGCCGCGCCAAGCCGCGCTACTCGCTGCCAGAATCGCCACCGAAGCTGGGGCGAGCGTCAGTTTTGACCCTGGCAGTTACCAGATGATTCGAGAAATCGGACGCGAGGAATTCAGACGCACCACCCGCGAAATGAGTGTGGATTTTTTATTCCCAAACCTCGAGGAGGGACGCGCCATGACCGGCGCAAAAAACCCAACCGAGGTGCTCGAGGCACTGCAAAACCTGTATCCCCAAACGATGATCGTCTTAAAACTGGACAAAAACGGCGCACTGATTGCACAAGGCAATAACTCGTTTCAAGTTGCCGCCACCACCGACACCGCCGTGGACGCCACAGGTGCAGGCGATTCTTTTTGCGGCGCGTTTCTGGGGCATTATTTGCAATCCAAGAACGCACTTGCCGCCGCCGAACTCGCCGCGCAGGTGGCTGGTTGGGTCGTGTCCAGATTCGGCGCTCGAGCCGCCAAAGATATTGAACTCGAACGGCGACTTTTAAAGTACGGTTTTAAACCCTAATCGACCCATTCAAAAACGGGCACAACCTCGCCACCCTCGACGTTGAAACTTGGATTGCCATAATTTGCGCCAAACGTAATCTCGAGCGTCGCTCGGTCAAACGTGTTCGGTCCAACGATGTGCTTGCGCACGAAAAACCCGCCACCCTCTATGGAGCTGACATCGCCAGATTTGGTGAACCGAATCTCGACAATTTCGCCGCGCTTGGCGGTTTTGACCCGCACACGATACGCCAGCGTGCCGTCGGCTTTGAGGTATTGCGGTTTGGTATCTGAAGGTTTACGACGCCAGAACATGACATGAGTCTAACTCGAGAAGTTGTTCTGTTCAACGATTTTTGTTTCTAACTCGAGTCACCACGGTTTGATCGGCTTGCATTGAGTCGTTCAAAAATAAAGCTCGAGAACGTCAACAGGTTCTCGAGCTTTTAAATTCGGGTTGGTGGGTTTAACGCTCGAACACGCCCTCGGTCAAGATTTTGAAGGCTTTGTGCAACTCCTCTTGGACTGGGCGCTCGCTCATGAAGGCGCTCCAACGCAGCGCGGTCATCAAGAACGTGTACGCCATCGTGGCGGCAATGCGCTCGCTCGACAAATCCTTGCGAATGCTTGGAATCTCGCGCAGCAAAGCCTCAATGATTTTGGCGAGCGGCATGGCTTCGTAGGCGGTGTGCGCCCGAATCGGGTCGGGGTTGATCAGTTCATAGGTCAGCGGCGGAATCAATGTCCGTTCAGAACCCGCCACCTCTGCCAGATCGCGCCACAACCCCTCGAGAATCTCGAGCGGTGTGCGCCCCAGGGTTTTGCGTTCCTCGACGCGTTCGCGCACGCCAGCCACGATGCTCGCGCCGTAATCGAGCAGCACGGCTTCCTTGTACGGATAATAGTTAAAAAATGTGCCCCTCGAGACGTGGGCGGCTTTGGCGATGTCGGTGGCGGTG
Source organism: Deinococcales bacterium (assembly GCA_025352125.1). Classification (GTDB taxonomy): domain Bacteria; phylum Deinococcota; class Deinococci; order Deinococcales; family JAAFIG01; genus JANXTZ01. The sequence goes on along the minus strand of JANXTZ010000015.1, from coordinate 38,355 downwards.
GTTTTGTCAAAGCCGCGTTCTTTGAAGAGTTGGATGGCGACCGTGTAAATACGGTTTTTGCGGCGCGATTTTTGGCGTTCGCGCAACGAAGGTGGGGCTTGGATGTTGAAAGCCTCCCGATAAGATTTTTCTGAAAATGAGTCAAGCACGCGTGATGATAGCACTTTTAATCTCGAGGTCAAGTTTAAACCCAGTCAAAGGTAATTGACCCGCTAGAGGTGTGCAGTTTGCTTGTCGCACTTCCAAATGAAATAGAATTTCGAGTATGCCAACAAGAAAACCGATCCCGAATGGAGCGAGCATTTCGCAACTCCAAGCCTTGATGATCTCAAAAAAAATCTCGAGTCTAGAACTGGTCAAGCATTATCAAGACCGCATCTCGAGGTTGGATCAAAATGCTCTGAACAGTGTTTTGGAAGTCAATCCCGACGCGCTCAAAATGGCTCAAAAACTGGATGGCGAGCGGGCTTCAGGGATTTCTCGAGGATTGCTGCACGGCATTCCGATACTTTTAAAAGACAACATCAACACCACCGACAAACTTCACACCAGCGCTGGCAGCTTGGCATTGCAACATGCTCGAGCCAGCGAAGACGCGGCGTTGGTCGCAAAACTCCGCGCTGCGGGCGCAATTATTTTGGGCAAAACCAACATGACCGAATGGGCGAATTTCATCAGCACCAACATGCCCAACGGTTACAGCTCAAAGGGCGGGCAAGTGCTGAACCCTTATGACAAAAGTTTCAACACGGGCGGCTCGAGCAGCGGTTCTGGCGTGGCGGTCGCCGCCGATTTGTGTGCGGTCGCCGTCGGGACTGAAACCTCGGGTTCGATTCTCAGTCCAGCCAACAACAATTCGGTGGTCGGCATCAAGCCCACGGTGGGTCTGATCTCGAGGCGCGGGATTGTTCCGATAGCCGCCAGCCAAGACACGGCAGGACCGATGGCAAGAACCGTTGAAGATGCCGCCATTTTGCTGGGCGCAATGACGGGATTTGACGCTCGAGATGCCGCCACAAGGGGTGCGAAAAGTTTAGGTGATTACACGGTTTTCCTCGAGAGAGACAGTTTGAAGGGAATGCGGTTGGGTGTCCCCAGGGATTACCATTGGCAGCACGTCACAGAAGAGCAAAAACCGATTCTCGAGAATGCCTTAACGGCGCTGCAAGATGGCGGTGCGGTTTTGGTCGATCCTGCCGAAATTGAGACGACCCGAGCGGTGGCTGACCTTGGTTACACGGTCTTGCTCTACGAATTCAAACGCGATTTGAACAAATACTTGCGAACCCTCGCGCCTGAATTTCCAGGCAGTTTACTCGAGTTGATACGGTTTAATGAACGCAACCACAAGAAAATGCTGCGCTACGGGCAAACCCTGTTGCTGGCGGCACAAAGCACGGGCGGCACAAATTCAGACATTTACAAATACACCCGCGCCGAAGATTTGCGACTCTCGAGGCAACGCGGCATTGATGCGACCCTCAAAAAACACAAACTCGACGCGCTGGTCATGCCGATGTACTGGGGCGCTCAGATCGGGGCGAAAGCGGGATACCCGAGCGTTTGTGTGCCCGCAGGTTACTCGAGCGACGGCAATCCTGTGGGGATTACGTTTATGGGAACCGCTTGGAGCGAACCGACGCTGATTCGTGCCGCGTATGCGTTCGAGCAACTGACCAAAGCCAGAATTACACCAAAACTTTGAAGCTCGAGTTATCTTGATTTTCTTAAGCTGTCAAATACATCTGGATAGCCAGCCACCCTCATCTGGCTTCTTGCCCCTTAAAGCAGCACCTGACGGGCTTGGGGCGCTCGCAAGCTTGCCACCTTCTTGACCATAAAATGCACCTGACAGGCATGGTCGCTTCTCCCGCCTGCGGGAGAAGGGCAAAAACCTCGAGCCACACGTGTAACACAAAAACCCCCTTCTCCTGATCTTGGGAGAAGGGTTGGGGATGAGGGTAGACAGATTGCTCGGGCGGTGACGTGCGATGAAATCGGCGTGTACAGACATCACAGAACGGCTTAACCAAACCGTCCCGTAATGTACGCCTCGGTGCGTTCGTCTTTGGGGGTTTGAAACACCGCCTCAGTCGCGCCGTGCTCGACCAGGTCACCGATCAAAAAGAAACTGGTGGTGTCCGAAACCCGAGACGCCTGCTGCATGTTGTGCGTGACGATGATGATGGTGGTTTGTTGCTTTAAACTTTCCATCAGGTCTTCGATGCGTTGTGTGCTTTGCGGGTCCAGCGCACTGGTGGGTTCGTCCATCAATAAAATCTCGGGTTCGACGGCAAGTGCTCGAGCGATACACAAACGCTGTTGTTGCCCACCTGAGAGGCTCGAGCCGACGGCTTTGAGGCGGTCTTTGACCTCATCCCAGAGTGCCGCGCCGCGCAGGCTGCGTTCGACGGTTTCATCGAGCTTGACTTTGCTTTTTTCTCCGGCAAGGCGCAAACCTGCGACCACATTGTCGTAGATGCTCATGGTCGGGAACGGGTTGGGTTTTTGAAAAACCATGCCGATCCTGCGGCGCACGTCCACGGGGTCAACGTCGCTGCCGTAAACGTCTTGCCCGTCGAGCATGATCTTTCCTGTGACCCTGGTGTTCGGCGTCAGTTCGTGCATTCGGTTGATGGCACGCAAAAAAGTGGTTTTACCGCAACCGCTCGGTCCAATCAAGGCGTTGACGGTGTTGGACCTGAAGGACACGTTGACATTTCGCACGGCATCTTTGCTGCCGTAAAAAACCCCGACGTTTTCGGTTTGCAATCTGATTGGACGATCTGTGTTCATGCTTCTCCTTGGCGTGGGGGCGAGGCACGCTTCTTGACCATAAAACGCATCTTCGGGCATGGTCGCCTTACCACACAAAATTGTTATCGTTTTCTGGCGGCAAAACGTGCGACCAGACTCGCCACAAGAATCGCCAGCACCAACACCAGCGCTCCAGACCAGGCTCGAGCCACGGCGGCTTCGCTCGGCTCGAAGGCGCTGCGGTATACGGCGAGGGGTAAACCTGACATTTTCTGGGTTGGGTCCCAGGTCAAGAACGAGTTGCCGAATGCGGTAAAGATAAGTGGTGCGGCTTCGCCCGAAACCCTGGCGACCGCCAGAATCACGCCTGTGATGATGCCAGAACGGGCGGTGGGCAGAACAATGTTCATGATGACTTTCCAGCGCGGCAAACCGAGTGCCAGTCCAGCCTCGCGCAGGGTTTGCGGCACGAGTTTAAGAACCTCTTCGGTGGCGCGAACAATCACTGGAATCATGATTAAACCCAAGGACAAACCGCCAGCGATGCCGCTGTAACCAAAGCCCAAACCGCGCACGACCAGACCGTAAATCACCAAACCGACCACGATGGCGGGCATCCCAGTCAAGACATCGCCCATCAGACGCACGCTCGGCACAAGGCGATGCTCTCGGTATTCGGTCAAGAAAATGGCGGTGCCAATGCCAATAATCACACCGATCACCAGCGCGACCGCCAGCATCATGACCGAACCAACAATGGCATTTAAAAAGCCGCCAGCGCTGCCCAAGAAGGTGATCTCGGATTGTGACTGGGTGAAAAATTGCAGGTTGAGGCTCGAGAAACCTTTTACAAACAAGTCTTTTAAAATCAAAAACAACGGCACCAGTACAAGCAATGTCCCCAAAGCAACCAAAACCATTGCCAGCGCATTCTGGGCACGTCGGGCGGGGCTGAGGGTTTTGGAAATTCCAACCTGAATGTTCTGACTTGCTCGAGTCACCATGGTTACACCGTCCCTTGAGGCGTGAGTCTGGCAATCACAATCCGTGCCAGGAAATTCACAACGAGTGCCACCACCAACAAAACAAAACCAATGCCGATCAGACTCGAGACAAATTCTGGACTGCTGGCTTCACCAAAATTGGAGGCGATGATCGAACTCATGGTGGCGGTGGGGGAGAGCAGATTTTGTGGGAAACGGTTGGCGTTGCCGATCACCATGGTGACCGCCAGGGTTTCACCGATGGCACGACCCAAACCCAGAATCACGCCGCCTAGAATGCCCGCCCTGGCGTAAGGCAGCACCGCGTAGCGAATCACTTCCCATTTGGTGGCACCCAGTGCGAATGCCGCCTCCCGTTGGTCGTTGGGCACAAGTTTGATCACGTCCCTCGAGATCGCGGCGATGAAGGGAATGATCATGACCGCCAGGAGCAACATGGCGCTGAACAAACCAGGTCCTATCGGGGCTGACCAGCCCAGGCTCGAGGCAAGCCATTTTTGGAAGGGCAATGTGGCTGGGATCAGCACAAAAATGCCCCACAGCCCGTAAACCACGCTGGGAATCGCGGCGAGCAGTTCGATCAGGTAAGCCACTGGGTTTGCCAGCCAATCTGGGGCGTACTCGGCAATGAATAGACTGGCTGCCAGCGCCAGCGGCACGGCAATCACCAACGCGCCGATGGCGGTGAAAAAAGTGCCCGCAATGAACGGGAAGGCTTGAAAATGCCCGTTGGCGGGGTCCCAGTTCGAGCCGAAGACAAAGCCCAGACCCTCGCGTCCAAACGCCGACGCGCCGTTCAAGAGCAGCACCACCGAGTACGCCAAAGCGGTCACGAGCACGATGCTGGCAAGGGCAACAATGACCGCTTGAAATCTGGCATCAGCCCTCGAGCCGCTGCCTCGGCGTGGTTGTGGAATTGTCGCTTTCATCACCACAGCATGGGGCGCAATTGTCAAGGAAATATCATGGAATTGAAAACACCCTCAAGAGACAACTCTCGAGGGTGTAGATTTGATGTTTGGGTTTAAAGTGCCTTGCCGCCATAAGTGATGCTCGAGACGATCTTCTTGGCTTTTGCCAGTGCCGAACCATCAATTTGACCGTAAGCCAGTTGTTCGTTGATTTTCTGACCATCAGCCAGCATCCATTTGAGCAAATCCACCAAGCTCTTGGCTTGCTCGACGGTGCGCTTGCCGTACTTTTGCTCTTTGTAAACCAGAATCCAGGTGAAACCCGAGATTGGATAACCGATGTCGCTGTTGGTGAACGAAACCCGAGTGTCGTTCGGCAGGGACTTGGAATCACTCGCCAATGCGACTTCTTTCAGGTTGCCACCATCGACATATTTACCCGTGCTGTTGCGAACCACACCGTACTCGAGCTTGTTGGCTTTGGCGTAAACGGTTTCGACGTAACCAATCGAACCCGTGGTTTGCTTGACCAGACCTGCCACGCCGGCGCTCTGCGGTCCACCGACACCGACGGGCCACTTGACCGTGCTTTGCGGTCCTTTGGACACCGTACCCGCCCAGTCGCTCGAGACTTTCGAGAGATAATCGACAAAGATTGCGGTCGTGCCAGAACCATCAGAACGGTAAACCGGTTGAATTGCCAGATCGGGCAGCTTGACACCCATGTTCAGTTTGACGATTTTGGCATCGTTCCATTTGGTGATCTTGCCCAGGTAAATTTGTGCCAGCACGTCGCCCGTGAATTTCAGTTTGTCTGGAGCGCCAGGCACGTTGTACACAGGCACGACTGCGCCAATTGCCATTGGCACGTGAACGATTGCGCCTGGGGCTGTTTTCAAGAGTTCATCGTTCATGAATGCGTCGGACGCACCAAAGTCCACGGTTTGCGCAATGATCTGTGTGCGACCAGCGCCAGAACCCACCGATTGATAATTGATTTGAACGCCCGTGGTTTTGTTGTACTGCGCGAACATCTCTTGGTAGAGCGGGAACGGAAAGCTAGCGCCCGCACCAGTGATGGTTTTGGCGTCTTGCGCCACAGCAATTGCCGCCAACGCGACTGTACCTGCAATAAGTAGTTTTTTCATTGATAATTCCTCCGCCCCAGAGTTTGCTTGCCAATTGTCATGGCAGCGTCAGGGCAAGAAGCAGGCAACTCGAGCCAAGGCATGAGGGCTTTGATTGGGTCGCTCGAGAATCCAGAAACATGTTTGGCACATTTGAAAATGAGTTGCGATTGTGCCACCCTCATCCGTCAGCTTCGCTGACACCTTCTCCCGCAAGCAGCAGAAGGACAAAACCCTCCAAATTAATCTCCCTTCTCCCGCCAGCGGGAGAAGCGCCCAAGCCCGAAGGTGCTGCTTTAGGGGCAAGACAGGGTTGGGGATGAGGGTGGCATCCCGTTCCGTCTCTCGAGTGTGCGCCTTAAAGTTATTTGCCATTCACATTTCTTTCCCTTGACGCTCCTCTGACAATTCCCGCGCAAAATGATTTCATGGCAAGTCACAGGTTGACCTTAATTTATGACGAACCCATTGTTCGTGAGGGATTGCGCATTCATCTCGAGATGGGTGGTTTTGTCGTCAGGACCGAACCTTCTGGCGCACTCGAGCCGTCTGGCGTCTCGAGTGAGGTCACGGATTTGGTGGTCTTTCAGTTCAAACCCGATTTGGCTTTCCCGAACGCTGTGCATCACGTGCCGATGCTGGCAATTTTGGATTCGAGCGCTGCAATTGGTGAGGCGATCAGGGCGTGTGATGATTTCGTCTGTTATCCGTTTGACCCGCTCGAGTTGAGTGTGCGGGCGCGACGTCTGTGCGAGAACCTCGAGCAGCCTGTGGTCTTGCCGGTTGATCACCATGCCGAGGTGAGCGTGGCGGACTTGCGCCTCGACACGCATCTGGGACGGGCTTGGAAGGATGAGACAGAGCTTCATTTGACGCGCCGCGAGTACGAGTTGCTGACGGTCTTGATGTTGAACGCTGGGCAGGTGCTCAGCAAGCAAACCTTGTTGCGTTCGGCTTGGGGCACAGATTTCAGGGGCAAGCCGCGCACCGTGGATCAGCACGTCTCACAACTTCGCGCCATCCTGGGCGACAACCGTGAGGACTCGAGGTACATTTCGACGGTGCACGGGCGGGGATACGTCTTGAAGGTCAAATCCCAAGTGCATTCCATGACGTTAAGCTGACAACAAGCTTTGATAATTGCACCATGACATTGACCGTGTTGGTGGTCGAAGACGAGCTGGCTGTCCGAGAGGCGGTGCGCTTTCACCTCGAGCAGGCGGGTTACGCGGTGCGGGCTTGTGGGTCGACGAGTGAGGCTTGGGATCAGCTCTCCAACGTCAGTGCGGTGGTTCTGGACTGGATGCTGCCCGACGAATCTGGCGTTCAGTGGTTGTCGCGGCTTCGGGCGAATACAGCCTTCGCCGCCCTGCCCGTTTTAATGCTGACGGCTCGAGCGGGCGAACGTGACCGTGTTGAGGGGCTGGACGCCGGTGCGGACGATTACCTGACCAAACCCTTTAGCGCCGCAGAATTGGCGGCTCGGGTGCGGGCGTTGCTGCGGCGGGTGGGTTCAGATGGGCGCAAAAGCGCGGTGCGGCTGGGTGCGCTCGAGATTGACCAGGACGCGGGCGAGGCGAGGTTGGCTGGGCGGGTGCTGAACTTGACGCGCCGCGAGTTTGACTTGCTGGCGTTCATGGGCGCTCACGCGGGGCGGGTCTACAGCCGTCAAGAATTGCTGGATCGGGTATGGGGTCTGGAGTTCGTGGGTGGCGAACGCACCGTCGATCAGCACATCACACAACTTCGTGCGATCTTGGAAGAAAACCTGACCGCGCCCAAATTCCTCGAGACGGTACGCGGCAAGGGGTATCGTATGAGAGAAGTCAGCGACCTCAAACCAGCTTAAAGATTCAAAAAGGAGTCCCAATGCGAGAAGCCCTAGAACGTGACCTGCGTGACCTGAGCGCCGAATTTGTCCGAATGTTGTCCCTCAACCTCGAGCAACTGTCCTTGGCGGGCAAAGTTTTGCTCGAGCGTGAAATTGACAAGATTGACCTGGTTCATGACATTGAACGCCGTGTGGACGAACTCGAGTTAAAACTCGAGGCGGAATGCCTGAAAATCATTGCCCTGCATCAACCCGTGGCGGGCGATTTGCGGCTCGTGGCTGCGATTCTAAAATCCCTCTCCGACCTCGAGCGGGTCGGGGATTACGCAGTGCACGTTGCCGATGACGCGCGGCTTCTGGCAAGTGAACCACCATTAAAGCGCTACATTAACCTGGCACACATGATTTCCAGGCTCAAAAGTATGCTCGAGGCTGCCAGTCTGGCTTTTGTCCAACGCGACGCCTCAAGCGCTCACCTGGCGGCGCAAGTTGACCTCGAGATTGACGATCTGTACGAACAGATTCAGCGCGAACTGGTCACCTACATGATCGAAGACCCGCGCACGATCACCAAAGCCCTGGCGCTGTTGCGGGTGGGTCGCAGTTTGCAACGCATTGGCGACCATGTTGAAAATGTGCTCGAGCGGGTGCAGTACTGGGTCACGGGCGAACGTGCGGCGAATGACCTTGGTGCGGTTGCCGCCTTGAAATAAATGTGTGATTCGACAATTCTGACTTTGACATTCTGGAATCATAAAAATCCGATGGAGATCGTCTTTTGTTTTTATCGGTTTGATGGCACGATGTCAGGGCTGAGGAAATTCGCGTCAAGAAAACGTTTTCAGACCTTGGTTTTGAGCACCACACAAGGTTAGACTGTGGGCGCATGAATCAGGTTAAGCTTGTGTATCAAAACATTTTGGCTCGAGTGAGGGTTCCTGCCACGATGGCAAACCTTGGACCTGGTTTTGATTCGCTCGGGCTGGCGGTGTCACTCTGGCTCGAGGTGGACGCCGAACTTTCAGAGTTTGACGTTTTTGAATACGCGGGGCAGGGTCATGTTGTTGGAACCGACAATTTGATCCATCAAGGTTTTCGTGCCGCCTTCAACCATGCGGGTCTGCCCGCGCCCACGGTGCGCTTGAATGCCCAAAACCCAATCCCGCTGGCGAGGGGTCTAGGCTCGAGTTCGGCGGCATTGGTGGCGGGCGCAGCGCTGGCTTCAGCCTTCATTGGCGATGGTTTTGGCAAAGACCAAGTTTTGCAAGTTTGTGCCAAGCTCGAGGGGCATCCCGATAACGTCGCACCTGCGGTGCTCGGTGGTTTTACGGCATCGGTCATGCAGGGCGACAAGCCCATTTCAATCTCGATGCCCGTGCCAAAAGATTGGCGGGTCTTGGTGGCGGTGCCGCGCATGGAACTCAAAACCGAGCAAGCCAGGGCAGCCCTGCCGATCAGTTACCCGAGGGCTGACATGGTTTTTAACCTGTCCAGGGCGGCATTGTGGGTGGCTGGCGTGGCAACCTCGAGCACCGACGTGCTGCGTGAGGCGTGCCGCGATGCCGTGCACCAGCCCTACCGAGCGCCGCTGGTGCCAGGAATGCAAGATGCCATTGAAGGGGCGCTGGAGGCTGGGGCGGTCGCCGCATTTTTGTCGGGCGCGGGTCCCAGCGTCAGTGCCATTGTCAACTCGAGCTTGACCTTTAACACTGTTAGAACAGCCCTCGAAAAATTCAGTCCTGATATTCTGAGTTTGGAACCCGCGAACGGTTTTGAGCTTTTCTCGGTGGTTCATGGAAGGTAATCTTCAAGACACACCGCTGCCGAGTTTGCTCGAGTTGATTTACCTGACCAAGCAATCTGGACGGGTTCAGATCACGGCAGATGTGCTGCTCAATTTACAGGTCGCAGGCGGTGAGGTGATCTCAGGTGAAATTCTGGACTGGCAAGGTCTTGAAGCGATTCAAAGTTTTTTATTGCATCTTTCAAATGGTCAGTTTCGGTTTTATCCCAACGCCACGGTGATCGAGGCGACAAACAATTTCGATATTCCCTTTTCATTGTTCATGACCGACTGGGCGCGTTTAAATGACGAATGGGCGCGAATTTTGCCCTTCATTGGCAGCCCTTCACGCGTCATGGAACCCACCCAGGCTGCCGGTGCGGGACCACACCCATTCCAGGGCGGCAAGAGTATTCGCTCACTCGCAAGGGCGCTCGGGGTCAGCAGTTTTGAGGTCGCGCAAAACACTTTGCCGTGGCTGCAACGGGGCGATTTACGCCTGACCAACCGTTTTGCCTGGTTTGGTTTAAGAATTCACCATGCCAGCGCCCAAAAGCCCCCAAAATCCAGAACCTTGCCCGATATACCCGCCTGTCTGGATGGTTCGAGAAACATGGGTGAAGTTCTCGAGTTGGGTTTTAAGATCAAAGATGTGCGCATGTACCTGATTCAAAGTTTGCAATCGGGCGAAATTCAAGTTCCTGGCAGCGGTTGGCTGTTGCGCGACCTGACCTGGGAACTCGAGTATCTGAACTAAAACTCGACGCGCACAAGGGCGACTCAAGACCCGAGCAAAGGTTATTTGTTCAAGCCAAAGCCTGTTGCAAACCTGGCATCTGGCGTTGCACCAGGTACCGCACCGTGCTGGGAATGTTCGCACCACCGATGAACAGCACCAAAGCGGTGGTGTCGTTGATGCGCTGGACGAAAACGCTTTTGCCATTGAACTCGAGCGCCAGACCGTGCAATTCTGGAAACTCGAGGTTGCGTCCCAAACCGCCACTGATCGAAATAAAGGTCCGAATGTAAATCGCAACCAACTCGCCGTTGGCGATCTCCTGCCCAGCCTGAGCCAGCAATTGCGCCTCGGTGCTGGTCGTCACAATCAAAGCGGTTTCGATCTCGGTTTTCTCCAAGAGCGGCAGCAGATAGGTTTCAAAGTGAATCTTGGGTGCAGGTGCGCCAGGCTCGAGCGCGATGGGTTCGATGACAATTGGTGCGGTGCTGGCGTTTAAGCTCGCCACTTTTGCCAGTGCCTTGTCAATTTGAGGGAACAAATCTTCTGGCGTGAATGGTTTTGAAACCACGCTCTGTGCACCAGAATCCTTGGCTTGGCTTTGCACGGCGCTGTCCACAATGCCCGAAATCAAAATAACCGGAATTTGCTTGTAACTGGGCATGGCTTTCAGGCGCTGACAAAGTTCAAAGCCCGTCATGCCAGGCATGACGACATCGGCAATAATCAAATCTGGTACGGTCGTGGCAATCAACTCGAGCGCGTGCTCGGCACTCGAGGCGCTGGTGACATCAAAATCCCGTGGGGCAAGCAGGCGCTCGAGCGCTTTGCGAACACTGACAGAATCGTCTACAATCAAGACTTTACTCAAGTTCGTCTCCTCAAAAAGGGTGAAAGTTTCGCTTTTTGCGTCCCTGTTCGCCTGATGAGATCAGTTTAGGCGATAAACACGAATTGCGATGTGGATTTTGCACCTCAAGCATCAAAAAGTGCGGTTTGAACGCTTTACTCAAACTGGTCGAGTTTGACCCAACCGTACCAGAGCGGCGCAATTGTTCCAACAACCGTGAACAGCAGCAGCAATCCGAGCACCAAAAAGCCTTCGAAGCTGCCAAAATAACTCAGACCAGGGTACAGACTGGGTTGGGTGACGCTCAGATAAGCGGGTCGTGACACGATAAGCACCAGAAACCCCGAGTAAAACAGTGACAGCACCATGTACAACAAGCCGCCAGCACTGACCGCCACCTCCGCAGGGTTATCGGCTTTAAAACGCGGCAGGGCAGCGCCGACACCCACCCCGAGCGCCGTGATCGCCAAAGCGCTCGAGATTGCCACCATGACGCTCGAAAGTTGAAGCACGGCGGACAGGTTTAAACTGCTGGCACTGAAATACCCGAGCACCAACGCCAGCAATAAAGTTGCTGGCAATGCGCCCCAGTATTTTGCCAGCACAATGCTGCGGCTCGAGATTGGACCCGTGCGCAAAATCCAGAATCCAGGACCCTCAAAACTGACGGTTGGAAAAGCCATGCGAATCCCAACGCCCGAGATCACAAAACCTTGAAACGCCAGGGTCATGAAGCCGACCGCGTTTTTCATCAGTTCGCCCTGAATTGGAAATGCCCGAACGCTGACCACGTAGACGCCGCCCAGCGCCACCAGAATTAAGAGTTGCGACCATTGCGTGGCATCCCTGAAAAGCAGGCGTGCATCTTTGACGATCAAATGTCCGCTTGCGCCAAACTTGCCAAAAAAATTCTCGGTCCCGCTTGCCACCCGTGGCGTCGGGTCAAGCCGCACCCGTGAACTCTCCAGACCACGCACCCAGCCCTCCTGGTAGGCTTTGCTGGCAAGCCAGCCTGCCACCACCAGCAGCAACGCCGATAAGATCACCAACGGGTAGATGCTCAAAGAAAACGAACCTCGAGCACCGTCCCAGATGACCCGAGACGCCCAAGAACTTGGCAGCAAGGGATTGGACGGCGTGCCAAATTGCGTTAAAAATTGCGTGATGGCATTGTCATTGTCCAAATTGGCGAGGCGTTTGATCAGTTCCTCGGGTTTGGCTGCCCGAATCAGGTACACCAAACTGGCGCTCAAAACCACGCCCAAGCCTGTGGCAACCTCGCGCACCCGACCGGCAGGCGCAAAACGCATGAGCACAATCGCAACGCCAGCGCCCAAACCAACGGGCAAAGCATATGCCAAAAGTGCTGATAGAACCGCCAGCGAATAAAACCAGAACGGGGCATGAAAGAACAAACCGATTGCCAACAATGGCGGCACGGTCAACAATGAAGGCACACCCGCCGCACTCAGGTACGTTTCGCCCAGTTTGAGCGCAAACACTCTAGAGGTCGCAATCGGTTGCGCCAACAAAAAATTTAAGTCATCGCTCGAGTACAAGGTGGTGATTGCCGTCGTGATCGCCGAGAATGTCACGCCAGACGCCAGCACGATCAAACCCGTCTCGAGCGCCCGTTGCGCCACGCTGCGCCCGACCAAACTGCAAGATTCGTTAAAAATCTTGCCGAAATTACACAAGAACGTCATGGCACGGTGCGTCCCCTCGAGTTCGGCATACACGACCAGCAGCACCACCGACAAGATGATCAGATAACCAATTTTTGGACCCCGAGCCAGCGCATTGTAAAACGCCCGAAATTTCAGGTTCAAGAGCGAACCCGAGACCTTCGCATTGCCAGTCGGGTTCGCGGTTTTGACGGGTGACATTATGCTGCCGCCTTCTCTCGGGCATTTTCCCGCTCGAGTTCCTCTTCCTCGACCAATTTGAAGAAAATTCGCTCGAGCGTGTTGCCCTCCACGCCACTGCGTTCCGTGCCAGATTGCTGTTGAAGTTCTTCCAGCGTGCCCTCCGCCAGAATATGCCCACGGTCCAAAACCGCGATTCGGTGCGCCACAGCCTCCGCCACCGGCAAGGAGTGCGTGGTCAAGAGCACGGTTTTGCCCTTTGCGGCATAACCCGCCAGCAATTCCCGCGCCTGTTTTGCCGCTCGGGGGTCAAGCCCGACCATCGGCTCGTCCACGATCAAGACCGGTGGTTCGGGCAGCATCGCCGCGATGATCGTCAGCTTCTGCTTCATGCCGTGCGAATAGGTTTCGATCAGTTCGTTGCCAAAATCTTCCAAACCAAAAAACTCGAGCCAGCGTTCGATCTCCGTGTTTGGATGCTCGAGTTTGTGCAGTCCCGCAATAAAGCGCAGCAACTCGCGCCCAGTCAACTTGGCGTACAAATACGGGCGGTCTGGGATGTAACCAAACGCCGCCTTGGCTTTGACCGGTTCGCGCCAGACATCAAAACCGCCCACCCGCACCGTGCCCGTGCTGGGGCGCGTCAACCCCACCATCGCACGAATCGTGGTGGTCTTGCCCGCGCCGTTTGGACCAAGAAGCCCAAACACCTCGCCAGGAACAACTTTTAAATTGATTGGGGACACCGCCTCCACCCGACCGTACCGTTTCGAGAAATCACGAATCTCAATCATGCCCTCAGGTTACGCCGTGGCGTAGCGCTCGAGCGTCCGAATGTCACAAACGCCAGAAGATAAAGATGCTCGAGATTGGTTCAAGGTCAGTCAAGATTGTGCAGGTTCGCTCAACCAAGACCCGCATTTTTGGCTGCCCAAATTGCCTCTGAACGATCCGCCACCTGAAGTTTGGAAATGATATTGCTGACGTAATTGCGCACGGTTTTTGGACTCAAATCAAGCCTCTGGGCGATCACGGTGTTGCTGCAGCGCTTTGCGATCAACTCGAGAATTTCACGTTCTCGAGGGGTGAGTTCTGGAAATGCGGGCGAGGAGACTGGGCGGGTCGCCGCAAAATAACGCATGACCCGTTCGGCAGCCCCCGCCCCAAAAATCGCTTCACCCCTGGCGACCCCGCGAATCGCTTGGGCAATCTCGGTTTGGTTTGCGCCCTTTAACAGATACCCCTGCGCCCCAGCCCGAACTGCCGCGAACACCGAATCATCGTCTTGGAACATGGTCAGCATCAAGATTTGAATCCGAGGATTTTCGCGTTTGATGCGCCGCGTGGCTTCAATGCCGTTCATGGAGGGCAATTGAATGTCCATCAAGATCACGTCGGGTTGCAATGCCGAGGCGAGTTCTAAAGCCTGCTCCGCACTGCCCGCCTCGGCAATCACTTCAATGCCAGCTTCAAGCTCGAGCAGCAAACGCAAACCGCTGCGGATCACGGGGTGGTCATCGACAATCAAAACACTGATGGATTCCATTATTTCCTTAACGGCAGCCAAGCCGTGATCTGTGTGCCCTGTTCGGATTCGATCTCGAGTTTGCCGCCAAGTTCGAGGGTCCGTTCACGCATCGAGTGCATCCCAACACCATTTGCCTGAGCCTTTTTTAAACCAATGCCGTCGTCTTGAATGCTCAGTGTTAAACCGCCATCTTCTAGCCTTAAACTGAGTTTGACGTGCTTGGCGTTGGCGTGCTTTGAAACGTTGTTCAGAGCCTCACACGCGATGCGGTACGCTGCCACTTCAACCGCCGCAGGCAAAAGCTCGAGGCGGTCAATCTGCGTGTCGGTGTAGACCCCAAGCATTTGTCCGACCTGTTGACGCAACGCACCTTCCAAACCCAGATCATCGAGCGCCGGTGGACGCAAGCCGTAGACCAAACGTCGAATGTCGGTGATGGCATCTTGGACGTTTGAAGCCGAGCTTTCCAGCAAAGTATCGGCTCGAGTTGGATCGGTCACCACCAGGCTGCGTGTGGCTTGAAGTTGAAATGACAAACTCGCCAGCATCGGTCCAAGCCCATCGTGCAAATCCCGGCGAATGCGTTTACGCTCCTCTTCCCTGGCAAGCACAATCGCCTCTTTGGAGGCTTGCAATTCTTGGTTTAAGAGTGCCTCTTGAACCGCCGCCGCCGCCCGAGCCGCCAAATCCTCGAGCAACTTCATTTCGCTCGGCGAAAAGGACTCGCCCGCAAAACGGTTTGAAACCACCAAAGAACCCACGTTGCGTCCTTTGGCAAGCAGTAAAAACTCGAGCGGCTGCGCGATGGGTTCTCCAACTGCCACCATGTACGTGATATTTGAAAAGGAGTGCATCTGAAGTGCCACAAACGGTAAACGCAAAGTGCTCGCCACGGTATGCACAATGGTTTGCGCCAAATCATCGGGTTTGAGGGCGTTCTCGAGTTGCTGCCCCAGTTTGCTGATGGCACGGTAGGGGTCGTTGCGTTCGCCGTAAAATAAACGGTTTGCAGCCTGTCGAAATCCGATCAGCATTGGATGAAACAGCACGGCAATAATGCCAGTTGCCAGCACCGAAAACCAAAAGTTTGATTGCCGAAACAAAGTGCCCAAACCACCAACGATCAAACCGTACAACACGCCCGTACTTAAGATCAGGGCGCTGTACGCCAGAGCGCGATTTAAGACAAATCGAATGTCAAACAATTGCTGGTTAATGATGATCTGGGCAATCGCTATCGCCAACCAAGTCATTGCAACACCGTTGACAAAATTGATCGTCACTTGCACCCACAAGCGCACGACAGCCAGATTGGGACTCGAGAAAAAGCCTTTTGCCACAAAAATACCAACCAGCACATCTGTTGCGTAAACAAAAGCATTCAAAATCATGATCAGGAAAACATCACGCACCTGGTAGGCGACAAGATCGTTGCCAGTCTGATAACGTTGCCGCCAACCCAGAATTGCGCCGAACAGAAAACCAAAATTGATCAGGTAATTCAGCGGAAAAACCCAGTGCAAATAATTCCACTGGGTTTCACGCAAAAAAGGCAAGGCATAACCCAGGGAAAAAACAAACAAGACCAGCAAATAATAACGCGACCAGGCTGGAAACAATTTGCCATTTGGGAAAGCAAAAATCATCAACATCAACAATCCATCGGCAAGCAATTTTAAAACTGCCCGCAAAAACGAGGCAAACAAATCCGAGCTAACATTCAAACCCAGCAACTCGAGGTTGAAATGCAGCGCGGCTGGCAAGGTGCCACGAACGTATTGCACGCTGATTTCGCTGTACCAACCCAGCAAGAAAAACAATGAAAAAACAAAACTCCAAAGCTGTTTTGGCTGCGCGAAAAACAACCACGCGCCGAGCATGACCCAAATCAGTGCCGGCAATAAAAAGGCTGTTCCGTAAATCGCGGCATAAATTTGCATTGGAAAACCAGTCCGCACAAACCAATTTAGAACAGGCACACAGTTGGCTTCAAAACAAGTGGTGGTGGTGTTGACGTGCCAAAAATACAGACTGAAACCCGAGAGTAAACAAAGCACCAACAACGCCAGCAACAACCAAGACACTCGAGCGACCACAAACGCCAGATTGAATAACCAGCGTTTGAGGTTGAGCATTGATTGTGCGCTTGGGTTCATACGCATCCTCGAGAAGCCTACCCCAAGACCGCTCATGCCAAAACAGTACGCCGCGCTCGACCCAAGAGGCTAGTGACAACGACTTGGGACATTTTGGGACAATGTATCTCAGAATCTGAATGCAAGAAATACGCCCAAGAACCTTGATTCAAACACCCAATGCCAAAAACGCAGCGCTCGAACTTGGCAGCGTTTCGCCCAACTCAAGAAACCGCTCTTTGGCATTTTGGTAAACGATTTGCATGGACTGTCCAGATTGTTTTAAGGCTTGCAGGGTCAACTCGAGCGCATCTCGGTCATAGGGTTCCATCTCGAGCAGAACTTGCCCAACCCGCGCCGCCTCCAGTGCGTTTGTTTCAACAAGCATCTCGAGTTGTGATTGCAAGATGTTGACCAGTTTGTTTCGCAGCTTTGATTGTTCGCTGCCAGGTAAATCTGCCAGGTACACGCCGCGCCAATAACGGGTGTCCCTGGTTTGCAAAAATTGTTCGGCATCGCTGACGATTGCCCCCAGCGTGTAACCTTTGGCAGTGCTTTGAATCACGTTTGCGCCAAGGCTGTTGCGCAACTGATAGACCACTTGTTTTAAGGCGGCTTTGCCCTCAATCTCCAGTAATTCTGGGTACAGGGCGTCAATCAAGCCCAAGGTACTGACTTCCGCCTCCCCAGAGATTCGCGCCTCGAGCAAGATCAGCAAAAAGTCCAGGCGTTTTCGTCCTCGGTAGTAAATGCTTTTGCCGTCTTTGACCAGTTGCACCAAACCGAGCACGTTGAGCGAAACCTGCACGATTTCGGGACCGATTGCGGGTTCAGGTGGCGTCTCGAGCGTTGGGAAATACTGTTTGGTCAAATGCACCATGTACGCCGTACCGTGGGTTTCAAACCAAGCCAATTCTTGTTTTGCCGCCGTATCGTCGTCCTCGAGCCGCGCAACCTCAAGGTTGCTTGAATGCAGCAGTCGTTCAAAACCATGCTTTTGGGATACAACCTGAGCTTCACGTAATTTCTCGAGCGCGATTTTTGGTTGTGCATTCGCTTCCAAAGCCACTGCCAGCGCATGTAAGCACTGCACACGCTCTTCTGGCGGTGACTTGCGGCTTTCGAGCACACGCCAAGCTTCCTCGGCGTATTTGAGCGCTACGGCTTGCCCAAGTCTGGTTTCGATCATGACGGCACGACACAGCGCCAGCAAGCGCAAACGCGTGTGCTGTAACGATTCGCTCATGCTTAAAGCAGCTCGAGCGTATTTTTGCGCCAATGCCTTGCTGTGTGCAGGCTGCCACTTTTCGTACAATTCGCTCAGGCTTAACTTGGTCTGAAAAAACCGCTCATTGACTGGGAACTGGCTGTGAATTGACTCTGCCTCGAGCAACCAGGCTTCGGCTTTTTGGTACTGCAGGGCATCCATGAATTCTCGACTCAGATCAGTCTGACAACTCGCCACCAGAGCCGGATGGGCGATTTCCAAACTCAACTCGAGTGCCTCACGTAAATCGGCGTAAGCTTCTGGTTCACGCATCAGACGCGGCAAAATCATGGAACGCGACCTGAGCGCCGTACACAAATCGACCAGTTTATTTGCCCCTCGAGCAAATTCTACTTGTTGATTGGTATAATTTAAGGCTTCAAGAAAATGACCTTGACGCAACAAGACACCCGATTCGATACTCGCGAAGGCAGAAATTTCAAAAGCCTCTTGTGAATAGCTCGAACGCTGTGCCGCCACCGCTCGAGCCTCGGCGTCGTATCCCAAAATGTAATACGCATACGCCACATAATAACTGTCTGGAGTCGTGGCAATGACGGGATGTTCTTGGTAGAAAGCAATCGATTCTTGAAATTTCCTGGATTTTGAGAGCAGTTGAACCCGTGTACCCAACCAGTAAGGGTCTGAATGCAGTTTTTCGGGCAAGGCAAGCATTGTGGCATGCGCCTGGTCAAATTCTCCCTGATCTGCCGAGAGGTTTGCAACCGACGCTCCCGCCTTCAAATGATCTGGCTGACGTTGCAAAATCAAACGATACAAACGCATCGATTCGGTGGGATCAAAACGGTCAACCTCATCGGCAATCTCGTAAAAGGTCTCGATATCGGTGCGACCGCGTTCTGCCAACCACGCCTTGCAACGCCAGCCAAAACGAAGCTGACCAGATTGTTTTGCCACCAAGCCCACCTGCTCGAGCCAGCGTTGCTCCTCCTGGCTTGAAAGGTTCGCGTTTAAAACCAGCGCTGTTAATTCCTCGAGCAACACTGAGGCTGCCTGCAAATCTGAACTGGTGGCGCTTAACAAATGCCGAATTCTGACTTGCTTTTGTGCAGCGCCCAACAACCCAACCATCACCTCCTGGTAGAGCGGATGCACAAATGCACCGTCCCGCAAAATCTGTCGCGCCTCGAGTGTGCCGATTGCAGTTTTAAAATCAATCTCGGATAAGCCCGCCACCAAACGCCACAAGTCTTTGGGCGGATTTTTGAGGATGGAGAGCGCCTCGAGCAGCGCACGGTTTGAGGCATCCTCACTGGCGCTCGTCAGCAAATTCTCGAGCAGCGCCTCGACGGTCATCGGGACAAATCCCGCGTTAGGCGCACGCCAATTCCAGATCTTGCCATCCGACCACAAGGACCCCAAACGTGTCAAAAACCGCAAAAACTCGAGACTGAACAACGGATTGCCCCGAGCCCGGGCAAAGATGTAATCGAGTGCCGCAACGGGTGGCTCCGCACCCAGTTCATTCAGCAGCAAGGCATCAGATTCCGCCCGGGAAAGCGGCTGGAGCCAAACTTGTCCAGACGCAAAAGGCAATTCGTGACGGCTCGTCAGCATCAAGCCCACCCCTTTTGACTTCAAAACAAGGGCTTGCAAATCCATCAGCAATTCCAGACGCCCTGGACTGGCATCATGAACATCCTCGAGGTGCAAGACAAACGGCGCGAGTTCGCGCAGCAGTTCTGACAAGACTTTTAACGCCAGCCCATCCTCGAGCATCTCACCAGCCTCGACTCGAGCCAAAGCTTTTTCGGTGCTGCGCGATAACTTTTTGGGACGCACCAAACTTTTGAGCCATTGCGCGGTACTGGCGGTGGCGGGAAGCGTTTGGCTGTGGCATTTGAGCTGCCCCAACACTTGCGACAAGACCCAAGTCTTGCCCAAGCCCGCGCCGCCCTGCACGGACAGCACCACGCCCAAGCGCCGTGAAACGACAGGGTTCAAACGCAACGACAAGGTTTTTAAAGTGTCTGATCTGAATTGCATGTTGCGACCCAAAATTCTTATGACCAAGTTATGACCAGAGGCTCAAGATACTGGCGACCATGAAGGAGGAGATGTCCGTGCGAACCCATTACCGACTTTGTCCACAGTGTTTTCGTGCCGTGCCGAGACAATCCAAAGAACTGTACTGCGCCAACGATGGCACACGCCTTCTCGAGCATTGCCTGCGCTGCAACCACCACATTACCTCGCCATACGCCCGATATTGCGTGAATTGCGGTTTGGATTTCTCAAAACTGGCAATTCAAGAACCCGAACACCAGACACAGGCTCGAGAAAGCTAAAACACTCTACTTCGCTGCTTGTCCAAAAAAACAGTGACGGGCGCTTGGGACATTTTGGGACACTGCCTCTAGGAATTGGGACAGTGCGTTATGGATGATTGAACCAAAACACTTGGAATGCTCGAGATTGATGTTTAAAGGAGAACGTATGAAAAATCTGTTTAGAAATGCCTTGTTGGTTGTTGGTCTGAGCGCGTTTGTGACCGCCTGTGGTGACGTGCCAACACCACCCAAACCGCCCGAAGTGGTCATTCCTGCCACGACCAAAGTGCTCGACAAGACCGCTCAGGCTGCGCTCGAGACGGTGCAACCCAATAGCTTAACTTTTGCGGGGTCACAACCCATTGCCACAGGGGATGTCGTGGTCAGTGCGCCAACAATCAACGCGCCGAATGGTTTTTTGCGTAAAGTCACGGCAGTCCGAAACGAAAATGGCAAAACCATTCTCGAGACGAGACAAGCCTCGTTGAATCAAGCCATTAAAGAAGGTTCGGTGCTAATCGAGAAAGAACTGAGCAGTGCGGATATTCAAGCTGCTCAATTGACACACGGGGTGCGAATGGTTGCTCCTGGTGTGGCTTTGACGCCACGAGCCAGCAATACAACATTTTCGTTTGATAAAGTAATTTACGATAAAGATGGGGATGAGAAAACAACCAACGATCAGGTCAAACTGACTGGAATGCTCGACTTAAAGATCAATTTTGTTCTCGATGCCGCGATTCATCTTTTTGAAGCCAATCATTTTCTGGCAAAAGCCATCTTTACCGAAAAATCGAATTTGACCCTGAAAGGCAAAGAGAACTGGGCAGTTGATAAAAAAATTACAGTTGCCACGATTCGCTTTTCGCCAATTGATTTTTCAATTGGACCAGTTCCAGTTCATATGCGTCCGATCATCACACTCGAGGTTGGAATTAAAGGCAGTGTCGGTGGTGAAGTAGATGTCAGCGTTACCCAAACTTTTGTGGCAACCGCCGGAGTCGAATACCGTGGCGAATGGCGTAACCTCAGCGATCTGACCAATAATTTTTCTATCGACTCGAGTACCTTGAAGTTTGAGGCAAGCACCAAAGCTTACGCCGATCTAAAATTTTCCCTGCTGTTTTACGAACTGGTCGAAGTTTTTATTCGCCCCGAAGTCTTTGTCAGACTCGATGCCCAGTATCCACGCAAACCATTTCTTAAACTCGAGGGTGGGTTTGGAGCAGACGCTGGTGTTGCGGTGAGTTTACTTGATATTGAATACAGTTCCACGATTTTTCAACGCACATTCCCAATAGGTCAATCTGCAAACAACGCCCCAACCATCGGACTTGAGCTTCCTGCCACAGGTGATCTCAACCGACCAACCCGATTGATTGCTTTTGCAAACGATTCAGAAGATGGCTCAAACCTCAGCATCAATTGGACTTCGAGCTTATCCAGTGATGGACCGGTCGGTACAGGTCGAGAAATCAACAAAGCTTTTACCACACCAGGTGTTCGTACCCTGACTGTAACAACAACTGATTCTGACGGTGCAAGTATTAGCCAATCCAAAACCATTAATATTGTTAACACTGCACCAAAAATTTATATTTCTGAACCAAGCACAGATTCGGTGATTTACAAAGACAGTTCTTATACATTTGTCGTCAATGCTGAAGACATCAATGAACCGAACGACCAATTGGCATGTTCGGGAGTAACTTGGACAAGTAGCGTTCTTACCGATGCTTTTCCCAAAATAGGATGCAACATTGACGCTGTTTTCTCGAGTGTTGGAACGCGAACTTTAACGATGGTTGCAACCGACCCTCAAGGCTTAACCAATTCAAAAACTGTCAGTATCAATGTCTTACCAACACCAGCGAACCAACTCCCAAATGAAATGAAAATCTCGAGTCCATTGCCAACTGTCAATCTTGGCACGGTCAACGGAATTGTCACTTTGCTTGGCAGCGCCAAAGACCCAGAAGGTGGTGTTGTCACCCTCGAGTGGGCAGTTGCGATGCAAGAAATTGATGCAAATGGCAATCCAGTGACGGCGTTTGGCACAGAAATCAAACTCAGCCCCGATGCCAGCAACAAAGTAAATTTGTTTCAAGCCTTGGGATTTGATCCCACTTCGGTTAACAGCACCTCCGTCAATATTCGAGTCACTTTGCTGGCAAAAGACCCGCAAGGCAATACGGCACGCACCTCAGTCATTCTTAGGTACATCAAGTTACCTGGTTAAAGGAGGGTTATGAAAAAATTACCAATTGTTTTTTTGCTTGTCTTGTTGTCGGCTTGCGGCAACACAACCCCAACCGACAGCACCGCACCTGCCACGCCAAGCGGCTTTAAAGCCACGGCAGCAAATACAACTGTCAAACTCGAGTGGAATGCCAACACCGAATCCGACCTCGAGAAGTACACCCTGCACTGGGGCAGCAGTGCCAGCCAACAAAATGCCACTGAAACCATGACCAAAGCCCAAACCAGTTTTGATTTAACAGGTTTGACCAATGGTACAACCTATTACTTTAAACTCGAGGCAAGCGACATTACAGGCAACACCTCGAGCACAACCAACTTGGTGCCTGCCACACCAACCGCACCTGACACCACCGCGCCAACATTAAGCTCGAGCATTCCAGCCTTAAACGCCACGGCTGTACCCCTGAACACCCAAGTGCAACTGACGTTCTCAAAAGCCATGAACATCAGCACCGTAACAGCCTCGAGCGGTGGCTTAACGCTGGGCGCAGCGACTTGGAGTGTGGGAAATACTATTGTGAGTTTTGCAACCCCAGCCCTGCAAAACGACATGACCTACACAATTTTGATTGCTGGCAAAGACCTGGCTGGCAACAACTTGGGTGGCGCGACCACACTGCAATTCTCGAGCGTTTCCGCAGCGCCAACCGTTGTCAGCACAACACCTGCAAACAACGTCACAGATGTTCCTATCGCCAGCAAAGTTGTTTTGCATTTTTCTAAAACCATGAACAAAGCCAGCGTCGAAACTGCCTTCTCGAGTGTCCCAAGCATCGCTTGCACTTGGGTCTGGACTGACAGTGACCAGACCGCAACCTGTACCCCAAATGCAAACCTGGCATTCCTGACCGAATACACCGTCACGGTTTCTTCGAGTGCCCAAAGTGCGGCGGGTGTGGCACTTGCCAGTGCTTTTACAGGGCATTTTACAACCCTACAAGACAACGTTAAACCCGCACTGGTCAGTTTTACGCCCTCGGATACCGCAACGAATGTTTTGTACAACAGCGCCATCGTTCTCAATTTTTCCAAAGTCATGAACCAAACATCGGTGCAAAATGCTTTTCAAAGCGAACCCGCTCTTGTCTGCAACTGGACTTGGACGACAGCCTCGAGTGCCACTTGCCAACCTGCACAACGTTTCAACGAGTTTACGCAATATCAAATCACTCTGGCGATTTCCGCCACAGATTTGGCGGGCAACCCGATGCAGGCAGCGTATGGTTTTGGTTTTTCTGTCGGCAAGGCACCACCAAAAATTATTTCAGTCACACCAGCAAACAATGCCAGAAACGTCCCAACCAACACACCGATTGTGATTACGTTTAGCGGTGTGGTCATCAAAGAAAGCGCCGAAGCCGCATTGCAGGTCAAAGTTGGTACAACCGTCAAGACTGGTAATTTTACCTGGAATCCAGAATGTGTCCTGGTAGGTGGAACATTTTACGTTGGTTGTAAACAAATGACATTTACGCCAAGCAGCCCTTACCCGAATTCCAGTGATGTGACCTGGAGTGTTGGCACAGCAGTGAGCGACTTTAGCAACTTGAAAATGGAGAACGAAGTCGTGGGTGGATTTCAAACACCATTGGTTTTCGGTCCGTAACTCGAGCTTAAATCCATCTTCAATGAAAATATTGTTTCGGGAAGTTTTCAAACCAACCCTGGGCAGGATTTAAGAGCAATCAAACGCGACTTCTAAAATGCCCACTTCAATTCCAAGCCTTGGGGTGCAAATCATGAAACACCACAACAGCAAAAAATACCTTACGCGCGCCCGTAAACTTTTCTGCCAAGGAACCTGCTTTAAAGCGCCCGCAGATGTCGTCCTGAGCGGACAACGCACCCTCGAGGAATGGGTGGCTGTACTGGCACGAGAACGTGATCTTGTCGAATATCCACAAACTCTTAATTCAACCGAGTCAAAAACGATTGATTGAAATCAAGCTTCACAAGCCCATCTCGAGAACCCCAAAAAAATCAAGATTCTCGAGCAGCACAAAAACGGAGGTTGTATGAAAAAAATTGGTTTGGTTGTTGCGCTTCTTGCCTTGATCGTGTCTGGCGTTGCCAAAACCCAGAGCAGTGGCGCACCTTGGACATCGTATTCGTTGTGGTACAGCCATTCTTGTGCTTTAACCACAACAGGCAAAGCGTATTGCTGGGGCGATAATATCGCGGGTCAACTTGGCACTGGAACAAGCTTGGATTCTCGAAAAGTTCCCACGGCAGTCAGTACGGATTTGACCTTCTCGAGCATCAGTGTCGGCGCAAATCATACCTGTGCCATCGCCAAAGATGGAGCCACCTATTGTTGGGGAAGCAACGGTCGTGGAACTCTTGGCGTTCCAAGCAAAGGACCTTTTGGCGGCAAGGGGATAGATCAATCAGAAACCCCTGTGCAAGTTCAAACCGATCAAAAATTCTCGAGCGTCAGCGCGGGTATGTTCGGCACGTGCGCGTTGACCACAGAGGGCAAAGCCTATTGCTGGGGCGGGAATTTCAATGGCGAGATTGGCAGCGACCCAGGCGCGAGCGAGAGCAGCACACCGCTTGCCGTCAAGGGCAAACACGTTTTTGTCAGCCTTCAGGCGGGACGCACCCTTGCCTGCGGTTTGACAGCCGCCGGTGAAGCGTGGTGCTGGGGTGCAAATGGGGCTGGGCAATTTGGCGATGGCACAACCCAAGACCAATTCACACCCACCCGTGTCGGTAATGAAATGATTTTCTCGAGCATCAGTGTTGGCGAATTTCATGTTTGTGGTGTGACCAAAGACAACAAAGGCTATTGCTGGGGCAACAACACCAGTGGCAAGCTGGGCAGCGGCGATGGCTTACTAACTGATAGCAAAGTTCCCCTATTGGTAACAGGCAAGCTCGCGTTAAAGAGTATCACTGCCAGTCGAGTCCATACTTGCGGTTTAACCACGACTGGACAAGCCTGGTGTTGGGGCAGTGGTGTTAGTTGGCAACTTGGGGTGGGTGTACCAGATGACCAAACATCAAAACCTGTGGCTGTCAATACGAAAATGGTTTTCTCGAGCATTCAAGTTGGCAATGCGTTCACGTGTGCAATGGCAATGGATAAAAATATTTGGTGTTGGGGTGGGAACGATTCCGGGCAACTGGGCAATGACAGCACAAAACAAAGTGTTCATCCAGTGCAGGTTGAAACGCCCTAATTTTAATGCTCTCGAGAGCCAATGCTGCACCGTGCTATCTCGTGTGGCACTGATTTTCTCGAGCAGCCCAAAAGGAGTCAACATGAAAAAATTATTTTCTGCCCTGACCACCCTCGTTGTTGGCACCGCGACCCTCTCGAGCTGCTCGATACCTTCTGAATCAAGCCTTTCAGTTCAAGGGGCAACCCTAAATTACGGCGCTTCAGTCACCACCATTGAAGCCAAACAAGTCCAAGATTTTTTTATCGCAAAACAATTTTTTGGCTCGAGCGACACCAGTGGCAATGGACGGTTTTTAAAATTGCAAAGAACCGACGGGCGTTTGCAACTTTCTATGGGTTTTGACGATGCAACACTGCAAAACGCTGCCAACAAACAAATCACCAAACTCGAGTTTGCTGCCATAGCCAAAGTCATGAGCGCGGATTTGAAACAACCCGTTTCTGTGTTGGCTTGCAACAACAGCTTCTCGAATTGTCAAGAATTTTGAGCACAGTAAATTGGCTCGAGTTCACAAGGAGGATTTTATGAAGATTTACCATTTCAGTCTTTTCTTGGTTGCAGCCTTCGTTCTTGGTGCGTGCAATACGGTTGCACCAACCGACCAACCGCCCTCGAGTCCAGTTGGAACCTCAACTCGAGCATGTCAGGGTTGCTGGGTTTCTATTGGTTCGGCAAAGACTGCATCTTACCAAAATGATCTTTTGGGCAATGAAGGTTTTACAATTAGACATCCACTACTAACCTTGAATGGTACAACTCCAATAGCAATGTGGGACGAAGTGGATCCAATTTTTGGCAATGGTATTTGCTATGGTTTAAATACTCGAGCATCAAAGTTGGTTGGAAATGCTTGGTCTGAAAATTCGTTGCCCCAATTCCCTGCCTGCGGAAAGCACCGTGCAATTGCACCCGCATTAAAATCGCCACCAACTGGCGGCGACATGTTGTTTTATGACAGTAAGGTTGTTACTGGGGGGTCAAGTTCGTGGACTCAATATGGAACGCCAGTTCCAATGAATGGACTGGGTTTTGAACCCTTGGACACAGACAAAACCAATGAGTCCAACGGCTACGCGGTTGCACAAACATATCAGGGCATTCCGACAGTTGCCTTCAGCGCGTACCTGCTTTCTGATCCCGCACGGACAAGTAAAATTTTTATGTACCGTTGGCAAAATAATACTTGGCTTAACCTTGGGAAAAAACCAGATGGGAGCTTTGACAATGGTGACAATCCAAAATTGGTATTGCGTGGCGATGGCAACCCTGTCATTGCCTACAGAAGAACCGCCGCTGGAGGTGCTTACACCATTGTTGTCAGCCGATTGAATTCGGCAAATATCCAGATCACCAGCAATATCACCTCAAAGACCATGTTTGTCTATCCAGATTTTGCGCTTGTTCTGGATGACACCGAAAATCCAATCGTTGCCTCCTCAGAATCCCTTCCAAGCGCGGGAAACGCAGGCGCAACCCAACTGATTGTGCGAGGTATGGACAGCAACAATGTGGTCAAGAACCTTGGTGGAACACCTCTCGAGACAGCAGGCGTTGGACTTTCATACAAGCCGTTCCTTGTCTTTTTTGGGTCTACAGCCTGGGTCGCGTACAGGTTTAACAGTTTGTTTGTTAAAGAATGGGTTTCGGCATCGAACACCTGGAAACAAATAGGCAATTCTATAGCGCCCACCAGTTATACTGGATTTTCTACGAGCATAGACACACCACAGCTTGTTGTACAGACCAATCAGAATTTAGTGGTCATGTTTAACCAAGAAAATCAACGAAGAATATACTACCCTCATGGGCCAACAATTTATACGCATTACACTGAGCTTAATGTCTATTCCTTGATGCCGTAAATCAAATAAAAACAAAGACGTATCACGAGCTGAAATAGAAAATTTGAAGCGAAACGCAAGCAACCGGTCAGCAATTGTGTCCGTCAGGTGTATCTTGGCATCAAGACAGGTGCTGCTTTAAGGGGCGAGAAGTGGAAAATCTAGAGTAAGCATGGGGTACTTCACCAACTTTGAGCACAACAACTTCACTTCAGCTTTCAAGCTCGAGACTGGTACACCCAAACCACTTATACACCCAAACCAAAGGTGCATAGCGTAAACTGCAAAACATATTATGAGCGATAACAAACACGATCCGCACGAAGACAACGGACATCCTCACGGGTTAAAAGAATGGTTGCTCGAGGAGCACGCCGAAGAACCCGAAGGGGCGTTTGAAACCGAGGAGGAGAGCAAGCGCGAGCATCACCAGACGCAGTCGTGGTGGAAGGTCATGTGTTTGACCGGCGTGGATTATTTTTCGACGCTCGGCTATCAACCTGGCATTGCGGCGCTGGCGGCGGGGGCGCTTTCACCGATTGCCACGCTGATATTGGTGCTGGTGACGCTGTTTGGGGCGCTTCCTGTCTACAGGCGTATCGCCAACGAGAGTCCGCACGGGCAGGGTTCGCTCTCGATGCTCGAGCGCTTGCTGGACTGGTGGCAGGGCAAGTTGTTTATTCTGGTGCTGCTGGGTTTTGCGGCAACCGATTTTATCATCACGATCACGCTCTCGGCGGCGGACGCGGCGGCGCACATCGTCGAAAATCCTTTGGTGCATCAGTTTGCGGCTGGTCAAAATGTTTTGATTACGCTGGTGCTTATTTTATTGTTGGGTGCGGTGTTCTTAAGGGGTTTTGGTGAGGCGGTCGGCATTGCGGTGGTGCTGGTGATCGTTTACCTGGGACTGAATGTGATCGTGGTCGGGCGGGGGTTGCTCGAGATGGCAACCCATCCGCAGTATTTTCCAGATTGGACAAGCACTTTGTTTATGCAGCATCCAAATCCGTTGGCGCTGATTGGCGTGTCGTTGTTGCTGTTTCCAAAATTGGCGCTCGGTTTGTCGGGCTTTGAGACGGGTGTCGCAGTCATGTCGCTTGTCAAGGGCAACAAAACCGACACGTCGGAGAATCCGCTCGGACGGATCAAAAACACCAAAAATTTGTTGACGGCGGCGGCAATCATCATGAGCGTGTTCTTGATTGCCTCGAGCCTGGCAACCACCACGCTGATCTCGCACGATAAATTTCTGCCTGAGGTCAGCGCCTCGGGTGTCATCAATGCCAAATCGCTCGAGACTGGTACGGCGAGCATTGAGCTTGATCCTGACAAGGAAGGCGAGTTGCCAATGACACTTTATGCCGTGCCTGCCGTCAGACTCGAGTTGGACAAACCCACGCAATTGATGCTGACCTCAAGCGCTGGGCAACTCGAGGTGATGGCAACAGCCAAACAACAAGGCAATGATTTGATGCTCGAGGTGGTCAAACAAAAAGGCACGGCGAACGGTCGGGCTTTGGCGTATCTGGCGCACACTTATTTTGGTGATCTTTTTGGCACGGTTTATGACCTCAGCACGATTTTGATTTTGTGGTTTGCGGGCGCGAGCGCGATGGCGGCACTCATCAACCTTGTGCCGCGTTACCTGCCGCGTTACGGCATGGCTCCAGATTGGGCGCGTGCCAACCGTCCGTTGGTGCTCATTTTTACCGCCATTTCGGTGATCGTGACACTGGTCTTCAAAGCCGACGTGGACGCGCAGGGCGGCGCTTACGCCACTGGGGTGCTGGTTTTAATCTCGAGCGCTGCGTTTGCCGTGACCCTTTCGGCTCGAGCCGCCAAGCAGCGCGGTCTGACCATCATGTTTGCCGCCATCACGCTGGTGTTTGTTTACACGACCATCGCCAATGTCATTGAACGCCCGGACGGTATTCGGATTGCGGCGATCTTTATTTTGGGCATCATTGCCATATCCTTGATCTCGAGAACCTTCAGAACTTTTGAACTTCGCATCTCGAGCGTCAAGCTTGATGCGGTGGCGCAAAAAATCATTGACCAGTTGGCATTGGGTGAGATTCGGATTATCGCCAACCGCCGTCAGCGCGGCGACGAAGCCGAGTATCAGGACAAGGAATTGCGGCAACGCGAGGATCACCATATCGAATTACAGGACAAGGTGGCTTTTTTTGAGGTCGAAATTTCTGATCCCAGCGATTTCAGCGGCGAGATTGAGATTCACGGCTTTGAACTCGAGGGTGTCAACGGTGCGAAGTACCATATTTTGCGCACCGAAGCTCCAGCCGTGCCGAATGCCATTGCCGCGTTCATGCTGTATTTGCGCGACACCACAGGTTTTGTGCCGCACTGTTATTTCACCTGGTCTGACGGCAACCCGATTCGGCATTTGGTGCGTTACGTCTTGTTTGGGGAAGGTGACACCGCGCCGATCACCCACGAGATTTTGCGGGTCGCCGAAGAGAATTCGCAGAAACGTCCGTCAATTCATGTCGGTGGCTGAGGGTCAATGCCCAGAGGTCCAGCCCGCAAGCCTTTGACCCACAACTCGAGGTTTTCTTGGCTCGAGTCCCAGACGAACAACAACGCCATTGCGCCGTAAATCGGCAGGTGTCCGACCAGTTCTGACCAGTCAAAAATCGTCAGGGTCAAATTGATTGGCAACCAGGCAATCACGATAATCTCGCGGGTGAAGACACCAAAAATCAGACACAGACCAACCAGCAATTCGACGCTGCCAGCGCAGAGCACAAAAATATTGTCAGGAATTGGAATGCCCAGGGCGTTGGTAAAATTTAAGGGGTAATGCTCGAGGAACATCTTTGCCAGGGCGGGGTTTGCCAGTTTTTCGCTGAAGGCGGCGGCGACCAGACCAAAGCCCAGACCAATTCTTAAAACAGACACGGCTTTGGACATGCTGAACGCATTCGGCTCGAGGCGCGGGAACAACAACCTGTCCACGCTGATCGGACCGCGACCCGCCAACCAGAAAAACCCCGCAAAGCCCAACATCAGGGCGTTGTCGAGCATCGCCTCAAGTCCAAAGATCAGCACGCCGACAATCCAGAGCCAAGCCAGCAAGACCGCCGAAACCCTGGCAAAACCGCCGTAAAACAGTGAGAGTGCAATGCCAGTCTCGAGAAGCCCCAGAATGGGTTTCCAAGCGCCCATCAGTTCGTTGTCGGGCGAGAACAGATGCCCAGTCACGCCCGCCACCAGCAAGGGCACGGCAATGTGAATGCCCAGAATGGCGGGAATAAATCCGTACAAACCCATGCGGCGATCTTTGGTGGCGTTAAAGAATTCTGCGCCAGGTAAAAAACCGCGTCCCGCTCGGGTGCGTTGAAAAAACCACAAGACCAGCACGACCAGCGCCACTGCGCCAGCAAATAAGAGTGGCAAGGGTTGAAAAAAGGCGTTCAAATCCAGCGGTGGACGTTCGCCCTGAAACCATTTGACGTGCGCGAAAGCTTTTGTGGACGTCAGGAATGCCAGCAGAATCAGGATTCTCGGGTATCGTTTCATGGCTCGAGTTTAGCCCAAGCCATTACGGACACATTACCTGTTTTGCAGCACAGGCTCGAGGTACGCCATGATGATGGTTTTAGCCTCGAGCATCAAAGCGCCGTGATGTTCCGATTGCCGCGTTTCAAACAGGGCGTGGGCGCAAATCACGCAAGTTTTAGCCATGATGTGGCGCTTTTTTGGCTCGAGATTTGGGGTGCGGTGCTCGAGGTTGAATTCGAGTCGCCGAATAATTTCGTCAATAAATTGTTGCTCGGCACTGATAAATTCACCCAGCGTTGGGGATTTGGCTATCGCGGCAAACAAACCATCATTTTGGATGGAAAACATGTGCAGTGCGGAAAAAACCCTGTCAAGCAGAGCCTCAAATGGAATCTCGAGACTGTCCTCGCTGAGGGCTTGGTCGAGCAAAGCCCTTAAATCCGTCAGGCAACGTGCACCAAGCGCGTTCAGGATGGCGGATTTGTTCGGGTAAAACTGGTACAAACTGCCGATTGAAACCTCGGCTCGAGCGGAAATTTCGTTGGTGGTGGCGGTTTCAAAACCGACCTCCCTGAAAACCTCGATGGCGGCAGCCAGGATTTTTTCGACCCGCCGTTGACTGCGAATCTGCTGCGGAAATTTCCGAACCTCGAGAATGTGAGTATTTGCTCGCATTTATTAACCAAAGCCTAACAAAAAGCTTTCAGGAACGCAAGTTCTCAAATTTCTCGAGTCTGCGAAAATGCGAGTTGTCAACCGTCTCAAGTCACGCCATACTGAATTCCATCAAACTGGCTTGCTCGAGTTGGATGAATGCCTCGAGAAGTTTGAGATCGGCATTTACAGCGGTGCGCGAATGAACAGTATGCGAATGAACCTCGAAAAAATCTTCGATAAGCCTTCGGCAAAAGTTTTAATTTTGAGGTAACGCGGGTGTTTTGATCACACCCAGAAAGCAGGTCAACATGGCGTTCAGCGTTCCCAAACAAACTGAAGTTCGACTTCAAACCAGCAAAGCCCAAGCCAGTTGGAATGAAAATCTTGCCACCGTAGCCTTTGGGTTGTGGTTGATGGCAGGCGTTTTTATTGATGGTTTTGCGCATTCAAACCTGCGCAACACCATCGAAAATTTTTTCACACCCTGGCACGCCATCCTGTACTCGGGCTTTACCGTCACCGCGCTGTGGGTGGTCTGGATGGTCTTCAGGCGCTTGCGTCAAGGCTGGACGGGATTAAACGCCATTCCAGTCGGCTACGAACTCGGCTTGATCGGCGCAACCGTCTTCGGACTCGGCGGCGTCGGTGACATGATCTGGCACACCGTTTTTGGCATTGAAGTCGGCATTGATGCACTCCTCAGCCCAACCCATTTAATGCTTTACTTGGGTGCAACACTGCTTATCACCAGCCCACTTCGCGCCATCTGGCACAACTCGAGCGCCACCCCGACCTTCAAAGCTTTCTTGCCAGCACTGCTTGCCGTGTTTGCCACCTTTAGCTTCACCACCTTCATGAACATGCACCTCTGGGGCTTGGTCAACGTGCCAGACTCGAGCGAACGGTTCTCTCAACTTGCCAATTACGGCGGTTTGATCGCCTACCTCGCCTCGAGACTGAGCGACGCCGGAATTTTGTTCAGCAATGTTGTCATCATGGGCACCGCCTTCTTGCTGTTGCGACGTTGGCGTACTCCAGTCGGCACGTTCACACTGATTCTGGGCTTGAACACCCTTGCCATGTTCGCCATGTTCGGCAACGGCGGTTACTTGCCGCAAGTGCTTTTTGCAACCCTCGCCGGAATCATCATGGACGCGATGGTTTTCACCATGAAACCCAGCCTCTCAAAAGTGCTCGAGTTTCGGGTGTTTGCGATTATTGCGCCAATTGCCGTTTGGGGATTGCACTTCCTGGCACTGGCAGTGAACGGTGGTGTCGGCATCAGCCGTGAACTCTGGACGGGCATCACCGTGATGACCACCCTGTGCAGCGTGGCGCTCAGCGTTCTGGTCGTGCCACCCGCCATTCCAAACCAAGTCAGCCCAGAATAAAATCCAAGTTCAAATCGTGCGGCTCGAGAAATTTTCAAACCTCGAGCCGCTTTTTTCTTCGCACAATCTTATAAACGCCCCTGTTCAACCTTCACCAAATCTGGGTATCGTGAACATGATGAAACTCGCGTCCAGACTGCTGATACTTGTTTTTCTGACCCTATCGAATGCTTTCGCCCACTCGAGCATCGTCAACATTGACGCCATGGTGCGCGGTGGGCAATTTGTGGCATTGCTGGGCGACCCGAGTGGCTTCCCAGTCAAAAACGCCAAACTCAATTATCTTGTTTACAACGAAGCTGGCACAACCTTCCGCGATACTTTGCTCGAAACCAGTGACGGCGAGTACACTGCCAGATTGCAAAAAGTACCGCCAGGACAGTACAAACTTGTGATTCAAGACACGACCTTCCCTCGAGAGTCCTTGGAAGCCAAAGCCGATGTCCAGTTTCCGATGCAAAAAACCGTGACACTGGTGTTGCCCGCCAGCACCGCAGGCAGCCCAGGCGCGGGCTTGCTGATTCTGGTCACGGTTGCGCCCGTGGCACTGTCGGTGCTGGTACTGGTGTTCGTGTTGTTCCGCCGCCCCAAAATTCAGACCCTCGAGTCACCAAAACCGTGAAAAAACTTCTTTTAGTATTTTTGCTTGCCTTCACCGCCTGCGCTCCCAAAAGCTCGAGCAAACTCGATGTGACCCTGGAGTTGACTCCAAGCACGCCACGCATTGGCAAGACCAATATTGTTTTAAAACTGATGCGTGACAAACAAATTCTTGAAGGCTGGAATGTCAGCATTGAGGGCAACATGACCCACGCTGGCATGGGAACGGTTGACGGCACAGTCACCGAACTTGGTGCGGGCAAGTACCAAGTCAAGAATTTTGATTTTAACATGAGCGGCGACTGGGTGCTGACCGTGACCGCCAAAAAAGACAGTGAAACCTTGACCAACGATGTCAAACTCGAGGTTGCCCAGTAAAGTGAAACGCTCGTGTTTCTCTCATCCCCAGCCCGTCTCTCCCAGGAGAGACGGGAGTTTGAGCCAATCCTTGTTTAAGCAACAGAAGCTCCTCCAGAAACCACCTTTAAAACCAAATCTTTTCTCGAATTGGTCACGAGGTCTAACATCATGATCGCTCAACCTCGAGCTTCACGCTTCAATGTTTTACGCCTGCCCGTTGTTGGCACTTTTTTACGTTGGCGTTACTCGAGGTTTGTGTTACAAGTCCCACTCTTTTTGCTGGCATTGCTGGCGGTTTTTGACGGTTTTACGGGTCGCCAGATTGCGCCCGTGAATGTTGCCACCGTCAGCGTTTGGGTGCATTACCGTGGTTTGGTGGCTCTTGCCATTGCGCTTGTCGGCAATCTCTTCTGCGCCGCCTGTCCACTGATGCTGACCCGAGGTCCCAGCAAATTTTTCTCGAGATTTATTCCCAAGCTCGAGTTTCCAAAATGGTTGCAGAACAAGTTTTTGGTGCTTGGGTTGACGGTGTTGTTTTTGTTCTGTTACGAATTCTTTGACCTCTGGGCGAGTCCATTTTTGACCGCGTGGCTCATCATTGGCTACTTCGCGGCAGCCTTGATCGTGGACACGCTTTTTGCAGCAGGCACGTTTTGCAAATATGTCTGCCCACTCGGAAATTTTAATTTCGCCATTTCGGGCGCAAGCCCCACACAGATCACCGCCATCAACGCAAACGTCTGCACTTCTTGCGAGGGCAAATACTGCCTGAACGGACGGCTCGAGACAACTACCACCCGAGCGCCACTTTTTGGCAACCGTTCCGAACATGTGCTGCTCGAGCTTCCAATGGCTGGAGAGGGTCATGCAACTCGAGGTTCGTTTCCTGGTTGTGAAACCGATTTGTTCGTACCCGCCATCGCCAGCAACACCGACTGCACGCTCTGCCTGAATTGCGTTCGGGCTTGCCCTTACGACAATGTGGCGCTCGAGGTTCGCTCCCCAATTCAAGAGGCAATCACTGCCAGACCCAAAGCGGATTGGGCGTTGTTCATCACCGTTTTAACCTGGGCTGGACTGGTCAACGCCTTTGCCATGATCCCAACGTTTTTCAGTTTTGCAACATCTCTCTCGAGCTTCCTTGGTACGCGCTCAGAGGCGGTTCTGCTGGTCGTCATTCAAGGGTTTGGGATTCTGGGCGGTGTTGCCCTCTCGAGCCTCGCCGCGAGGCTTTCAGGCGCAAAGCTGCGTGATTATGCCAGTGTGCTGCTGCCGATGTGCCTCGGGATTTGGGGCGGGCATTACCTGTTTCACTTCATCACGGGGTATGCCACGCTGCTTCCCAACATCGTGACCGCGCTGCAACACCTTGGCTTGCCACTGGCAAACTTACCCAAGCCCAGCATCCCTCGAGCCGACGGAATTTTTCCAGTGCAAGTCGTGATTACTTATGTTGCCCTCGCCGCCAGTGGGTACGCCGCATTTCAAAAAGCCAGTGTTTCCAGCAATGGAGACTCGAGAAGCCTGATCTTTAAACTCTTGCCGCAAGTGCTGGTGCTGCTGGTGATTGCCACGATCACGCTGCTGATTTTTTCGCAGCCCATGCAAGCCAGAGGGAGTTTGTTAACCTAAAATAACCTCGAGCCACAGCAGTTATGGCTCGAGGTTTAAAATGCTTGTTTTATCGTCCGTAAGAGGCTGTAAAACTGGTTTTCGCAATCGCATTGCCGTTAAAGTTAAAACCAATAAAGGCTTGCGAGGCACCCGCAGCAATTTCGAGTTTTTCCGCACCCAAGGCATACAGCGTGAACACGTAACGGTGCGGCTTGTCGCCTGCGGGTGGGCAAGGACCGGCGTAGGCGGCTGCGCCCAAAGAATTTGTGGCTTGAACCGTTCCGGCGGGCATCAATTTGCCGTCAGGGTTGCCAGCGCCTTTCTCGAGTTTGCTGGTTGCGGCTGGAATGTTGTACACCATCCAGTGCGTTAAGCCGCCGACCCCAGTTTGGGCGTCAATGTCTTGCATAATCAGGGCGAAGCTTTTCGTGCCTGCTGGTGCGCCTGACCAAGTTAATTCTGGTGAGAGGTTCGCGCCAGTGCAACCAAAACCGTTTAAAACTTGTTCGGTTTTGATGTTGGTACGCGCTGGCATGTCAATGCTCTTTAATTTGAACATGTTGCTCGTTTGCGCGGATGCGCCGACAGCGACCAGCAGTAAGGCGGCAAGTGGTAGAAAACGTTTCATGGTTAACCCTCCAAAGCATTTCTCGAGTTTAATTCTCGAGATGTAGTAAATCACGAACTGTTTGAATTGGGCGTTCTGGTGGTTACATGACTTTCGTTGCTTGCGTTACTGTGTTTTAAAGCCGAATCAAAAATTTAACGCCCTACGAACAGGGGGTTGAATTGATTGACTCGAGGGTTGATCGCTCGAGATTACTTGTTCCAGTTAAATCCAGTCTTGCCGTAACTTTGCAGCTTGTTGCCCACAGGCAAGAAATATCCGTACCCCGCTTCGGTACGTGAAGCCCAGGATTCAAACCAATCCCCAAACGCGCTTGCCATGTCGGCTGGAATGTCCTGCTCGAGTTGGTACGCCTTCAAGAGTGATGCGATCATGGCGTCAATCTCGCTGCGCTCCAAACGAACTGGGGCGGTAAATTGTGCGCCTGTCGAACCTTGCGGCAGGTTAAAGGTTTTAAAGAGTGGATTCTCGAGCAGTGGTGTGGCGGTCAAATACTCCTCGAGTT
This sequence comes from Deinococcales bacterium, assembly GCA_025352125.1. Classification (GTDB taxonomy): domain Bacteria; phylum Deinococcota; class Deinococci; order Deinococcales; family JAAFIG01; genus JANXTZ01. The sequence continues at coordinate 1,705 of JANXTZ010000015.1, read as the reverse complement.
TGCTTTGGTTGCTGCCAATAACGATGGTGTTGTTTTTGTTGATGACCCACAATTCGAGGCTTTGAGGATTGCGTGGGCTGTTCAGTTCGGCTTTTGCCATGACTGCATCAAAGCCGCCAACGGTGCTGCGTTCAACCACAAGCTCAGGTTGGTTACTCGAGCCTTCTGGATAAGATTCTTGGCTCATCCGAAGAAGTTCGTTCAGGGCGGTTTCGAGGTCGTTCAGAATCAGTGCGCCATCTTGGGATTTGGCGTAATAAACCGTTTCGGAATTTGGACTGAACGCATCACCCAGCAGACCTGCGCCCAGCAAACCCAAAGTTGAGGCGCTGACGCCACCAAGTCCAAGCCCTGCGCCAAGCGAATTGATGTTGGGAAGGTTGCCGTTCACGACGCCCCATTCGTTGCCGAGACGTGTTTTGAGTTTGGTAAAAACATCAAGCAGGTCGCGTTGTTCAGCAGCGCTGAAGTCCGTGTCGGGCAACCATTTGGTCAGGTAATCCAGCCAGCCGTTGGTGTCGGTGGCAAACAGGCTGGCGCTCGGGGCGGTGCTTGGCAGGTCTTGCAATAACTCGAGCTTGCTTGGCGTGTAGGTCAATAATTTGTACAGTGCTGCATCGCCACCGTTTGGGTTCAGTTGCGTGACGCCTCGGGTTTCCAGACCGTCTTCAACGATGCTCGAGACGCTGCTGCTGACATTCAAGGTTTTTAAGATTGCAAGCACGTTGGCAGGAACGCTTTTGTCGCGTCCGAGCAATTGCGCAACCGCCGAGTAATGAATAGTTGTCTTGAAAAATCCCTCACCAGTGACGCTGCTCACCGCTTGATAGACTGGGTTATTCACCAAAACTGGTAAAACCTGTCCATTCAAACGTTTCAGGTAACCACGCAGCAGGTCTTTGTTGCTCGAGATGTAAAATATGTTGTTACCGATGCCCGCCGCCATGCCGTCACTCAAGGCTGCCAGGTAATTGCCTTCGCGGAGTTTATTTTTTGGTAGGGTATTTTTGATCGCATCATTGAACGATTTTGTAAACGCATTGACGATCAGGTTCTTCGGGGTCATGCGAACCACTGCCAAAAATTCTGGGTTGCCACCCACGCTGTACGCGGCGGCGGAAACATCACGAATCGAACCCACCATTGTCCGAACCGTCAGGTCTTTTAATAAACCTGGCACTTGCACATCCTTGCCCATCTGACTCGAGAGTGCGTCGTTCAGGAGCGTTCCCAAAAACTTTTGGGTGTCTTCAGCAAACGAACCCATCTGCGTCACGGATTCTTGTAAATTTACGGCTTCGATCACCCCGAGCGCATTGTCAGGAAAATAACGTGTTAAGGGGGTGGCAAAGGCGCTCGAGGACAGGGCAATGGTCAGAATCAAAATGGATTTGCGTAACATGAATTTAAGTCTAGCATCCACATGATTAAACCCTTCACAGAAATCAATTGATACAACGTGCTTGGGGGCGTTTTGATCTGGCTTTTCAATTTTGCAAAAACCCCATTTTCAGACTCGAGCCACAAAAAACAGGCGACCGGTACGCGTCGCCTGTTCAAACAAGTTACCCTGATTGCCAGTTGATCGCCCATGAATAACTCTTCAGAATGTGTCTACCCAACGCACTCAAAGGAGATCACTCATGGACGACCATTTTATCGTAACAGCTTTCGTCATTATCGACGACCTCATGACCAAATTCGA
>JANXTZ010000073.1 GCA_025352125.1 Deinococcales bacterium | reverse complement strand
GACGATGAAACGTCTTGCTGCTTGTTCGGGTGTGTTTTTGTCGTGTTTAACGGCTTGGACGATGCGGGTGCGTAGGTCGAGACTGATGGGATTCATTCTTTAGTATACTTGATTCTCAACCAACATGAAAAGAGCGGTAATCTCATAATGCAAGCCGCACGGTTCAGCTTTTGTGAAATTCAGCCATGACCTGATGCTTCCAGAACAATCCCCGATCTGGCGGGCAGCTCGAGCTTCAGACCAGTCTCGGTTAATGTCACGCGGCTGATTTGCCCGACCGTCAACCGAATGTTTTGGCTTCTCGAGTTCGAGGGAATCTGAAGGATTTGGGCTTCATCTGCCAGGTTCACCAATGTGATGATCTCGAGCTGGGCGTTCTTGCGAACCATGCCAAAAACATCTTCTGGCATCGAATCGTTGTTCAACCATTGGACTTTCAATTCAGCCCAGTCAGGCGTTGCTTGTTTTAAGTTGTTGAACCCTTTGAGCACCGATTCAATCCCGTGTTCGCCACCCGTGAACATCATGAATGGTCCCGGCAAAGACATGAAAATCAGGGTCAGCAGTTGAACGTGCGCCAGCGAAAATTGTTCGCGCCGCCATTTTGCGCCCCAACTGGGCCACCAGAACGTGTCGTGCGAGTCAATGTGGTGTGCGGTCAGCGAACCGCGTGGCAAGAAGGCATCGCGGTCCTGAATCCAGCGTGCCAGACCTCGGGCATCGCGCACCCCCCAGGCTCGAGCCTGGCTGGGTTCTGAGATGGCGGTGACCAGCCATTGTTCGTCGTAATTGTAGTTCAGGTCCATTGACCGTCGCAGCAAGATACCGGAGGGTTCGGTGTACATCAGGCTGTCTGGTTTGATGGCTTTGAGGGCGGGTCGCAGGTGCTCGAACAGTGGCACGCACGCCAGGGTGGACAGGCTGGCGCGGTGTCTCGCCCAGTTCGCCCAGTTTGGAAAATCGTTGTAGGTTGGGGCGTCAAATCGGAAGCCGTCAATCTCGAGGTCGGTGAGCAAGAATTTCATGGCGTCGATAAAATAGGCTTGCCATTCTGGGTTTCTGGCATCAAAGGCTTTGGTGTAAATGCCCGCGACATTGCCGTGCGAATCCTTGAAAAACCAATCTGGATGCTGGGCGATCAGTGGTGATACTGGCGGGCTGCCCGCCTTCCAGAACGGCTCGAAATCGATGATGTGGCGCGACCAGGCGATCAGGTAGTCGCTCCACTCGCCGACATCGGCGCTAAAACTGTCGCTGGTGCTCGAGGAAACCAGTTTGGCGTAAGGACCACCGCGCACCCCATCGGCGGCGGCGGCAATTGACTCCTGATCGAGCACACCGTGCAGCAAAACATCGAGAATGATTCGGATGCCGCGATCATGACATTCACGCACCAGCGAGCGCATCTGCTCGGGGTCGCCAAATGAAGTTTGCACATCCCAGTAATCGTGAACGTTGTAACTCGGGTACGGTTGTCTCGGCATCAGTTGAATCACGTTGAAGCCCAAAGCGGCAATCCGCTCGAGGTCAGAGGTCAGCGCGGCAAGGTCGGCATACGGCTCATAACGGTGGTCGGGGTAAAACACCGAAAAGCCCACCTGTGCCTCGTAAATGCTGGCGCTGCCAATCCAGGCGGGCGGATTCTGGGGCGTGGTGTGCCCAGTTTGACGCAACCAGGTTTGGAACAATTCGGGAAAATCTTGAAACCCTGGCACGCGCAAATCAAGGTCAAACAAATCGAGGCTGGCGCTCGAAATTCGTCCAAGATCACCTGCAAAATTGGTGTTGATCTCGAGCGACAAGACGTTTTGGGTTTCGCTTTTGACTCGAATATCGCAGACCTCGAGTTCGTGTCGAAACCACAGGGCGGCGCAATCTTGCTGGCTTGCCATGTGAAGCACGGCACTCGAGCCGCGCAGACCGCCGATTGCCGAGATGCCCGTCCAGGCACTCACTTTTTCAAAGGGCGTATCTCGAGCGATACCATTGCCTGGGGCGTTCAGCCGCCATTCGCCCGTTGCAAAATGCAGCTCGCTGGTGATGGTCAGGTTGCGTATCAGCAGTTTCGAGCCTGGGTCGCCGACCAGCACCAGCCCGATGGTCAGGGCAGCGCCGTGTCGGCGAAACAAAAACTCGAGCTTTGCGGACACCTCACCGATGTTGATCGGAATGCTGCACCTGTCTCCAACAAGGCTCGAAGACCACTGGGCGGCACCGTCAAGCCTGATTGCAGAGATTGGGTACGCCCCCTCGTAATCGATGCCGCCGGTCGCCGAGCGAACCTCGTTGCCGCCGACGGTCAACGATATCTGAAAGTTATTGAGTTCGATGCGTCGTTCAGTGCCGCGCAAGATCACGGCTTTGGGAAGACCCGTTGTGTCCTCAAGCTCGAGCGAATGCTGGTACTCTGGATGTTCAACAATCATGTTCCGTCCCTTTCGATCCTGGAATTCTCGAGTTTCAAGTTGGCGAGGGTCGCAGGTGTCGATGCACTGAGCATCTCGAGCGACAACAGGCACGCACCGAGCACGGGCGATAATTCGGGCTGGGTGATTTGCGCACCTGGTAAAAACCCGAGAATTTGCTGACGCAATTTTTGTTGCAGCCATTCGCTGGCGTTGTACAAACCGCCGACCGCCACGACCTCACAGCTTTGACGCTCGAGTTGCAAGTTCTTGGCGACAGCCTTGACACATTCGGCGAGCAAGACGCAACCGCACTCGAGAATACTGAGGGCTACCGCATCGCCACCATTTGCCACCTCGAGCACAAAAGGCGCAAGTGAGGCGATCTCAAGGCGGCTCAGACCAGTAACGTAGATTCGGTGCAGCAAATCATCTGGATGCTGCACGCCAAGTCGCTCGAGCATGACGGCGGCAAGTTTGGTGTCTGGTCCGCGCCCGTCCAATGCCCTGACGCTGGCAATCAGGCTTTCGCGCCCGAGAAAATAGGCGCTGCCCTCGTCGGAAATCAGCGATCCCCAACCGCCCGCCCGCCACGAATCGCCAGCAGCATTCACGCCGTAACAACTCGAGCCGGTGCCGGCAATCAGGACGATGCCAGCCCGACCCGACAAGCCACCAGCCAGCGCAATCTTACAATCGTGATCGACCCCAAGGCGCTCAGGGGCTGTCAACTCGAGCTTTGTGGCAAGACCGCGCACCAACGCACGGTCACGCGCCGAGACAATCCCAGCCAGTCCCAGAAACGCCGCATCGAAGGCTCGAGGTTCGAGGTTCGCCCGCTGCCATGCCCCAGCCACCGCCCGCTGAATGTTTTGGCTGGCAGTCTCGAGTCCAACATCATCGATGTTTGACGCACCGCCGCGTCCAACCCCGAGGACTTGACCGCTCGAGTTGCAGATCGCGGCAAGGGTTTTGGTGCCGCCACCATCAATGCCAAGCACCAATTGGCTCATGTGTTCGCCTCGGATGATGGTCTGACGAAAGCCCGCACGACTTTGGCAAGTTTGGAGCCTTGGTTGCGCAGACGGTACGAACCTGCGGCGGCGGGAATCACAAAGGTTTCGCCGTAATTGAAAGGCTGACTTAAGCCATGTGCCGTCTCGAGCATGATCGAAATTCCCTCGACCAAACACAAGACATGACCGTTGTTCTCGGTGCGGGCGTCAAAATAATTTTGAAACTCGAGGCGCTCAATGTCATAGAAGTGATCTGGATGGGTCGGCAACTTGAACACCTGCCAGCCATTGCCAGACTCGAGCAGCACGGGTTTGGAGACCAGTTCTTGCACTTTTGTGCCGCGCCGCGAAAAGTCAAGATTCTCGAACGCCCTGGCGATGTTGAGCGGTCTGGGTTTGCCGTCCAAATCCAGCCGCAACCAGTCGTACATTTTGAAGGTAAAAATATAGGGTGTGGCGCTGATCTCGAGCACCAAACTGCCCGCGCCGGAGCAATGAATTGTGCCGTGCGGAATCAAGAACAGGTCATGTTTTTTGGCGGGGTGGCGCTGCACAAATTCTTTCACCTCGAGCGGCGCGGCGTGTTCATGGCTGTGCTCGAGTGCGCTGCGAAACTCGAGCGGTGCAATGTCCTCTTGAAATCCCAGGTAGACCTCGGCGTCGTTCTCACACTCGAGGATGTAATAGGTTTCGTCCTGGGTGAACGATTCGCCAAAATGCGTGCTGGCGTATACGGGACTGGGATGAACCTGCAAGGAAAGGTTGCCGCCGTCAATGGTGTCGAGCCAATCAAACCGAATTGGAAACTCAAACCCAAAACGCTCGGCGGCATGTCCCAGCACTGCGCGGTGATCGTGGTACATCACGAAATCAAACGAAACCTCGAGCAACAGACTGTCACTCTGGAGCATCAAACCATTTTCGGGCGTGATCAGTTCAAAACTCCAGGCATAGTTGGGCGCGTCCTGCGGCAGTTCGGGAAGGTGTTTTTTGATCCACTGCCCGCCCCACGGACCTGGCTCGAACCACGGGCGGGCGCGAAAAAAATTGTGCGTCATGACCTCGAGCGTTGCCCGAAAATCGTCGCCGCGCATGAAGGTTGGCTCAGTTGGGCGTTGATGATCGAGGATGACATCAATCCGTTCGAGCAGCTCGGCTTTGTGCCGATTGAGCACGATCCAATCCACAAAATACAGGCGCTTGTAGATGGTTTTTGCGTCCGTCAGCAACCTCGAGCCAAGGTTGGTCACCTTGCCGGCGCGGGCGCGAAATTGAATTTCGTTTTTGGGCAGGTCAAGATACACCAACAAACCATTCCAACCCGCCAGGCTGGCCCCGCAACCGTAAATCAAATTGAGCTGGGCTTGCGAATCCGGACGCAGTCCCTCGAGTTTGGTGGCATCAAAAAAATCCTCGAGACTGCCGGTAAAACGTCTGCCAAAAATTGGGTCTTCGCCGCCCAAGAATGGCTCGAGCAAGGACTCAATTTCGGCACTTGGTCGCAGTGCCGCCTCGACATTGACCCAAGCCGTGCGAACACCTCGGGCTTTGAAAACATCCTCGAGACGGCTGCGAAAATTCTCCCAGAAAACGCCACCGTAACCGTCCAGCACCACACTATTCGAGTTGGCAATCAGGTCAACCAGCGCCTCGAAGCCCAAGGCGATTTTGCCAGATTCGAGCGGGAAACTCGGGTACAGTTCGTAATTTCCTGAGCTTGTCGCGGTGTGCTTGGCGGATGCGAGACGTTGCGTGGTCTTGCGCCAAGACTCGGTGTCGGTCACGCGCCGTCCCCAGTGCTGGGTCTGGCATAATCGTCATCGAAACGCTCGATGTCCGCCTGCTGCCAATTGCCAAACGCCACCTCAAGCACCCGCACGGCTGGACCCAGACTCGAGAGGCGATGGCGGGCGTTGGCGGGAATCCAGAGTTCGTCGCCGGCTTTGGGATGCACGGTCAGATCGTCAATTTGCACGGCTGCCCCGTCGTCGAGCACAATCCAGAGTTCACTTCGTCCCGTGTGGGCTTGCAGGCTCAGGCGCTGCCCATGCTTGACGGTCATCAGGCTGACCGTGACCTCGCTGTTGTTGGCGTACTGCTTGAAAGAACCCCAGGGGCGTTCGACCAGCGCGGTGACGGGTTGGGTTGCGGGAATCGATTTGGTAACAAACGTGGTTGGGGTATCGGATTTCACGCGGCTTCTCCTTGTCTCGAGCCAGAGCCATCAGCGGGCGGGATGTGACTCGAGCCATGCTTGACGGTTCATGACGACCGCCTGACCACCGAGTTCGATGACAACCTGGCGAAAATTATTGTTGGCAATGGCGGCGTAATCGTGTCCAGCCTGGGCGGGGTAAACTCCCAGGTAAGTCAGCGGACTCGAGCCAACGTTAACGGTGCGGTGGGCGGTGTGACCTGGAACGTAGACGATGCTGTTGGCGGTCAGTGGGATGCTTCTGGCTTCGCCGCCCTCAGTCTCGAGCAGCATCAAACCCTCGCCCGAAAGTCCGATGTAGATCTCAGAGGCTTCACGCCAGGCGTGCAAATGTCCGCGCGTCAAAAAATATTCTGAACCAACCCGCCCCGGCATGATCTTGCCCAGTCCAATGTGCAAGTCGCCGTTGTTTGTTGCAGGCTCGAACGATGAAACGCTGTAGACGAGCGGATCGTCATGCTCGAGGGCAGTGTCGTAAGCCTTCGGGTCGGCAAAGCAGCCCCGCAGTTGGCTGAGGCGACGTTCAATCCAGACGGCACCTTCGATCTGGGCGCTGGTCGGATCAAAGTGTTTGAGGTACGGCGAGACCGAGAGCATGGGTATCCTTCCTGAATGTGTTGCCGATGGGAACGCGAGGCGAATATCTCAAGATATAACAAATTATAACGCATTGCAACTTGATTTCATTGACTGAAAATACCCATCCGCGCTATTGTGCCCCCAGAGGAATCACGATGCTCGAGCCAGACCAATCAGGCGCGAAAATGCTAACCGAACAGCGCCGTTCAATCATCGCCGAACTGGTGGACGAACAGGGCAGCGTCACCGCCGAAAACCTTGGCACTCGGTTTGGTGTCTCACACATGACCATTTACCGCGACCTGAAGGTGCTCGAGGCTTTGGGCAAGCTGCGATTTGTGCGCGGTGGGGCAATTCGCAACGAACACGACACCATCAATGAACCCTTGTACTTTGCCAAACGCAAAATTCACAAAAAACAAAAAGAATCGATTGCCGCCTACGCCGCCACGCACTTTATACGAGATGGCGATTTTATTATTCTCGAGGCGGGAACAACCGTTTCGGCGATGGTCAAGCACTTAAAGCACAAACACCTGACGGTCATGACCAACGGACTCGAGACGGTCAACGAAGCCACATCACTGCTTCCCGATTTGACTGTGATGTGTTGCGGCGGCATTCTGCGCGACGTCTCGCACACTTTTGTCGGTCCTCAAGCCGAACAGTTCTTTCACGAATTGCGCGGCAAAACCCTGTTTCTGGGCGCGAGCGGTCTGACCATAGAGGGCGGCATCACCGACCCAAACCCGCTCGAGATTCAGGTCAAACGGGCGATGGCTGCCAGCGTTGAGCACGTGGTGCTGTTGCTCGACTCGAGCAAATTCGGGCAACGCTCGTTCTCGTTGTTGCTGGCGCTGGGTCAAGTGCATACGCTGATCACCGACGCCAATGCCCCGAGTGCCGATGTTGAGCGGCTGAGGGCACTTGGGGTGGACGTTCGGATTGCACAGTAAATATTATGCCCACCCTCATCCCCGACCCTTCTCCCGCAAGCGAGAGAAGGGAGTTTAGGTTTTTACATGTGTGGTTCGAGATTTTTGCTTTTTTGGCAAGCGGGAGAACGGTGCGTTTTTCAGCGCTTGATCATAAAGCCGCCGTCAACGTTCAGTGCAGTTCCCGTGACAAAAGAGGCGCGACTTGAGGCGAGGAATACCGCCGCGTCCGCCACCTCTTGGGGGGCTGCCATGCGTCCGAGCACGTGTGCCTCTCGAGCTTGGGCGATCAGCAGGCTGGGGTCGGGGGCTTGACGCATGGCTTGATGCGTGAAACCGGCGTCAACCCAGCCAGGGCAGATGGCGTTGACCCGAATGCCAAACGGTCCGAGTTCCTGGGCGATGCCGTAAGTCAGGCTCAAAACCGCGCCCTTGCTGGCGGTGTAGGCAAAACTGCCAATTGATCCAACAAATGCCGACACCGATGACAGGTTGATGATCGAGCCGCCACCCGCCGTTTTGATGGCTGGAACGGCGTACTTGCACGCCAAGAACACGCCCTTAACGTTGACGTTCATCAGCTCGTCCCAGTCTGTCTCGAGCATCGCATCGACCCGACCTTGACGCAAAATGCCGACGGCATTGACCAAACATGTCAAGCGTCCAAAATGGGCGAGACTCAAATTCACGGCGCTCGAGACTTCTGTGGCTTGGGTGATGTCGGCTGGAACTGCCAGCACCAACCCGCCAGAAGCCCGTAAATCCGTCTCGAGCGCGTTCAGGCTCTCACTTGCCAGGTCAAGCAACGCCACCGCCGCGCCAGCCTCCACAAACGCCCTGGCAATCGCCGAACCAATCCCGCCCGCCGCGCCAGTCACCAACGCCACCTGACCCTCGAGTTCCATGATATTCCCTTTCAACACAAAATCCGAAACCCGAGTCAACCTTTGACTGCCCCTGCGGTTAAACCAGCCACGATTCGCTGCTGAAAAATGAGTACCAAAACCAGCAACGGCACGGTGACCACAACAGAAGCTGCCATGATTAAATTCCAGGGGAGTTCAAAACTACTTGTGCCACTGAACAATGCAATGGCAACGGGAACAGTTCTCGAGTTTTCGTTGACCGTGAACGTTAAGGCGAAAAGAAATTCGTTCCAAGCTTGAATAAATGCCAGCAATCCAGCCGTCACCAAACCCGGCGCGATCATGGGCAGTAACACTTTGTGTAGCGCCTGAAACGGTGTTGCACCATCAATAAAGGCGGCTTCCTCGAGTTCGCTGGGAATTTCGCGCACGAAGCTGGTTAAAACCCAAATTGTAAAAGGCAATGTGAACAGCATGTACGTGAAAATCAAGCCAGGAATCGTGTCGTACAAACCCAAACCACGAATTAAAACAAACAATCCACCCAGCACGCTGATCGACGGGAACATGGTCACGGCAAGCATGGCATAATAAATTGGTTGCCGTCCACGAAACTCAAAGCGACCTATCGCATACGCGGCAAACACGCCAAACAACAACGACAAAAGAGTTGTACCGCCAGCCACCAGGAACGAATTCAGCAAAAACCGCCCGAAAGGTTGGGTCGTAAAAATACTCGCGTAATTGCTCCATTGTGGTGTTTGTGGAATGTAACTGATTGGCGTGGCAAACAATTGATTCGAGGTTTTCAGGGAGCTGACTATCGCCCAGTAAAACGGAAAAAGCAAATAAAATAAAAGCACGCCCAAACCAAACCAAAACACGATTCGACCGGCAAAAAAACGCAATTTTGGCAGCTCGAAATTCATCACTTGACCTCGACTTTCAATGTGACCAAGTACACGGCAATGTAAAGCGCCAAAATCAAGAACATGCCCGTTGAAACCGCCGAGCCGTAACCGAGCAAGCCAAAACTAATCAGTTGTTGCCGGGCATAAATTGACATGCTGATGGTTTCAATTTGCGTCCCTGCGACAATGTAAATCATGTCAAAGACCCGAAGCGCATCGAGCGTTCTGAAAATGAGTGCGACCAACAAACTCGGGCGCAGCAAGGGAAAGGTGATCCGCCAGAATTGCTGAACCGAACTCGCACCGTCCACTCGAGCCGCCTCATAGAGTTCTTTGGGAATACCTTGCAAACCAGCCAGCAAAATCAACGCCATAAAAGGCGTGGTTTTCCAGACATCAACCGCGATAATGGCGGGTAAAACCAGAGCCGGTTCTGCCAGCCACGCCATGGGGGTTTTAATGAGGCGTAATTTGATAAAAAGATCGTTGATCACACCGTAAACATCATTGAACATCCAACGCCACATTTGACTCGAGACAACCCCAGGGATCGCCCACGGCACAAGCATGGCGGTGCGCACCAAACCGCGTCCCTTAAATTCGCTGTGAACCAGCAAGGCAATCATCAAACCCAGAACCGTTTCAAAACCAACCGAGATCACTGTAAATACCACTGTATTCCAGACTGAACGCCACCAACGCGGGTCGCTTGCCAATGCAACATAATTGTCCAAACCGACCCAGGTTAATTGCAGTGGGAATTTTAGAATACTGACATCGAACAAACTCAGTTGAAAACTGCGAAACAACGGAAATGCGGCAACCAGCACCAGAATCAGCAAACTTGGTGTGAGTAAAAGCCAGGCGGTACGCGCCCGCCAGGCGGAAAGCGAATACCGGCGGTTCGGGTTTCTTGGGTTTTTTAACGGCACAACTGCATCCCTTCAAAAATCTCGAGCTTGAGATTTAGGCTGAACGTTGAGAATCAATCCCAGAAACAACCCCAGAAACAACCCCAGAAACAATAAGTCCCGCTCATTCGTGCACAACGAGCGGGACTTGGAATCAGTGCTTGTTTACCACTTCGCACCTTTGATGCGTTTGAGTTCATCCTCGAGTGCCACCAATGCCGCAGCACCATTGGACTTGCCGGTCAAGACCGAATTGGACGCGTTCCAGAACGCTTCTGAAACCCGAGGGTATTTGGTGGCGGTCACGGTTGTCGGGCGCACGACAGCGTTGGCGAAAACCTTGTACAAACGACCCAGGAACGGGCTGGCTTTCAAGACCTCTGGGTCTTTGTAAACGACTGGGCGTGAAGGGTTGTAGCCGCCGACGATGGCGCGTTCTTTTTGAACCTCGGCACTGGTCATGTACACGACCAGGTCGGCGGCGGCTTTGGCGTTCTTCGAGAAGCGGTTGACGGCAAGACTGTGACCCCCGAAGGTCGCAGCGTTCTTGCCAGATGCGCCAGGTCCTTTGGGGAGCACGGTCACATCGAATTTGCCTTTGATCGGGCTGGTGTCGCCATTGCCGAGTGGAAAGGCATAGGGCCAGTTTCGCATGAAAGCAGCGTTTCCGGCTTGCCAGACGCCTCGAGATTCCTCTTCACTGTAGGTGGTCACACCTTTTGGTGAGATCGTGCCGACCCATTTTGCCGCCATGTCCAGTGCCGCAGCCGCATTTTTATTGTTGATGGTCACGTTGCCCTTGTTGTCCACAATCGTGCCGCCGCCGTAAGAGTAAATCCATTCGAGCGCGTCACAGGTCAAACCCTCGTAAGCGGCACCCTGCCAGACGTAACCCCAGAAATTCGAGTTGTCTTTGCGTTCACCCTGCTGAATTTTGGTCGCCATGCTGGTCAGTTGTGCCCAGGTGCTCGGTGGTTTCTTGAAGCCGTACTTCTCGAGCAGGTCCTTGCGGTAGTACAACAAGCCCGCATCGCCGTACCAGGGCAGGTCAACCAACTTGCCCTCGACGGTGTCGGCTTCGATCATGCTGGGAAAAAATTCTTTGATGGTGGCTTCGGGAACGTATTCTTTGAGGTCAACAAAGTAATCGGCGAGTAACCCGGGCCAGATGTTCTCGATCTGGTAAACGTCCACGTCCGAAGAGCCTGCCGAGAGTTGCTGTTGAAACAGTGCCAGGCGCTCGTTTGATGAGGCAACATTGGGAACAACATCGACTTTGTTGCCAGTTTTTGCCGCCCATCGGTCGGCGGCTGACTTGCACAGGGCTTGCTGACTGCCGACAGTCCCGCAGGCGACCCTGAGGGTCACACCGCCCTGAGCAATACCCAAATTTGTCACGACCAACCCAACGGCTGCGCTGCCCAACAACGATACGACCAGAACTCCCCTTGAGTACCATTTCATAGTTTGCCTCCTCCAATTGTCTTGACCCCGTTCATATTGTAACAATTTATAACGATTGTCAACACTTCACAACAAAAAGAAAACCCCATCAAAATCGATGGGCGCTCGAGAAACAAAAATCTTGGCAACTTGCAGCGGTCTCAGCGCCTGAAGATCAACGTTGTGATCGTAAAAAACCAAGCATACCGTCCACCTGTCCCGTCAGCATTTCATTCTCGGCGCTGACCCCCGACGGCTCATCGAACCATTCGACATCGATGCCCTGGACTTCAAAATAGCCGAGTTGTACCGCAAGTTTGGCAGGCAAGTAAATCTGTTTGTTCATGCCGCCAACCATGATCTGCACCTTCGAGTTTTGTGCCCTCGCGCCGTTCAACGCGATCAAAGCAACCGGCAACAGTGCCAATCGAGTCATTGACCCGTAAGCAACACACCAGCCCACATTGAAACGACAAATGCCTTCGCAAAGCGGTTTTTTGATTTGGTGGTCGAAAGGGAGTGTACGTGAGCTGCCAATGAACTGACAAGCTTTAATTCATTTTGTTCATGGGTCAAGTTTTAAACTCGGGCTGTGATTGGAAACCTCGAGAGGTGAACTTGCGTGTGTCCGACAAAACCTTTCCAGAGTCATGCCTTTGTTCAGTTGGTGGCGTTTGTCACGAGATTAAACTCCAAACAAGTTCTACATTGAGGGACCCTGGCAAACACACCTGGTTTTTGCGGCAGGTTTCGGAATTGATCGGAATACGGGTAAAACCGCGACCTTAAAAAAAAGCCATTACACCTCGCGCAACACCTCGCTGACGCGCAATCTCGAGAGTGCACGGTTGGCGAGCAACACCCCGAAGATCATGCCCAGCAATGAGAGTCCGAGCAGCAATCCCAAATCCCCCACCCGCCAGGTCAAACCCGTCGGTGGAATCAGAAAGATCACCCGCAACAGCATCACAAACAAGGCGGCGATACCTGTGCCGATGCCAACCCCAGTGGCAAGGCTGATGCTCGAGATCGAAAGGGCTTCTGCCGCCAGCAGCGTGCGGAGTTGCGTTTCGTCCGTGCCGAGCGCTCGCATCGTGCCAAATTCTTTGCGGCGGGCTTGCAGCATCGAGATCAAAAACACACCCAGACTGGCGGCGACAATCAACGCCGTGTACAGGCGCTCCAAACTGCCGAGTCCTGCCAGATTGAGGCTGGTCAGCGAACTCGAGTCTATTTTTGTGGCGGTCAGAATATTCTCGAGCTTCAGCGTCAAACTCGAGCCAAACGTGTTTTGAATGCTGGCGGTCACCGCCGCTGGATTAGAGGTTTTCACCAGGAACAAATCCGCGCCCGTTGTGCCAACGGTCTTGGTCATGAAATCTCGGTTGAGTGCAAAATCCGCGTCCTGGCTCGAGGTGGACAGGTAGGTGTAAATTCCCACCGCCTTCGCCTCGAGCGGCACGTACTGCGCGGAACGCGGGTTGTAGAGTCGCATCAAAACCTTATCCCCGACTTTGATGTCGTACTTGTCGGCTTGATCTCGAGCCAAAAGCACTCCATTTGGCGTGTTCTTCAGGGCTTGAAGTGTGTCGTGACTGCTGCCGTTTTCAAACATCGCACTGGTCAGGTAAGCAGTTTTTTCAAAGCTGGTCACGTCAATGCCGTAAACGCTTTTCTTCTCACTGCCGATCAACGCCACGGGGTCTCGAGCCAGGGCGCTGGCGCTGGTGACATTGGGTAGGTTGGAAAGCTTATGGGTAAAATCAAGGTTTAAATTTGCACTGGCGGGCGGGGTGACACGCACGTCACTGCCCACCACATAGGCAATATCGCCCTGCTTTTGCGTGGTGTACGTTCCCAGAAACAACGAGAGCGCCACACCAAACGAGAGCGAGAGGGCGGTGAGTGTGACCGCAGAACCCATCGCGTTGCTGCGACGGGTCATGCCTCGAGCCGCCACCACGCCCAACTCGCCGAACGTGCCCTTCAAAACCCGAGCCACCAATGGCGCACCTCGAGTCAGCAGCAGGTCAAGCAGTCGGATCAAAAGCAACGTTGCCCCAATCCAGAACATGAATGGCGCGAGAAACAGGTAAAACGAGAGCGTGACCGCCGTGCCTTCAGTGCTGGTCGGTTTGAAACCGCCATTGGCATCGGTCACGTACAACACGATTCCCGCCACGATCAGCATCAAAAAGTCGGCGTTCATGCGTCGCCAGAGCGGCACGGTCTGCACCCGAGTCACGCTGCGACGAGCGCCAGAAATCTCGCCTCGAAGTTGCGCCCAGGCGGGCAGAAAGAACGCCAGTCCAGTCAGCACAAAACCGCCCAGTGTTGCCCAACCCAGACTTGGCGCAACAAGCTCGAGGTTGGCGGCGTTGAACACTCCAGTTCCAAGTGTCAAGGCAAGCATCAGTGTGCCAAAGACCTGCCCTGAAAGCACACCCAACACAGCAAGAATCAGCGCGTTGAAAGCGGTGATGACCAGCACCTCTCGCGTTCCCGCACCGCGCACCCGTAGCAGGCTGAGTTCGCGGCGGCGCTGTTCGGCGGAGAGTTCAACCGCGTATTTGGAGAGGTACGCCGCAAGCAAAATGCCAGGAATCGCCAGGAACAAGAACAGCATTTTCGCCGCCAGGATGTCTTTCTTGGCGTTGTCGAGTTTTTTGGCGAGGTTGTTCTGCACCCGCACCTGCCCTGGGAAGGGTCGCTCGAGGCTGCGGCGCAGGGCATCGAGTTGTTTGAAGGCTTTGCTGGGGTCGGCGTTCAGACCAGTCTGGTCAATCTTGAGATGCACCTGCCGTTCGACGGGCAAGAGCACCACGTTTGAACCGGTCTGTCCGACGCTCGAGGTGGTGATGGGAAGTTTTGAGAGTGCTGGTGCGAGATCACGTTCAAACATCACCGGTGGCAGGAAGACGACATCGGCAACCACGCCGTAGCCCTCGCCGCCGGCTGGGTCTGGGTTGTAAAAAAGAGGTTCGCTGACCCCCATGCCGACAATGCCAGAAATGTTAACGGTGTAGGGTTTGGTGATTCCAGCGGCAAATTTGAGGCTGATGGAATCGCCGACCTTCAAACCCAATTGCGTGGCGGTGGCGTCACCGACCATTGCGCCTGTGGGATCAAATTTTCCTGTAACAATCGGCAGAAAACCAAAAGTCTTGTAATAGCTTTCATTCAGCGCAAATACCTTGCCCGCCGCGCTCGAGGTTGCGCTCCCAACTTTGGAAAGCGCCACGAAATCGGCATTCGCCACCGATTCGGCGGATTTGACAATGGTTTGACCTTTTAGGGTCGTCTCGAGCGCCCCCGCCCGAAGGTCGGGGGTCGTGGCTCGAGCCACCATGTCCACCTGAATCGGTGCGAGGGCGTTTTTGGTCATGTCGCGCTGGGAAAGGTCAACGAAGAACAACGTGTCCACGAACAAGCCCACCGCGAGCATCAGCCCAAGCAGGTAGGTCAGCGTTTGGACGGGCTTGCGAAAGATGTTTCGCGCTGCGTGTGTGAAAAGACTTCTCATGGGTTCACCTCCAACATTCCATCCCGAATTCGTACCGTTCGGTCGGCACTTTTTGCCACCTCTGGGTCGTGCGTGACCATCACCAGGGTCATTTTGTGCTCGAGCGTGGCGACACGCAACAACTCGAGGATTGAATCTGTCGTGGTGGTGTCGAGGTTGCCAGTGGGTTCGTCCGCCAGAACCACATGTGGTTCTGCGACCAGACACCGCGCAATGCCGACACGCTGTTGCTGACCACCGGAAAGCTCGTCGGGCAAAAAGTCTTCTTTGCCCTCAAGTCCAACCTCAACCAGCATGGCTCGAGCGCGGTCGGTGCGCTCCTTTGACCCGAGTCCAGCGACGAGAAGCGGATACGCAACATTCTCGAGCACGCTCAGGGCGGGAAGCAGATCGTAGCCCTGAAAGATGTACCCCAGGTAGCCGCGTCTGAGTTGCACGCGTTCGGGTTCGGTCATGGCGTACAAATCCTTGCCCGCCAGCATCACCTGACCCGATGTTGGCGTGTCCAATCCGCCCAGCAAGGCGAGCAGCGTGGACTTGCCACCGCCGGACGGTCCAACAATGGCGACACTTTCACCAGGTTGCACGCGAAAATTGACGTTTTGAAGCGCCTGGACTTGACGTTCACCGAGGTCAAAAACCCGTGACAGCTTGCGCGTCTCGAGGTCATACAGGGTGTCTGACATTGGAGGCGTTGAAGAACTCGAGAAACTGCTCAGTATTGGGTTCATGGCTTCACCTCCTCGAGCACACCGTCAGTAATCGAGACGCGCCGTCTCGCCCGTGCCGCCAGTTCTGGGTTGTGGGTCACGACCAGCACGGTCACGCCGCGTTCAGCGTTAAGACGCTCGAGCGTTTGCATGATTTCCTCAGAAGTCTGGGTGTCAAGTTCACCTGTGGGTTCGTCTGCCAGCAGCAACCCAGGGTTGTTCGCCAGTGCCATCGCCAGCGCCACCCGAGCCTGTTCACCACCCGAAAGTTGTGCAGACAATGAGGTTTGACGCGCTCCCAAGCCGACTTCCTCGAGCAAGTCTTTGGCTCGTTTGCGGGCTTGGGTATTCCCAGCGAACTCGAGGGGCAATTCGACGTTCTCGAGCGCGTTCAGGTACGGCAGGAGGTTGCCTGATTGAAAGGTCACGCCGATGCGGTCACGACGCAACCTCGAGCGCTCGAGTTCGGGCAGATTGGTGATGTCGCGCCCGTCAATCTCGATGCGTCCAGCCGTAGGCTCAGTCAAACCAGCCAGCAACGAGAACAGCGTGCTTTTGCCAGAACCAGACCGTCCAACGACCGCCACAAACTCGCCAGGTTTCACCTCGAGGTTTGCACCGCGCAGGGCAACGGTTTGAATTTCGTTCTCTTTGAAAATCTTAAACGCATCACGCACGGCGAGAGATGCGCCGATGGCAGGTTTGGAAGTTATGGTGGAAGTCACGGTGTTTCCTTTCAAACGGCTGACTCGAGCAAAAATGCTTGAGTCAAAAGATGGTTTTTACTTCAAGCGGATCGAAAGCGCCATGTCGCGGTTGCCTTCCCAGTCAAAGACCTTCTTGGGTCCGGTCACGGTCAGCAACGCCAGCTTGCCCGCCTTGGGGGCGAACACCCAACGGTCGGTCAAGAGGTCGGTGGCTTTGCCGGTCACACTCGATTGCCCTGTGGCGCCGCTCGAGAGCACGCTGGCACTGAACTTGCCCTGCTTGAAGGTTTTGACACCGATCTTGGTTTCACCAGTTGGCACAATAAAACCCGAGGTGTATTCGCCGGGACTTTGCTTGCTATCGATCACTTGCAGGGTCAACCACTCGTCACCCCCTGCAAAACGCACCCCATCTTTGAAGCTCGAGTCTTGCGTCCACGAAGTGGGGCGTTTGAAACTGAAACCTCGAGTTGCATCCGTAAAATCGGTCAGCGTGAACTCGGCAGGGTTCGCACCCTCGGCTTGTGCGATGATGACGGTGGGTTTGGCTGGCGTGCTCGAGTTTGACGTGGCTGCCAGCACCAGGGCGGGTGCGACCAGGGCGATGCTGGTTAGGGCGGAAAAGACGGTCTTGTTCACTAATTCCTCGTTTCGCTGCAAACGTCCGGTTGTCGGGATCGCTCGAGTTTGCAGAGTCTGAAGCAAAAAGGTTTGAGATTGGTAAAGATGGTCTGTTTACATTGCAGTCGGATTGCATGGCTCGAGCCAATATGAAAGACCGAGGGGAATAACCCCTCGGTCTTGAGCACCAAAAACTTACTTGCCTGGTGTTTCTGGCGCTTCGTTTGGATTTTCAGGTCCGTTCTGTGGTCCATCCTGAACGTTATCGTCTGGTCCGGCTGGATCATTGGCTTCGGCGGGTTCGTTCGCGTCCACCTGTTCTTGTCCGGCGGATTCGGTTGGCGTAGCTTGCACAAACACGACACTCGAGGATTTTGGTGCCGCAACTTGGGCAACCAACGAAGCTTGCACGTTTGCCCTGAAGGCTTGTGATTGATTCGCGGCGCGAACCAAACCGGCGGTGAGGACGAGTATGGCAGCGCCAGCAACGAGCATTTTCTTGTTCATCTTGAACTCCTCTTTGAGCCTGAACTGTGATCGAAGTCGGCTCGAGTCCTTCGAGCCGTTCAGGATGCCCGATTGAGGTTTGGGGCATGTAAAGAAAGGTAAAGACAGATTGAAAGTCATTGCCTGAACGGGTGTGGTCGCCGCAAAATTGAGCTAGAGCAAGTCTTTACTGCTGTCATCGTGAAGTGCTTTTGCTTGCTGTATTTGGATCAACCACAACACTTGCCACTTCAGTCTTCGGCAATCGCAACAAAGATTTAAGAGCGGCACAAGGACAGGCAATACAATAAACATCCGTTTTCACCGATGTGTTTTCAACGTCTGAGGCAAATTCGAGGGTGGAGGAGCGATCATGGTTTCCTTCAAATCCAAACTTCTAATTTACGGTGGCTCGAGGTCGTTTTTCAGTACAGATCACCAAGCTGAGATTTGGAATTGATAAAGAGAAATTCAGCCCAGATGGGAAATCTGTGCTGAATCGCTGAACTCAAAATGACTTGGGTCAATTCATTTAAAAACCACATACTGCTGAATTTTGGGCCACAATTTTTTGCCTGTAACTTCGATTTTAATCATGAATTCTTTGCCATCCTTGTACGGACGATTCAGAATCACATCGTTGGCGATGCTGGTGACAAAACCTGGCAGGCATTTCATTTGCTCGAGCGGTGCTTTGTTGATGTTGACCTTGGCTTTGAGAACGGCAACACAGTTGGTGGCGGCAATCGTTGGTGCGGGTTTGATCGCGGGCGTTGTTGTGGTGGTTTGGGCGAGGGTGATTCCGGCAATGAGGGTGAGCGGGGCGAGGATAAGCGCAAGTTTTTTCATGGTTTCCTTCTTTCTGAGCGATTTGGATCATGCTGGTCTGGGTCGGACGGGTTGAGCTTGACACTGAATGGTTGAGATTCGGTACAGCGCTTCGAAATGGTCAATCACTGGTGCGAATCTCGAGTTTGGCAGTCATACAAACTCGAGATCAATATATTTATTTCAGAGCGTCAATCACTGTCAGCATGTCCTCGAGCGCCTTGACGCAGAGTGTTTTGTCGGGTTTGTCTGCCCGCAACTCGAACAAGACCCGATCAAGCGCGAGGTCAAGTTTGCGCCAACTTGCGGTGTTCAGCTTTTTGAGTTTGTTGGCTGAAACATCCCAAGCTTTTTCCATGTCAGTGATGCGCTTTTCTGAGGCTTTCAAATCACCAGTTTTGGCAATTTTCAGGCTGTCATTTGCGATCACACGGAATTTGCTGAGGTCGCCCAGTGGGGCTTTTGCTTGTGCTTGACCAACAACTGTAGTTGGTGATGCTGGTGTTGCAGTGGTACTTGTTTGGGCGAGAACGGTGAAGCTCGAGGCGAGAATGGCGACAGTCAAAAGTTGTTTTTTCACGGGTGTCCTATTTTTAGTTTGGTGCTCGAGATTTCAGTAAATCAAGGTTTGTTTTGAATGAAAACATTAGGCGAGCGCGTCTTCGTCGAGCACGATCAGGTCGCGTTTGGTGGTGGTCAGGAAAACAACCACGCCAAGAATCGCAACCAAAAAGATGGCGCTGGTGATCATCGTGCCCAAACCAAGACCGCCAACGTCGGTGGCTTGCGAAAGGTAATCGCCAATGGATGCGCCAAGTGGGCGGGTCAAGATATAGGCAATCCAGAAGGTCAGCACTTCGCCAGCCTTCAAATAGTAAGCAACCGTGACCAAGGCGATCACTCCCGCGAAGACAAACGCCGAATTCAAGTAACCGATGTCCAATTTCTCGGCGACCAAATCACCGGCAGCAGTGCCCAAAGCGAAGGTGAACAAGACGGTCAACCAATACCAGATTTCGCGTTTGGTGGTGTAGATGCTGTGGATTGAAAGGGTTTTTTCGCTTTGATACCAACCAATAAATGTGGCTGCCAACGCAATCGAAAACGCGATGGTGGTGGTGATCAAACTGACTCCGAAGTTGTCAACCAAGTTGTCCGTAATCAACGTTCCGACCACGCTGACCAGGACAATTGCCAGCCAGTAAATGCTTGGCACGTAGCGACGCGCCCGAAATTGAAAGAACAATGCCACGCCAAGCAAAATGCCCATCACGACGGTCGTGCCAGTCAAGCCCACGTGCAGGTTTGTGTTCAGAAAATCCGCAGCCGTTTCGCCAACGGTGGTTGCCAGCACTTTGATAATCCAAAAGTAAATCGTGACCTCTGGGACTTTGCACAAAATCTTTTTGGCACTGTCCATTAGGTTCGTGGTCACGGCGCTCATACTTGAACCTCTCTGAAAAACAGATCGGCAGTCATGGTGACTGGGTTGCGTTGCAAGCAGTTCAAATCTGAATCCTCGAGATGGTTGATGGCGGGAATATTCATCGTTTGTTCCTTTCCGACATTTTGTCTGCCCAAAAGATACCGGGCTTTGGTATAGGGAAGGTATAACGCTCGAGCAACCGCAAAAATAATGATTCAAGCCCGAACCACACAGCATTTCGGGCTTGAGAGATGACTCGACTTCCAATGTCAGCCCTTGTGGTCATCGTGCCATTTTGCTCGGAACGTACTCGAGAAAATGAGCCTCATCATGACGCCGAAATTGAGCTCGACCATCAGTTTTTTGAATGATCGGTTTGTCCGTGGCAAGATTCTGGCTCGTTTCCCACCAACCCAATACAACTTGAGTTGTTGATTCATGCGCAATCAACGGAAACCAGCCATATGGTCTGACGTTCGTGCTCGGTATTCGCTCGTTCACACGGGGATTTCGTCTTAAACGGAACGATCAGAAATCCAGGTGACTCGCACGGCAAAACCCTGTTCGCTCCAATCAGGTTCGAGAATTGCACCCCAACGGGCAATCAATGCCGCCACCAATGGCAGTCCAAGACCGCTGCCTGAAATCCCTTGAACGCCCGAGCCACGCTCAAATGGTCGTAGCAATTGCGACCAGGTTTCTCGAGCGGGTCCAATGCCATTGTCTCGCACCTCAAGGTAATTCGTGCCGATATTGAGGGTCACCACCGACCCACCGTACTTGCGGGCATTCTCGAGCAGGTTCACCAATGCCTGCTGTACTCCAGCCCGCTCTGCCAAGACCAGGCTGGACTTGAGAGATGACTCGAGTTGTTTGCCAGAATGCCCAAACGAATGTTCCAACGCCCCGAGAATTTCACTGGCGATTTCGTCCAACGCCACGGTTTCGAGCCGAACGGGTGCATCTGCTCGAGCCAGGGCATCGAGTTGATTCACCAGTGCCGTCAGGTCGTTCACACCCTCTTGCATGATCTCGAGGTGGCGTTTGTACTCGCCGGCTTCTCGTGGTCGTTCGAGCGCCAACTCGAGTCTGCCCTTGATGGTGGTCAGCGGTGTGCGAAGTTCGTGGGCGGCGGCTCGAGCGAAGCCTTTCTCGCGTTCCAATGTGCGTTCGAGCCGTTCTAGCATCGCATTGACCGTTCCCGTCAGCCGCGCCATCTCATCTTGCCCTGGGGCAATTGGTACACGTTCCGCAAAACTTCCCCGCTTGGCAATCCGAGCGGCAGTCTGTGCCACGGCATCCACTGGGTGCAACGCACGATCTGCCAACCAGTAACCTACGGCACAGGCAACCGCGATCATCACGGCTGAACCCAAGATCAGCACCCGAGCGAGCGTCTTGAGTAACCGCTCGAGCGTGACATCCGAACGGGAGACGCGCAACCACAAACGCTCTGGAGTTGAAATCGTAAACCAGCGCCGTGAGGCTGTGACCGCAAAACCTGCCAGCAATGCTGGACGTTCATCGCCACTGAGTCCAACCACATCCAGGCGTTTCCCCTGAGCATCGAGCAGTTCAACCGCGAGATCACTGGTTGGCTTGAGGTCCTGGGTGAACTTTGGTGACGCGGGCGGGTCGTCAATGTTGCCCAGTGCCACCGTTGCCGTGTCGCGCAGGGTTGTGTCGAGCGAGGCGGTCAGGGCTGTTTGGGTTGCCAGATACACCCCGAGCGCCCCAACAATCACGGTCAACGCGAAGACCACGGCGTATCCGAACGTCAAGCGCCAGCGCAGGCTCGAGTACCAGAGTCGGTTCACGTGTTTTCTGCTTTTGAATTGCGCGGCTGATCTTGACGGGCAATGCGGTAGCCAACGCCGCGCACGGTTTCAATTAACCGTTCATCGGTCTTGCGACGCAAGGTTGAGACGTAAACATCAATGACTTTGAATTCCACGCCCGTTTCGTCCGCCCAGAGCCGTTCGATGATCTCACCGCGCTCGAACACCCGACCCGGGTTGCAAGCCAACAACTCGAGCAAACCAAATTCGCGCCGCGTCAAATCTGAAACCTGACGATCCAAACTCACCTCGCGTTGTGAAAGCTCGAGCCGCCAACCAAACGGCAGTTCGATGGTGTTCTGGGCATGTCCGTTCGCCCGACGCACCAGTGCCCGAATTCGGGCACGCAATTCGGCATGTTCAAACGGTTTTACCAGGTAATCATCTCCACCTGTTTCAAAACCTGTCACCCGATCTTCGAGTGCGGTGCGGGCGGTGAGGTACAAAATTGGTATTTTCAAACCAGCCTCGCGCAGTTTGCGTCCAAGCTGAAAACCGGCGTCCAGACCTTCTGGTAAACCAACATCGAGAATCAAAACCGCAAATGGAAACAACTGTGCCAACGCCAGACCCTCGCTGGCACTCGAGGCAATCGAGCACTCGAAACCGTCTTCGGTCAGGGATTCGTTCAGCAATGCGGCGATACTCGAGTCATCTTCAACGATCAACAGACGCATTCAACAAACCTTTCTCATGCCCTTCAGAATTTCATACCAAAGTTAAGTACGAGTATAGCCCTGGCTCAAGACCCGGCTTTCAGTTTGTTTCGAGTGTCTTTATTTTCTTTACCAATTCCAAACCTTGTATCCCTATTCTGCCCCCATGAGAGTTTTGCTTGTTGAAGATGACCCACGCCTTGCCCGTTTGATCCTCAGTGGTCTGAGTGAAGACGGTTTGATCGTCGATCATTCACCGAACGCGACCATCGGTCTGAACATGACCGAACTCGAGACGTTTGACTTGTACATTCTCGATGTCATGCTGCCAGAGGGAAGCGAGGCTGGTTTCGGGTTGGCTCGCGCCGTGCGAAAGCGTCAGGATCACACGCCGATCCTTTTTTTGACCGCCCGTGCGGACATGGATTCCAAAGTCGCTGGACTGGAGACAGGCGGCGACGATTACCTCGCCAAGCCGTTTGATTTCCGCGAATTGCACGCCCGAATTCGTGCCCTGGTGCGCCGCGCCAAAGGTGGCTCGAGCAACGTTGTGGCACTGCCGCTCGGGTTGACCCTCGACATTGGCTCGAAGGAGTTGCTGGGTGTCTCTGGTGCAAACCTCACCCCAACCGAGTACGCGTTGCTCGAGTGCTTTGCCCTCAATCCAGGTCGGGCGTACTCGCGCGGCGCCCTGATCGAACGGGTCTGGCGCGAGGACAGCGAAGTTGACCAAAAAGTCGTCGATGTTTACGTCTCAACCCTGCGCCGCAAGCTTGGAGAGGGGATCATCGACACCGTGCGCGGTACGGGATACCGTTTGGGAAAGCTTGAGTTGGTGGGAAGGGCAAGTTGAAACGTCTCAACTTACGGTGGCGTTTAACGCTCTTTTACGCGATCCTCTCGAGCATCATCTTGGTTGTGACTGGCGCGGTGTTTTACCTGAGCTTGCGTGCCAGCCTGCGTGAAATGCTCGACAACAGCTTGCAGGATGCCGCCTCCCTCGCGGCGACGCAACTGACTGGCGATGAGGGCGCGGCAAAATTTTCGGAGAAGGACACCGAAACCCTGCAACAGGAACTTCAGGGCGAGACCACGCTGGTTGTGCTGGGTGCCGACGGAAAACAGACCGACCGACTTGGACGCGCCCGGGTGAGCGCACCACTGTCTGTAGGGTTTACCAGCCTCAAAAGTTACCGGGTGTACACCACCAGAACCGAACGTGGAGACTGGGTGCAGGCGATGCGCTCCGAAATTGAGACCCTCGAAACCCTCTCTCGAGCGCAACGCTTGCTGATCGTGACCATTCCATTGATGTTGCTCGTTGGACTGGGAGCAGGGTATTTGATTGCAGACCGTGCCCTCAAACCCGTCGAAGAAGTCTCCAGGCTTGCCTCATCCATCGCCGCGCACGGACGGTACAAGGAACGCGTCCCAGAATCACCAGGCGGTGATGAAATGGCGCGGCTGACCCAAACCGTCAACGCCATGCTCGGCAGGCTCGAGGCAACCATCGAACGAGAACGCGCTTTTGCGTTGGCTGCCGCCCATGAACTTCGCACGCCACTCGCGTTGCTGCGCGGTCAAGCCAGCCTGATCTTGACCCGGGACCGCACGCCCGACGAATACCGCAATGGTTTTCAAGAGGTCGATCAGACCAGCCTCGAGATGACCGGATTGGTTGATAGCTTGCTCGCGTTGGCTCGGACCAATCAAGTGTCTCAAGCCCAACCCCTCAACCTCGAGGATATTGCCATGGAGGTGGTCGAAGCACTGACCCAGACGGCTCGAAGCCGGTTTATCAAACTGGTACTCGAGACGCAAAGTGCGCCAACACTGGGTGATCGTGCAGCTTTGCGGTTGCTCATGACCAATCTGGTCGAGAATGCCATCAAGTACGGGCGTGAAGGTGGGCATGTCTGGATACGAACCTCGAGCCAGCATGACCGTGCGATGTTGGAGGTTTGCGACGATGGTCCTGGAGTTGCGGCGGCTGATTTTGAGCGTTTAACGCAACCCTTCCAACGGGGACTGGGTTTACAGGGCGTGAGCGGAACAGGCTTGGGTTTGGCGTTGGTTGTCGCGGTGGCTGAACAACATGGTGGAATGCTCGAGTTGAGCCAAGCCGTTGAGGGTGGGTTACGTGCCGTGGTGCAGATCAGGCGACTGTTACCGTGAAGTGCACTGGGCTGCACCCATAAATTGAAACCACTTTCGCCAATTGTATTTGCTCCTCGAGCTTCAGTCGGTCAAATTAGACTGTTTCAAACTCGACAGACGGCACGTAACCCAAACTCGAATGAAGGCGTTTCACACTGTGCTTAGATTGTTCGGTCAATACGAAAGATCATCGCCAAACACGAATTTTTTAAAATGGAGCGCACATCGCACCATACCCTGTGCTGGCGCATCTCAAATTCACCTTCGGTTGAGCACTTGTCTGCAAAGTCAACAATGGACATTTTTTAGGTGTGGTATTTGAACTTTTTTGCCCTAATCTCCAAATGTAATTTGTGTTTAACCCTGATTTTTCAGGCAAAAATTCGTGATCGTCGAAAAATCCAAGCACGGTCACAGAACCCAATGTCATTGGGCGCTCGAAAAATCATGTCAGAGTACGGCATGGACATTCAACACCTGTTTCAATCAGCCACAGAGGCAAACCGAGACGCGTCACCGGTTCTGGTATTGCTGCATGGAATGGGCGGCGACAAAACCGACTTGATGTCGCTGGGTTCAATGCTCGAGGCTCAATTTGGTGTGCTGAGCGTTCGCGCTCCGATCATCATGCCCGAGGGCGGGCACAGTTGGTACAATGTTCGCTTCGCACCCGGTCCAGTCATCGATCTCGAACAGGCTGAGGCGAGCCGCCTGATGATGATCGATTTCCTGAACGATGCCCTGCAACGCTACAAGCTCGAGCCAGATGGCGTTTTTCTGGTGGGTTTCTCGCAGGGTGCGATCATTGCAGCGGGTGTGGCGCTGACCCGTCCTGACCTGGTGGCGGGCTTGGTGATGATGAGCGGACGCATTCTGTCGCCGGTGAAAACGCAAGTCGCCTCCCGTGCCGCTCTTGAACGCCTGAATGTCCTTGTGGCGCACGGTCGAGACGATCAACGCTTGCCAGTTTTTCATGCGCACGAAACGCGCGACTGGCTCGAGGAACTCGGGGTGAATCTGAGCTACCAAGAGTACGCGGGCGGTCATGAAATCGTTGCGAATGAGTACCGCGATGTCGCGCGGTGGCTGCTCGAGAGGATTGACCGAGCTTGACTCGGGGGACAAAAATTCACAATTCGGGTTTCGTGTTTTCAGAGTACACACGGGCGCTGAGGCTTCAGTCCAGTTCTCCCAAGCGCAACCGTGCGGTGATCGCGTGTCCAGCCATGCCTTCGGCATCGGCGACGGTGGCAATGTGCGGCGCGACGAGTCGGTTGCCCTCATCGGTCACGCGTTGGTACGTGACGGTCTTGATAAACTTTCCGACCCACAATCCGCCCGTGTACCGTGCGGCTCGAGCGGTCGGCAGCACGTGGTTCGTGCCGATGCCCTTGTCGCCGTAGACAACGGTGGCGTTGCGTCCCAGAAACAGTGAACCGTAGTTGGTCAGGCGCTCGAAGAACCAGTCTGGGTTTTGGGTTTGCACCTCCAGGTGTTCGCTGGCGATTGAATCGGAGACGTGCAGCATCTCGAGATCGTCCTCGACCAGGATCACCTCGCCGAGCGTGCGCCACGCCTCGCCCGCGACGGCGGCGGTTGGCCACGTCTCGAGCCAGCGGTCCACCTCGCGGATGACCGCCTCGCCCAAATCCTTTGAGGTCGTGACCAGCACGGCGGGCGAGTTGATGCCGTGTTCGGCTTGCCCCAACAGATCGGCGGCGATCAGGCGCGGGTCGGCGTGCGCGTCGGCGAGCACACAGACCTCGGTCGGACCGGCGAGCAGGTCGATGCCGACCACGCCGAACAGTTGGCGTTTCGCCTCGGCGACGAACGCGTTGCCCGCGCCGACGATCATGTCCACCCCCTCGAGCGGCGGTGCGTCCTCGATGCCGAACGCCATCGCCGCCATCGCCTGCACCCCGCCAATCGCGTAGATCTGATCCGCACCGGATTGAACCATCGCGTACAACTGCGCCGGATTGATTCTGCCCGTGCCGCGTTGCGGCGGCGTGGTCGTGACCACGTGCCCAACCCCAGCAATTTTGGGTACGGCAATCGTCATGATCGCGCTGGCGATCAGCGGGTAGCGCCCGCCGGGAACGTATGCGCCCACGGAATTCACTGGAATCAACTTGTGCCCAAGCGTCACACCGGGCAGCGTCTCGACCTCCAACCCGTGCATGGTGGCGCGTTGCGCCCGCGCGAAGGACCGCACCTGTTCAAGTGCGAAGTCTATCGAGGCGGCAAACCCATCCGTGACGCCCTCCAAACCCTGTTTGATTTGCGCATCGGTCAGGTGAAAACTGGGTGGGTTCCAGCCGTCAAATTGTTCGCTGTAATGCCGCACGGCTTTGATGCCGTCGCGTTCGACCTCGAGCAAGACCTTCGAGACCGTATCGCGGATTTCTTGGGTGACACTCGGTGGCGTGGGTTCTGCTTTTTTGAGATGAATCATTGGCTTCCTTTCAACACATCGCCATCTGGATAATTGGTGTGATGCCTGGTTTGAGAACAACTCGAGGTTCAGTAGCCGGATTTGGCTTGTCCGGCATCGTTTTTGATCTCGTTCAAGACTTGCTTGGCGGCGCTGGCGAGCAGACGCGCATCGCTCGAGATGGTGACGAAGTTGTAGCCGATCTCGATCATCTTTTTGGCGTAGGCGCTGGAATTCGTGAAAATGCCCGCGCCAATATTTTTCACTCGAGCGGTCCTGGCGATGCGCTCGAGCGTGAGCAGAAACCCTGGTGTCTCACGGTCAATTTGCGCCTGCCCGTACAGTGCCTGCCCGAGATCGCCGGGTCCGACGAAGATCGCGTCCACGCCCGGGACGTCCAGAATCTGCTCGAGGTTCTCGAGCGCCTGCGCGGTCTCGATCATCGGCATGGTCACGACAAAATCGTTTGCGCCGGTGGCGTACTCGGGTCCGAAATGCAGTGCGGCGCGGGTTGGTCCGTAGCTGCGATAGCCTCGCGGCGGATACCGGCACGCGCCAATGAACGCCTCGCATTCGGCTCGAGTGTTGACCATCGGGCAGATGATCGCGTGAACCCCAGCATCGAGGTATTTCATGATCGTTCCTGGATCGTTCCAGGCAACCCGAGCGACCACCGCAGTCGGCGAGGTTTGAATCGCCTGAATCATGCCCACCGCGCTCGAGAAATCGTAGGGTCCGTGCTGGGTGTCCAGTGTCAGCGAGTCCCAGCCCTGGTGCGCCATGATTTCACTGGCAAAACTCGAGGGAAGGTGAAGCCAGCCGTTGATGACGACGCCATTGTTTGCCCAAATCGTTCGCAACGGATTCTCGAGACTGGGATTTGGCACTACGCCCACAGCCTCTCGCTGGCGATGCGTGCGCCCTCGGTCATGGATTTGAGTTTCTCGAACGTGATGCTCGGGTGCACCGCCCCGAAACCGGCGAAGGTTCCAAAGCCGCAATCCGACCCCGCCATCACGCGCTCGCGCCCAACGATTCCGGCGAAACGCTCGAGCCGTTCGGCGACCAATTCTGGATGCTCAACGAAGTTCGTGGTCGTGTCGAGCACCCCGGGCACGATGATCTTGTCCTCGGGAATGTCCAGGCGGCGATCCCTCAAGACCTGCCATTCGTGCCCGTGTCGCGGGTTGCAACTCTCGAGCAGCAATGCCTGCGGTTTGGCACGCATCACCACATCAAAGATTTTTTCCAGACCGATGTCAGCCGTGTGCGGTCCCTCGTAATTGCCCCAGCACAGGTGCATTCGCACACGGTCGGCGGGAATGCCCTCGAGCGCGGCGTTCATGGCGTTCACCTGTTGCTCGGCACGTTTCAGGAATGCCGCCTCGTCGAGGTCGCGCCATTTGATGTGCCGACCCATCGCCAGGTCTGGACAATCGATTTGCAGGATCAAGCCCGCATCGACAATCGCCTGATATTCAACGCGCATCGCCGGAACCAGTGCCTCGAGGTACGCCTCGTGCGAATCATAAAATTCGTTCGGTTGAAACACTGCCAGCACCCCAGGCGAGGCGGCATTCATGAAACCCTCGGCGTAACCGTGAACCTCGAGTGCGTGCTTGAAACGCCGAATGTCGTGCTCGAGCGGCGCAAGGTCTTTCACCGTGATTGGTGCGATGCAGACCGGACGCTGGTATTTGGGTGTGCCCCCTCGGGCGGCGAGCGCGTCACGAAATTCAGCGAAATCGTCGAGGTCTTTTGGTGTGGCTCGCGGCGGCGGTTTGTTCGGAACCGCAAAGCCAGTCAATCGGTGACGAATGTAGGTCGCGTAAGAAATCTTGCCCATCTCGCCGTCGCTGGGCAAGTCCACGCCTGCCGTTTTTTGCCGTCCAACAATCTCGAGCACGGCGGCATCGATCACCTGGTCAAATGTGGGTGTGGGTTCGTCGCGGTCCTGGGCGAACAGCACATCAACCACGACCTGCTTGCGCGGCAGGCTGCCGACGTGGGTGGTCAGGATTCGGTTGCTCGAGGTTTGCATCTCTCACTCCTGGTCTGGCGGGATTGAAGTTGATCGCCGACGCTAGCCGTCCCGTTTGGTGCGGTCTGCCGCCTCGAGGTGCATGAGTTTTTGCATCATCTCGAGCCGCAATTGATCGTAATTTTCGGGCTTGAGCATCTTGCCCTTGCCATCGGAGACAAAACCGTACTCGGCGGCTTTGCGTTCCACCTCCGGGTCCCAGTACGGGTCTTTGCTGCTGTAAACCTCGTGCGGGTCAAGCACCGCGAAGAACCAGCCGACGGTCTCGCCGCTGACTTCGAAGCCTCGGTACAGCCCTGGCGGAATCGAAATGAAATCCCATTTCCCCAGAATTGCCTCGCCGTCCACGCCTCCGGGTTCATTGCCCCAGTAAAAACGCCACTCGCCCTCGAGCACCAGAAAACTTTCGACGTAATCGTGCGTGTGAAAGGCGGGACCGTTTCCGGGCGGCGCGAATCCCATGCCGATCTGGAATTTGTGCGGCGCGGCGATGGCGGGTTTGAACTCGGCATTTTCGCTGGCAGTGTCACCAATCAGGGCATAATTCATGCGTTGATGACCTGGCAGCACGCTGTCGATGAACATCAGCGGGACACCGTTTTGTTTCAGGTCAGCAAATCTCGAGATGCGGTGTTGCATCTCCTCGTTGCTCACCCGGGGATGACTGACTCGAGGATGGTTCATGGTTGGCTCCTTGATCGACAAATTTTGGGTGCAAGCGTATGCAAAGAATGCGGCATAAATTCAGACTTGTCAAGCCTCGAATGGGTTTGAAGCGCCCAGTGGGTTTGACTTGACCTGAGATACAGAGTCGAATCGCACAAGAGGCTCGAGGTAAATCAATCGAATTCGAACGTAGGAGTTTTCACTTGCACAAGGGCATAAAATGACTTATTGAGATCGTTCAAACAGTGGAGTTCGCACGATTTTGACCCAGATTCAAGTCCATACTTGACAAGCGCCGACCGTTCCGATAGTTTGTGCATACGCTTGCAACAAACTCCTGATTTTCGTTCCCGATTTTCAAAATCTCGCACGTCCCGACTCCTCTCGTTTGACGCAGCGTCCTCGCAACCCGAAGTTCTCGAGCCTCACTGGGAAGGGTTCACCCAATGTCTCAAACCAAAATGATCACCACAAAACGCGTCACCTCCCACGAGGTCGCGCAACAAGCCGGTGTGTCACAATCCACCGTCTCGAGGGTGTTCAGCCGAGACACGCGCCTCTCGAAAACCACCAGCGAACGGGTGATGAGGGTGGCGGGCGAACTCGGCTACAAACCCAACGCCATCGCCCGCAGCCTCAGCACGCAACGCACCCAGATCATCGGTGTGGTTGCCAGCTACATGACCAACCCATTCTTTCCGGTCGTGCTCGAGGCGTTCACGCAACGCCTGCACGAGCTGGGTTGGCGGGTGCTCTTGTTCACGGCGGGAAAAAGCAATGACGTGGATGTGCTGCTGCCCGACGTGCTCGCTTATCAGGTCGATGGTCTGATCATCGTGACCGCCACGCTCAGCTCACAGATGACGCGCGAGGTGCTGCAACGCGGTATTCCGGTGGTGCTGTTCAACCGTTACGCCCCCGGTTCCGGCGCGAGTGCCGTCTCCTGCGCCAACGACGAGGGTGGTCGGATGGTCGCCGATGAACTCGTCCGTGCGGGACACACGCGTTTCGCCTACATTACCGGTCGCCCGGACACCTCGACCAACGTGGACCGGCAAAAGGGATTCCTCGAGCGGCTCGCGGAACTTAAGGTCACAGATTGCCTGATCGAACCAGGCGATTTCACCTATGAGGCGGGATTTGCGGCGGCGCAACGGCTGCTGACCTCGAGCCGCCCGCCAGATGCCATATTTTGTGCCAACGACATCACCGCACTCGGGGCGCTCGACGCGGCTCGAAAACTCAAGGTCAGTGTTCCAAATGAACTTTCTGTGATCGGTTTTGATGACATTCCGATGGGTCAATGGGCTGCCTACGACCTGACCACGGTGCGCCAACCGCTCGAGGACATGATCGAAGCCAGCATCGAACTCCTGCTCGAGCGGGTCGAAAACACCGACCTCGCCTCGGTGCTGCAATTCCTTCCGGGAACCCTGGTGCGGCGCGGCTCTGCGCGGCTCTCACCATAATGTTCTGCTGTTCAAAATTTGCGGGTGCTATCGATTGTTGGGAGATGTACAGCTCGGTGAAGTGAATGGTGCAACAAGGAGGCAGGTATGAAAAAATCGGGACAGTACTCGTGGCAAAAATGGGGCTTGGCGGCGACACTCGCGCTGTCGGTCACGGCGGGCGTGGTCGGCATGACCGGCGTGACCGCCCAGGGAACGGTGACCACCTACGGACTCAAGGCGGGCAAACCCTACAACGGCACGAAACTCAGATTCCTGATCTGCTGTTTGGGCGCGGGACAATTCGCGCAGCTCAGCAAACTGACCGGCGAGGGCAGTGAGTTTCAACAACTCACCGGAATCTCGGCGCAGTGGGAGGACAGCCCCTACGGCGGACTGCAAGAGAAAATCTTGATCGAAGCCACAACCGGCACGACCTACGATGCCGTCGCCTGGGTCGATGCCTGGGGCGAGGCGTTCAAGCAGTACATGTTGCCATTGAACGACCGCATCAAAGCCGACAACATCAACCTCAAGGATTACCCGAGCGCCTACCTGCAAGCCGCCAGCGACAAGGACGGCAACATCGTCGGGATGCCGTTCCGTGGTCACCCGCTGGTGATGTTTTACCGCAAGGACGTCTTCAAGGAGCTTAAACTCCAAGTGCCCAAAACCTGGCAGGAATTGATCCGCACGGCGGGCACGATTCAGCAGAAAAAACCCGGCATGACCGGCGTCTCAATGATGTACGGCGCCGTGTCTGGACAAAACCTGTTCAACTGGACCAGTATGCTCTGGGGCAACGGTGGCGACATCCTGGATGCCAACAACCGTCCAATCTTCAACAACGCCAGGGGCGTCAAGGCGACCCAGACCTACATTGATGTGCTGCGCAAGTACAAAGTCACATCGCCAGCGTCCACGACCTACGGCGAACCCGAATCCTCGACCGAGATATTGCAGGGACGCGCCGCAATGTGGGTCGGTTGGTGGTGGTACTGGGCACGCTTCTCCGACCCGAAAGCCACTGCCGCCGATGTGCTGGGCAATGTGGGTTTCGCGCCCGCCCCGGGTTGGGCAGGCGCCGACAAAGCCCCCAAAACCTACGCGCTCGTCTGGCCCGCCGGTATCTTCAAGAACTCCAAGAACCCCGACGCCGCCTGGGAATTCATCAAGTACATTTCCAACACCGAGGTCCAGAAAAAGGTCGCCTCCAACCGCAGCGATCTGTCGGTTGCTG
Organism: Deinococcales bacterium; assembly: GCA_025352125.1. Lineage (GTDB taxonomy): Bacteria > Deinococcota > Deinococci > Deinococcales > JAAFIG01 > JANXTZ01. The sequence continues at coordinate 126,955 of JANXTZ010000073.1, read as the reverse complement.
ACAACACGATTGTAACCTTCTCAGGAATGCGCGACGCGAAAGTCAACGCCGCCAACGCGGGCATTCCCGCCGTCGGAGCGGAGGTGCTCAAGACCGCCCGCACCCTGCCGAGGGTCAAGACCTGGGCTGAGATTCAGGGCGTGCTCGAGGTTGGCATCAACCAGATGTCCAACGGAGCCGATGTCAAAGTGACGCTGGACCGAATGGCAAAAGACGTGGACGAAGTTCAAAAACGCGCGGGTTACTACAAGTAAGCACAAGTAAACCCGAAGCTCCTTCTCGCTCGAGCGAAAACTCGAGCGGGACGGACTGCCGGACGCGGCTGGAGCCAGTTTGCTCGGATCAAATGAATCCGTATCCACGATCTGCCGTACCTCATGCCAATCGTTTGGGCAGAAAAACACTAAATTCAAGAACTCAAAATTAATCTTCGAGACAACCTGCAAATTCGATTTGAGTATTCGTCCCAATGTGCCCTCGACTGGGCAACGAAGCGGTCCATCGTCTTATCTCCTGAGAACTGCCGAGGTGCCCGCATGAATACTCCTCAGGTTTCAACCGAACAGGCGCTCAAACCGCTGGCGCTCAAACGCAAGCCGCATCAACTTCACAGCGCCACGTTGCGCTGGTGGTTGCTCGGACCGGCGCTCTTGCTGATCGGCGCGACCGTGATCTACCCGATGGTCTCGTCGTTCATCACCTCGTTCCGCGACTGGCGACTGATCAACTCGCCCGACCCTGGACCGTTCGTGGGCGTGCAAAACTACGCTCGAGCCTTCACGGATCGGGGTTTTTTGAACAGCCTGCGGGTCAGCGGTCTGTACACGCTGATCTCGGTCGGACTGACCCTCTTTCTTGGGCTGGGCATGGCGTTGCTGCTCTCCAAACCGACGAAACTCAACACCTTCACCCGTGCCCTGCTGATCTTTCCGTTCGCGGTCACACCGGTCCTCAAGGGCTTCAGTTGGAAGTTCATGCTCAACCCCGAGTACGGCGTGTACGCGCAGATGGTCGGTGCCCTCATCCCGTCGCTCAAAGGATATCTGTGGTTGGGTCACGACTTCAGCGCCCTGTTCGTGATCGCACTTTCCGAGGTCTGGGGCTGGTCGCCGCTGTTCGCGCTGATGTTCATCGGGGCGCTCGGTTCGATTCCACCCGAGACGACTGAGGCGGCAAAGATGGACGGCGCGACTGGACTGCAAATCTTCTGGAAGATCACGCTGCCGCTGCTGGCTCCGGTGATCTACATCGTAGCGCTCCTGAAAACCATCTCGGCGTTCAAGATGTTCGATCAGGTCACGATCATGACCGGCGGTGGTCCAGGCGATTCGACACAGACGCTCTACTATCACGTTTACCAACTGGCATTTCGCAATCTAGACTTGGGTTACGCCTCGGCGGTGTCGTACCTGCTGGTCGCGCTGATGGCGGCGATAGCCTTCTTCTACGTGCGAACGCTGCTATCACCAAAGGAGCGCTGACATGTTGAACGCGAGACTGCAACGGCAGTTGGGGCAGGGCGCGGAGGTCATCGCCACGTTGTTGGTGATCTTTTTTGTGATGTTCCCACTTGTCTGGATCGGGCTGGCATCGCTCAAGAACCCAGTCGACGTTTACTCGACCCGAGTCTTCTTCCAAGCCACGCTGGACAATTACAGCGCCATTTTCGGTCCGCGAATTCGCTTGCAATCCAACATTTTCATCAGCGCCCTCGTCGCATTCCTGACCGTGGCGATCACCGTGCCGGTCGGAGCCGCCGCCGCCTACGTGCTCTCGAGACACCGTTTTCGTGGTCGTGAGAGCCTCTCGTTGCTAATCCTGATCACGCAGTTCGTGCCGGCGGTGGTCGTGGCGATCCCGTACTTTGTGCTGTTTCGGTCCTTGGGCATGATCGACACGCCCATTGCGCTGGTGATTGTCTACCTGTCATTCACGCTGCCCTACGCGATCTGGATGCTGCGCGGCTTTTTTGATGCGCTGCCGGTCGAGGTCGAGGAGGCATCGTTCATCGACGGTTGCAACGAGTTGCAAACCCTGCGTTACGTGACCGTGCCACTGGTCATGCCGGGCATCCTGGTCTCGGCGGTGTTCGCGTTCATCTCCGCCTGGAACGAATTCTTTTTTGCACTGATCCTGACCCGCTCGAACACGGTCACCCTGCCGATCAGCATCATGAACATCACCGGCGTGCGCGGTCCACAGTGGGAGCAACTGTCGGCGGCGGGCATGGTCGTGATGATTCCCATTCTGGTGATGTCGCTGTTCATTCGCAAGTATTTCGTCGAGGGGATCACCGTCGGGGCGGTCAAGTGATGCAGCTCGAGCAGTGCAAAGAAAATTCTCGAGTTTGTCCCAGAGAACATTTGAGTTCAGGTGATCTTGTCGTGCCTGATGACGAGAAAATGCAGATGAGAATCAACATTCGCACCAAGAAAACAAACAGCAACCAATCCAGAAAACCTCGAGCGATTCTAAAATCCTCGAGCCTGTTTGTTCAGGAGAAACCCCATGAGTGAAGAAGTTCAGACATCCAAGCTGCCCGTGTTCGATTTCGCGGATCGTCCCGACATCCAAGCGTTCGAGGACGCTCGAGGCGGTGGGCAGCGTCAACCAATGAAGGGTTTTGAAACCGATTACGTGGATTTCGTAGATTACATCGTGCGTTGCACCCACAAAATCTGGGAAGAAAAAGCGATAGGTCTGATCTACACGCACTACTCGCACAACGTCATGGTGCATTACTCGAGCGGCATCATGTACGGACGCGAGGGCATGGTCAACAACACCATCATGCGCGTGGCAGCCTACTCGGATCGGCGGGCGTATGCGGACGACGTGATCTGGAGCGGCAACGAGACGGAGGGTTTTTACTCCTCGCACCGGGTGGCGAGTTCTGGCACGAACACGGGCTTCACCGAGTACGGTCCAGCCACGGGTCGCAAAATCTTTCGTTGGGCTATCGCCGATTGTTTTGTGATCAAAAACCTGATTGTCGAGGAATGGCTCGCCTCGGACGGTGTGACCGAATTGCGACAGATGGGTTACGATCCGCTCGAGTTGGCACACAGGGCAGTCCTGCCCAAAACACCGTACACGCAGGGCGAGATTGACCGCCTGCCAACGGGTCAGTACGCGCCAGAATTTCACGACGTGCCCTCGCCGGACGATCCTCGAGCCTTCATCCGTGCCATTTTGCTCAACCTCTGGAATGCGCGACTGGTCAACATGGTCAGGGCGCATTACGCTTCGGGTCACGTCGCGTTCGTTCCTGGCAACCGCAAACTGTACGGCTTCGGGGATTACGAGAACTTCGTGGTCACGCTGATGGCTTCGTTCCCCGATCTGGCGTTGACCATCGATCATCAGTGCGTACTCGGCAGCGAGGCTCGAGGCTACCGCGTGGCGACCCGCATGACATTGCAGGGCACGCACGAGGGTTTCGGTCCTTACGGTGCGCCGACGGGACGGCGAATTTTCCTGATTGCGATGGCGCATCACATGATTCGTGGCGGCAAGATCGTGCAAGAGTGGATGATTTTCGATGAGTTCGCGCTGCTCAAACAACTGCACGCCAAACTCGAGGGATGAATGATGAAACGTGCCGTGAATCAGAAACCGATCATTCAAAAACCTGAGCCTGCGAACCTCGAGCCGAAACCCGTGTTTGATTTCGCGGACCGTCCCGACATTCAAACTTTTCAAGATGCCGCCAACACCGGACGCAGGCAACCCATGAAGGGCTTCGATGACGATTACGTGGACATCGTGGATTACATCGTGCGTTGCACCCACAAAATCTGGGAAGAAAAAGCGATAGGTCTGATTTACACGCATTATTCGCACAACGCCATCGTTCACAGTTCCAACGGCATCGTTTACGGACGCGAGGCGGTGGTTCGCAATACCTTGCAAAGCGAGGCGATGACCCCAAACCTTCGCGCCCACGCCGACGATGTGATCTGGGGCGGCAACGAAACGGACGGTTTTTACACCTCACACCGGGTGTTCGACACGAGCACGCATTCGGGCTTCAGCGACATTGGTGCGCCGACCGGTCGCAAGTTTCAACGCTGGGTGATCGCGGATTGCTTCATCATTGAGAATAAAATTGTTGAGGAATGGCTGGCATTCGACGCGACGGCGGGCTTGCGACAGGTTGGTCTCGACCCACTCGAGTTGGCGAAAAAATCGCGGCTCGAGCTTGCCCCGAGCACCCTCGGCGAGGTGGATCGCGGGTCGGGTCAGTACGCGCCAGAATTTCATGATGTGCCGGCATCGGACCATCCGCAGGCATTCGTTGCGGCAGTCCTGCACAACCTCTGGAATGCGCGGCTCGTCAACATGGTTCGCGCACACTATGCCCCAGGCATCGTATCGTTCGTGCCTGGCGGTCAAAAACTGTACGGCTTTGGTGACCTCGAGAATTTTGTGATTACCCTGATGGCTTCGTTTCCAGATTTGGCATTGACCATCGATCATCAGTGCGTGGTTGGCAGCCAGGCTCGAGGCTACCGGGTGGCGACGCGCTTCACGATTCGCGGCACGCACGAGGGCTTCGGTCCGTATGGACTGCCGACGGGTCGGCGCGTGTTCCTGATCGGCATGTACCACCATGAAATTCGGGATGGCAAGATCGCTCGAGAGTGGCTGGTCTTTGACGAGTTTGCGCTCCTCAAGCAATTGCACGCCCGCATCGGGGTGAGCGGTGGTGGCTGATGCTGGAATGATTGGCTTCGACCCTGAGTACACCAGCATCGAGCAGTACACGCTTCGCTCGAGCCGAAAAATCTGGCAGGACAAGGCGCTCGGTTTGATTTACACGCATTACGCGCACAACGTGACCGTGCATCGCAGTGACGGCGAAACCTACGGGCGCGACGGGGCGCTCGAGCACGCCGTGCGAACCCTGGCGGCGATCCCCGATTTGCGCCTGGAGGGCGACGAGGTAATCTCGAGCGGGGATGCCCAGAATGGTTTTCTGGTTTCGCACCTCGTCACGGTCTGCGGGCATCACTTCGGATACAGCCGTTACGGAGCACCGAACGAAAATCCGCTCGAGTACCTGCAAATTTCCATGCAATTCGTGCGCGAAAATCGGGTGGTCGAGGAATGGGTCGTCACGGACGAAATCGCCGTGATTCGTCAACTCGGTTTGGACGAGGTTGCGCTGGCGAAATCCATCACGCTCGAGGAATTGTCTCGAGGATGTCAAGCGCCCGTGACCGGTCTGAGCGAGATCGTGCGCTCGAGCGGGCAACATCACCCAGCAATTCAACTCGAGGCTGATCCGCGCAATCCCGATGAACTTCCGGTCTTGCTGTACGGTCTGATCTGGAATGCCAGGATGCTCGATCAGATCAAAGTCTTGTACGCACCCAGCGCTGAAATTGTTGTTCCAGGCAATCGAAAGTTCAAAGGTCACGACGACCTGACGCGCCACGTGCTGGGCTGGCTGGCGGCTTTTCCCGACTGCGCAATCAACCTCGATCAGGTCATTCACAACGGCAACGAATCGGACGGATTTCTGATCTCGGCACGATGGACCCTTCAGGGCACGCACCTCGGCTCGAGCGCCTACGGCACACCCAGCGGCAGGCGCGTGCGCCTCATCGGCATCAGCCATTTTGAGGTGCGCGACGGACAGATTCAACGCGAGCACACGGTCTGGGACGAATTCGCGCTCCTCAAACAGATTCACTGGCAGGACAAGCCCGAGCCAATCCCAACGGAATACCATGAAAATTGACCTGAGTGGACAGACCGCGCTCGTGACTGGAGCCAGCCGAGGCATCGGACGCACCATCGCACAGAGCCTCGCTCGAGCGGGGGCAGCCGTTGTGCTGATGGGGCGCGATCAGAACAGCCTCGAGCGCTTGGCGCAAGAATTGATTGCCGACGGACACAGCGCCGAAATGGCGGTCTGCGATGTGCAAGATGTACCCGCCGTGACCCGAGCCATCGCGCAAATCTCAAAACTCCAGATTCTGGTCAATAACGCCGGAACCAACATTCCCGAACCGTTTGTTCAGGTCAGCGAGGAACACTTCGATCAGATCATGAACCTCAATCTTCGCGCCACGTTTTTTGTGACGCAATCGGCGGTTCAAAAAATCCTCGAGACTGGCAACGGCGGCGCGATCATCAACATCTCCTCGCAGATGGGGCACGTCGGAGGAAAAGACCGCACGGTCTACTGCGCCAGCAAACACGCACTCGAGGGTTTCACCAAAGCCCTGGCGCTCGAGCTTGCGCCCAAAGGGATTCGCGTGGTCAGCGTCGCACCGACCTTCATCGAGACCGACATGACCCGCAAGATGTTGAGTGATTCAGGGTTCGAGCAATCCGTGCTCTCAAAAATCCCGCTCGGGCAACTCGGACAACCGCAGGACGTGGCGGATGCCGTCGTGTTTCTCGCCTCGAGCCACGCCAGATTCGTCACGGGCAGCAGTTTGCGGGTCGATGGCGGTTGGACTGCACAGTAAAGTTGGACTGCACAGTAAATCCGAGTTACGGTAAATCCGAATTTGAGCATCATAAAGGAGATCACATGGAATACATCAAGAAGGCATTGCCGAACGTCAGTGTCATGTCGCAGGAAATCAAAGATACCGTCTCTAGGGTCATCTCCGATGTCGAACGCGAGGGTGTCGCGGCGGTGCGGCGTTACAGCGAAAAATTTGACGGTTGGAATCCGGCGTCGTTTCGGTTGTCGCAACGCGAGATTGAGCGGAGCATCGCAGGAGTCGATGCCGACACCAGACGACCCATCGATTTCTCAATCACCCAGGTCAAAAAATTCGCGCAGGCGCAACGTGACACGCTGACCAATTTTGAACTCGAGACGCTGCCCGGGGTCACGCTCGGGCAGAAACAAATTCCGGTGGGGGCGGTCGGGTCATACATTCCCGGCGGACGCTACCCGATCATGGCGGCGGCAGCCATGACCATAGGCGTGCCGAAGGTTGCGGGTGTCAAACGCATCGTGGCTTGCGCCCCGATTCAGCGCGGCACGCAAGGTATTAATCCGGCGCAGTTGTACGGCATGGTTCAGTCCGGCGCGGACGAGATTTTCACGATAGGCGGGGCGCAGGCGATGGCGGCGATGGCGTTCGGCATCGAGGACGCGCCTCCGCTCGAGGCTGTGGACATGATCGTCGGTGCGGGCAACGCCTTTGTCGCCGAGGCGAAACGCCAACTGTTCGGCGTGGTCGGGATTGACCTGCTGGCGGGTCCGACCGAAATTTGCATCCTCGCCGATGAATCTGCCGATCCAGAGTTCATCGCTGCCGACCTGCTCGCGCAGGCGGAGCACGGCACGAACTCGCAATCGATTCTGATCACGACCTCTCGAGCCATCGCCGAGGCAACCCTCCATGAGATTGAACGGCAACTGAAAATTTTGCCGACGGCGGACGCCGCAAGTCAATCCTGGAACGAACTCGGCGAGGTGATTCTGGTCGCGGATGACGAGGAGATGCTGAAAGTCTCCGACCAGATCGCCAGCGAACACCTCGAGGTGCAGACCCGCGACCCGAGGTGGTATCTCGAGCGTCTGACCAATTACGGCTCGCTCTTTTTGGGTCACAACGCCACGGTGGTTTACGGTGACAAGGGCATCGGCACGAACCACGTGCTGCCAACGATTCGGGCGGCACGCTACACGGGCGGCTTGTGGGTCGGGAAGTTCATCAAAACCGTGACCTGGCAAGATGCCACGCCAGCCGGAAACCTACAGATTGCCCCTTACGCCGTGGCGATGGCGGATCGGGAGGGCATGGCGGGTCACGCGGCTTCGGCACGTTTGCGAATCAAAGACTAGTCGAATCTAATATTCGCTTGAGGCTCGAGATTTGGAGGTCGCATGTCAAGGGTTTTACCAATCGCCGTGGTGCAGGCACAACCACAAAAAACAAACGAACCGCCCATCCATTTCAGCGAACACGCGCACTCGGTGTTGAAATCCTTCCCACAAACCAAAATGATCGTCTACCCGGAACTGCATCTGTTTCACGCCGACCTGAACAAACAGGCGTTGCTCGAGATTGCCGAACCGCTGGATGGCGCTCGGGTGAGTGCGCTGCGCGAACTCGCGGCGGATTTGGGTGTCTGGTTGATTCCCGGCAGCGTCTGCGAGTTGGGTGCGAACGGGAAATTGTTCAACACCGCACTTGCCCTCTCGCCCGAGGGTGTATTGGTCGCCTCGTACCGCAAGGTTTTTCCCTGGCGACCCTTTGAGCCTTTCGATGCCGGAGATCAATTCGTGACCTTCGAGATGCCTGGAATCGGCAGGGCTGGATTCTCGATCTGTTACGACTCCTGGTTTCCCGAGGTCACCCGACATCTCGCCTGGATGGGGGCGGAGGTCGTGCTCAACCTGGTGAAAACCACCACCTGCGACCGCACCCAAGAGATCGTGCTGGCTCGAGCCAACGCGATTGTCAATCAGGTTTTTGTGGTCAGCGTCAACTGCGCTGGACCGATAGGTACGGGGCAAAGCCTGATCGTGGACCCAGAGGGGCTGGTCAGAACCGCGACTGTTGGCACGGAAGCCACCGTCCTGACCGACGTGCTCGACTTGGAGCAGGTGACTCGAGTTCGCAGGTACGGCACGGCGGGACTGACCAGAATATGGGACCATTTCAAGCCTGGGGATCAGCCGCTGTCGTTGCCGTTGTACGGCGGTGAGATTGACCCGCAACGCTGGAATCCAGACCATCGCCCCATCTCGAGAAGTACAGACCGCGAGGATTGAATCAATTGATCCAACGTTGCCCGCTTGAGTCTTCCAGCGTCAATCGGATGCCGAAGATTTCACTCGAGTTCGCTACATTTTACCCAACTCAGGTTCGCGCCAAGGATCGGCTCGAGAGGCAAGTCATTTGACTCGAGAATCACACCAGAACATTTTAAGAATCGGGTTGGGGTTGAGTTCTGGTCTTGCCCAGATGATGTTGGCACAATTGCAATGAATACGACCTCAGAAGTCAGCTATTTTGCTGTAAATAACAGAGTCATTTGAGAAAAATTGACTTCTGGCGGAGTTGCAACTTGCATCGATTCGCCGTCTGCCCTGATCCAGATCACCCAATAAAATCGCCAGTCGGGTTTGTGAATGAACCCAGCCCCAGGATGGGAGTGAACATGACAAGCACCGAATCCACCCAGATTTCCAGGAGCCAAAAAGGTGCGGTCAAACCTGCGAAAATAACCCAACAAAAAATAACCCAACAAACGGGTGCGCGATGATCCCAGACGCCTGCGATGTCGTCGTCATCGGTGCTGGACTCGTCGGGTCCGCCATCGCCTTTGACCTCGCCCGCTTGGGCGCGAACGTGATCGTGCTCGAGGCAGAGTCCGAACTCGCCGCCGGGGTCAGCCGATCCAACTCTGGCGTGCTCCACACTGGCTTCGATTCGACGCCGGAAACGCTCGAGACCCGTCTGATTCGCGCCCAGGCTGCCCGCTGGCTCGAAATTTTCACGGCGCTCGGTGTACCCTACCGCGTACCAGGGGCGCTGTTGCTGGCTCGCAGCGCCCACGAGGAGTCCAGGCTCGAGGACATCGCCGCCAAAGCCACGCAAAACGGCGTCAAGGTCGAGGTCGTCGGTCGGACACGGGTGCGCCAACTTGAACCCAACGCGCCCGCGATGGCTGGAGTGCTGATTCCAGGCGAGGCGATCACCGATCCAATTGAGGTCGTGCACCGACTCGTCGCGGGGCTGGATGTGCGACTCGGCAGCCGCGTGACCTCGCTTGAGCCTGACACCGAGGGCGTGCGGGTCGGCTGGGCATCAGGCGAGGTCGGAGCCTTCATTCAAGCCCGCTTTGCCGTGAACTGCGCGGGACTGTTCGCCGATGAACTCTCAGGCGGCGAGTTCGAGATCACGGCTCGGCGAGGCGAGTTCATCGTCTATCCACGCGGCACCGCAAGCCTGATAAATCACACATTGTTGCCGGTGCCGAACGAATTCACCAAGGGTGTGCTCGTCTTTCCGACGATCTACGGACACCTCTGCGTCGGTCCGACCGCCGAGGATCAGCCCGACAAGCACGACTGGACGCCGCACCCAACAACCCTCGAGACGCTGCACCTTAAGGGTGCCGAGATTGTGCCACAGTTGAGGACGCTCGAGCCAGTCAATGCCTGGGTGGGATTGCGCACCGTGGGTCATCCGCGCAACTACCTGATCGAATTTTCGAACCGTGTTCCTGCCGTGCTGCACGTCGCCGGAATTCGCTCAACGGGTCTCTCAGCCTGTCTGGGTATCTCCGAGTACGTGGTCGGACTGCTCATGGAACGTGGGCTGGTGCGACGTGAGGCGCGATCCGTGCCGGGGTTGCCGCCCACGCCAATCGAAGACGCGCAGCCGTGGTGGGAACGCCTCAACACGTTGCGCGGCGTGTCGCCCGCGAAACTGGCACGTTAAATGCTGCTCGGCATCGATCAGGGTACGACGGGCACGACCGTGATTGCCTTCGATGACAGTTTACGATCCGTCGCCAGAGCCTACCGCCGTCTCGAGAGCCAACACCCACGCCCGGGCTGGGTCGAGCAGCGCCCCGAGGACATCCTCTCAAGTGTGACCGGGGCGGTCGCTGAGGTGCTCTCGAAGATCGGCGGACCTCGGGAGGTGCGGGCGGCAGGTTTGACCAACCAGGGCGAGAGCGTCCTCGCCTGGGACGCACGTACCGGACAGGCACTGACCCAGGTGATCGTCTGGTCCGACCGCCGCGCCAGCAGTCTGACCGAACGCCTGCGCCTTGACGGTCACGCGTCTCGCGTGCGGGCGCTGACCGGTCTCGAGCTTTCGGACTATTTTTGTGCCGCAAAATACGCCTGGCTGCTCGAGCACGACCAGAACGTGCGGCAGGCACGACTCGAGGGGCGATTGCGTTTCGGCACGCTGGACGCTTGGATGGCGCTCCACCTCGGAAACCTCGCGCACGCCACCGACCACTCGACCGCCTCGCGCACACAACTCTACAACCTCGAGCGTGGCGACTGGGACGGCGAACTGCTTGAGGTCTTTGGTGTACCAGCCGAGTCCCTGCCCGAGATTCGCCCGAGTTGCGGACCCTGGGGAGAACTCACTCACCCGAGTTGGGGCGGTGCAATCCCTTGGCGGACCAGCCTGGTGGATCAGCCCGCCGCCCTCGTCGGCAACGGCTGCATTTCAACGGGTGCGATGAAGATTACCTATGGCACCGGCTGCTTTGCGCTGGTCAACGCCGGAGGCACGCCACCCTCGGCGGAATCGGGTCTGCTCGCCAGCGTCGCCTGGAGCCGCAACGTGCCGAGGCTCGAGCGCACCTTTGCCTTTGATGGGGGCGTGTTCACGGCGGGTACGGCAATCGAATGGCTGGTTGAACTCGGACTCGCCACCTCGCCCGCCGAGACGAGCGACCTTGCAATGAGCGTCGATGACGAAGCCGGTGTGCGCTTCCTGCCCGCTTTCACTGGGCTTGGAGCGCCGTGGTGGGACCCGAAGGCGCGGGGGGTGTTCGATGGTCTGACCGCCGGGACAACACGCGCCCATCTTGTCAAAGCCGTCTTGGACGGAATTGCCTTTCGCGTGACGGACATCGCACACGCCATCTGGCAGGCGGGTGTGTCCGTACCCAGCACCATCCGCGTCGATGGTGGACTGAGCGCCAACCACTACCTGATGCAACGCCAAGCCGATCTTCTGGGCGTGCCGCTCGAGGTCGCTGCGCAATCCGAAGCCACCGCGCTCGGCGCGGCGATGCTGGCGGGTGATGTGATGGAAATGCCTGCCAGTGCCGCCGCGATGACCTTTGAGCCGCGCCTTGAATTCGGCAAACGAGAAGAACTCCACGCCGAGTGGCGTGGCTGGCTCGAGCGTGCCAGGGCACTCGGAACGCGGTGACAATTTGCCCAGTCTGCAAGAGCGGGGCTTCTCAGGCAACGCATATGCTACCCACCGTTAGTTGAGCACCCGAAGGCTGTTTCCCAGCCCGCCGTGTTGATATTCCCCTTGCAAGGATGTCCTTTGCCACAGCGTGATCGCGCCTATGGAAAACACCACCGTCAGGCTTGAGCGTGGAGTAAAAACGAAATGTGGCGGGCGGCATCATGAAAAGATACCAAATAGGTTCTATGCCGACATCCCCGATTGGCATGATTGACACCTCGAGCGAGAGGTCTTGAGGTGTCGTTTGACTTGACAGTTTTCGGAAAACGCCATACCATTCTCGAGTCAACCACATCTCAACATTTATCCACCGTCAGTCGCGTTTCAGACCCTCAAAGCCGTGCAAACGCTCGAAATCACAGCCGCATTCAAGCCGCTGTGATTCAACCAAAACGTCCGGAATGGTTTTCTCCGGGCACCACACCAAGGAGTGCCATGACCGCAACCGCCCAAGCGCAACCGCCGCACCTGGAAGCCTTCGACGTCGCCACCACGATGGGTCTGCTTTACGGTCCAGGCATCACCGGATTAAAAGGCGCGTTTCCACGCGAGTGGGTCGCCCGCCTCGGGCAAGAGATCAACGCCCTGTACGAGTCTGCACTGAGTCGCCCCGGCGGGGCGGTCGGGCGGGGCACCAAGCGCCACTACGTCGAGATTCACCCGGAGGACATCAGTGGGTTCATCGATCTGGTCTCGCACCCGTGGGTCATCGCCGTGTGCGAGGCGGTTCTGGGACCGAATTACAAGATCGTCGAGATTGGCTTTGACGTTCCGAACCCCGGCGCACTCGACCAACCGTGGCATCGTGACTTCCCATCACCTCAGGACACCCTCGTTGGTCGCCGCCTGAACTCGTTGGCTTTCAACCTGACCACGGTCGATGTGCTCAAAGACATGGGACCGTTCGAGATCGCGCCTGGCACGCAGTGGGATTTCTCAGCCGAATTCGAGCATGAGATGTTCCCGCCCAAAAGTTTTTATCCCCGCTACGAGACTCGAGCGGAACGCAAGATGCCAATGATGGGGGACATCTCGGTGCGTTCGGCTTTGACCATTCACCGGGGGACTGCCAACGTGTCGCAAAAAGCGCGTCCGGTGCTGGTGCTGGGTGTAGACGCGCCCGGGGCAAACAATGCCGAGCGTCACGATTTGCAAATCACGCGAGCCTTCCACGGGCGTTTGGCGGGGGAGGTGTTGGACCACCTGACGTACCGATTGGTTGATGATCTCGAGGTGATCAAGCAGGGTCACTCGATTGAGGGACTGATGATGGGGGACGCTTAAGACGACATATTGTTCAGCGATAAAGCGCACAACGTTGATGGGTAGGTTGTTTGGTGTTTCCAGAAATCAAACATCCAATTAAAAGGTTTTTGGGGTAAAACGGACTCGAAACCCACCCATCGAGATGGATCGGGTTCTCGAGGTTCAGCGCCAAACCCTAACCTGCGCTTTTCGCGGCATGTGTTGCAGACGTTAGACATGGGTTGGCAGCCAAGCTCGAGACCAAGACGTTTCCTCGAGCGACAGAGGTCTGAAACGACTGCGGCTGGATTCGCACAGTGGTGAATAACCACGGGTCAATAACGTGGTCACAGATGTTTCCTCGAGCGATACACGACTAAAACTCGAGCAACCCAGTGGTGGGGTTGCCACGAATGAGCGATTTGCCTCCAAAGTACAGGCAATCTCAACAAGCCAGATGTTCACACTCAACCCTGATTCAGTTGAGTGTGAAAACATATGACAGTGCAGCGTCAGTCGGTTTTACACCCGTTCACAATACTGATAGGACAATCCAGCAATGAACTTTTGGCAAAACAAAGTCAAGCCAAACCTCTTTCCCGCGATTCGTTCTCGGCTCGGGAGATGAACGGTTTGACTTGGAACGGTCTCACAATGTCACGCGCTAAACCCATTGACTCGAGCTTGCGGGCGATGTTTGAGAACAAGACCATTGGTATCAAGTATGACCAGACACCGCCAGCAAGTGCAGCCGTGATCGAGTTCGATGCGTTGAATCGTTTGACCTTCGCCACGCGTGAGGCTCAAGTGATCCTTCAGTTTGCCCTCGACCCACCTTGGGGGCAGTCGCTGAGCATGGTCTTGCGGCGCGTACCGCAGCCGCTCAGTCGAATCGAGTGGCTGATTCCAGCGGTGCAGCCGCCCAGCCCGACGACCAGGGCGCTCGGTGCTGCGTTCGCGTGGTTGCGCTTGATGCTCAGTGAGGAACGCGTTTTGACGATTTGCTTGCGAAGTCAACCGTGAAGCCAGTGGGTTAACGCAGCGCGACGGGTTTGACATCTTGATCGAAGGCGTACTCGAGACGCATCACGATGTCCTGCGGGTAATTGCCAAATTTGCGCCCAAAAAGGTTGATGCCACCGACGTGACGCGCATCCGATTTCACACCGATCTTCACGGCAATGTGGTTGTTGCTGCCCAACTCGAGCGCCGCAATGTTGGTCGCTGAGAGGCTCTCGCCGTCAATCACCGTGCCGTTTTCATTCACGCGCCAGCGTTTCAAATAGCCGTGCGTGGACTGGTCGATTTGCCACCAGTCCGGGGTCAGGCGGGCACGCGCACCGCCGAGATCGCCGGGCGATGTCCAAGTTCCCAATTCGCAATTGTTGATCCAGATCGTGATGTCGGAGGGCCAGTCAGGGTCGTACTGGGGCGCTTCGGAACAGATTTCCATGGACAGCTCGAGCGAGACGGCTTGAGCGCCGTACGGCAAACTGTTGGGAAAGGCATATTCAACGTAACCTTGCCTGAACCAGAGAATTTGCGCGAAGAGGTGCTCCAACTCAAAGAAGCTGCGCGGGTCGTCGAGCATCCCGATGATTTTCATGTCCGAGGCCAGACCGCAGGTTGGTATGGCTTCCAGGTGACGGTAATTGCCGATGGGCATCGAAATTTCTGTGTGTTGCGTGTTGTCCGATTGCACAGCCACGCCGGGCATTCTGATTTGAATCTCATCGTAACGCTTGGAACACAGTTTTTGTGAGCCTCGAGTACCGGGTTCGTATTCGACATGCAGTAGACCGGCTGCCTCGAGCTGCTTGAGGTTGAAATTGACCGTCGAGTGCGGCAGTCCAAGCGCGGCGGCGAGTTCGGTGACGTTGAGGATATTGTGCGACAGCATCCCGAGGATCAGCATTCGGGTCTCACTGGCTAGGGCTTTTAAGACTGGGAGCGCTGATTCGCCGTCCACAAACAAGATTTTGTTGCCGCTGACCGCCATTGTATTGCCTCCAAAGGGTTTGTCGCAATAATAACATAAAAACTTGCGACAAATGAACAGCCGTGTTTCGCGCCAGTCCGCAGGTCTCAAGTATTCAGTACAACGTTTCACAGACGGCTCTTGAGCCGTTCCAATGTGGCTCGAGTGACTGTGGCTCGAGTGCCGTCAATCGGTTTGGTCAGGCTCGCAATTCAACTCAATAAACCTAGATAAATCTTGACTTATAACAGGTTTTATTGTTACATTAGGGCATATCACAATCAACAACCGCTCGAGTTGCGTATAAAACCTCGCGCTGTGCAAAGGCCATCACGATGATTCAGTCCGAACACCCCAGACCACAGCTCGAGCGTGCCCAGTGGCGAGACCTCTGCGGCACGTGGCGCTTCGCGTTCGACGATGCAAACGCCTGGCGGACCCCCGCCGACGTGACGTTTGACCGTTTCATCAATTTGCCGTACCCGCCAGAAAGTCCAGCCAGCGGCATTGGCGATACTGGTTTTCACAGCGTCGTCTGGTACGCCCGCACCGTAGACCTCGAGCCGAGTGAGTGGGCGAATGGTCAACGGGTGCTGGTTCATTTTGGCGCGGTCGATTACAGCGCCCGCGTCTGGGCGAACGGTTCACTGGTGGCTGAGCATCGCGGTGGTCACACGCCCTTCTGCGCCGATGTCACCGAGTTGCTGCGCGATTCTACCAGCTTGGAGATCGTCGTTCGCGCCGAGGACGACCCGCACGATCTGGCCAAGCCGCGCGGCAAACAGGACTGGCAGCTCGAGCCGCACGAAATCTGGTATCCGCGCACGACCGGCATCTGGCAACCCGTCTGGCTCGAGGTGGTGCCGGAAACACGAATTGATGCCTTGCACTGGACGCCGCATCTGGAGCGCTGGGAGATCGGCGTCGAGGCGACATTGAAGGGTCCGCTGAGCGCGGGGTTGGCGCTGCGGGTGCGCCTTTACACCGAGGACGCCGAGCTGAGCGATGATCGCTACGGCGTCTCGAGCGCAGAGGTGTCCCGCCGCGTCGTGTTGTCCGATCCGGGGATTGACGATTACCGCAACGAACTGCTGTGGAGTCCAAGCCACCCGCAACTGATCGGTGCGACTGTCGAATTGCTGCGCGTCGTGGAGGGCGTGGAAACCGTGATTGACCGCGTGCAAAGCTACACCGCCCTGCGCAGCGTATCGTTGAGCGCCAAGCGCTTTTTGCTGAATGGACGCCCGTACTTCCTGCGGATGGTGCTCGATCAAGGCTACTGGTCGCAGGGACTGATGACGGCCACCGACGACGAATTGCGGGTCGATGTCGAACTGACTAAGCGTTTGGGGTTTAACGGGGCACGTAAACACCAGAAGCTCGAGAATCCACGCTGGCTCTATTGGTGCGACGTGCTGGGACTGCTGGTCTGGGAGGAAATGCCGAGCGCGTACCGCTTCAATAACCTCAGCGCGAGCCGACTCTTGGACGAATGGACGGCTGCCATCGAGCGCGACCGCTCGCACCCGTGCATCGTCGCGTGGGTTCCGTTCAACGAGTCTTGGGGCGTGCCGGACCTGCCAAGCAATCCAAGCCACCGCGATCTGGTGCGCAGTTTGTATTTCCTGACCAAAACCCTCGACCCAACCCGTCCCGTGATCGGCAACGATGGCTGGGAGTACGTCACCACCGACATCGTCGGCATTCACGATTATGAACACGACCCCGAGAAACTCAAGGAGCGCTACGCCAACCAGACCGCGATTTCCTCGAGCCTCAAGTCCCTGCAACCTGGCGGACGCGCAATGGCCCTCGAGGGCTTTGCCTACCTCGATCATCCGGTGGTCCTTTCAGAGTTTGGTGGGATCGCCTATTCGAGCGAAAGTAAAACTGGCTGGGGGTACAGCCGCGCGTCGGATGCGCAAAGCTTTCTGGACAAATACAGCGCCCTGATGCTGGCTCTCTGGGCTTGTCGTGACGGTTTGGCAGGCTACTGCTACACCCAACTGACGGACACTTTTCAGGAAAAAAATGGCTTGTTGCTGATGGATCGCACCCCCAAAGCCAACCTCGAATCGCTGTTCGTCGCCGCTTTTGGCGAGCGCAATGCACGCGAAACTGATGTTGACCCCACTCCCGACCCATTTGGGTACTCGAAACGCTGGCGATTGCGCCAGCAGAAAGTTAAGAGGTCTGTATGAAAGTAAATCTCAGTACGTCCGTCAAGCTCGCCCTCGCTTTTGGAGTCATTGGCATTGCCGCTGTCGGTCTTGCCCAATCCACCTCGACTTACAAGGGACCAAAAGTCGAGATCACCTACCTGCACGGCTTCACCGGTGCAGATCGTCCGGTGATGGAGCAGCTTGTGAAGAGCTTCAATGACCAGAACCCCAACATCGTCGTTAAAGCCACCGCGCAGCCGTGGGGAACAACCTGGAATCAGATCGAACCGCTGGTCGCCTCGGGTCGTGCGCCGGATGTGGCGGTCATCAACGAAGACCAGGTCACCCGCTTCATCGCCAGGGGAGCGCTCACCGAGATCACGCCGTCCGCGCTTCGAGCCGCTGGCATCGATAAAAACCGCTTTTTCAAGCCGCTGTTTGCCACCGCCGATTACAAGGGCAAATCTTACGGTGTGCCCGTTTCCTCTGTCGCTTACGTGATGTTCTACAACAAGGACCTGTTGAAGAAAAACGGCATCACCGCCGCGCCCAAAACCCGCGCTGAGCTGCTGACCGCCGCCCGAGCCTGCACGACAGACAAGGCGGGCAAGAAAGCTGGCGAGGCTGGATTCGACGGCAAGAACCTGGAGACGTGGGGCATCAGCCTCTACAACAACTGGGTCGGCTCGAGGCTCGCCTACAGCGCGATTTTGCAAAACGGTGGCAGCCTGACGGACAAGGACAACAACGCGGCGTTTAACTCTCCGGCAGCCGTCGACGCGGTGCAGTTCTTGGTTGATCTGGTGCAAAAAGAAAACGTGGCTCGCGGGAATTCGACCGAGGAAGCCGAACTGGCCGCGTTTTCCCAGGGCAAGGTCTGCATGTTCCCGTCTGGACAGTGGTACCTGGACCGCTTTGAAAAAAACCCAAGCTACGCGCTGACCTTCCTGCCACGCATCGGTACGAAGCAGGACGCGACCTGGGGCGGCTCGAGCCACCTGACGCTGCCCAAGCAACCGGCTGGCTACGACCGCAACAAGCGCTCGGCGGCGTTGGCGTTCATCAACTGGATGACGCTGCCCGCGCAGAACCTGACGTGGACTTCGACCGGCAGCCTGCCGGTGATGAAGGCGGTGGCGGACGACAAGAAATTCGACGGTCAGGTCATCAGTGGCATCTTCGACAAGCTCGGGAGCGTCTACGCCACCAGTGGCTTCCCGTGGGGTGGGCAGGTCCTCGGACCCTTCGATGCCGCGTGGGAGCGGGCTTACCTCGGCAAGCAAGAAGTCAAAGCCTCGCTCGATCAGGGCGTGGATGAAGCCAACAAGCAAATCGCGCAGGTCCGAAGCCAGTTCAAATAAGCCACTCGAGGACTGAACGGAGAACGTACCGTTCAGTCCTTTCTGTATCGATGGAGGCGACATGGCATCAGCTCGAGTCACAGCGTCGCAGGCAATACGCGCTCAGTTGTCCGCCCCTGAGTTCTCTCGAAAAGCAGCCCGAAGGTTGACCTGGCGAACGACAGTTTTCGCTCCTGAGAACAGTGCTCCTGAGATCAGTGCGAAAGCAGGACGGTCTTGAGCGCCGCCTCGAGCGCTCGGGTGACGAGGCGCAGCCAGCGGGGTTCACTGCTGGCGCTCAACGAAACCAACCCACTCGTGCCATATCTGTTTTTACTGCCGCACGCGGTGTTTTTTCTGGTCTTCATCGTTTACCCTGTCGCGTTTGGCTTTTACGTCAGCGTTCACCAATGGGATTTGCTCAGCGGCAACTCGCCGTTCGTGGGACTCAAATACTACGCGCAGATCTTTGACCCCTCGAGTCCGCAATCGCAGTTTTTTTGGCGCACCTTGCTCAACACCGCGTTCTTTACCGTGGTCAGCGTGCCTCTTCTGGTCGGCACGGCGCTGGGCTTGGCGCTGCTGGTTTACCGCCCGATTTTTGGACAGAACATTTTCAGGGCTATTTTCTTCATGCCCGGTATTCTGTCGGTCTCGGTGATGGGTATTTTGTGGCGCTGGATGTTCGATAACCAGAGCGGCTTGATCAACGTGATCCGCGAGCAATTCTTCGGGCAGGCGGTGATCCAGTTTCTGACCACCGAGGGTTGGGCGTGGGTTCCGATCATCGTTGGTACGGTCTGGTGGACGATTGGTTTCAACATGACGCTGTACTTGGCGGCGCTCGGCGGCATCAGCCAGAGTTATTACGAAGCCGCACAGCTCGACGGCGCGGGACCATGGGCGCAGTTTCGGTTCATCACCTTCCCACTGCTCTCGCCGACCACGCTGTTTATTGCGGTGACAACGGTGCTGGCTTCTTTTCAACTCTTTGGGCAGTCGCTGGTCATCACCGGTGGCGGACCGACCCGCAGCACGCAAAGCGTGATTCAGTACATCACCGAAGAGGCTTTTGGCAACAATCAGCAATCGAGCGCGGCGGCGATGGCTTTCTTGTTCGGGGCGCTGATGCTGATTTTCACGGGATTTCAGTTCAGGCTGATGGCCAAAGATTTGCGCTCGAGTGGAAAGGACGGTTAACCAGTGGCTCTCACCGTGCAAGGCAGTACCCCTCGGGTGATAAAACGACAGCAGCGCCCAACCTGGCTAATGGACGCGCCACGCTTCGTGTTGCTAATGATTTTAGCCTTGATTTTCCTCGCACCGATTTACTGGATGCTCTCGACCTCGTTTAAGCCCGAAAGCGACGCGATTGCCACGCCGATTCAGTGGCTGCCCGCCCACCCGACTTTGGACAATTACACCGAGATCATCAACTCGCCCGATGGCAAACTGTGGCGCTGGACGTTCAACTCGGTTTTCACGGCGCTCGCCTTCACGCTGGCGCACCTGACGCTGTGCGTGCTGACGGCGTACCCGCTTGCCCGGCTCAAATTCAAGGGGCGCGAGGCGTGGTTCTGGATCATTCTCTCGAGCCTGATGGTTCCGGGGATCGTGACCTTGATCCCGAGTTACATCATGATGCTGCAATTCAACTGGATTGACACGTATCACGCGCTGATCTGGCCTGGCGTGGCCGGGGTTTTCGGCGTGTTTTTGCTGCGCCAGTTCTTCGTTGGCATTCCCTTGGAACTCGAGGAGGCAGCCCGCATGGACGGTGCGAACAGCTTGCAGGTGCTGATCTATGTGATTCTGCCCTTGAGCGTGCCCGCGCTGGTCAGTCTGGCGGTCTTCGCGTTCATGGGTTCGTGGAACAATTACGTCTGGCCGCTGTACGTGGCCACCTCGCCCGACATGCAGACCCTACCGGTCGGGATCACCTCGTTCTCGCAGCGCTACGTCACCGAATACGGCAAGTTGATGGCGGGTACAGCCATCGCCGCGATTCCAGTGCTGATCGCGTATCTGGCTGCGCAGCGCTATCTGGTGAGCGGCATTGCGCTGACCGGCATGAAAGATTAACCGAAATCCGTTCAATGTTGAGGTTGTAATGTCGACATTGAACAACGCCAGTCACGATGGCTGGCGTATCATCGAAAGGAGGGACAGTGTGCCAATTCACTTCAAGTTCTTGAGCATCGCGCTGCTCTCGAGCCTCGCTGTGATGGTTGGCAGCTCGAGTGCCCAAGCCCCGAAGATTTCCGTGACCTATACCAATCCCGTGTACGCCTCCGATTTTCCTGACCCGTTCGTGCTGCGGGTCGATCAGACGTACTATGCCTATGCCACCAACGGCGGTGGTGCGACGATTCAACTGTTGCACTCGAGCGATTTGGTCAACTGGGTTTACGGCTCGGACGCCTTTGGTAACCTGCCCGCCTGGGCGACGCCGGGCTGGACATGGGCACCCGAGGTGGCGGTGGTGCCTGGTGGCTACGCCATGTATTACACGGCTCGCCACACCGAAAGCCAGCGCCAGTGCATCGGTGTGGCGTTCTCGAAGACTCCTGAAGGACCGTTCAGCGACGACAGCACCCAGCCGCTCGTCTGCCAGCTCGATCAGGGTGGATCAATCGACGCCAGTCCATTCACCGACCGCGATGGTCATCGGTATCTGTACTGGAAAAATGACGGCAACTGTTGCGGTCAGCGCACATACATCTACGTCCAACGACTCTCGAGCGACGGTTTGCAGCTCATGGGCGAATCCAAACAACTGATTTACAATTCAAATACCTGGGAGGGCAACCTGATCGAAGCGCCGACCATGTACCGGCGCGGCGACAAGTATTACCTGTTTTTCTCGGCTGCCGATTACGGCAATGATACCTACGGTGTCGGCTATGCGTACGGTTACAGCCCGCTCGGACCGTTCACGAAGTGGTCCACCCCGATCATGAGCAGCGCTGGCGCAGTCGCGGGTCCAGGGCATCAGTGCGTCATCACGGACGCCAACGCAAAGCCGTGGATGGTGTACCATGCCTGGCAAAGTGGTAACACTGGCTACCCGAATGGGCAACGCAGTCTGCGCCTCGACCCGCTGACCTTTAAAGATGGTGTGCCGAGCGTCAAACCAACCACCACCCGACAAGTTGTTCCAGCGACGCGAGCGGTCGGTACAAAGTGACGCACTCGAGCTTTGGGGTTGCTCGAAACTCAAACATGGGCAGACGGCTGGCTCGAGCTGTCACACCGCACAGGTGACTTGCATGACTTTGAACAGTTCCGTGACGTACACCAACCCCGTTTATCCCCACTATTTTGCCGATCCGTTCGTGTTGCTCCACGCGGACGTGTACTACGCGTACGGCACGGGCGTGACCGCGCCGGGATCAAACCGGGTCTTCGAGGTGCTGACCTCGAACGATCTCGTTCACTGGCGCAGCCTTGGTCACGCGCTCGAGCCGCTCGGCGCTGAGTTCACGGATTACTGGGCGCCCGAAGTCGCGTTTGCCAATGGGAAGTTCTATCTGTATTACTCCGCTGGAATGGGCGATGCCGGACATCGCCTGCGGGTCGCCGTATCAGGGCAACCCGAGGGACCCTTCATCGATTCGGGTGTGAATCTCACACCGGACGAGCCATTTGCAATTGATGCCAGCCCCTTTCAGGACGATGACGGTCAGTGGTACTTGTACTTCGCCCGCGATTTTCTCGACGGTCAGCGCCCCGGCACGGGCTTGAGTGTCGCCAAGCTCGAGGAGATGACGCGGTTGTCAACCCAAGTGCACACGGTCTTGCGTGCCTCGCAGGACTGGCAATTGTACGCCCGCCAACGCGAGATGTACGGGCAAGTGCTGGATTGGCATACCCTCGAGGGTGCGTTTGTGGTCAAGCGTGAGGGTCGTTACTACTGCTTTTACTCGGGTGGTGCGTGGACGAACCTCAGCTACGGTGTGTCTTACGCTGTTGCAGATCACCCGCTCGGACCATGGTCGGAATCAGTTGCGGCTGCGCCAACGCTGCTGCGAACCGTTCCCGACCACGTCATTGGTCCCGGGCACAACAGTGTCGTGCCTGGTCCTGACGGCGAGGATTACCTGATTTACCACGCGTGGGATGTGGCACACACTGGCAGACGGATGTGCATAGACCGCCTGATTTGGACACCACACGGTCCGACCACGAATGGTCCGACGTTTGAGCCGCAACCCAGTGCATAACCAGCGAGACTATGCGACTCAGCGACTCGAAGCGCGATCCTCCAATGGAATTGACCCCAATCAGCGTCATTAACCGTCCTTCAGCGCTGCAAAATTCGTGACTGGCTGACGATACGCCACCGATTTATTTCTATGACCACGGCACACAGGTCATCAGCTTTGATCCGTACTTCAATTTGGGTTTTGTTCGATTGATGCGCAAGCGGTTGGCAAGATCATGAAAAGATATCAAATAGGTTTGATAAGGACACCTGAACTCGAGAAACCAATTAAACTGTTTTCACCGTGACCCGTCTTGGCATCATCAAATACACCAATGTCGCCCCACTTCTGCATCATCTCGAGCCAGCTTTAACTGGGTTTCCAGTCGAGTTTGTGCGCGGCGTACCGACCGAAATCAACGCGGCGCTGCTCGAGGGGGGCGTGGATTTAGCCAACATTTCGGTGTTTGAGTTTCTCGAGCATGGCAACACGTTGCGGGCACTGCCCGATTTTTCGGTGTCGGTGCTGGGTTCGGTCTACAGCGTGAATTTATTTCATACCGTGCCGTGGAATGAACTCGAGGGGCGAACAATTGCGGTGACAACCCAAAGCGCCACCAGTGTCAAATTACTCGAGACGCTCTTAAAACTTGATGGCATCAATGCCAAGCTCGAACGCGCGTCTGAAAATTTGGAGACGCTGCTCGAGACGTATCCTGCGGTCTTGCTGATCGGTGACGATGCCCTGGTGCAGTGGTATCGTCTGTGTGGTCCGATTTCTGAGACCACTCAAATGTTCAGACTGCCCGACAAGGGGCAATTTTTGAGCGGTCAAACCGTGCAAGTGACCGATCTGGCAGAGAGTTGGTACGGGCACACGGGAATGCCGTTTGTTTTTGCGGTTTGGGCATCCAGGGCGGACAATCCACCACCCACGGAACTGATTTTAGCAATGCGCAACTCGAGGCGTTGGGGTGTCGGGCATCTGGCAGAAATTGCCGAACTCGAGGCGGCACGCTTGAAGTTGCCTGTGCGGATTGTGCAGCATTACCTTTGGAATTTCAGGTATCACCTCGAGGCGCCTGATCGGGCTGGGTTGGCAAAATTTGCAGCTTTGGTGAAGCCTGAAATGGTTGAAAAATTAAGGTATTGGGATATTTAACTGTCTTGATTGGCTTTCTCGAGCTTTCCTGGTTGAGATATTGCGCCTTCAGACTTGTTCGCTCGGGTTTTGTCTGGACTTCCAGCACAGAACTTGACATTGCTCAGATAGCCGTGTATCTTATCAATGTTCAGATATTGAGCAGTGTTTAGATATGACCAAAGGAGCATTTCATGAACAACCCAACCCAAGAACTGCACGTGATTTTCGGCACTGGACCACTGGGAAAATCAACCGCGCTGGAACTTCACAAGCTCGGACACCGCGTGCAAATGGTCAACCGCAGCGGTCAAACCAGCGACCTTCCCAAAGCCATCGAAATTTTCAAAGGCGACACTTACGACCTCGAGTTCACGCGCCGCGTCACCCAGGGCGCGACCAGCGTTTACCAGTGTGCGCAACCCGCCTACCACCAATGGGCTGGAAATTTCCCCAAAATGCAAGCCAGCATTCTCGAGGCTGCCGCCAGTCACAACGCCAAACTTGTCATTGCCGATAACTTATACATGTACGGCGCTTCAAATGGGCAAGCGCTGCATGAAACCAGTTCTTACAACGCGCAGACCAAAAAAGGTCTGATCCGCGCCGAGATGGCACGCAGCGCACTCGAGGCACACCAAAACGGACTGGTTCGGGTGGCGTTGGTGCGAGGCTCGAATTTCTTTGGACCAGAAGATGAGGTCATGGCAAATCTGTTGTTCAAACCTGCACTGCAAAACAAAGCCATGAATCTTCTCGGGCGGTTGGACCAGCCCCACACCTTCACGTATGCCCCAGATTTTGGACGCGCCTTGGCAACCATCGGCACGGTCAATGCCAACCTCGAGCCGAAGGTTTTTGGTCGGGCTTGGCATGTTCCCAGCCCCGAAGCGGTGACGCAAAACCAACTGGTGAAATTGATTGAAACCCAACTGGGCAAAAAGGTCAAAACCCAAGTGGCTGGAGCTTTTATTTTGAATGTCCTGGGTTTGTTCAACCCGATCATGAAAGAAGCCGTCGAAATGCTTTACGAATGGAATCAGCCGTTCATCATGGACTCGAGCGACTTCCAAAAAACGTTTCATGTCAAACCCACCTCGCTCGAGGTGGCGATCAAAGAAACGCTTGCCTGGAATCGTCAGCAAATGACGTTGTCAGCGCAATTGTCACCTGCTTAAAAGCACTAATTTTCCTCGAGCCAAGTCAACGCAGGATGAATTTCACCCGTTAAATCCTCGAGTATCGGTTTCCAAAGTTTGTCACCGTTCGCGCCGTTGGTCAGCATCACCAAACCAAAACCCGTGTCCCTCGAGCCAGCCATTAACGGTCGAAAGCCTGGGTTGTTGCCCCACTGCCAGAAAAATTGCCCTGACGTGCATTGCTCGAGTCCCCATCCCAAACCCCAGGACACGTTCTGGTTAATTTGCACTTGTGGTTGCAGCATCTCGAGCAAAAGTTCGGATTTCAAAAATTCTTGTAAAAAAATCGCCAAGTCTGTCACGGTGCTGTGAAGCGAATGGGCGGCATGTGCTCGAGTGACCGTATTTTTTGGTAAGACTTCACCGTTTTGGTCATGACCGCACGCCGCTCGAGCTTCCATGTTTGAATGCCAGACAAAGCTCGAGTTTTGCATTTTGAATGGTTGAAAAATGGTTTCTTGCAGATGTTCCTCGAGAGAACTGTTTGTGATTTTTTCGATGACTGCTTGCAGTTTTTGAAAACCAATTCCCGAGTACGAGAACCGCGTTCCAGGTTGAAATTGCGTCACGGCAATTTCAGTTTCAGGTATCCAATTTGGCAGCCCCGAAGTGTGCGATAACACATGACGTGCCGTGATCTCACCAAGCTGAGGGTCAAGCTCGAGATTCACTTCAGGAACGTAATGAGCGAGTGGTGTATCAAGCTCGAGCAAACTTGATTGACATAACTTCAGGGCAGCAAAAGCCACAACTTGTTTGCTTAAACTGGCGGCTTCAAAAATGGTGTTGGAGGTCACGGGCAATGTCGCGTTTGCCGCGCCAAAACCAGCGCTCCAAACGGGGTTTCCCCCGTCCAAAACTGCAATCGCCACCCCAGGGACAGCGATTTCTCGAGCCAGATTCTTCCAGCCTTCAAGTTTTTCCTCGAGCTTCATTGGTCTAAGTATTCAGGTTCTACGGGTTCGAGCAGCACCTCACTGATCACTTTTTCGCCGCCATGAAACCTCGAGCCAATCCAATATTTGCGAATCATCAATTTTGCCAGTGCGGTTAACGGCACAGCCAGCAACGCGCCGACCACGCCGCCGAGCGCCAGACCGGACAAGATTGCCAGGATAATGCTGATCGGGCTTAAATCGGTGCTTTTGGAGAGGATTTGCGGGGCAAAGACATGGGACTCGAGTTGGTTGACTATCGTAAAAACCACGCCGACCAACAAGACTTTGATCAGACCTCCTGGCAGTGCCAACAAAATGGCGGGGGTCACGGCAATCACCACGCCCAGGTACGGCACGATGTTGAACACACCTGCAATAAATCCGATTGCCAGACCGAGCGGCAAACCGACGATGGTCAAGCCCAGACCGATCATGATGCCGATTGAGAGCGCAATAATCAATTGACCGCGAATGTAACCACCGATGGCGGTGCTGACATCCTTGCTCAGCTCGAGCGCGGTGGGTTGCACCCGCACGGGCAGCACCTCGAGCAAGGTTTTGCCGATGCTTGGAAAGGTAAAGAGCATGTAACCGCCGAGCACGAACACCAGAAAATACTCGAAGACATTGCCGACCACACCGACCGCACGGGTCAGAATGCTCAAGCCAGAACCTTGCAAGAACTCGAGGAGTTTGGCAACCAAGCCCGAGAGTCCATCTTGAATGGTTTTGGTGGTGTTTTGAAGCACGTCGTGTAATTCTGGGACTTGTTGCAAATTGACCAGCCAGCCGTTCAAAAGACCTTGCAAACTGGTAATCAGGGTCGGCAATTGTTGGGCGAAAACAATCAATTGCCGAATCAATGATCCGATCACCAATGAGGCGACAATCAAAAAGACAATCACGATCAGGTACACGATGGTGACGGCGATGGCTCGAGCGAATGGTCTGATGCCGCGTGCCTGCAAGAATCGGCGGGACACCAACCATTGCACCAGAGGATTGAACAGGTAAGCGAACAGGTAAGACAGCAGCGCCAAACGGGTGACGTTACCCAGTTCTTTCAAAAATGGACCGGTTTCACCCAGCAAACCGCGCACGGCGTTTAAAGCCAGCATGACCGCCAGAACCGTCAAGGCAATAAACATGATGCGCCCAGCCCGAGAGACCAACAATTTTTCCAAAACACTCATCTTGTCCCTCACTCTCGGGTTGGTGGGTCGCTCGAGCCTGGAATCGCGCGGGCGAGTGGAAAACCCTTGGTCGGGTCGGGTGTAAAATTAAATCCCACGGGGCGTTCGCTGGCTCGAGATTCGCTGCTCATGACAAAGGCTTCAAAGGCGTCAACCCCGTTGGCAGTGATGTGAATGTGCAGGCTCGAGGCTGGAATCAATGACTTCTCGAGCGATTCTGGCGGCAGCATGGTCAAGAGTTGCCGTTCGACCAGGTAATACACGGCGGCTCGAATTTCGGTCGGGTTGATCGGGTCGGTGCTGAAATCCACAGACACGGTCGTCGCGTCGTCGTCGCTTTCGAGCGGCACTCGAGCGACATCGGGTGGGGACACCAAGTTCAGTTGTGCCACGTCGATGTAATCGCTTGGCGTTTGAACGAAGCTTTTGTAGGCGGCGTTTAACAGCCGCAAACGCAGTTCTTGTTGCCGATGAACCAAATCCATGTGTCAGTCTACCGCACCCAGACGCCTAAGCGTGTCGTCCTCTCCAAGCCCTGGCGCTTCTGGCGCGGTGATGCTTGACGCGTTTGCTCGGGTCGATCAATTGTTCCCTGAGGTCTTCACGGTCTTTGGACACCAGAATCGCCACGCGTTCGCGTGAGATCACACGGTAGGGATTCTCTGGAATAAACGCCGTGACCACATCGAGCCAGCGGTACAGGCTGTAATCGACCACCACATGAAGCGGAATTTTGATGGTGCTGACGCAAATATAACCCAGAATCAGCATCCTTGAGTCCTCTGGGTAGACCGCAATTTCGCGTCCACGCTCGAGGGTTGCCACAATGTCGGCTTCGGTGAAACCTTCACTGATGGCGTGCCGTGCAGCATGGGGTTTGATGCTGTAACGTCCAGCCCAGATGAGGTCTTGTAAATCAAACAAGGAGTGTCTGCCCATAAAAGCCTCCCGATAAACCCGTTTACCACGCGATTTTTAAGAAAAAAGCCTCGCGCACGAAAGGTGCGGGAGGCGAGTTTTGAAATCACGTAACCTTAACAGGTCATGGTGAAACTATACATGAAAGTGCGTCATTGAGATGTGAATTGTTGAGCTTCAAGCCTGCCGCGTTTCAACAACACTTCCAACTCGAGGGCAGACATGGCAGGAGCAATTCAACCCCACTCAAGCCATCCGTCAGCAATTCGGGTAGCATACACGCATGAACGTTGCAGTCATTTGTACGTCACGGCTCGAGTTAATCTCGTGCAGTCCAGACTTTATGCGGGCTGCGTTGCAAGGTACGCCAATACTGGTCGATTATCAACTTCCCAGCGATTTTCCAGGCGATTTGACGGGTTTGATGTACCGGCGACTGAAGCAGCTCGAGAACAACCCGCTCGAGCAGCCGTATTTGGTTCGGAGTGTCGTGTTTGCTGGACAGATGATTGGTTGTGTCGGTTTTCATGGTGCACCCAGTTTTGCTGGCAGACTCGAGGTCGGTTACGGGGTTTTTCCAGCCTTCAGACGCCAAGGTTTTGCGCTCGAGGCTGTTGATGGCTTGCTTGATTGGGCAAGGCTCGAGTCTGGGGTCAAGACTTTTGTGGCTTCGGTCAGCCCTGGGAATGTTGCGTCTTTGGCGTTGGTTGCCAAATTTGGTTTTGCTCAAGTTGGTCGGCAGTGGGATGAAGAAGACGGTGAGGAGTTGGTGTTTGAATTGCCAGTTTCAGGTTAGGTCACTCGAGTTGAGTCAATTGACTCATGTATACTTTTTGCATAAAAATGCAGTCATTTGCATAAGTCTGTACTCAATCCAATACAAACCAAACCGCACTGTGAAGTTCACTGTTTGGTGTTTAATAACGAAAGCATTGTACCCCGAATGAGTAACAAGCTTACACATCAAACACATACTTGGATTCATTACCCTGCGCGTGTGCGTTGCAGTATACGTTTTGTTATGCAACCCGAAATTCTCAACCCACCGGGCAGCGCCTGAAACCAAGGAGAACCACCATGATTAACAAAAAATTTGTCAAATCCCGCAACGTCACCAAGGTCAGTTTTGAACCCAGCGAAATTGATGCCGACAGCATCGCCCTGATCGCTGACTTTACCGACTGGCAACCGCTCGAGGTGCCCAAACTCAAAAACGGCAAGTGGAAACTCGAGCAAGACCTCGAGCCAGGGCAGAGTTACGAATTCCGTTATTTGCTTTCAAAAGGCGACAGCACCTGGTTTGACAACGACAACGGTGCAGACCGCTTCGTGTCCAACTCACACGGCACACAAAACGCGGTGCTGGACTGCTAAACCCTGGAAAATCTGAAATTTCGAGCAACTTTTCAAAATCTGCCTCCAGAATTCCAATTGAGGGCGTGATCTTGACTAAGTTTCTCGAGATTCTGCTTGATTTATTTCGTGCAGAACGAATCTTTTTGGCTTTGTTCATCAGATAACCAAGGAAATTGTGCTTTGGGCTTATAATCTTACAAACGTGAACACCGACTTTTATCCCCGTCCCGTCAAACTCGAGGACGTACAGAATGTTCAAGCTTTGTACCAGCGCTCCAGGCGCTACTTTGACATCATTGCCGCCGAAATTCCCAACCAGTTCGATGTCAGCCGCGAGTTGGAAAGTGCCTTGGGCGACGCCCGGCGTTACCTCGAGTTGTACTTTAAAGACAATTCTCCCGAGCCGTTTGGCTATTTGGATTTGAAATTCGATTACCCACAATCTGGCGATGCGACCATCAATTTGCTCCTGATTGCCCAAGACGCGCAGTCGAGCGGTTTTGGCTCCAAGATTGTCCAAAACCTTGAACAGCGCCTGAATGAAGGCACGTTTGCACCGCGTCGCGTGCGGCGCTTACTGGCAGGAATTTACGGTGAAAATCCTGGTGCGGTCAAATTCTGGGAGCGCCTTGGCTATCACTTTGCCGTTGATGCTCGCCCAGTGCTGGCGTGGTACGCCAAAGAACTTGTGCCCAGCAACCTCGAGATATCCCGTTAAAATGCACATTGGAATGATGACATGATTGCCAGTCTGCACCTCGAGACAAACGACTTGGAGCGCGTTAAAACCTTGTTGATGCCGAACCTGCAAGCCAACTCGAGCGCGTTTTTGCGCGTGAGTAACGGTTGGGTGCACATTTATTTTGATCAATTTCTTGACGATGGCGACAGAGACGATTTTGAATCTGTGGCTCGAGGTTTATCGAATTTTGCCTTGACGGTTTCGTGTTTTGGTGAAGAAATTCCCGCCCGAATCAATAGCTTTCGTAACAATCTCGAGGTTGCCACAGCCACCAAACCCGAGCAGCCCAATTTGAGTTTTGAGGATTTGCAAGCACTCGAAGACGCTGGCACGCTAAAGGGTTACGAAAGACTCGAGTTTGAGGCGGGAAAACCAGGTTTAGCCGAATTTTTTGGGAGAAGTCAGGATGAATAGCACGTTGAGTGACATTTTGGTGGTCAAATACGGCGGCAACGCCATGAAGACGCTCGAGCTGCGCCGCGCCATCGCCAGCGAGATTGCAAATTTACGCCGCACCCGCCCCGTGGTGGTGGTTCACGGCGGCGGACCCGTGATCGAAGCCAACCTCAAGCGTCTCGGCATCGAAAGCCATTTTCTGCGCGGCTTGCGCGTCACCACGCCCGAGGCGCTCGAGGTGATCGAATCCAGCCTGACCAAACTTTCAAAAGAACTGTCCCAAGACATTGGTTCAAGCATCGGTTTGACCGGACGCGACTCGAACTTGTTGGTCGGCGTGCGGCTCGAGCCAGAATTTGGACGGGTCGGACGGGTGGAGACGGTCAACACGGTTTTGATTCACAAGATTCTCAAAGCTGGGTTCACGCCTGTGATTGGCGGCATTGCCGTAGATGAGGCTGGCGAACCCTTAAACGTCAATGCCGACTGGGCGGCGGGCGCGGTGGCGGGCGCTCTGAACTCGAGCATCGTGTTCTTGACCGACGTGCCAGGGGTCATGCGCGACAAGGAAGACCCCAGCACCCTGGCATCGAAGCTCAATGCGCTCGAGACTCGGGCTTGGATTGAGCAAGGCATCATTGCCGGCGGCATGATTCCCAAAGTTGAGGCGGCACTGTATGCCATTGAACGCGGCGCACCGACCGCGACCATCGCCTCTGGAATGCAAGCGGGGGTTCTCGAGCGAGCCGCGAACGGCAACGCGGGAACGACGCTACGGGCATGAACACCAATTTCCGCATCGGTTACGGCGAGGACGCGCACCGCCTCGAGCCTGAACGACCACTGGTGATCGCTGGCATTTTTGTACCAGACTCGCCCGTTGGCGCGGTGGCGCATTCGGACGGCGATGTGGTCTTGCACGCCGTCAGCGATGCACTGCTCTCGAGCCTCGCGTTGGGCGACATTGGAAAATTTTTTCCAGACACGTCCCCAGAACACAAGGGCATGGACTCGAGCCTTATTTTGCAGGCTGCCCTCGAGAAAGTGCACTTCTTGGGTTGGCAGATCGTGAATCTGGCTGTGGTGGTCACGCTCGACAAACCAAAGCTTGGCGCACTGCGCGATGCGATGGCGGCAAACCTGGCGAGGCTTCTCAACCTCGAGCCAGAAAACGTCGGCATTGGTTTTAAAACCTCCGAGGGACTCGCGCCAAACCACATTCAAGCCAGGGCAACCGTCTTGCTCGAGAAACGCCTTTAAAACCCGAGTTTGTTCATTAAGAGCGCCACGGCAGCCACATGCCCTCTTCATCGGGAAGTTTATGCCCAGCCGTTTTGAGGGACACCAAAATCTGTCCTCGGTGGTGCGCCTCATGCACCAGCATGTGAAGCAGGAAAGCCCCCACGCTGCCGTGCGGCAGATTGCCCATGCCGGTGGCAAGCTCAGCCGTTTTCAGGGCTGCATCTCGAGTTTGCGTCATGACCGCTTTGATGCGATCAAGGTTGGTTTCGGCGTCGAATCTGCCCGTGCTGGGATCGTAATTGGAGTACAGGTCGGGCAAGTCCTTTAACCCGCTCGCCTCGAGTTCCATGCCCCAACCTTTAATGCACTGGGTCATGTGCGCCAAATGTTGCGCCGTGCTGTAACCGCCACCAGGGGTGAGCGCCTCGAGCATGATGGGCGTGAGGTGCGCCAGAAGTTTGTTGTTGACGGCGTTGTTGGCAGCCCAGGCTTTGCTGATTTCGGGATCGATCATGACGCTCCTTTGTTTTGTTGTTAACGTAATCAATCTAGATCATTTTGGTATTTTTCGCAATGAACGCACGGCACCGCAAAGTCAAAATATCGCCTGTTTTTTAGATAAGCATTCCTATTCTGCAAGGCGCAGCAAGCGGCGCACCTACGGAAAATCATGTCTGGTAGGGATGAACCTTGTGCTCACCCTTGCAACGAGAAGATATCAAATCATTGTTGGGTGTCTTGGATTACGACTTTGCAGTGGCTGTCATTAAAAGTCTTGACCTTGACCACTTGAAGTTTTCTTTGTACACTCCTTGAGCCTGCCAAGGCTTGATGAAATTTCATCGGCTTAAGACAAACCGTTAAACCCGTGTTGGGGAATCGTCTAACGGCAGGACTGCGGTCTTTGGATCCGCCAATCAAGGTTCGAATCCTTGTTCCCCAGCCAGAGCAAAAACGCCCGCAAGGGCGTTTTTTGTTTCCACCAACAGATTGGTTTCCACAAATGCCTGCCAGTTTTCGGGCAGAGACTCGCCCACCTCCAAAAAACGACTTTTAAAACTTTTATACTCGCGGTCGATGCTCGAGATTGGGGTGTTCAACGCCAAGGCTTGCAAGCGGGCGCGAATTGTGACCAAATGATACGGGTCTGCCTCGAGCAGAATTTTGGAGAGTCGAATGACCTCTTTGGGTTGACCTGCCAGCTTTGAGATGCAGGTCTGCAAGGCAAAATGAATGGCATTGCGAACCTGATGATCGGAACGCTCGAGCACCAAACCGTTCAGATACGATCCACGCCAGAGTTCGGGGTCAAAATGTTCCAAAAAGATTTCGGCGTCAGATTGAAGGCTGCCCAGGGCGTACCCTTTGAGCGTGGTTTGAATGGTCTGCTGTCCAAAAATTGATCGCACTTGACGCACCACCTCTTTTAACGACGATGAGCCTCGGACTTCATCGCCTTCAGGGTAAAGCACGTCAAGTAACTCGAGCTTGCTGACCTCAGTGCGCCCCGCAATCCGAGCCTCGAGCAGGACTGCCAGCAATTCCTGACGTTTTTGACCTTTGACTGGGGTTTTGATGCCGTTCAGATCGATCTGAATTGCGCCAAGCACATCCAAAGTGACATTTGAGGTTGATGCTTTGGATTGTGTTGCTTCCCCCAGTTCTGGGAAAAGACGCGCGATCTGTTTTAAACCGTTCTGTAAGCCATGCTGTTCAAACCAGGCTTTTCGTTGCTGCACTCGATCAACATTGTTTTCAAGGCGATCCAATTCCAGACCAAACATCTGCGCCCCGATGGCATCACCCAGCTTGTGCGTCTCGAGTTCGAGGTTTTGCAGCAAACCGCCAGCTCGAGGGTCGCCAAGTTCAATCAGGGCAGACGCCTCGACCGCCAGAAATTGTTGACTCAGGGCAGGTAAATTGAATTGCTCGAGCTTCAAAAACCCTTCCTTGGCAATGCTCAAGGCTTGTCTGGGATCGCCAGCCCAACTTTGCGCCAAGCCCAAAATGGCTAGACCCTGCAATTCATGGCGCGGATTGCCACTTTTTTTGCCGCACTCGAGCGCCGCCTGCGCGTGTTTGAGCGCCAGAATGCCGCCGTAGGCGGGTCGCCAATCGCGGTAAAGTTTTTCAAAAGCGCTCTCGCAATCCAACAAGTAAACGCTGTTGTCCGCCCGAACCAGAACGGTATGTGCCTCAAGCAGCATCGCCTCGGCTTGCTCAAACTCGCCAATGTCGGTCAGGGCGCCCGCATAAGCCACCTGCGCGATCACGTAGGCGGTGCTGTCGCCAAGTTCGCGGCACAGGCTTAGCGCCTCCAGAAGACACGCCATGCGCTCAACGTAACGCCCAAGGTACTCGAGCGCCAGGGCGCGGTTGAACACGGCGGCATCCATCAGACGCAAATCCGAAATTTCTGCCGCCAGTTGGTAAACGTGCTGGTTGAGTTGATCCATGCGTTCAAAATCGTTTTTGAAATACGCCACCACCCCGGCGGCTTTCAACAACACCAGTTGGTCGCTCCCGCTCAAATTTTCCTTAAAGTACGGGGTAAGCAATTGCTCTGCCTCCTCGGGTCTGCCCAGGCTGGCAAGTGAAACCGCCACACGGTGCAAGGTGCTGGCATCACTGTGCTCGAGCAAGTGGGGGTGTTGATCTAAAATCTCGAGCGCTCCCGTGTGGTTTCCAGCAATCGAACGCAGTTGCAAACGCCGCGCAATCCACAACGGACTGGCTTGTTCATCGGGGGTCAGGCGGTCCAAGTTGCGTTCGGCTTGCACACCCTGCAATTGAACCGCCTGCAATTCGGCAATCAAAAAAATCGCGTCGCCCCTAAATTGACCCGAGCTGCTGGCAATCTCGGCAAGGCGCGTCGCCTGGGGAACATCGCTGTGCCTCAAGCCCTGTGCGGCTTGAAAAGCCAGACTGGCACGAACTTCACCAACTCCAAAAGCACTTGCCTCCGCCAAAAAACGACTGGCTTGAACGGGGCGACCTGCGGCTCGAGCACTGTTCGCGGCGCGTTGCAGCAGATCGATGGCGGTTTGGGCTGGCAGTTGTGCCAAAGCCACCAAATGCGCCGCCGCCTCGACATCGTTGGTTTCGAGAATCCCGAGGGCGTGACGTGCCAGTTGACGGCGCGATTCGATTGCCAGGTTGCCCAGCCCAAGTTCGCGGTACAACGGATGCGCAAATTCGCCGTGCCTCAAAATGCCGCGCCCCTCGAGTTCGGACTGCAACAGATGCAGTTTTTCAAGGCTGACCGCCAAGACCTCTGCCAGAACGGTCTTTGAGGCTTGAAAACCAAGAATTGCCTTGACCCCAATCAGACGCTCGAGGTCTGGATTTTGACTGGCAGACTGCAACACCCGTTCAATCAAAGCCTCGACGGTCACGGGCACAACCTCGCGCTCTGGGTCGTGCCAACGCCAGCGTTTGCCGTCATTGTACAAAAAACCTTGACGGCTCAAAAACCGAAAATACTCGAGCGTGAACAATGGATTGCCCAGCGCCCTTAAAAATATCCAACCCTGCGCGTCGGGCGGCAATGGCGCGGCGGCTTCAACCTCGAGAAGGTGCGCGGTCTGTAAACGGTTCAAAGGCTCGAGCCTGATGGTTTCAAACGGTGCCAGTGGTTTGCTGCGGCTGGTCACGATCAGACCCACGCCAGGCAGATGCAAGACTTTTTGCGCCAAAGCCAAAATCAATTCAGTCCGCTCGAAGCTGGCTTCATGAAGGTCATCGATGTGAAGCACAAAGGGGCGCAGTTTGTCCAAGAAGCTACCGAACAACTCGAGCTGTTGCACTTTTGAAAGCGTTTCCCCGTGCTCGAGCCTCTCAAGCAAGACACTCGCCCAAGCCGAGATTGGCTTTGGTCGCGGCAAAGCCCGCAAGATGTCACGCAAGCTTTGATTGGCATGAACTTGAGCACTTGTCACGGGTGTTTGCTTCAACAAACGCCCGACACCAAAAGTCTTGCCAATGCCAGGGTCGCCCCAGAGTGCGGTCGCCAAACCAGGACGAAACGAGTTTAAACCCAGTAAGCGTTTGGCAAGGTTTTCAAGGGCATCGTTCTGGGTGGTGATTTGCGGCATTGCTTTTTTAGAATAACGCAGATCGATGAAACCTTTTGAATTGCCATTCAAAATGTCAGAATGAGCCATGCAAGTTTTGGTCTTAAATTGTGGCAGCTCGAGTTTAAAATACGCGATCTTCGAGACTTTTACCCAAGAAGCCATCCTCAAAGGTCTGGTCGAACGGATTGGCTCGAACGAAGCAACTTTGAAACGCGCTCAACTCGAGCCGATCAAAATTGACGCGCCCGACCACACGGCGGCAATCGCGGCGGTGGCGGCGCTCGAGGATTTTGGTGATGTTCAAGCTGTTGGGCACCGCGTGGTGCACGGTGGCGAGGCTTTCATTAAACCAGTTCGGATTACGGATGCGGTCATGACCGCGCTCGAGGCAAACGCGCACCTTGCGCCCCTGCACAACCCGCCCAACATCGCTGGCATTCGGGCGGCACAACTGGCACTGCCTGGTTTGCCCAATGTGGCGGTTTTTGACACGGGTTTTCATGCCACACTGCCCGCCAAAGCGTTTTTGTACGCCATTCCCAAAGAATTTTTTGAGCGAGACAAAATTCGGCGTTACGGTTTTCACGGCACGAGCCACCAATATGTGGCATCCAAAGCCGCCACAATCCTCGAGAAACCTCTTGAGAGTTTAAAACTGGTGTCACTTCATTTGGGTAACGGCGCGAGCGCCTGTGCGATCCTGCACGGCTCGAGCGTGGACACCAGCATGGGCTTCACGCCGCTCGAGGGACTGGTCATGGGCACGCGCAGCGGCGATCTGGACGCGGGCGTGGTGCTCGAGCTGGCAAAACGAAGCGGCGTCAGCGCAACCCTCGAGCTGCTCAATAAAAATTCTGGAATGCAGGGACTCTCAGGCTCGAGCGACCTGCGCGATGTTCACGCCAAAGCCGAAACGGGCGATGTTTGGGCAGGGCACGCCCTGGCGGTGTTTGCCTACCGCGTGCAAAAAATTATTGGCGCTTACGCCGCCGCCATGAACGGACTGGATGCCGTCATTTTCACGGCGGGCGTCGGTGAAAATGACTTTAAGATGCGAGCCAGAATTTTGACCAACATGTCGTTTCTCGGACTCGAGTTGAACGCCGATGCCAACGCCCAAAACGCCATCATCATCTCGGGTATTAACTCTCGAGCCAAAGCCTTGGTGATTCCCACCAACGAGGAGTGGGCGATTGCCGACGCCACCTCAACACTGATTGCGGGTTAACAGGAGATCATCATGGAATTTGAGATTGAACACGCGATAAACATTCTCAATCGCACGCCAATGGTACTGGGAGACCTGCTTCGAGGGCTGCCCAAAGTCTGGGTCGAAAACAACGAGGGTGAGAACACCTGGAGTCCATTCGATGTTGTCGGACACCTGATATACGGCGAGCAAGTCAACTGGATTCCCCGCGTCAAAACCATCCTCGAGTTTGGAATGCAAAAACCGTTTGCGCCGTTTGACCGTTTCGCGCAATTTGAAGCCAGCAAAGGCAAAACCATGCCCGAGTTGCTCGAAAAATTCGAGATTCTGCGCCAGCAAAATATTGTCACCCTCAAAGATATGCAGCTTGACGCCCAAGACCTCGAGAAGCTCGGCAACCATCCAGAATTTGGCGGCATCAGCTTGGCGCAACTGCTCGCCACCTGGGTTGCACACGACCTGGATCACATCGTGCAAATCAGCAGAACGCTGGCAAAAAATTACCGAGACGCCGTTGGACCTTGGCAGGCTTACCTGTCGGTCTTGAAATAAAAGTTTTCAAACTCGAGCTGGCGCGATGGCTGCAAAACCAACGATTCTCCTCAAACCTGTACTAGAATGCCCCATGCAAGACGAAACCCGAGAGGACACGACCGAGCCACGTGAAAACACCATTCGCAGTTCGGTGCAAACACCCAAACCTCTTCACCCCGCCGCCCTCAAAAGCGCCAGCCTCGCCGCCAACCTCGGCTCGAGCCTGATTCGCGGCTTGCTGCTGATACCAGAATGGTTGGCTAAAATCTCCTGGGGACGCATCAAACCAGGCTGGTACCTGGCAGGATTGCTCGGCTTGTACGCGCTGTTCATGACCTTTCAATACCTGAGCACCGCCAACACCCTGGCAGTCACCCAAGACAAACTCGCCAGCCTCGAGAAGCAAATCAAAATCGAAAACATGCGCCTGACCATTCCATTTCAGGGTGCTCACCTGCCAGACAACGACAACAACCTGCCAAATGCCCCCAGGGAGTACCGCAAAGGTGTCTCGCAAGGTTTCGTCTTCACTGGTATCGATTCTGGAATTCCAATATCTTACGGAATGCCCATTCTTGCCGCCAGCGACGGCGAAATTGTCAAACTGGACGTGAATTTTAACGAAATGACCCAAACCGATTACAACACACTGCTCGAGCGCATCAAAAACGGCGCGAGCGAAAATGATTTGACCAAATTGCGGGGTCGCCAAATCTGGATTAAACACAGCGACGGCACGGTCACGCGCTACTGCCACCTTTCAAAAATCAGTGAAAACATTTCCTTTGCCGCACCCATCAAACGCGGGCAGGTGATCGGTTTTGTCGGCAACTCTGGCACGCTCGAGGGTATCCGCAAAAGTATGGGCAATGCGCGGTTGCTGTTCGAGGTCTGGTCGAGCGACGGACATTTTTTTGGTGAGAATTTGAAACCAGCCGAGGTCAGGTTGAACGCGGCGAAGTTGTTAAAGCCGTGAAAGCAGTTGCTCTGTCCACCCTCATCACGAGCCGGATGAGGGTGACAATTGGTTGCCCAGACAAAATTTTGGTTTGAATTTTTACAGCAAACAATTTCAAATTAAACTCGAGCCTTGAGATCAAACCCGCCTCACACCAATTCTCGAGCGACGACCACCTGCTTTGACTATTTGCTAATCGCTCCCGCCTCACTTAAACTCGAGTCCTCATGGGCGTTGATCTGAACCGTTTACTCTCGAGCCAATCGCTTTCCGAATCTCAGGCGCAAGAATGGATGTTCTCGCAACTCGACGGTGACCTGACGCCAATTCAGATGGCGGCTGTGTTGACGGCGCTCAAAGTGCGCGGCGAGACGGTGGCGGAAATCACGGGTTTTGCCAGAGCCATGCGTGAACGGGCTGTGCGGGTGCACGTCAAGCCTGGGGTTTTGGTGGACACCTGCGGCGCGGGTGGGTCTGGCGTGTCGGTGTTCAACATTTCGACGGCGGCGGCGTTTGTGGTGGCTGCCAGTGGTTTACGGGTGGCAAAGCATGGCAACCGTACCGCCACGCGCAAGTCGGGCAGTGCAGATTTGTTTGAAGCCATCGGCGTGAGGCTCGAGATGACCCCAGAGCAGCTTGCCGAGTCGATTGACACGGTTGGAATTGCGTTTTTGTTCGCTCGGAATCACCATCCTGCAATGCGCTTTGCAGCGTCTGTGCGTGCCGAATTGGGTGTGCCGACGGTCTTTAACATTTTGGGACCGCTCACCAATCCTGCTGGGGCGACGCATCAATTGTTGGGTGTGCCAAGACATGAGTTGTTGCGTCCAATGGTCGAGGTGTTGCGCAATTTGGGAACGACGGGCGCAATGTTGGTGCACGGCGTCGCGCCGGATGGCAGCCGTTACGATGACATCAGCGTGGCGGGAACAACCAACGTGAGTGAACTGAGAAACGGTGAAATCCTCGAGTACAGCCTCGAGCCTGAAGATTTGGGATTGATGCGGCACGCGCCAGAATTGTTGTTGGGTGGCAATGCCGCCGAGAACGCGGTGACGGTGCGGGCGGTACTGGGTGGTGCCGGCACAAAGGCGCAACGTGATGCGGTGGCGGCAAACGCGGCTGGAGCGATTTACACGGCTGGTGGTGCGGACAACTTGAAAAACGCGGTTGGGCTGGCACTCGAGATTTTAAAATCTGGGGCGGCGCTCATGAAGCTCGAGGCGTATGTGAAATTCTCTGTGGAATCATAAAATGGCCCCAACGGTGTTGCTGGTCGAGGACGAGCTGGCGGTACGTGAGGCACTCCGTTTTCACCTCGAGCACGCGGGTTTTACCGTGCGGGCAACGGCAAGCGCTTTGGAGGCTTGGGATTGGTTGGCGGGTGTGGATGCGGTGGTGCTTGACTGGATGCTGCCCGACCAACCTGGTCTGAAATGGCTCAAACGCCTTCGGGAAAGCGATTTTGCCAGCATTCCTGTTCTCATGCTGACCGCTCGAGCCTCTGAGGTTGACCGTGTTGAGGGTCTGGATTCGGGCGCGGACGATTACCTGACCAAACCGTTCAGTTCACCCGAATTGGTCGCCCGAGTCCGGGCGTTGTTGCGCCGCAGCAAACCTCAACAAACCACTTTGAAGCATGGTTCGCTCGAGGTCAGGGCTGGGGA
This sequence comes from Deinococcales bacterium, assembly GCA_025352125.1. Taxonomy (GTDB): domain Bacteria; phylum Deinococcota; class Deinococci; order Deinococcales; family JAAFIG01; genus JANXTZ01. Next base: position 86,523 of record JANXTZ010000073.1, on the reverse strand, counting down.
TGCCCAGGCGTTTTTGGACGGTGTCAAACTCGAGTTGACGCGGCGCGAGTTTGATTTGCTGGGGTTTCTGGCTGCCAACGTCGGACGGGTGTTTTCGCGTCAGGAACTCCTTGATAAAGTCTGGGGTCTGGATTTTGATGGTACGGAACGCACCGTCGATCAGCACATCACCCAATTGCGTCAGCGTTTAAACGAAACCTTGGATCAACCAAAATTTCTCGAGACGGTGCGCGGTAAAGGCTACCGAATGCGGGTGCAGGCATGAGTTTGGACGCCAGTCTGGACTTTGTACGCGATGCCGTTCTGGTTTTTGAACAAGGCGAACTGCGTTTTTTGAATGCGGTTGCCAGTGAGCTTTTCGGCATCAAGCTCGAACGTTTTCGCAGCTTTCGCGCCATCGAGGTGCTGCGCAATTACAAACTCGAGCAATTGCTGTTGGTGGACGGCGAAACCGAACTGGAGTTGGCTGGCAAAACCTTTATCGCTCGAGCCAAGGTCGGCACGTTGATTCTGGAAGACGTGACGTTTATTCGCCAGCGCGAACGCGAACTGCGTGAGGTCATGGCGGTGCTCTCGCACGAATTTCGCACGCCAGTCACGGCGGTCAAGGGTTTGCTCGAGGCATTGCTGGTCATGGAAACCAACCCCAGCAGCGCCGTTACAGACACCCGAAAACGTTTTTTAGAACTCAGCCTGCTCGAGATTGAACGCCTCGTGCGCCTGAGCGAAGATTTGACGGTTGGCTTTCGTCCGCAAGCCGAGCGCACTTTTGTTCTCGAAGAGGTGATCGAACGGGTGGTGCGGTTAACGCTCGAGGAATTCGGGCGGCGCGGCGTGAGGGTGAGCATTTCGGGTGAGGATTTGCTGGTGCGTTGCGACCCAGACAAACTGGTTCAAGCGCTTTTAAACCTGCTCGAGAATGCTGCCCGTCACGGTCCAAACCCTGGCGAGGTCAAACTCAGCGCCAGGGTTGAAAATCATCTTGTGCTGATTCGGATCGAAGACTTTGGGCAGCAACTCGAGAATTACCAGAATATTTTTGATGCCAAAAAACGTGGCGTTGACTCGAGCGGCTCGGGCATGGGGTTGTATATTCTGAAAACCATTGTTCAAGCCTGGGGTGGAAATGCCTGGGGACGGTTCACGGGTTCTGGGAATGAATTTGGTTTTTCCGTTCCAAGTCCAAATTGAGAGACCTGAATTGTTTCGCCCTGAGCAAAGCTTGAAATTGCAGCACAACCAAGCGGTGAAGAATATGAATCTGGTATCGTTTCCAGACATCAAGGAGGCTCACATGACACATCACTCGAGCAGGAAAAAGTTTGAATTTCATGTTTCACGCGACGCACGTGAAGAATACGATTTTGACCTTGATTTGTTCTCGAGTTCGGGCAATGTCGTGTTTGCCAATTTCGCGGCGGCGCGGGCGTTTGCCGCCAAACTGAACGCCAAAAACCCAGCTCGTGGCGTTCGGGCGGGCGATGTCAACGCCATGGGATTGATTGATGAGGTCATGCACGCCCTGGTCGAAGAGTACCGTTTGCGGCACAATCCAACATTGTGGCAACAGGCGTTGGCGCTTCTTGAAAGCCAGATCGGTGCGAGCCGCGTCAATGCGGCGCTGCTCGAGTTTGGCAAGGCGTTTCCACCGCTGGCGGTGTTCACGGGTGATGTCAAACTCGAGGCGTATCTGGCTGGCACAAGCGATACTCGTTCCAACCGCGAGGTCATGCTCGAGGAAATGCTGATGCTCTGGCTTGAAAACGCCAATCCTGCGTTCACACCGTTTGGCGATTTGTTCGACGATGCGGGTTTGAAATCCAATTTCGCGTATCCAAGCATCATCTCGAGTTTGGAAACCTTTCTCGAGGCGCAAGCCCCGTTTGAACTGGCGGGCGGTCTGAGTTTGTGGCGCACCCTTCGCGCCCCAGCCCTCAATCATCCAGGTTCGCTCGAGGAACAACTCAAAATGCTGCTCGAACGTTTCGGCGGCGTGTTCTCGGGCGCTCGGGCGGAGCGTCTGGGCAGAATGCGTCTGCGTCTCGTCTCGAGTCTGGATTTGATTTCCGAAGAGGGTCGCGGCATCAACGCCATGAATGCCGCTCGAGGTGGCGGCGGTTTTGCGGGCGGTTTCGGTGGTCGGGTGGACGTGCGCAAACTTGGCGCAACTGATCTCGAGTTTGAACCCGAAAATTTCACCATAGACCGCGAGTGGATGCCAAACCTGGTTTTGATTGCCAAGAACGCCTTTGTCTGGCTCGACCAACTCTCCAAAAAATACCAGCGCCACATTGCCACCCTCGACCAAGTGCCAGACGAGGAACTCGAGCTTCTCAAATCTTACGGGGTAACCGGTTTGTGGCTGATCGGCTTGTGGGAACGAAGCCACGCCAGCAAAGAAATCAAGCAACGCATGGGCAATTCTGACGCGGTCGCCAGCGCCTACAGTCTGTACGATTACAGCACCGCCCATGATCTTGGCGGCGATGATGCCGTGGGCAATTTGCGTGCTCGAGCTTGGACTCGAGGCATCCGCCTGGCATCCGACATGGTTCCAAATCATGTCGGCATCGACGGACGTTGGGTGCTCGAGCATCCAGAATGGTTCATTCAACTGCCGTATAGCCCCTACCCTGGTTACACGTTCAACTCGGGCGACCTCAGCCGCGATGCAAACGTCGAGATCAAACTCGAGGATCATTATTACGACCATTCCGACGCGGCGGTGGTCTTCAAACGCACCAACCGCCACACGGGCGAGACGCGGTACATCTATCACGGCAACGACGGCACGGGCTTGCCCTGGAACGACACCGCGCAACTCGATTACACCCGCGCCGATGTGCGCGAAGCCATCATTCAGACCATTTTGCACGTTGCCAGACAATTTCCGGTGATTCGCTTTGACGCCGCCATGACCTTGGCGAAAAAACATGTTCAACGCCTGTGGTTTCCCGAACCTGGCAGCAACGAGGGCGTGGCTTCAAGGGCAGAATTTGGCATGAGCAAAAGTGATTTTGACGCGCTCGTGCCGCTCGAGTTTTGGCGTGAAGTCGTGGACAGGTGTGCCGTCGAAGCCCCAGACACGCTGCTTCTCGCCGAGGCGTTCTGGATGATGGAAGGTTATTTTGTCCGAACTTTAGGAATGCACCGCGTTTACAACAGTGCCTTCATGAACATGCTGCGCGACGAAAAGAACAGTGAGTACCTCGAGATCATCAAAAATACCCTCGAGTTTGAACCCGAGATTCTAAAACGTTTTGTCAATTTCATGAACAACCCCGACGAGAAAACGGCGGCAGAACAGTTTGGCAAAAGTGACAAATACTTTGGCGTGGCAACACTCATGGCAACCTTGCCAGGGCTGCCAATGCTCGGTCACGGTCAGATTGAAGGCTTCACCGAAAAGTACGGCATGGAATACCGCCGTGCCTACTATGACGAAACCCCAGATCGAGGCTTGATCGACCACCATTACAGCCAGATTTTCCCACTTTTAAAGAAACGTTACCTGTTTGCCGACACCCAAAACTTTGCGCTCTTCGACTTCGGAAACGATGTTTACGCCTACAGCAACCGTGTCGGACCCGAGAAGGCACTGGTGGTCTTCAACAACTCGAGCCGCCACGTTTCGGGTGCGGTTCATCACGGACAGACTGGACGCCGCCAAAAAATCAGTTTGCAACAAGCGCTGGGCGCGAACACCAGCCGTCAACATTTTTTGATTGCCCGCGATCTGGTCAGCAACCAAGAATTTATTCGCAATGCCGCTGATATCGGCGATCAAGGTTTAAAACTCGAGCTTGGCGCGTATGCTCGAGCCGTACTCATTGACTGGCGCGAGGTTTTTGACAGCGACGGACGCTATCAGAAGGTGGCGCAGATGCTCGGTGGACGCGGCGTGTACAGCATCGAACAAGCCACAAAAGAACTCTACCTCGAGCCAATTTTGACCCCCTGGAACGCCCTGATGAACGCCTCAACGTTCAAGGCATTGATGGACAACCCATCCAAAGTCTTTTTTGGAAACCTCGAGATGAAAGCCAAAGCTGTTACGGACGGTATTGAAGTCTTCGCGGGATCGGACCTGGACGGCACCACTTACGCCAAAACCGTGCGAGCAAACCTCGAGAAACTGAAAAAGCCTTCAAACATGACCATCGCCTGGATTCTGACCAAAGGCTTGGCAGCCACGCCCGCGCAATCTCGAGTCTGGCTGGACGAATACCTGCTTGCCGCCAGTGTTGAGCGCACCTTGACTGACCTCGGCTCGAGCAACGATCAAGCCTGGAATGCCGTGCAACGCCTGAAATTCCTGGTGTCCGTGCAAGACAGCCTGACCAAACCCAGCACGCTCGAGGCTTTGTTAAGTGCCTGGACTGCCGATTCTGACGCCAGCACCGCACTTGGTTTGAACACGTATGAAGGCACAACTTACTTGGGGCAAGTTCAACTCGAGGCGACCTTGGACGAAGCACTCGAGATTGCTGGGTTTCTTGGAACCGAAAAAGAATTCGCCAAAATTGCCATCAATCTCAAAAATGACGCCAAAAAAGCGGGCTACAAACTCGAGCTTTTGATGAAGGTCAAAAAGGTAGCTCGAGCCAAAACGGTTGCGAACAAAACCGTGAAAACCAAAATCGTTACGTCTGTCATGTCAAAAACCGCCAAGACCGTAGGGGTGCAAGCGACCATGCTCGCAGGTGCGTTTTATGGTCAAGAAAGCCTTGCGCCGCTACAAGACACCAAACCCAAACCAAAAAAGACTGCAAAAACCTCGAGCACAGCTCCAAAACCTTCCAAACCCAAAGCCCCCGACAACCTCGAGCGGATTGAGGGCATTGGACCGAAATTTGCCAGCGCGTTGACCGATGCGGGCATCAAATCCTTTGGTCAGCTTAGCAAAGCCAAACCCGCGAAGCTCGAGAACATCCTGAGCGAAGCGGGCTTGCGCAAACCCGCCAGTGTAAGCACCTGGGCAGAACAGGCAACCTTGCTTGCCAGCGGTGACGAGGCTGGTTTTGTGGCGTTAACAACGGTTTTGACCGCAGGGCGCAAAAAGTAACGTTAAAATAAGGCATTCATGACCAAAGTTTTAAAAGTCAACCCAGACAACCCCGAATTCGATGCCGTCCTCGAGGCGGCACGCATGATTCAAATGGGTGGTCTGGTCGCGTTTCCAACCGAAACAGTTTACGGTCTGGGCGCTCATGGTTTGTCTGCAACGGCGGTCAGACGCATTTTTGAAGCCAAACGCCGTCCCAGCACCGATCCGCTCATCTTGCACGTCGCCAGCCCGCTCGAGGTTGAAATGCTGACCACCGTCTCAGCCATGCGGGTGCTCGAGCGTCAAATTGATGCGCTGTCCGAAAGTTTCTGGCCAGGGGCGTTGACCCTGGTCTTGCCGCGCGGCTCGAGTGTGCCGCTCGAGGTGACGGGCGGCGGCAACACGGTGGCGGTGCGCGTGCCGTCGCACAAGGTGGCGCAGGCACTGATTCGTGCGGCTGGCGTGCCGATTGCCGCGCCGAGCGCCAATTTGTTCAGCCGCCCAAGTCCGACCAGTGCCGCCGACGTGCTCGAGGATTTAAAAGATCGGGTTGACATCGTGCTCGACGGTGGCATGACCGAAATTGGTTTGGAAAGCACGGTGCTCGATCTGACCACCTCAATTCCAACGCTGCTGCGCCCTGGCGGTGTGCCACTCGAGGAACTCGAGCGGGTGTTGGGCGAGGTTGCCTTGCCTGGCGAGGTGGTCATGGATGCCAGTTCGATTGCGCCCTCACCCGGAATGCAGCTCAGACATTATGCCCCTCGAGCCAAGATGGTGTGTTTGATGGGCGCGGTGGGAATGCCGCTTCGGGCAGCGCTCAAAAAAGAAGCCGATGCGATTGTGGCATCTGGGCAGCGTTTGGGTTTGTTGCTCTGCCACTCTTCGATGCTCAGTCTGGACGGCATCAACGCCGAACGTGTGAACTTGGGCGCGTGTTCCAATCAGTGGTTTATCGCCTCGCAACTTTTTACGGGCTTGCGGGCGCTAGACCGAACGGGCGCGGACGTGATCTTGACCCACGGTTTTGCCGATGTCGGTTTGGGACGCGCCATCAATGACCGCTTGTACCGTGCCAGCGAAGGGCAGGTTGTTCAGGTCGAGATGATTACGGGTCGTCCTGGCAAAGCTGTTGCCACGCCCACCGTCGAGGACGACTTGCTGCGGTCTTCTGAAGGTGATTTGTTGGGGTAAGACCAGCCTCTCGAGCGGGTATACTTGGGACATGCCAGTCTTTAAGGGATTCATCAAAGATGTGAAATACAATGCAAATTTAACAGCCGTGCTCGAGTCGTATGGGTTTGAGCAGTTTGATATCAATGAAGCAAAATCGGTGGGCTTGGTACAAACCACAAGAGGGACGTTTGCATTTTCCAAATGGGTGTCGCCAAAACGAACTCGCAGCTATCCATTTGAGCGCGTCTATAACACTTACAACAATCGAAAAATAATTGCGGTCATTCCAATTATTAAAGATGAAGGCTTTGATGGTGATAGTGATTTTATTTCGTATAATACTTTTTCCTGGATGAGTTTATTTAATGTTTATGTGGTTCTAGCGTATTACGCGAGTGCTAACGGACACTCAGATTCAGTGCAAAAGATAACTGACCAGAAATTTGATCTTGCGTTTGTCTATAAGGAAATAAAAGCTATTATAAACTATAAAAAAGATGCTCTAAGTTGGAATCAGGCACTTTTAAATGAACGATTTATTGATATTCTTAAAATTTCAATTAACAGTTATCAAGCTATTTCTATAAAAAACAGTATTCGAGTTCATAGTTACACTAAAAGACTTATAAAATACTCACAAAATATAGATTTTTACCAACAAGATTCTTTGATTGCATCAAAACGTGCGGCAAAACGTGAAACCAAAGTTAAACATGCTCTCGAGACAGGAGCTGTAACACATAAGCATATTCTCGAGATTGAGGATTATTATGGCGGTGTCTACTTTTTAGTACCAGATGCTATTCAACCTGAGGATAATGTCTGGGTTATTCTTGAGTCAAAAAATATTACCAGTGGGGGAAAGTTACCTACACTTTCTGACATCAAAGATGGTTTGTTCAAACTGATTTTGTTCTCGAATCTTGATCGTTTGGATTGCGATGGCGTTGCGGTTGAGTTCAAAACCAGGCTGCAATTGACTGGCAACGGCGTTCACGGTCAATTGACCATGCCGTGTTCGGAAGATGTGGTTAAACAATTTTTAGACAAAAATACCTTCAGTAAATCACAACAAGCAACACTTCATTTGCTCAACAAAGAAGCCCAATCAAACCCAAAGCTCGAGATTCTGATTGAAAGCAATGGGTGAGGTGATGTTGAAATCTCCGCTTCGTTATCCTGGTGGTAAAGCCAAAGTGTTGGACGCGATTTTTGATCGTTTTCCAGAGCGCTTCCTCGAATTTCGAGAACCTTTTGTCGGCGGTGGTAGCGTTTTTTTGTCGGTACGTCAGAAATTCCCAGACACCCAAGTTTGGATTAACGACTTAAACCTTGACCTGATCGCCTTCTGGCGAACGGTACAAACAGATTGCGTGACGTTAACAACTGAAGTCAGACGAATCAAAGAAACAGAACATGATGGACGGAATTTGTTTGAACGTTTTCGCTCGAGTTTGTCCGATGATTTAACCCAGTTCGAGCGGGCAGTACGCTTTTTTGTACTCAACCGCATCACTTTTTCGGGAACGGTGGACAGTGGAGGGTATTCAGAACAATCTTTTCAGGGGCGTTTTACCCACTCGAGCATTGACCGTGTCCAAGAAATTGCTGGGCTGATGCATGGTGTCAGGATCACCAATCTGGATTACCGAGAAGTGCTGAACGCGGTTGGACAAAATGTTTTTGTCTTTCTTGACCCGCCGTACTTCAGTGCCACAAAATCAAAACTGTATGGCAAAAAAGGTGATCTTCACGTCGGTTTTGACCACAAGAAATTTGCGCTCGAGATGCAACAATGCCCCCATCGTTGGCTGATTACTTATGACGATTGCAGTGAAATCCGCAACAGTTTTGGGTTTGCTCAAATCGAAGATTTTTCGGTGCAGTACGGCATGAACAATTACAAGCAAACCAATGCGGCTCGAGGGGCTGAATTGTTCATTTCAGATCAAACAGTTGCGACTGTCGAAAATGAATTATTTGCCTTTGTCTGAGCAATTACTCGAGTGTCCCCAGTCGTTCGATCAGCAGGTCAAAAAACCCGTCCGCATCGGCGGTCATGGCAACATCACAATTTGCGGGCTTGCCCGTCACGTCCCAAACATCACAGACCGTTCGTCCAAAACTTGGTCCTGGCAGTACATCCACTTCAACGTGCATGTTTTGCACCGTAAACAATTCGGGTTTGATCAAGTACGCAATGGTGCAAGGGTCATGCAGGGCTGGTCCTGCAAAACCGTAGCGTTTGTTGTACGCCAGCTTGAAAAACTCGAGCAGTTGCACGGTCACATTTCCGACCCTCGAGTTTAAGGCTTTAAATTTTGCCACGCGGTCTGGGGTGGCAAGGCATTGGTGCGTCAGGTTCAGTCCAAACATGGTCAACTTCACGCCGCTCGAGAAGACAATGCTGGCGGCGTGCGGGTCGCAGAGAATGTTGAATTCGGCGGCGGGGCTGGTGTTGCCCAGGGTGGTGCTGCCACCCATCACCACAATTTCCCCAATCAGTGGAATGATTTTAGGCTCGAGCCTCATGGCAAGTGCGATGTTGGTGAACGCGCCGACAGGCACAAGTGTCACTTCGTTTGGATGCTCAAAAATGCTGTCAATGATGAATTGCACGGCGTGTTGTGCCTCGAGTGGCAGTTTTGGCTCATCAAAAACGGGTCCCTCGAGTCCGCTTTTGCCGTGAACGTTCTCGGCGCTGATGCGTTCGCGCAGCAGGGGTCGGCTTGCGCCCGCGAAGACTTTGGTGGTCTTGCCTGCCAGTTCGACCATGATTCGGGCGTTGCGGCTGGTGTACTCCAGTCCAACGTTGCCGTAAACGGTGGTGATTCCGAGCACCTCGAGTTCATGGCTCGAGAGCGCCAGTAAAATGGCAATGGCGTCGTCGTGTCCGGGGTCGCAGTCAAGAATGATTTTGCGGGTCATGGTGTGCCCAGTTTAACCCGATTTGGCTTGGTGTTCATTTTTGTTTCGCGTACCCGTCAAGATTTGTTAAGCTCTGAAATGAATGTCTCGTGGTCATGTGAAAAACAAGTTTGTTTTTGGGGTTGCGCCTGGGCAAAAAGCTGAGGCGACGCGGTGTTGATCGTGCTGCCAGACCTTCACGGTCGTGCTGACTTGCTCGAGGCGACCGTGAAATACTATCCGCCCGACACCAATTACGTGTTTTTGGGTGACGCGATTGACCGTGGTCCAGATTCCAAGGGCTGCATTCGGCAACTGCTCGAGCTTCACGACGAGGGGCGCTGCGTGTTGATTCGCGGCAATCACGAGGTCATGGTCGAGAACGCCGCGCAGTATGACCGCATGGCGCAGGAATCGGGCGATGCGAGTTTGCTCAGGCTTGCCAGGGAAGAGTTTGTCAACTGGCAGCGCAACGGCGGCAGCACGTTATTTCGAGAATACGGTTTGTTTGGTCCCGGCAACCTGCCCAGCGATTTGAGCGATTTTATTGCCAAAACCCAGCTCAGTTACGAGACGCCCAATTTTTACTTGTGCTCTCATGCCGCGCCAGCCGTCAAGCTTGACCGCTATTCGACCATTGCCGATGCGATGGTCTGGGCGCGACCCAACGAGGGTCCGTTTGAACTCGAGCCTCACATTGTCGGCAGCATTCACGGTCACACGCCTTTGGGGGTGCCAACCTGGGTGGACAGGCATTTGTACATGGATTTGGGTGCGGTCTTCAGTGGTAATTTTGCGACCCTCAACCTCGAGAGCATGGAGATGCTGGTCTTGCGCGGCGCGGGCATGGTCGGGCGCGACAATTTGCTCGAGTTGTTTTCTGAGGAAGAGGGTTTGATTCGCCCACATCCGTACAAGGTGCTCGAAATTTACTAAATTTCGGCTTTGTTACAAGACAAAACATGCTAAACTTTATGTCATGAACGAAACGCTTAGAGAAATCCTCTGGCAGCAATTCGGAGGCTCCCTTGACATGCTCGAGAATGCCATGATCGCGTGCTCAGAAGAGCTTTGGAGCAACGGTTCAAAGGAATTCGATTTCTGGTATTCGGCGTATCACACGCTATTTTTTTTGGATTATGACATGTCGGAATCACCTGCCGACTTTCATCCTCCAGCACCGTTCACGCTTCAAGAGTTGGACCCAACAGGCGTTTTGCCCGAGCGCGTGTATTCCAAATTGGAGCTGTTAAAATACCTCGAGTTTGGACGCGAAAAATGCCGTGTCTTGATTGAAGGTCTGACCGACGAAAAAGCGAAGCAGCGTTTTAACAGTGAATTCAGAAATTACAGTGTCCTCGAAAATCTGTTTCAAAGTATGCGCCACGTCCAGCATCATGCGGCACAATTGAATAAATTGTTGCGCCAGCATCAGGATTCAGCGCCCAATTGGGTCGGCAGGACAAAGCACCCACTGCACAAGTTAAATCAGCATTTCTCGAGGTTATCCATGAATCCAAGTCCAAATTCCGTCTCGAGCCAGAATGATTTGATTCTCGAGACGCACCAACCATTTTCATTCGCGTTGACTGCCAGCGTGTTGGCGCGTTTGCCGCAACACAATCAAGTCGAACGTTTCGACGGGGTGGCTGGCATCCATCAACGCGCCATCCAGACCAGCACGGGCGCTCGAGTGATTACTGCCAAATCACACGCCAAAGGTTTGGAAATCGATGACGATTCTCCCGAGGCTCGAGAATGGGCGATCACCTCGTTTGGACTCGAGCTTGATCCTGCGCCGTTTTACAAGGTGGCAAGAAAGGATTCCGCACTCTCGAGCGCCGTGAATTCCCTGGCAGGCTTGCGTCCCCCGCTCATGACCCCCTGGGAGGCTTGGGTGGCAGCCATTTTGGGACAGCAGATCACGCTTTCGTTTTGCTTGCAGCAAATCAGCATGGTATCAAAGCGTTTTGGTGGCGAAGTCGCGGGGCAACTTGCCGATGGCTCGAGCCATTTGTTTCCCCTGCATCCAACGCCCGAACAGATTCTTGCCGCCGACGAAACGGGGCTGCTCGAGTGCAAAATCTCGAGGCGCAAAACCGAATACTTAAAAACCGTGGCGAAGGCGACGCTGGACGGTTATTTTGATGGGGTTCTGGACGGTGATGTGACCGATGTGCTCGAGCATTTGACCGCATTGCGCGGCGTGGGTTTGTGGACGGCACGCTACTGGCTTGCCACCACCGGACGGCTGGACTTTTTGGCGTATGGCGACGCGGGTTTGAATGCCGCCTATAAAACTGCCTACGGTTCGCTGGACGGCATCGAAGCCTGGGGTGAAGCTTTGGGCGCAACTCGAGGTTGGGCATATTATTATTTGATCTGGCACACGAAATACATGAAATAAAAAAACCTCGAACAGATCAGGCTCGAGGTTTTAAATTTCAAAACTTATTTTTTTAAAAGATCACGGATTTGCACCAAGAGTTCTTCTTGGGTTGGACCGGTAGGTACGGCGAGCACTTCCGGTTTTTTCATGCGTGCCATAACTGCATTCATCGGCAAAACCACAACAAAATAAACAGCCGCCGCTTTGATCACAAAACTGATGAGGGCATTTAAAAAATTACCAATACCAATACCACCACAAACACCTTTGGCATTTATTGTTCCGATGCAGATGGCACTAAAATCTGGTTGACCACCAATCAGACCAATTAATGGGGTAATGATGTCTTTGGTCAGTGATTCAATAACAGCGCCAAAAGCAGCACCGATAATCACAGCGACGGCAAGATCGACGATATTTCCCCGCATTAAAAAATTCTTAAATCCTTCGAGCATTTTTGATTCCTCCCTTGAATCTTTTGTACATCAAATCACATTCTAAACAAGGGAGACTCCAAAAGGCAAATTCTGGACGCTCGAGAACCTATTTTGTCACGGCAGGGACTAACGAACCACTTTGACCTTTGCAGGCTCGAGGCGCACACCATCCACCACGCGCCCTTGAGCGTCAACTGCCAACAGGCGCACCTCGAGTGAACGTCCAATGCCAGGATTTTTTGGAATTAACGCCAAAGCATACGTCACCCGATCAAGTGCCTCCTGTGAACCGACCATCGTGACCTCATCGGGGATGGCACGAAGAAATTTGGGTTCCAAAACGCCGCCTGGTAAAGCTGGTGTCGGCTCGAGCGCCGCAATTCTGACCGTGACCCTATCCCGAGCCAGTTGATTGAGGCTGCCATTGACCGTGACAACCTGATTGCTGGACCGCACGACACCGTCCGGAAGCGTGATTTTGACTGGATGCGTGAAAAAACCATCCTTGAGGTCGGTCACGTCCAAACTGGCGGCAACATCTTTGCCCTCCAAGGTTTCGACGCGTGCCCTTGCGCCCTGAAGCTCGAGTTTGATGGTTTTGGGCAGGTCGGTCAAAATGCGGTCGTTGCCCAGTCCGATCACCTCGATTGGCACTTCAAGGTTGCGGGTGATGTTGGCGCGGCGGTCGGTGGTTGCCGCAAACCACAACAAGACCGCCACCACCAGCGCACCGATCTTTTGCGGAAAATGATGCCAGACCCGCCAGCTTCGCGGCGAAAAAAGCCGCCGCACGGTGTTGCGCCCAATCTCCTCGAGCAGGGAATCGCTGGTGCTGACCACATCGGTCTGAACTTTCCTGGACTCAGTTGACAGGTGCCTTCACCTCCTCGCCGACGGAGGACTTGACGGGTGGCGCTTCTTTGATCTCGAGGGTGGTGGGCTTGCGGCGCAGGACGCTCGACCAGGCGGCTGGCAGGAAGGCTTTGTTGCCCTGCGAGGTGTGATAAATGCCTTCCCGCAGGCGTTCGCGCAATTCCGAAACGCTCAAATCGGGCGACAACTGCCCGTTTTCGGCAATTCGGATCGAACCGCGCTCCTCGGAGACCACGACCACGATGGCATCGGAGAGGTCGGACAGACCCAGCGCCGCACGGTGGCGCGTGCCGTACAGGCGTTGCACCACGCCAGACGGGGCTTGCAACGGGAACAGACAACCCGCGCTCGAGAGTCGTCCGTGTTGCACGATCACGCCGCCGTCATGAAGCGGCGTGTTGCGGGCAAAGACCGTCTCGAGTGTGACAGCAGTCACCTGGGCATCGAGCTTGACGCCGGTGGCGGCGTACTCGCCCAGGGGGGTTTTGCGCTCCAGGGCAATCAATGCTCCAATTTTACGTTCCGCCAGGCGTTCCGAGGCGCGAATGATCTCTTGAATTGCAACGTTGGCGGGTGCATCCTCACGGACTTGGGCACGCCCGAGCCGCTCGAGCACCGCCCGCAATTCGGGTTGAAACACCACAATAAGCGCAAAAAAACCGACCGTGGCAATCTGCGAGAGAATAAAATGAACGGTGCGCAAATCAAGCACGTTCGAGCCATACCAAGCCAGACCGAAAACCACCAAACCACGCATCAGGTTTATGGTCCGCGAGTTCGAGACGAGCTTGTAGCCCTGGTACAGTAAAACTGCGACCAGGACAATATCGAGCGCATCGAGTGGCGTAAAAAACATTGAGGCTCCAAAACCGAGAGGCGAAAAAACGGCACAAGTCAATGTCCATTGTAGTTCAAATGCGTGAAAACACACTGATGAGAACGATGGAGGCAATCCTTAACCCAAGAAATTCATTTTCAAAGATTCTCAAAACAAAAACTTGGTGCCTTCATTCAACTCGAGAAACCCCAAAAAACGCAATACGTCATCTGGCTAACGTTCAAAACCAGATTCTGGATGTAAACTGTTCTTTGGAATGGGAGCGTATTGGTTTCGACAGGGATCATTGAAGATGTGGTTGCAAGCCGAGGATGGTGGTTGGCCTCGAAAATATTCCACCAAAGCCTTAACTGGCAACAATGTTATTAGCTTCGGCAATGCCGATGCAAACCTTCTCGCTGCTTAATCCCAGCGAAAGCCGCTTAAAAACCCCGCAGTTGGTTTTTAACCCGCTTAATTAAAGACTGCTAGCGTCCAGAACGCCCCATACTGAGACGCGAAATAAATGGGGTTGGTGCTCGAGAAATCCTGCCTTTGGGAGCGTTCGGGTGCGACATCAAAACGAAGGCTAAGCTTGTAGACGCCCATTGGACGGGTTTTTGGACGAGGGTTCGACCCCCTCCGCTTCCACCAGAATGCCCCTTGTGGGGAGCGAGACGCGTCTCGCTCCCCACAAGGGGCTGTTTTTTTGGGCGGCAATAGTAAACTGCATTTCATGCAAACCTGGACTTTAAAACCTGGCGTGATCGAAACCGATTTGAACGATGAACTGGTGTTGCTCGACCCAAAAACCCAGGGAATGTTCAGCTTAAACGCCACCGGACGCGTGATCTGGCACGGAATCAAAAACGCAGAAAGCCTCGAGAGCATCGCGCAAAAACTCGAGCAGCAATTTACGGTCAGTTTCGAGCAAGCCCAGACAGATGCCAGTGCTTTAATTGGTGAACTCGAGAAGGCTGGGCTTATTTCTTGAATTTTTCGATTCTGGGACGCCAACTGATAAATTCAGACCCGAGCTTGCAACCTTGGCTCGAGTTGTATTTTCGCTTCCCTTACGAGGTTGAAGCCAACGACTACCGGATCGAACTTGTGCAAAAACAGTTGCCCAACTTCCCAGGCCAGCTTCCCGTCACCATTCTCGAATTGCCAGATACCAGGCTCGAGATGCGCAGCTTGGAAAACGAATTCTGGTTTGGCAGACCCGAATCTGGAATGCGTTTTACTTTTGATAGGGGCATTTCAAACCTCGAGTGGTGGGGAATGGAAATTCCTTTCAACGCACTTTTTATTGGCATTTGCGAGGGCTTGCGTTTAAGCGGACTGGTGTCGTTGCACGCCAGCATTGCCGCCAAAAACGGGCTTGCCACCGCCTTTCTTGGACCGAGCGGACGCGGCAAAACCACCACGCTGCTTCGTGCCAGCATCGCCGGTTGGCAGATTGTCGCCGAAGATTTTTCCTGGCTGATGCCTGAAACCATGGACTTGTACGGCTTTGATCGCGGGTTGCGGTTGTTGCCCGACACCGCCAACATTTTCAAGCAACACCATCAAGACATTGAGTTGCTCGAGATGATCGCTGGGAAATACGTTGTGCCTTACGAACAACTTGGGGTACAACGACAAGCGGTCAAACTCGAGCGGCTGGCAGTGCTCGAACGCAACCCAGACGAAATCTCGAGTTGGAAAGCCTTGCCAAAACGCGAGGGCGCACTGGCACTCTGGGAAGCCAACGGCGTGCCGTTCACGCCAGACGCGCAAAATTTTATCTCGAGCGTGATTCCAAAATTGCTGGCTACATTAAAACTCGAGACACTGGTACTTGGCGCAGGCGAACTGCCGCTGGGAAACACTGAACTTTCCCAACATTCAAGCTGAACCCTCGAGATGTCGCAATCGCCAGATGGGTGAGAACAACAACCAGATGGCTGCCACAAACCCTCCCAATGCGCCAATCATCAGTGTGACCCGAGCACCAAAAACCTCGCCCAAGATTCCACCCAAAAACATGCCAAGCAAACTCGCGCCAAACTCGAGAAACCGCAAACTGCCATTGACGCGCCCCAGCACTTCATTGGGAATGAGCGATTGACGCAAACTGACTTCGTTGATGTTGTGCAGCGTCCAGGCTGGATCGGTCAGACACTGATTCAAGAGCAGCAGAACAATACTGAACGCCCCAGTGCCAACCGCGAAGGATGGCGCGAGCATTCCCAGACCAATCATCAGCATTGAAAACACCAAGGTTGCAGCCAGCCCAAAACGTTTGGTCAAAGGCACGGCAAGCAGGGCGCCAAGCAAAGAAGTTACACCACCAAGCGCAAAAATCGTGCCTTGCAGACCGGGCAACAAGCCAAGTTCTCGGGTTGTGAAAACAATAATCATGCTGCCAAAAATTCGACCAAAAAATGCCAACACAACACTGCTGCCAATCAAGGTTCGCACTGTGGGTTGATGCCAGATGATGACAAACCCTGTTTTCGCCTCGAGCCAAACATTACCCTCGATTTCGGGTTTCTCGAGGGGCGGTTCGAGCTTTGCAATGCTGGCAATTGAAAGTGCCGAAACCAGAAACGACACGGCGTCAACGAAAATGGCAACTGGTGCGCTCAACATTTGCACCAACCAACCCGCCATTCCAAAACCACTGGTTTCGGCAACACTGGCACTGGCGCTCAGTTTAGAGTTCCCTTCGATCAACTCGTCTTGGCGAATCAGGGAGGGCAAGTACGCATGATAGGCAATATCAAAAAACGTACCAAACACACCGTTTAAAAACGCGACCAGATAAAGTTGAAGCATCTCTAAACCACCAAACAATGCCGCAATTGGTACGCTCGATAGCACCACAAAACGTCCAACATCTGACCAGATCAGCACGGGTTTGCGCGGCAAGCGATCTATCAGCACACCCGCGAACAAGCCCACCAAAAACCCTGGAATCAGTGCCATCATACCGAGCATTGCCACCTGAAAAGGCGTGGCGTTCAGTGAAATTAACGCCACCCAAGGCAATGCCAGATTACCCACCATTGAACCAAAAACCGAGACGGTTTGCCCAACCCAAAGGCGCATAAAGAATACATTGTGCCAAAGACCAGAAAACCGCATTCCAAAATTTAACCCAAGTCACCCGAGCTACACATCTGCCAAATCATTGAGCCAGTACCAGGTAGACTTGGCGCATGGGTTACGTTCAAGTTTTACGTGGCGGTCTGCTCGAGTCCAGACACAAGGTTCATGCCGCCGTGGTCAACAGTGACGGCAAACTGATTGCCAGTCTTGGCGACCCGCACTTCTCGAGTTTTTTACGCTCGAGTGCCAAACCGTTTCAAGCATTAAGCTTGATCCCGCACCTCGAGCAGCTTGGATTGGGTTCTGAGCATCTTGCCATTGCGATGGCCTCGCACAATGGCGAACCGATTCATGTGGCGACTGTGACAGACCTGCAAACCAAAGCGGACGTGAAACCCGAGTGGTTGGTCTGCGGCACGCATCAACCATTTTCTGCCAGCGCTCGGGCGGCGCTGAGGGCAGCGAATCAAAAACCCAACGTTTTGCAGCACAATTGCAGCGGCAAACACTCGGGAATGCTGGCGGCGTGTCTCGCCAAGGGTCTACCTACAACAGGTTACGCGCTACCCGATCACCCACATCAGCTCGAGATTGCCAGCGACATTCGCAGCCTCATGGAAACCGACAACCTCGAGATTGCGGTAGATGGTTGCAGCGTGCCATGTTACCGAGTGCCACTCGAGCGGGTGGCACTCGGCATGACGCGTTTTGCCGCGCCCGAAACCGCGCCGAAAACCTACCAATCACGGCTCGAGTTTGCCTTTAACGCCATGCGAGAACACCCGTATTTGATTGCGGGCGAACAGCGCATTGACACGGATTTGATGCAGCAGGTTCCAAATTTGATCTCCAAAATTGGTGCAGAAGCCTTCATGGTGCTTGCCGTGCGTGACGCCAAACACGGCAACTTGGGCATCGCCATGAAAATCGAGGACGGCACGGAACGCGCCCGAGACATTGCCATGCTGCGGATTCTCGAGCAACTGGGCATTGTCGCGCAAGACAACGCCCAACTCTCGGATTACCGTCGCACCGTCCTCAAAAACCATGCGAGGCTCGAAATCGGCGAGATCAAGCCTGAGTTTAACCTCGAGCGACACTGAACTTGTAAACCAAACTTGTAAACCAAACGTGTAAACCAAACTTATTTTTTCTTGTTCTGACTGATACCATCTAAGGTTTCCCACAAACGAAAACCACCCTTGAATGCGTTGTCATTGCTGCCCAAATGCACACCTTCCGGCACGGACTCGAGCTTTTTGGTGTTGCCACCACCCAGCACCACGTAATCGGGCAACAACGCCGCGCTGAGAAGACCGATCACTTCAGGCACAAATTCGCGCCATTTTTTCTTGCCGTACTCGTCCATGCCACGTTGACCCACGTAATCTTCAAAGGTCTTTTTCTTGTACGGCAAATGCCCAAGTTCCATTGGCAAGACCACACCCTCGGCAATCAGCGTCGAACCCAAGCCCGTGCCCAAACCCAAGAACAGCATCTTGCCGCCCTCGTAACTGCCCAGCGCCTGCATTGAGGCATCGTTGATAAATTTGATTGGACAACCAAAGGCGGTTTCAAAATCAAACCCGACCCAACCTTTGCCAAGATTGTACGGCTCGAGCGCGATTTTTCCAGCTTTGACCGGAGCCGGAAAACCGATGGTGATCGCGTTAAACCCCCAGCCCTTGATTGTCTCGAGTGTGCCATTCACCATGTCTTGCGGGGTTAAATTTGGACCAGAATCAAAACGGCGGGCTTGGGTTTGACCCGTTGCCAGCAACTTCACGTTCGTCCCACCAACGTCAATCACCAAAATTTTCTCGTTTGCCATTGGTCTAGGCTATCACGCCGGAAAGCCTCGAGAAACCTCTTTTATACTGAACCCCAAAAATGGCATTCAGCCCTCTCTCAAAACCCAGTCCCAGCGATGAGCACATGCCGCACGCGTTCGGGCAAATCCGAGTAATCTTTACGGGTGACCACGGCGACAGACTTCCCCAACTTGAGCGCCAAAAATGCCTTTGCCGTCGCCTCCAGGTAAAACAACATCTCCGGCGGAGCCTCAGGCTCGAGCAATTTTTTTGGACGCCCGCGCCCACGGGATTTCACGACCTGCATTAGAAGCATCTCAAGCTGCCCCTGAAAATACTCGAGCGCCAAAAACACCGCGCAATCCACCGCATCGCCCGTCGCGCCAATAAACAATTTCTCGAGCGAACCGTTTTGATCAGACCCCAGCGCCAAATCGGGATTGCGAATCAAAGCCTTGCACGCCGATTGCACCAACGGGTTCGCCATCGTGTTCTTGCAATGCGAACATGGCAAAACCGCGCCGTTCGGTTCGGGTTCGGTCAAACTGCTGCACACGGGACACGGCAAGAATCCGCGCCGCAGCCGCTCCGCCCGCACCCGCTCAAGCGCCTCGGCGGTCTTGCGCACCAGTGGCTGCATGTCGGTTGGGGTCAGTTCCAACAATACACCCACCCGAGCCTTCTCGAGCTTGGAGAGCGCCGGAAGTCGTGTTTTTTTTGTCCCAACCACCTTGTGCTCGAACACACCCATCTGAAAACGCAAATCCTTGGGTGCCTCATCACCCAACTTTTCACGCAGCATCTCGAGGTACAAGCCGCGCTGCATGGTGAAAAAATTTGCCGCCGTCGAATCCTGCGTCTCGACGATCATCACGCCGTCACGCACCGCCACCGCCCTGGTTGTCCGAGCCATCTGCACACCCACGACCTCCGACCACGCCACCAACGGACGCGCCCTGGTCATGCCGCGCTTGAGGTTGGTTTTGTTCATCACCCGCGTTAAAACGTCGGTGATTGGACGAACCGCGCCTTTGCGCTTTTTGCGGAAGGCTTCAGGCATGAGAGAAAAGCTCCAGTCGGTAAGCTTCAAACCCTAAGCCAAGCGTTTGAGAATTCATGCTTGCACCTCGAGTCTGCCATTTTCGATCTTGAACAATTTGCTGGCTTGGTCGGGTGCTTCAGTTCCAGTCACAATCGCTTGCGGCACACTCGAGGCTAGCTCGAGCAAGAACTTGCGGCGGTGCGCGTCGAGTTCGGCGCTGAAATCGTCAATCAACAATACTGGCGCTTCACCAAATTTTTCTTTTAACAAATCAAATTCGGCTTTGCGCATGGCAAGCGCGATGGTTCGCGCCTCACCTCGAGAGGCATAATCGAGCGCCAGCACGTTCCCAAGTTTGATCTCGAGGTCGTCGCGGTGCGGTCCAATCGCGCTCGAGCCTCGAGCCAGCTCCTCACGGCGTTTTTCGCTCAAATGCGTCTGAAAATCTTCGAGCCTTGCGGTTTCCACAAGGTTCAACTCGAGTTTTTTGCTGTTGCCCGCCAGATTGCTGTGCGCGATTTCGGTCAGGGTTTTGAGTTTGTTCACGGCGCGTCGCCGCAAGCGCATGATTTCCGCGCCCAACTCGGCAAACCGCGCATCCCAGACCTCCAAACCCACGCCGCCAATTTTTAACGCCGCATTGCGTTGCGCCAAAGTGCGCTCATAGAGCACCAAGGCTTGGGCATAACGCGGTGACATCTTCGAGACGAGCGCATCCAAAAACGCTCGCCGCGTTGATGGCGAACCGTGCACCAAATCCGCATCCTCTGGACGAATCAAGACCGCCGACGCGTGCCGCGCCAGATCAGCCGTTTTGACCCGCACGCCGTCAACCTTCGCCAACTTCTTGCCCTTTGCAAGCCCCACCTCGAGCTTGCTGATGCCGTCCTCGCGCTCGAGTTCCACCCCAACAAACGCCTCAAGTTCCCCCAGCCGAATCACGGTTTCGACCCTGCTGACCTCGAGCACCCCCGTCAGGCAAACAAATGCTGCCTCGAGCAAATTGGTTTTGCCCTGCGCGTTGCCGCCCACCACCGCGATCAAACCGAGCGGAAACTCGAGTTTGCCAGCCTCGAGATGACGGTAATTCAGGGTTTGCAAACTGCGCAAGATCATTGGCTTTATTCTAGCGCCAGAGCATTGGCTTTGATGCAATAGAAAAAGGGCGGCATTGCGCCGCCCTTTAGCGATGATTGAAACCTTATATTTTAAAACTGATTCCGAAAGCACCACTGTAGAAAAACTGGATCGGGCTTGCGGAGCCAAGGACGATATCCAAACCGAGGCTGGTATCCACAAATAACGAGAGTCCTTTTTGCAGTACGTATTCAAGACCAATTGTGCCCTGCGGTCCAAAGAAAAAACCGCTCTGAATAAACACATTACCAAAGTAGAAACCAGCATGAAGCCCAGCGCCGTAAAACAAGGTTAAAGGAGCGCTATCACCCAACTTGATTTGTCCCAGCATTAAATCGGCTTGCGCTTCAATGTTGAGGAAAAAGCTTGTTCCAACGGCAATACGAAAACCTGTTCCTTGCTTACCCACATCACCTGTGCTGTACTGCACACCCAATGGATAACCGAGACGTACACCGAAAGATTGTGCGAAAGAGGGCGAGGCGAACATTAAAAACGCGATTAAACCGATGAGCAATTTCTTAAGCTTCATTTTGACCTCCTAGGTCGTGAAATACATTGCAAATTTAGGATAACACAAGTTGCAAAATACGCGTCAATTTAACCAGATGAAAGACAAAATCTTGGCTCAAGCAGTACAAAAACTCAAACTCGAGCTTCCAATACATTCTTTTGAATTCGGGCATTGGCGGGCAATACACCAGGCACAAACTCGAGTCCAGTTAATTTTTCGTAAGCCGCAATGTACCGCGCCGCAACTTGCGCGACAAATTGGGGCGGCATAACGGGTGGCACGCCATCGCCTTTGTAACCGTGCATCACAAACCATTCGCGCAAGAACTCCTTGTCAAAATTCTTCGGGTTGCTCGCATCCAACTCAACACTTTCGAGCGTCCAGTAACGGCTCGAGTCTGGCGTGTGCATCTCGTCAATAATGACCAGTTGCCCTTCGATCAAACCGAACTCGTACTTGGTGTCCACCAAGATCAAACCAGCCTCTCGAGCAATTTCTTGACCACGCTTGAAGAGTGCCACGGCAACCCGTTCGACCTGCTCCCAAATGGCTGGTGCGACCAAACCGCGATCAAAGATTTCCGTGCGGGTCAGGCGTTCATCATGCCCACCCGCCTCGGCTTTGGTGGTTGGTGTGATGATCGGCTCGGGTAGCGCGTCGTTTTTGCGCAGACCATCGGGCAGCTTTATGCCGTAAGCCTCACGCATTCCAGACCCGTACAATGACCACAGACTGGTTTTGGTGACCCCCGTGATAAAACCGCGCACAATCACCTCCACCGGCAACGGCACGGCTTCTCGAGCCACGGTCACGTTCTCGTCGGGGACGGACAGCACATGGTTTGGTACGATGTCTTTGGTTTGCGTAAACCACCAGCTCGAGAGTTGATTTAAAGCCTGCCCCTTAAACGGAATCGTGCCAAGCACAACATCAAACGCACTGATTCGGTCTGTGGTGATCAAAATTCTCGAGCCATTGTGGTGGTACATGTCACGAACTTTTCCAGTGAATTTTGTGCCAAAACCCGTTAAATCGACATGCTCGAGGGCATTGGGGACGGCTTCTAACAATTCTTGATGGGTGAGCATGGGTTGACCTTCTTTACTGTGAAACTCGAGAGACTGCTGATTATTCTTCTCTCATCCCCAACCCTTCTCTCAACATCGAGAGAAGGGAGTTTTGGTGCTTTGTTGAGGGATTTACTTTAAGCGTTTTTAAGACCGTTTTGGAACAAGACCAAACCGCTCGCGCCGCGCTCGTTGCGGTGAACTCGAGGATGTTGCCAATCAAAGATATGATTCTCGGGATGCGGCATCAAACCCAGCACGTTGCCTGCGGCGTTGCTGATGCCTGCGATGCTCGAGATGCTGCCATTTGGATTGGCGGGATAGGTATTTTCTGCGTAGGTCAGGGCAATCAGGTTGTTGGTTTTCAAATGCTCAAAGGTGGCGTTGTCAGAAACCAGAAAACGACCTTCGCCGTGGGCGACAGGGCAATCGATCACATCATCCAAGCCTTGCAAGAACACGCTGCTCGAGTTTTTATTGACCTCGAGTGTCACCCAGCGACATTCAAAATGCCCTGATTGGTTGAACGTTAAGGTGCTGGTTCGCGTCTGGAGACCGTCACCAGGCAAGATTCCAGCTTTGACCAGCGTTTGAAAACCGTTGCAGATGCCCAGCACGGGTTGACCCGATTTCACGAACTTTGTCAGTTGATCGTCAAAACGTGCCCGCAAATCGAGCGCCCAGAGCACGCCAGCACCCAGATCGTCACCATACGAGAAACCACCAGGCACGATCAGCATGGCGTAATCCTCGAGTTTGCGGTCACCATCCAGCAGTTGGTTGATGTGAACGATTTCAGGATTTCCACCCGAAAGTTTGACGGCAAGCGCCGCGTCACGGTCACGGTTGCTGCCGTTGGCGTGCAAAATCATCACGGGCTTAGAACCTGTCAACGCCGAAACTGTCGCTCGAGGTTTGCTCAAAACTGGATTTGGTGCAAGTTCGCCGCGCCATGCCGTCTCGAGGGCATCAATATTGGTATTCAGAATCGCGTCGCCGTGCCAGAAAATTGTGAACTCTTTTTCCTGGGCAACATTACCAAACAATGACAAATCCTGCCCAGCAAACAATGCCTCGAATGGTTCAGAGTCTTCAGGGCGCACCTCGAGAATGATCCTGCCTGCGGTTTCACTGAACAACGTGGTGGCTTGATCGAGCACGGTTTGATCGGGTGTATTAGGTGCGATGGTGACCAAATCTGCCACGACGCCCAAACGCCCAGCCAATGCCATTTCCGCCAGTGCTACCGCCAAGCCACCCTCAGAGCAATCGTGCGCACTTTGCACCAAACCAGCCTGAATTGCTTTATGAAGCGCACGGTAACGCTCGAGCGGATTCGCAACAGGTTGCGGCACTGTGCCACCCTCGAGTTTGCGAATTTTCGCGTAATGGCTCGCGCCCAATTCACCTCGGGTTTCACCAAGCACGTAAATCAAGTTGTCCGCTTTTTTGAAATCCATCGTCACGGTTTTTTGAACGTCAGGCACAATGCCAACTGCGCTAATCAAGAGTGTCCCAGGAATCGCGTGTTTCGCCCCAGATTCGTCGGTGTACTCGTTGTACAGACTGTCCTTGCCCGAAATGAACGGTGTGCCGTATGCCAGCGCCGCATCATAACAACCACGGGTTGTCTCGAGTAAACCTCCCAAACGGTCTGGCAGGGTTGGGTTGCCCCAACAGAAATTGTCGAGAATCGCAATTCGGTCTGGGTCAGCGCCCACCGCCACCGCGTTGCGCACCGCCTCGTCCACCGCAGCCCACGCCATCGCGTAAGGCTCGAGTTCACCGTATTGTGGGCAGATGCCGTTCGAGAGGGACACGCCGCGAACAATCGTTTTGAGGCTCGAGGGATTCGGCACGAGCACGGCGGCATCGCTCGGACCGTGATTGGCAGCACCGACCAGGGGTTTGACGGCAGTGCCGCCCTTCACCTCGTGGTCGTAACGACGAATCACGGGTTCTTTGGATTTGATATTTGGGTGTGCCAGAAGCTCGAGCAAAGATGTTGTGATGTCAGTGTCGGGTAGGGGCGAGGCACGCCTCGCCCCTACGGTCACGCCGCGTTTCGGAACGTCCGCCTGCAAGGTTTTTTGTGGAATACCATCATGCAGAATCTCGAGCGCCAACTGCCCCACAAGTTTGTCGCCGTAACGCAACTCGAGCCGTCCCGAATCGTTGAATTCGCCCAGTTTGACAGCTTCAACGTTTTGTGATTCGCAGATTTTCTCGAGCCTTGCCCAGTTTTCGACTGGAACGCCCAAAACCATGCGTTCTTGGGCTTCACTCAACCAAATTTCCCAGGGTTGTAAGCCAGGGTATTTTAAAAGCGCCCGCTCGAGTTGCACCTTTGCGCCCAGACCCTCGCTCATTTCGCCCACGGCGCTCGAGAAACCCCCCGCGCCGCAATCGGTGAGTGCGGAATAGAGGTTCTCGGCTTTGGCTTTTAAAATGACCTCTTGGACTTGCTTTTCGGTGATCGGGTTGCCAATTTGCACGCTCGCGCCAGCAATCTCGGCGGTGCTGGTGTCCATCTCCAAACTCGAGAAGGTCGCGCCGCGCAAACCATCGCGTCCGGTGCGACCTCCAAGCGCGACAATCAAATCGCCTGGTTTGGCTTTTAACGGGTTGGCATTGCGCTCCGATGCCGGAAGAATACCCAGGCAACCCGCGAACACAAGCGGATTGGCGGTGTAACCTTCATGGTAAAAAATTGCGCCGTTGACCGTCGGGATGCCCATTTTGTTGCCGTAATCTTCGATGCCATGCACCACGCCATCAAACACGCGCTGCGGCGGCAACACACCCTCGGGAACGTTCTGGCGCTCGAGCGGACCAAAGCACAGAATGTCCGTGTTGGCAATTGGTCGCGCCCCCACCGCCAGCACGTCACGAATCACGCCGCCAGCGCCCGTGTTCGCGCCGCCGAAAGGCTCGAGGGCGCTCGGGTGGTTGTGCGTTTCGACTTTGAATGCCAGGTCGAATTCATCATCAAATTCGATCATGCCCGCGTTGTCTTTGATGGCACTGCGCACCCAAGATTTGTTGATTTTGGCGTTGGCGGCGACAATATAGGTTTTCAACAAACCGTTGACGCTTGAACCGTCCGAACCCTCAATTTTTGCCCTGAAGGTCTTGTGCACGCAGTGTTCGGACCAGGTTTGTGCGATCATCTCGAGTTCAACATCCGCCGCCGCTCGAGATTCTTTTTGATAATAGGCTTGTACTGCCTGCATCTCGGTCAAATCGAGCGCCAAACGTCGTTCCCGCGAAATCTCGAGTAGCCGCGTATCATCTGCACCCCTAAGTTCAATCATTTCAACATCGGTATTGATTTCAATGCCTCGCTTCGCTCGAGCAGGACTCGCACTTTGTTCGGCGTGAACAAACGGCGGCGTGATGCTCGAGTTGATGCTTGACCGTTGCACCACAGGATTTGAGTACACACTGTCCGCTAGTTTCTGTAATTCGCTTTGTGAATAATCCGAAGTCAAAACAATCCGTTCACCCGTCGCCGCCCGCTCGAGCGAAATCACCCGCAAGACCATCGCCGCACGCACCAAATTCTCGGCGGCAGAATCCGTCACGCCAGGCAGCATCGTCACCTCAATGCAGCTCGATCCGTCCGAGACTCGCATTCCATCGGGGAAAATACGGCTTTGCTCCGTCACAGGGTCACACAAAACCTCGTGCGTCAGCAATTCCACTTCCTCGAGCGTTAAATCTGCGCCCGAAAGAAAATACAACCTCGAGCGGATTTCTTCGGGTTTTGGCGGGTTCTTCAGTTCGACTTCGATGCGGTAGGTTGGCATTTTTTCTCCTTCAAGGGATTTCTTGCGTTCCCTCTCATCCCCGACCCTTCTCTTCTGGGAGAGAAGGGAGATTTATGGCTAACGATTTATTGGGTGCAATTTTTCTAAGGCTAAGTTTGTACTTTCAACAATCAATTCATGTTCTGCTTTATGGATTTTATTTGAATAACCCTCGAGCGTGTCGCCCATTTCAAACGGTACTTCTTTGGTGGCAATCGGCTCACCCGCGTCCAAATCTTTGATCACATGATGCACCATGCAGCCGCTTCTGAGGATTTCTCCACGTTGCCACGCTGCAAAAGCGTCCTCGATGCCGTGAGCGCCAGGAAATTCACCGGGCAGCGCGGGATGCAAATTGATGATCCGCCCAGGAAAACGTGCTATCAACGCGCCAGAATCAATGTGCATCCAACCCGCGCAGACCAGCAAATCGGGTTTAAATTCGGCAATGCTCGAGGCTAAATCGCTGTCGTATTCTTCACGGGTTCGACCTGCGTCGCGGTACGGTTTGAGTGGAAAATACAAGGTTTGAATGCCCGCATTTTTGGCTCGCTCGAGTCCAAAAGCTGCTTTGCGATTGGAAACCACCAGCACGATTTCGGCATTCAAAATGTTATTTCGAGACTCGTCAATGAGTGCCTGCAAATTCGAGCCATCACCCGAAATCAAAACCACCACCCGAGGTTGACTCACGCGTTTCCCTCGAGAATCACATCCACCAAATCATTCGCAAGTCCAACATAGGTTTCTGGACGCAACTCGAGCAAGCGCTGTTTATCGTTTTCGGGAATCTCGAGGCTGTGAATGAACTCGTGCATGACAGCTTTGGTGACGGTTTCGCCACGGGTTAGGTCTTTCATGCGCTCGTAACCGCCTTTGAGGTTGTACTTTCGCATGACCGTTTGCACGGGTTCGGCTAACAACGCCCATTCGTGTTCGAGGTCGGCTTGAATTACAGCCTCATTGACCTCGAGTTTGTTGATGCCTCGGGTCAGGCTGCCCAGCGCAATCATGCCGTGCGCGATGCCAACACCGATATTTCGCAGGGCGCTCGAGTCTGAAAGGTCACGTTGTAATCTCGAGATTTGCAATTTTGACGCGAGATGATTCAGGGTCGCGTTTGCCAGTCCAAAGTTTGCTTCCGCATTTTCAAAGTCTATCGGGTTGACCTTGTGCGGCATGGTGGATGATCCAACCTCGCCGGCGATCACGCGTTGCTTGAAGTAACCAACTGAAATATATTGCCAGACATCTTGCGCGAAACCCAGCGCGATTTGGTTAAACCGAACCGTGGCATGAAACAATTCGGCAATGTAATCATGCGATTCGATTTGTGTGGTCAACGGATTGAAGGTCAAATCAAGCGTGTTCTCGACAAAATTCTTGGCAATTTCACGCCAGTTTGCGTCGGGGTACGCGCTGGTATGGGCGTTAAAATTCCCGACCGCACCCGCGAACTTCCCCAAATACTCGAGGTTGGCAATCTGCTTTAACTGACGCTGCCAACGGTAAACAAACACCGCCAATTCTTTGCCCAGCGTGGTTGGTGAGGCGGGCTGCCCGTGGGTTCGCGCCATCATCGGCAGGCTGCGGGTATTTACCGCCAAACTCGAGACGGCACTCACCATGTTCTGCGCGGCTGGTAACCAATGGTTTTTGACGGCATCGCGCAGCATCATGGCATACGCCAGATTGTTGATGTCCTCGCTGGTGCAGGCAAAATGCACGAACTCGCCCAGTTCGATCAAACTCGAGACTTGCAATTTCTCGCGGATGTAATACTCGACGGCTTTGACATCGTGCCTGGTCATGCGTTCAATGTGCTTGATCCACTCCGAATCCTCGAGCGAATACGACGCCAGCCACCCGTCAATAAACGTGTTCTCCTCGCTCGAGATGGCGCGAATGCCCTCGAGTTTGGAATTTGCCAGGTACCGCAACCACTCGAGTTCGACCTTGACGCGGTACTTCATTAAAGCATGTTCGGAGAGCACTTCGGACAGGCTGCTGGTGGCGTTTTCGTAACGCCCATCGATGGGGGAGATACTGCTCAAACTCATTGGGAAATGCTCCAATCTTCAACACGTAAACCCGTCACCCTCGAGTATTCGCGGGTGTTTGCCGTTACCATGGCAAATCCGTTAACCAAGGCTGTGGCGGCAATCAAAACATCGTATTTCCCAGGGGTCTGCCCTGTGCGTTCAAGCTCTGCGCGAATAATTGCGCCGCTTCGCGCTTCAACATCTGCAAACGGGACAACAGTGATTTCTGCGATCAAATCAAGAACCCGTGTTCCAAATTTACGACGACTGGCAGGGTTTTTCGCAAAACCAAATTCTATTTCCATCAATGTCAGGCTGCTGACTGCCAAAGAATCCAGTGTTTGCTGGGTCAAGCGCTCACTGACCGCATCATGTTCACGGGCATACAAACTGATAATGTCCGTATCGAGTAAATACCGCATTATTGATGAGGCTCTTTTTCCTCAAAAGGATCATGGAAGTCGTCTTTTTCTTGAATTTTTGGAAATGGATCAGGCTCGAGATGAGCGTTTGGATTGCGTTTTTTTAAATGCTTGAGCATTTTAGCTGACCATGTAAAAGCTTTCTGCTCGAGCTTGGAAAGTTGAACGGCGGGTTTTCCATTTCGTGCAATTACAATATTTTCACCGTTTTCGACGGCTTCGACCAGTTTGGAGAGGTTGGTTTTTGCTTCGTGCATGTTGACGATTCTTGTTTTTGGTTTCTCGAGCGTTTTGGGCATGATCTCACCTCAAGATGATCTTAGCTAAATTTAGCTAATTAGAAAATGTTTTGTGGGGGATGGTCTTAGACGGTTTACACCAACACAACCGCTTCAGTTGCTCGAGCTTGAATTTCGCCAACCAGATAACATTCGTCTGGTAGTAGCTCCAAGGCTCTTTGGGCGTCTTGTCTGGCGACAACCGCGACAAAACCAATCCCCATGTTGAAGGCGTGGAACAACTCGTGCTCGTCAATCGTGCCAAGCGTGGCAATCAACTTGAAAATCGGCGGCGCAACCCACGAACCTCGAGTGAAAACAGCGCTCACATTGTCTGGCAAAACCCGAGGAACATTGTCCCACAAGCCTCCACCCGTGATGTGCGCCATGCCGTGAATAGGAATTCCAGCATCTTGCAAACCCGAGACATGATCCAAATACGACCTGTGCGGCTCGAGCAAGGCTTGCCCAATGCTCGCACCATTTAAATCTGCTCGAGCTTCCAACCAGTTGTGCTGCTCGAGGACTTTACGCGCCAGAGAATAACCGTTGGTGTGCAAACCGCTCGAGGGAAACGCCAGAACTGCATCACCGATTTGAATGTTTGAGCCATCAACTGCGTTTTTACGGTCTACAACCCCGACAATTGTTCCCGCGACATCCAGCTCACCCTCGAGATAGACGTTCGGCATTTCCGCAGTTTCGCCACCCAGCAAAACGCAATTGGCGGCTTTGCAAGCCCGTGCCATGCTCGAGACGATTCGTGCGACCAATTCCGCACTGAGTTTGCTGGCAGCGATGTAATCCATAAAAAACAGGGGTTTTGCGCCCTGCACCAAAATGTCATTGATACCGTGATTGACAATATCCGCACCGATGCCATCCCAGAGATTGAGCTTCGCCGCAATTTTGGTTTTCGTTCCCACACCGTCCGTGCTGGCGACCAAGACTGGAGTCTCAAGGTTTTTGAGCGCACTTGCATCAAACATTCCGCCGAACGCGCCAACACCCGCCAAAACCCGAGCATCATGCGTGCTTTTCACGGCGTCTTTCATCAGTTGCACCGCTCGAGTTCCCTCGGCAATGTTGACACCGCTCGAGGCGTAAGAGGCTGTGAGGCTCACAAGGTTTGATTTTCCAATGTCACGGCGAAATTGCATTCCGTCAAACTTTACAAACTCGAGGGCGTCATAAGCATTTTTCAAGGCAATCTCGAGGTTTTCACCAACGCCCGTGACATTCAAAACACGACCACCGTTGGTCACAATATTCCCAGCCTCGAGTTTTGTTCCCGCATGAAACACCAAAGCGTTTTCAAACTCATGCTCGAGTCCTGAAATCGGCAGTCCTTTGGGATAATTTCCTGGATACCCTGGACTGGCAGCCACCACCGTCGCGCACGCGCCAGATTTCCATTTGATGTCCAGATCATGAAGCGTTCCATCAACGCAAGCCTCAAAAATCTCGAGCAAATCCGTCTCGAGAAGCGGCAGAATCACCTGGGTTTCAGGATCACCAAAACGGCAGTTGAATTCGATCACCCGAATGCCATTTGGTGTCAGCATTAGCCCTGCGTAAAGCACACCCTTGTACGGAATGCCCCTGGCGTTCATGCCCTGCACCACAGGCTCGAGAATTTTGGTTTTGATCTCCTCGAGCATTGCCGCGCCAATCTCTGGCACTGGGGCGAACGCGCCCATACCGCCCGTGTTCGCGCCCGTGTCACCCTCACCGATGCGCTTGTGATCCCGAGCGGCGGGCATGGGTTTGACGGTTTTGCCATCGACAAATGCCAGCACGCTCAGTTCAGGTCCGGTCATCCGTTCTTCAATCAAGACCGTGCTGCCAGCCGCGCCAAATTCACCCGCAAAAATTCGCTCGAGCGCCTGTTCTGCACTGACCAAATCATCACAAACGATCACGCCCTTGCCGAGCGCCAAACCATCGGCTTTGACCACAAAACCAGGACTCGAGAAAGGATTTGACCGCACGAAAATCAGGGCAGTCTCGAGGGTTTCAAACACGCCAGCCTCGGCGTTCTTCACCCCAACTTCACGCATAACTTCTTTGGCAAACGCCTTGCTCCACTCGAGCTTTGCTGCAGCCTGGGTTGGACCAAACGTGCGAATGCCGCGCAACGTTAACGCATCCACGATGCCCGCCGCGAGCGGATCGTCAGGACCAATCACCACAAAATCAATCTGATTCTCAATGGTAAACTCGAGCAACTTCCCAATCTCGGTGATACCAATATTCACGTTGTTCAGATACGTTCCAGCGTTTCCAGGGGCAACAAAAACCTGGGTTACTTCGGGGCTTTGCTCGAGCTTCCAGGCGATGGCGTGTTCGCGTCCGCCACCACCAACGACCAAAACCTTCATGTGCAAACCTTGAGGTTAACATGAATTGTAGGGGTGAACCTTGTGTTCACCCTTGCCACAAAACGTATTCGTTCAATCATCCTACGAAGATCAAATCCAAGAATTTGTTTATTGGGATAAACCTTCAAGTCAAGCTCCCCTCAAAAAGCGCCTGATCTCGAGTATCACCAAACAACCAAGCGGGAATGTCAATCGGGTATTCGCCCGAAAAACACGCGGTGCAATGCCCGTGATGCAGGCTCGAGCCTTCACCAATGGCATTTTTCAAGCCGCCCACCGAAAGGTACGCGAGGCTGTCCGCGCCGATATGAACCCGAATTTCCTCGAGTGTTTTGTTGTGCGCGATCAGTTGACCGTAGGTTGCCATGTCCACGCCCATGAAGCACGGGTGTTTGATCATGGGACTTGCCACGCGAACGTGAACTTCAATCGCGCCAGCGTCACGCACGAGTTGAACCAGTGGTCCTGAAGTTGTGCCGCGCACGATGCTATCATCAACCAGCACAATGCGTTTTCCCTCGAGATTTGCCCGAAGCGGATTGTATTTGAGCTGCATTCCAAGCTCGCGCAGGCTTTGGTCAGGTTGAATGAATGTGCGTCCAATGTAACGGTTTTTAATCAAGCCTTCGGTGTACGGAATGCCCGTCTCGAGCGCGAACCCAATGCCGTGCGGGGTGGCAGAATCTGGCACGGCGATCACCACATCGGCAACAACTGGCGCTTCTTTCGCCAGTTGCCGCCCGAGGCGTTGACGCACGTCGTGAATCACCTGTCCCTCCATGACCGAATCTGGACGGGCAAAGTAGACGTATTCAAAGCTGCACAAGGCTTTTGGGGCATCATGCTCGAGTTTGATGCTGGTGATGCCGTGCGCGTCAATTTTGATGATCTCGCCAGGTTCGATTTCGCGCACGAACTCCGCGCCTATCGTAAAGAGCGCACTGGTTTCGGAGGCGATCATGTAACCACCCTCGAGTTTTCCAAGGCACAGCGGACGTAAACCGTTGGCATCTCGAGCGCCGTAAATCGCGTCTCGGGTCAAGATTGCCAGCGAGTACGCGCCCTTGGCGACGCGCATCAAACCCAGAATGCGTTGCTGCCAACGGTCCAGATTCGATTCGTTGGATTTGAGTTCCGACCAGGCATCGACGGGCGCGGCAAGCATCAGGGTCATGATCTCGCTGTCGCTGGTGCTTTGCAAACCACCGCCGCGCTCGAGCAACATTTTGCGAAGCTCGAGCGTGTTCGTCAGGTTGCCGTTGTGAGAGACACCCAGCGGTCCATCAATGGTTTCAATCAAAAATGGTTGTGCGTTGCGCAGCAAGCTCGAGCCTGTGGTGCTGTAACGGTTGTGACCTATCGCGTGCGAACCAATCAGGGGTTTCATGTTGGCTTCGTTAAAAACCTGCGAGACCAAGCCCACGTCTTTGTGCAGGTAGGCGCTCTTGCCGTCACTGGTGGCAATTCCAGCCGCCTCTTGCCCACGGTGTTGCAGGGCATACAGTCCGAAAAAGGTCAGGCGGGCAACGTCACGCCCCGGGGCGTACACGCCAAAAACGCCACATTCGTCATGCGGCTTGTCATCTGTAAAAGCTAGGGTCACGGTTTCTCCTGGTGAATGATGGTTTCAAACAACACAACCTCGAGTCTACCTTTGATGGTGAACTGAGGCAACGGTTTTATTTCATGCCGGTTTGGGCTACACTGGCTGTTACACCAAAAAAAGATAACAAACGTTTGCAGGGCTTACGCCATTTGGCGAATGTGGATTTTCGAGCCATGCCGTACAGTAGCCCTCAAGATGAAACCAATGAATTTCAACGCCAACAAAATCACTTCTGAATACGCGCAAAAAGCGGTTGATATTCGTACCGCTTCAGATTCTCGAGATTCTGAACGGATCATCGTTTAACGTAACCTTCCCAGCCTTTACCTGCTCGAGTCTGGTTGCGATCAGACTCGAGTTTTTTATTTTTGGTTCTGTGGTCCAATGGTCACGACGCTTGACTGTCTATCATGAGATGCGGGTTCGATTCCCGCCAGAACCGCCATGTTGAAGGTTCTTCCAGCGACCATGCCCGCCAGGGGCGTTTTATGGTCAAGACAACGGTGAGGAAACCTGTCTGATACACAGGCAATACAGGTTCGATTCCTGTACCTTCAACCATTTTCGCTGCAATTGTTGTTCAAGCCTCAAATCCTCACTCGAGGCGCTGGTTCATCCCCGATGTGCGAAATGCCCCACCCGAGTTTCAAAAATCAGGTATCTTAAGTCTGATGCGTCTCTGGACTGTTCTAAACTCAATACTGTTCGCTTGCGTCCTGGCAACACCCGCGCAGGCAATCCCAGTTTCTTCAACCCTCGAGCACGGTGCAAACGTTTTGGTGCACAATGCCCAACCATTCTTGGAGGCTCGAGTCAGCACCAAAGACATCTTGCTCTCGAGTTTGCAAACACCGCCCAAACCCCTGATCTTGCGAGTGCTGATTGGACAGCAATCCAAAGCCAATTTAATCTTCCCAACCTCGCACAATGCCACTTACACCGACGGTACGCTGTTAAGTCAGTCCGCCACGCCGCTCGAGTGGAATTTATCGATTCAAAACGGCAAGATCGCGATTGTCACCGAGGCGGGTTTGTTCGATACGGGTCACAACCGTCTGGTGTTCCAAACCGATTTTGGTGGTTATTTTCAATTTGCGGGTCGTGTGTATCGCGGCGCGGCAATCATTACCATTCGTGGCGGCACGTTAAACATTGTCAATGCCCTGGATGTCGAGGATTATGTGCGCGGTGTGACCCCCTCCGAGATGCCCAGTTCGTGGCCAGATGAAGCCCTGAAAGCCCAAACCATCATTGCCAGAACCTACGCCATCGCCAAACTCAACCAGTCAGGCGATTACGATGTCTGCCCCACCGCCGCCTGCCAAGTCTACGGTGGCGCGAACGCCGAAACCATCCGAGGCAACGCCGCCGCCGACGCCACTCGAGGTTTGATCGTTTCCTGGCAAGACCGTCCAGCGACCACGTATTTCAGCTCCGACAGTGGCGGTTACACCGCATCGGGGCAAGAAATTTGGGGGACGAACACCCCGTACCTTCAAGCCCGTCCCGACCCGCTTTCAACCGCACCCAACAACCCCTGGAGTTTGAAAATCTCGAGCGGCACGATTCAAAGCGTGGTCAACCGTTACGCGGCAAAAGCTGGCAGTTTCCGTTCAATCTCGATTCCTGCCCGAACCGAATCGGGTCGCCCCAGCGCCCTCGACATCACGGGCGCTGGCGGCAGTGTGCGCGTGACCGGAACGAACGTTTACGCCTTCATTCGGGCGTTGGGCGCAAAAAGTTCACTGATCGGGATTTCCTCGAACAACCCGCTCATGCTCGAGGGTTACGGCAATGGTCATGGTGTGGGTTTGTCGCAGTACGGCGCTCGAGGTTTGGCGGCGTCTGGGTGGACGTTCGATCAGATTCTTGGGTATTACTATGTTGGGGTTAGTCTTGCGAATTATGAAGTGACGCAGTAAGCAAACTCAAAACTCGAGAAACCTGACTTGATCCAAATTTATCAATGCTTTGATTGCAACGCATTGTTGGTCAGATAGTTGAGTTTTGTTCCTGTCTCATGATCCAAATAAAACCAGATCATTCCTTGACCTGCATCAATTGAATAAAACCAATGATCATCGGCTTCAAGGTCATCCATAACATAGTTTACGGTTAACATGTCTGCCCAATCTTCGTTCACTTCGATTGTCCAGTGTCGTCTTTCCCCATTGACGGTGTACTCGAGCCAAGCTGTGTTTGAGTCCCAGTCCACAGAATCAGCAATCTCTGTGATTCGCTCTGATTGCTCTGAGATTCTGCACAATGATTCGACAATGTTCACATAATCACCAGTGTTGTTTTCGATGCACTCCATGTCAAAATTCCAAACCTTGGAGCAGATCAATTTATCCCAAGGTTCACGTTCCACAACGCCACCATACAAAAACAGAATCAGATGAAACGGACGTTTTTCATACTCTTCTCGAGGCAATGAATAGAGCAAATCATCAATGGTGACGCCTTCGTTTAAGTGGAAACCAAGTTCGGCAAGTGTCTTAATCTGCTGCTCAAGTGTCATGGGCAAATTCTAACTTAAGTGCATCGCGTAAAACTTTCACGGCATCCAATTATTCTTAAATCTCAAGCCTTACACGTTGAAATGATCGCGGATTCGGTCATCAATTATTTGCATTAAATCGTTGGGAACGAATCCAAGCGCTTTGATCAGTCGGCTGACATGAATTGCCCTGGTCATTTCGACCTGGGCGCGACTGTCAAATTTCAGTTCTGTACGTTGATTTGGTAAAACCACATCGCTGCGAAAAATCCGTTCTAAATTGCTCGAGATTGGCATCACCTGAATCAACACCGCCTGGGCATTCACTTGGTTGTTGCTGACAATAATGGCGGGGTGAATTTGTGCGGCTTTACCTTCACGTCTATCGGGTCTAAAATTAACCAGGTAAATGTCGCCTCGGCGCAGCAATTTCATGCCGCCTGGGTTCACTTTTTGCTGTCCTTGAGTTCAAGTCCATCTGTTGTATCCAATCCGATGAATGTCTCGGGGTGGTTGCGTTGATACTCGGCTTGCTCGGCGTAACCGCGTTGCATGTCCAAATCTTTTAAAGTTTGAATTGCCAGTGCAACCACAGCGCTGCGTGACTCGAGTCCGTGCCATGTTTGGTACTCGTCTAAAAACCGCGCAAGTCGTGGTGGGATGGTGACATTGATTCGGGCTGCTGTTTCTTTTTCAAGTACACTTTTCATGCCACGATTTTAGCACACGTTTTTAATTCATCACCAGTCGCTCGAGTGCATTCCGTAAAACCTTGACCGCATCCAAGTATTCTTTGATCTCGAGGCGTTCGGTCGGTGTGTGGTCGAGCGTGCTGTCCCCAGGACCGTAAGCGAGGATTGGGCAACCCCAGAGCGGCGCAACCACGTTCATGTCGCTTGTGCCCGTTTTCAGGGTCAGTTGCGGTTGCACGCCCGCCGCCCGAATCGCAATTCTGAAGGCTCGAGTCAACGCGGTGTCTTTTGGACCACGGTGCGGTTCTTCGCGCCCGGTGTAGGCAAGGCGCAAGTGTGGCATCCCGAGTTTTTGTTTGACTTTCTCGAGGAGGTCAAACGCATCGTCAGGTTGAAGGCGTGGCGGCAAGCGCAAACCGATGGTTGCCTCACACTTTTGTCGCATACCGTCGTTCTCGGAGTGCATGGCTTGCAAACTCACTTGAACGCTGTCAAACACGCGGTGGTCAGTGTTAAATTCTTTTGCCCAAACCTCGAGCGCATTCCAGAACCGAACCATGTCCTCGTTTGCGGTGGTGTCGTCACCAGCGCTGTGAAAATTGTCCTTCTCGAGTTTGGCTTTAATCACCAAACGCCCCTTGTAACCCAGCGTAATCGTGTCCCAACCCGAAGGTTCACCGATGATGCAATACGCGGGGTTGTAACGCGC
The DNA here is from genome assembly GCA_025352125.1 of Deinococcales bacterium. GTDB lineage: Bacteria > Deinococcota > Deinococci > Deinococcales > JAAFIG01 > JANXTZ01. The sequence goes on along the minus strand of JANXTZ010000073.1, from coordinate 49,774 downwards.
CAGGGCATGGTGTGCGCCCTTGCTCGAGGCAGCCTCCTCTTCGACGGCGCCAACGCAAATAAACCTGGCGCGTTCAAGCACATGATCTGGCAGGCTCGAGACGGCAGCCACAAACGTACAAAAAGGACCTTTGGCGTCCACGCTGCCACGACCCCAAAGCACGCCGTCCTCGATTCTCACCGGAATTTCACCAGGCACGGTGTCAATATGCCCAAGCAAGACAATCTCGAGTTTGCCCGTGCCCCGAGCGCCCACCGCACTGCCCGCGCCGTCCATCTCAGATTGAAACCCGTGACGGTGCATCCAGCGCACCAAGTACCTCGAGACATCCGCCTCTTGGGTGCTGAGGCTAGAGATGCTGACCGCGCCGCGCAATAGTTCAATAAACTCTGTCTCGAGAGGGGAGTAATCGTTCACGGTTGGATTCTACGGGGAGGGATTGATGCAGGGCAAGGGAAACGAATTTTTACACTTGACCAATCATGACAAACTGCGTACCCTTGAAGCATGACCATTCAAGTCAAAGACCTCAGTCCACAATTGATTGGCTTGCTCGAGCGCGTCAAAAATGGTGAAGAAATCATCATTCAAGATGCGGATTTGAGTGTCGCCAAAATCAGTGCAATGAAGAACACCAACCCAAAACAACGCATGTTGGGCGGCGAAGAAAACGTGGTCAAAATGTTGAATGGTTTTGACGAGCCGCTCTCTGATTTCGCAGAATATCAATGAAAATATTGCTCGATACGTACACTTTGCTTTGGAGTTTGGGTGATACCAGTCAGTTGTCCAACACGGCAACTCAACTTTTTCAAGACACTCAAAATGAAGTGTTTGTGTCTACCGTTTCTGTTTGGGAAATGGCGATTAAAGCAAGCATTGGCAAACTTCAAGCCCCCACAAATCTCGAGCAGTACATGCTCACGCAACTTGAGCAACGTGATATGAAACTTTTGAACATTTCATTGGCGCATGTTGCTTATATCCGAAATATGAGCCGTTTTCACGGTGATCCATTCGATCATTTGCTGATTGCGCAAGCCAGCATTGAACAAATGCCTTTGCTGACCAAAGAAACACTTTTGTTCAACCAGTACGGTGTTCAAACGATCTGGTGACGCTCGAGTCTCAAAACCGTAAATCCCAAAGCACCCCAACCGCTTGCGTCAACTCCCACGACCTGACCAGCACAACATCGGTTTTATATGTGCTGTACGCCATGATGCTCACGCCAGCTTGCGCCAGAGCGCCAGTTAACTTTGCCATGACACCCACCGTCTCGAGCGGAAAATCTTGTGAGAGTCGAATGGCTCGGTAGCCGCGTCCAACTTTGGCGCTCAGGTGTTGAGCAGCAATTTTTTCCCAGGCACTGACCTCGAGCACCAGCGTGATTTCAACGGGATCATGAATGACAATTTTCAGGTTGCCACCGACGGGCAGCGTCAGGCTCGAGTCGGCTGGCAGGCTAATCAGCGCGTATTCACCCTCGAGCACCTGGATGACATCTTGACCTCGAGATTTCTTGCTTTCCATGAATTCCCCCTCGAGATGCCTGATTCGCAGACTCAGTTTAACCTTGCTCCCTTGCTAAACCAGAAGAAGATGTATCCCAGGATGGCTGCAAAGCACCATCCCATGCCTTGCGCCATGCCTTGCGGGATTTTGGGCGGGTTGGTCAGGATGCGCCACATGAAGCCACCTGGCAGCAAGCCACGGGTATACAAGACGCCAAGTCCGACATAAACCAGCAAGTATTCAAAGACATAACGCATTCCGAGTTGACCGCCGCCCGCAATCAGGGCGTTCACAAAATTGAGGGCATAAATGCTGTGTGTGACGTTCATGATACTCGAGTAATACTGGGGCAATTCTGTTTTTTTGAGGTTGAGTAGCGCGAGAATGCACAAGCCTGCGAAGGCGACCAGTAGCGCAATGCTGAGGGGAAGAATCAATCCTGCCATGAGTGGCATTCTATCGTTTTTGCGTTGGAGATTTCACGCCTAAAAAATGACATCTCGAGCATCAGTTTTTGTTTTCTCGAGAAAACCTGTGCCTGACGTGTTTTTTGGTGGTCTCAAAACGTGTGCCGCACAACTTCCTCGAGATACAAATAGCACGTTCAGCACGCAAATAAAGCGCTTGCAAGATATGGGTCTGTGGGGTATAATTCTGTTTCAGGCTAAAAACAGTCTGAATTCAACGCACTCGAGCCTCGAGTTTGAACTTGAGCCGATTTTTGAGTGTTCCAACTGTGTGAAAAAGAACACGTTCGCACAATACGAAGCGACCCAGCAGCATGTACAGGGTCAACTAAGGAGAAAGCATGAGCGATCAAGCCAGCCAAGAAACACTGCTTCACGAACCAGTCGTACACGACATCATTGAACTCGAGGATGTTGGTTTAAGCCCAGAACAGTTGCTCGAGGGTGCTGATAATTACACCGCCGATAACATTAAAGTCCTTAAAGGTCTTGATGGCGTTCGCAAACGTCCAGGCATGTACTTGCAGGGCGGCACAGGCATTGACGGGTTTCATCAATTGGTCACAGAGATCATTGATAACGCCATTGATGAGGGACTCGCTGGTTTTGCCGACACTGTCACCGTAACCATTCACAAAGACGAATCTGTAAGTGTTGGCGATAATGGACGTGGCTTCCCAGTTGACGCGATGGCTTCCGAAGGTGGTCGTCCTGCCGTCGAAGTTACTTTCACCGATCTGCACGCTGGCGGAAAATTCGACGATGGTGCATACAAGGTTTCTGGCGGTCTGCACGGCGTCGGCGCTAAAGTCGTCAATGCGCTGTCATTGTTTTTGCAAGTCGATATTCGCAAAGGCAAAGACCTGTACCGTATTGGTTTTTCCAGTGGTGAACTGACCGAGCCTCTTCATATCATTGGTGAAAACAAATTGGGTCGCAACGGTTCAATCATCACTTTCAAGCCAGACCCCGCCGTTTTTAAAGACATTGTTACCCACTGGGAATACAGCCGAATTCGTCGTCGCTTGCGCGAATTGGCGTTCCTGACGGGTGGTATCAAAATCATTTTGACCGACGAGCGCGAAGGTCATCAGAAAACCGAAACTTTCCACGAAAAAGGCGGCGTCGGTGCTTATGCCAAAAGCTTAACCGGAGAAAGCCCACTTTTGTACGACACTCCGATTATGTTTAAAGGCATGGTGGACGATATTGAAGTCGAAGTGGGTTTTGTTCACACCACGAAATACGATTACACCTTGGTTGCTTATGCCAACATGATTACCAACCGTGACGGTGGCACACACATGACGGGTTTCCGCACCGCGTTCACCCGAGTTATGAATCAGTACACCAAAGCCAAGAATCTGCTGAAACAAGGCGCGATTTCGCCAACTGGCGATGATTGGCTCGAGGGACTGCATTGTGTGATTAGCGTCAAACTTGGCGACCCACAATTTGAATCAAATGCCAAAATCAAGCTTCTTAATCCCGAAGCCCAAGGTGCGGTTAATGCTGTGGTTGGCGAAAAACTGACTGAGTTTCTCGAGGAAAATCCGAAGCTTGGTAAAGCCCTGGTCGAAAAAGCCGCCGATGCCGCTCGAGCCAGGGATGCGGCACGCAAAGCCAAAGACCTTGTACGGCGCGTCAACCCGCTCGACAACGACTTTATGGCGGGTAAACTTGCCGACTGCCAAAGCCAGGACCCAGCCGAGTCCGAACTCTTGCTGGTGGAAGGCAACTCCGCAGGTGGTACGGCAAAAGGCGCTCGAGATCGCAAATTCCAGGCGGTTTTGCCACTGCGCGGTAAAGTTTTAAACGTCGAAAAAGCCACACTTGGGCAAATCTTGAAGAACACCGAAATTCGCAGCATGATCGCGGCTATCGGGGCGGGTTTGCAGGGCACGGGCGACAATCAGCATTTTGACCTTTCCAACATTCGCTATCACAAAATTGTCATCATGACCGATGCCGACGTGGACGGTTCGCACATTTCAGTGCTGCTCATGACGTTCTTCTACCGTTTCATGCGTCCGATCATCGAGGCGGGTTACTTGTACATAGCGCAACCGCCACTGTTCAAACTTTCAGTTGGGCGCAAGCACGAGTACCTGTACGACGAAGCCGCGTTGCAAGCCAGGTTGCTCGAGGTGGGCGATAAGTCCAGCATCAGCATTCAACGCTACAAGGGTCTGGGCGAGATGAACCCAGAGCAACTTTGGGAAACCACCCTCGACCCAGAACGTCGCGTGATGCGTCACGTGGGCATTCAGGATGTGCTTGATGCCACCGAAGTCTTCAAAGATTTGATGGGCAACGATGTCGCGCCGCGTCGGGCGTTTATTGAAGAGAACGCGACGTTTGCTCGTATTGACGTTCTGAACTAAAAAGCAATAAGGGTGTCTCTCTCGAGTTTTAAAACTCGAGAGATTTTTGGTTTACTTTTTTGATGTGTGCTACAATTTAATAGAGGTAAACCATGACTCAACTTTTGAAAGAAGCCACCATCAGTGCCAAAGGTCAAATCGTTATTCCAGCCGAAATGCGGGCAGCTTTGCACCTTCTACCAGGCGATAAACTCATTTTAAGTCAACAGGGCAACTCAATTATGCTTGAGCGTCGAAGTGACATTCTCAAATCACTTCGTGGCAAGTATGCAACACCAGGTAGATCACTTGTAGCCGAACTGCACGATGAACGACAAGCTGAAGTCAGAAAAAAATGACACCAAAGACTTTCAAACTCGAACCTCGAGTGATTGATTCGAGTGCTCTGATGGCGTGGTTTCAAAACGAACCTGGTGATGATCTAACCCAACTACAACTTGATTTTGGCGGAATGATTGCCACTCCCAACCTAACAGAAGTCATTGGAAAACTCGTCTCGAGTGGTGTTGCGCCAATAAATGAAGTGCAACGTGATGTGCTGGCTTTAGGGCTTGAAGTGATTCCCATGGATCAAGTAATTGCATTGGCATCAGCATTTTTTTACGCCAGAAGGCATCCTTACGATTTATCCCTTGGGGACTGCGTTTGCATCGCTGTTGCTGAAACCCTGGGGGTTGAAATCCTTACGGCTGAACAATCTTGGGCAAAAATTCCTGATCTTCGCGTCAAGGTCAGATTGATTCGTTGACAGAAAATACCTCGAGCACAACATTGCGTTCATCTCCCTCAAAGGTAAACTGACCCGATGAACACCGTCACCCTTTCGGCTCGAGGCACTGAACGCCAGAAATCTGGACACCCGTGGATTTACCGTTCTGACGTGACCAGTGCGCCCGAAAAACCTGGTTTGTACGCGGTGAAAAGCGCGGCGGGGAAGCACTTGGGTTGGGCGGCGGTCAACAAAAAATCCGAGATCACCGTGCGAATGCTGACGCGTTTTGAGCAGGTTGCAGACGAGGCACTGCTTTTAAAACGACTTTCGAGTGCGATTGATGCTCGAGCAAAAATGGGTATCGATGCGGATTCGTACCGCGTGGTGCATTCGGACGCGGATGGATTGCCTGGGTTAACGATTGACAAGTACGCCGATGTGCTTGTTGTGCAAAGCAATTGCGCGGCGCTCGAGCCTTTCTTGGATGCCTTGCTCGAGGTTTTGATTGAACGTTTTCAACCTGTGGGTGTGCTGGCGCGGTTCGACTCGAAAACGAGGTTGCTCGAGGGATTGGAGCAAAATGTCTTTGAGGCGTTTGGTCGCGTGCCGGATTCGGTGATTGCCACGGAGGGCAGCGTCAAGTTTCTGGTTGACCCGTGGCGCGGACAGAAGACGGGCGCGTTTCTCGATCAACGTGACAACCGTATGGCGCTCGAGCGTCACGCCAAAGGTAAGGCACTGGATGTCTTCAGTTATCACGCCAGTTTCGGGTTGCACCTGGCAAAAGTCTGTGAGTCTGTCGAATGCGTCGATTCCAGTGCTGCGGCACTCGAGCGCGGTGCGGAAAATGCGAAACTGAATAACCTCGAGAACATGAAATTTACCAATGCGAACGCGTTTGAATTCTTGCGGGAACACGAGCAAGCTGGCGCGAAATTTCAGACCATCAGCCTCGACCCGCCCGCACTCGCCAAAGCCAGACGCGACTTAGACAGCGCGTACCGGGCGTACAAAGAAATCAATTTACGGGCTTTAAAATTGCTCGTGCCTGGCGGGATTCTTGGCACGGCGAGTTGCAGTTTTCATGTTTCCGAGAGCGATTTTTACATCATGCTGACCGACGCCGCCAAAGATTCGGGGCGAAATGTGCGGGTGCTCGAGCGGCGTGGGCAAAGTCCAGACCATCCAGAACTGTTGCTCTTGCCCGAATCACGGTATCTCAAATACGCGATTCTGGAGGTGGTGGACTAATGGAACTTTCCAAAGACCCGCGCTCGAGTTTTTCGCATGTGATTACGGTTGTTCAGGCTGACCTTGATGAACTTGGGCATGTCAACAACGCGGTGTACTTAAAATTCATGGAAGATACCGCTCGAGCGCATTCGCTGCATATTGGTATGGGTTTACCCGTCATGCAATCGCACGGGGTTGTGCCAGTGGTACGAAAGTACAACATCACGTATCACCGTTCAGCACTTTTAAACGATTCGCTCGAGATTTTCACGTACACCAGCGCCAATGGCATTCGAGCATACCGGCGTTTTGAAATTCGGTTTTTGGACGCTCGTTTGGTGGTCGAGGCAGACACCGAATGGGTATGGGTTGACCCGATTCGGATGCGCCCCAAAAACCCGCCAAATGCTGTGCTCGAGGCGTTCGGATTGTTATAGCATACAAAATTAAATAAGTAGAACTGAACCTGCCTTTGTGGTAAAATGATGCCATGAGTCTTACAATGTCATCTCGAGTATCCAAAGATGCCAAACTCGGCGAAAAAGGTCAAGTGGTTATTCCTGCCGAATTCAGAGAAATTCTGAACCTCAAACCAGGTGATGCCCTGATCGTGCGTCTCGAGGGTGACAGCGTCAGGATCACCACCCGCCATGCCATCATCAAAGAATTGCACGGCGCTTTTGCCAGGGAAGATGGGCGTGATTTGGTGCAAGAATTGCTCGATGAACGCCGTGCCGAGGCAGCCCAAAAATGGTTGTAGATGCCAGTGCACTGATGGCGTTTTTCCTCAAAGAACCAGGCAGTGAAAAGGTCAAACAGGCACTCGAGAAGGGTGACTTGCTGATTTCTACAGTGAACCGAACCGAAGTCAAAGGCAAACTTGTTGGCTCGGGAACGTACACGCCACAATTGATTGATTCCCACTTTGATTTGTTAAAAGACGTGCTCGAGGTGGTCGCATTTGATGCCGAACAGTCTGATGTCGCCGCATTTTACTATGCCAGACGCAATCCGTACAACCTCAGTCTTGGGGATTGCGCGTGTCTGGCACTGGCACAGGTCGGTGGACAACCTGTGCTCACGGCAGAACACGCTTGGAAGAAGCTTCCCCACTTGCCCTTCAAGGTCATGCTGATTCGATAATGCAGTGCTCGAGAATGCAGTGCTCGAGAATGCAGCGCTCGAGGTTCGTCGTACTGTTGAAACGCAAGGAAAGCAACGCTGAGGCTCGTGCCAAAGAATGGACTCCCTACAGACCATCCCCTACGCGGAGGAAATGATGATTTTTGCAACGAAACAACGGATTCTTTTTGACGGTGACAGCATCACCGACGCGGGGCGTGACCGCAACGATTTCGACTCGTATGGTTACGGTTACGTGGCATTGGTTGTAAAACATTTGCAATCGCAATACGCGAATCTCGAGTTGCAATTTATCAACCGTGGTGTGGGTGGGGACACGACCCGCAACATGCTCGAGCGTTTTGACCGTGACATTGTGGCGCACAAGCCAAACTGGGTTTCAATCGCAATTGGCGTCAATGATGTCTGGCGGTTTTTTGATCCAGAACCGAACGATGCCGTGTCGCTCGAGGAATTTGAAGTCAACTACCGCAAGTTGCTCGAGCCTTTGCAGCAAAAATCGGGGTTGATTCTGGTATCACCGTTTTTGATCGAACCAAACCGTCAAGACCCATTTCGCGCTCGGGTGGATCAGTACGCGGCAGTCGTGAAGCGTTTGGCGCTCGAGTTTGAGGCAGTGTTCGTGCCGTTTCAGGAGGCGTTCGATGCCAGTTCGCTCGAGCCGTCCGCGTTCAGTGATGACCGTGTGCATCCGAATGAAACTGCTTCTCAGTTGATGGCACAAACCTTCTTGCGTGCGATTGGCGATTGAGGCTTGTACTCGAGTTGATACAACATTACTCAAGCGCTAATCTCGAGCCATGAACATCTCAAAGTTTGGGTCGGTGGCGTTTGGCGCTGGTGTCCTCGTTTTTGGATTGCTGCTGGTTTCTCGAGCGTCAGTGAATGCCCAAACGAATTCGCCCAGTTTTACGACTGTGAACAACGATGCGGCGCTCGATGCGGGTCGTCCAAGTTTGGTGATGACCAAGAAAAATGTCTTGATGGTGGCGTTTATTGAAAAGACCAATGGTGTTTACAACGCGTTCGTGAAGCGTTGGACTGGTAAAACCTGGGAACGCGTGGGAACGTCACTGAATGTGAACAAAAAATTTAATTCTTTTGATGTCACTTTAAAGCTCGACCACAACGATTCCCCCGTGGTGGCGTGGACGGAACGCAGTAACATCAACAAGGGCAAAGCCAGCGGTCCTGGCAAGATTTATGTGGCGCGTTGGACTGGGAAAAGCTGGCAGCAGTTTGGTCAAAGCCCGAGCAAATCCAAAAATTCCGCACCTGACAATCCAATTTTAACCATTGATGCTCGAGGCTATCCGTTGTTGGGCTTTAGCGAGGTGTCGCCAGATGGCAACGTGGACGATTTTATGGTGAAACGCTGGGACGGCAAGCAGTGGCTCGTGATCGACAAGGGTTCGCTCAGCGCCGACATGAGCGACTCGAGCCGCTCGAGGGACATTGGTGTGACAAGGTCTGGCACGGCGATTCTGGCGTACTCTCGAGCTTATTTTGTGCAGGGGGTTGGACGCACGGATTTCAATGTCTTTGCTGGCACCTGGACGGGAAAATCTTGGAATGTGCTGGGCGGGAAATCTCTTAACTTGGACAACAACCATTACGCGGGCATGATCGCCATGCAGCTCAACGCCGAGGATCAACCAGTGATTGCCTGGGCGGAGGCGAACAAGGGTTTTGATGTCAGCGTCAAGCGTTTTGATGGGCAAACCTGGCAGCCTTTTGGCAACACGGTCAACGGTGAGACCGGCGCGGCGAGCAACCCGAAAATTGCCTTGAATGCGGGCGGCAACCCAACGGTGGCTTGGATCGAAAGCACAATGGTCGATAATGTCTTGGTGCGCTCCTGGAACGGCGAGGCGTGGCTCAGCGTTGGCACTGGCATCAAAATCAAAGCTTCAAACAACGCCGATTCGTGCAGCATCGTGCTCGATTCCTCAGGCAACCCAATCATTGCCTGGCGTGAGGGTCTAAAAAAGTCGCATCGGGTGCTGATACGGCGTTTCGATGGTCAGGCTTGGGTGTCACTCGAGCAATAGTTTTAATCTGATTGCGTTAAGGTTCTCGAATTTTTGGGCTTTTTCACGCATAATGAAAGCCATGCTTCGCCTACTTGGCACACCGCGCTTCGAGGGCACACAAACCAGCGAACTTTCGCTCGAGCGACCGCTGTGGTTGGTGGCGTTCCTCGCGGCTCGAGAAACCTGGGTGTCGCGGGAAGAGCTGGTCTTGCTGTTCTGGTCCGAAGCCGACGAAGCCTCTGGACGACAGAGTTTACGTCAATTGCTGTACCGCGCCAGAAGTTTGGTCTTTGGTCATCACCTCCAGACCGAAACGCTGCGGGTGCGTTACAACGGCACAAGTGACATTGCACTCTTCAAAAAAGCCTTGCATCTTCAGGATTGGGCGTCGGCGCTCGAGTTGTACTCGGCGGAGTTCTTGCTGAGTACCAATCCTGTGGGTTCGCTCGAGTTTGAATCCTGGCTCGAGTTTGAACGCGAGGAATTGCTATCGGGTTGGCGCAACGCGGTCTTGCAACGCGCGGCTCAACTGGAAGGATTGAACGAATTTTCGGCGGGTTTTCAATGTCTGGACGCGGCTTTAAAGCACGATCCTTTAAACGATGAATTCGTGCGTGCCATGCTGAAATTGGCTGTCAAAGCCAAACTCGAACAGCTCGGTTTGGGTATTTTTGAACGCTTCGGACGCGAGTTCAAACACGCCCTGGAGCTTGATGTGCCGGAGGATATTCGTGATCTGGCTGCCAGTTTGCGCACGGGTTCGAGCACGCCAGCAATTGCCGAAAATGTTGTTGGACGCGAAGTCAAGACGCTCATCAGCCAGAGCAGCCTGCCAACCAACATGACGGCTTTTGTCGGGCGACAAAACGAGTTGCTCGAGGTGCGAAAGCGGGTGTTCGACCCAGAGTGTCGCCTGCTGACCCTGGTCGGCGCGGGCGGAATTGGCAAAACCCGTCTGGCGCTCGAGGTCGCACGCCAATCGGAAGACGAATTCCGAGACGGCGTGATCTTCGTGTCCTTGGCTCCACTCGAGAACTCGGCGCTGCTCGAAGCCACAATTCTCGAGGCGCTGGGTTTGAAAATTTCTGGTGACAAACCGCAGCAACAACTTATTGAAAGCCTGCGTGAAAAACATTTGCTGTTGGTGCTCGACAATTTCGAGCACCTGCTCGAGTCCAGCAATGTGGTCAGCATCATCTTGGAGCACGCTTTGAATGTTCGCATTCTCGCCACCAGCCGCGAGGCGCTGGGTTTGCGCGGCGAATGGGTGATCGAACTCGAGGGGCTGCCCAGCCCAGACCATTTCAGTGCGCTGGAAAGCCAAGATGCCGCCAATCTTTTTGGCATCAGCGCCCGCCGCGTCAACAGCAGTTTCAAACTCGAGCTTGGCGACCTGCCAGATTTTTCGCGCATCTGCAAAGCCGTGGCGGGAATGCCACTCGGACTCGAGATTGCCTCGAGTTGGACGCGGGTTTTGTCCTTGGGCGAGATTGCCGACGAACTCGAGCGCGACCCCGATTCGCTCGAGATTTCATCGCGTGACCTGCCGATGCGCCAACGCAGCCTGCGGGCGGTGTTTGAACACTCCTGGAACTTGCTGCGCCCTGTTGAGCAAGCCATTCTGGCTCGGTTGTCGGTCTTCAGGGGTGGCTTTGACCGCGATGCCGCCCTCGAGATTGCTGGGGCGCGACTGCCCAGTTTGCTGGCGTTGGTGCAAAAATCGTTGGTGCAAAAAAACCCCGAAAAACGTTTTGAACTCCACAGCATCGTGCGCCAATATTCTGAACGCAAACTCGAGGTGAGCGAGCGTCAGAGCACCCTGGCAAAACACAGTCAGTATTACCTCAAGAACCTCGAGCAAACAGGGCGCGGTCTGGTCGGACCGCAAATGCAGCTCATGCTCGAAGCCATCAACCTTGAGCACGACAACTTTCGCGCCGCACTCGAGTTCGGGCTTCAATTTGACCCCGTTGGTGGCGTAAAAATGTGTCACAACCTCGAACTGTTCTGGTACGTGCGCGGGCATCACACCGAGGGCTTGACCTGGGCGAAACGTTACCTCGAGCATCCAGATTTGCAGCAACCCGACGCCACCCGTGTCAAAATTCTGTTTTGCGCCTCGAGCCTGAGTAAAGAACTCGGCTATTACCAAGACGCTCGAGCCTGGAGTTTGGAACGGCTGGCGCTCTGTCAACAACTGGGTGATGCGGTGGGTCAAGCCAAAACCGAACGTTTTCTGGGCGTGCTGGCACGGGAGCAAGGACAGCTTTCCGAAGCCCGCGAGCGCCTGGAACGCGCTGTGGCGCAAAGCCAAGACCTCAATCAACCGATGGAACACTCGATTGCCTACAATGACCTTGGGATTGTCTACGTTTACCAAGACGAACCTTTAAAAGCCCAAGATTGCTTTCAGAAAAGCCTAATCATCAAACGCGAACTGGGCGACCAACAAGGCATTGCCTACGCCCTGGGCAACCTTGCGCAGATTGCTTTCATGATGGGCAATTTGGAGCACGCCCATCATATCGAACTCGAGAGTCTGGCACTAAAACGCGAACTGGGCGACCTGCAAGGCATCGCCAACTCGCTCGCCAACTTGGGTCAAAACGCCCTGAACGACAACGATTGCGACCAAGCCAGAAGTTACTTCGATGAGAGCCTGAGCATCTTGCGCAGCCTCGGCAGGCGTTTTGCCATTGGAGAAGTGCTGCAAAGTTATGTCGAACTGGCACTGCGCGAGGGGCAATATGAACGCAGCGTGCGCTTGATCGGCGCAATCCGCAACCTGCACCGCAGCATCGGGGCGCAAATTAGACCCGAAAAACAAGAAAAACACGAACGAATTTTAAACGAGGCTCGAGCGCACCTTGAAAATACCAAACTCGAGCAAGTTCAATCCGAGGGCGAGAACGCCAGCCTGGACACCATGATCGCTTACGCCCTGCGCGAACCCGAGATCAAACAACGCCGCTCGAGCGACCTGCGGCAAGGAATATCTCAAGTTGCGGGTTGAAGTCGATTGTTGACACCGAGATGCAAGGCAATACCTTTAATTCTAATATTTCATGTTTGTATCAAATCTCGTTTGGCACATTACAACCTGACCACTTGCGAATCTTTTGTTCCACCCCAAAGCGCCCGTTGCCTGCCGCTCGAGTCCAATACAAAGGCATTTTTGGTGTCCTCGAGTTGCGCCCGCAGGACTTTGAGCATTCGGGTTCGGACTTTTTTGTCCAAAATTGGAAAAATCAGCTCCAAACGGCGCTCGAAGTTGCGCGGCATCCAGTCGGCACTGCCCGCCCAAACTTGCCAGTCGTCGTTGTTTTTGAACGCAGCAATTCGGGCGTGCTCGAGGTAACGCCCAACCAGGCTGCGCACTTTAAATTTGGGGTGAATCAGGGTCAGGCTCGAGCGAATGATCAGTTCAACTTTTGCGCCGGCATCGGCGGCGTGCGCCAAGGCTTTGAGAACGCCAGGGTCGGTCAGGTGATTGAGTTTGAGGATGATATGCCCCTTCACGTGAGCCTCGGCTTGAATTTGTTTGAGCATGAATTCGCGGGCGTTCAAACCGACTTTCATGAATTCCATTTTTGGTGCTCGGGATTCTTCGAGGGCGGTGAAAAACTCGAGCACGTCTTTGCTGAGGCGTTTAGAGGCGGTGATCACACTGAGATCGGTGTAAAGCCGTGCGGTGGCGGGGTTGTAATTGCCAGTGCCGAGGTGAACGAAACCTTTTCCTGCGCGGCGCACGTAAAGGGCTTTGGCATGAACCTTGAGGTCGGTTGGATAGGGCAGCACTTGCACACCCGCCTGCTGGAAGCGCAGCATCCAGTAGAGGTTCGCCAGTTCGTCAAACCGTGCGCGTCCCTCGAGGAAGACTGCGACATCTTTGCCGTTGGCTGCCGCCTCGAGCAGCGCTTCGGCGATTGGGTTGTTGTGCCCGAGTCGGTACAGCGTGGCTCGCATGACCTCGGTTTGCGGGTCGCGGGCGGCATCGGTCACAAAATTGACCACGGTGGCGTAATCATCCGACGGGTGATACAACGCCAGGTCTTGTTTCTCGAGGTAGCCGAACGGCGTTTTGTGAAATTTGGTGCGCTTGCGAATCGGGTCGGCACTGAATTTTAAATCTGGACGGTCGAGGTCGGCGATTTGCTCGAGAAAGCGTAAATCCAAGGGTGCCTCGATTTCAAAGCATTCCTGTTGGCGCAATCCAAGGCGCTCCATGACGCTTGAGAGCCACGGGAAGCCTTTGGCAACCTCGAGACGGGCGACAATGCCATCGAGCCGACTCTCGAGGGCGTGGGCGAGTTCCTCCCAGTCCACCGCGCCCTTCAAATCGAGGTTGGCGGCTCGGGTGACCCGAAGCGGGCGGGTCGGCAGGGCGCGGGGCAAAAACAAATCGCTGCGCTCTTGGACCAGCGTCTCGAGGCGCACAAAACAAGCCTCGCGCCCGGGAACTTCCAAAAGGCGCGGCACGTGCGGCGGCAACCTGAACAGCGCCTCGAGTTCGGCACCGCCCGCCGCGAAATAAAACGCCCGAGAATCCAGAAACTCGAGGGTGCTGGGCGCAATGATATCCGTGTACGGTGCAACATTTTCGGATAAAAACGCGCCAAAGTAATTGAGTTCGTCGCTCGTCAAATCCCTCGGCTCGAGAATCCTGATGCCGGCACGGGCAAGCTCGAGCACCAGAAGCGCGTAAACGCTGCCCGATTCTTTTGCCAGGATGTGCGCAAACTCGAGCAATTCTGCGTATTGTGCCTTCAAATTTTCAGAGGCGTTGGCGGCGCGGACGAGCGCCTGCATCGGGTGAACCCTTGCGGTGAAAAACTCGTCCTGGTTGTTCGAGAAAATACTTAAAAACCGCACCCGCTCGAGCAGCGGAAAATCTGGACGGGTGGCTTGCAGCAACACGCGGTGGTTGAAGCCCAACCAGGAGCGCTCGCGGGACAGGTGCAACGACTTTTGTGGCGCGCTCGAAACTGGCTGGGCAACCGCTTTTGCTGCTGGTTTTGCTGCTGGTTTTGGCGGTGCTTTTGGCTTGGCAGGCACTTTGGTTTTGAGGTTGGAATTCGGCATTCGCCCATTCTTACCCAAACACCTGCTTTGATGTGTCAGGTCTGTAGCGTTTAATGGTTTCTGGCTTGAACGTTTTTAACAATCCCCGGGACTATCGCCCGTGGCAAAAACCGTGACGCCTGCGCCTGAATCTGATTCATGATTCCAGGAATGACCACGCGTTGACCGCGCTCGAGCGCCGCCACACCCTGCGCAGCAACCTCTCTGGCGGTCATCAGCGTTTTGCCCTGAAAGAGTTTAGAATCTTGCATTTCGGCTCGGGCTTGAAAGTCAGATTCGGTCGGTCCTGGACAGAGTGCGGTCACGGTCACGCCAGTGTTGAGCAATTCCTCGCCCAGCGCTTCAGAAAACGACAAGACATAGGCTTTGCTGGCGTAATACACGCTCATCAAAGGTCCAGGCATGAAGGCGGCGGTGCTGGCCACATTCATCACGCGCCCAAATTTTCGCTCGAGCATCTTGGGCAACAAATGCCTGGTCAGCATGGTCAGGGTCAGAATGTTCAGTGAAATCATTTGTTGCTGCTTGACCGGGTCGCCAGTGGCGAACTCGCCGTATTCACCAAAGCCAGCGTTGTTCACCAGCACATCCACATTCAATTTTCGAGTCTCGAGGTCGGCAATCAATTTTTCGCTGGCGTCAAAAGCGCTCAGATCACTGGCGATGCCGACAGCTTCCACACCGTTTTTTGCGCTCAATTCTGCGCCCAACGCCTCGAGTTTGCTCATCGTTCGTGCCACCAAAATCAGGTTGTAGCCATGTTGCGCCAGTGTTCTGGCAAGAGCCTCACCGATGCCTCCAGAAGCGCCGGTAATCAAAGCGGTTTTACGGTTTGCGGTCATGATTTTCTCCTTTTAAAGCGCTGCGTGTTCGGTTACGACGTAACGTTTAACGCTCGAGCGACCTGCCACCAAATTCTTGAGTTGGGCGTTGAATTCTGCCATGTGCGGCGCTTGAAAATGGGCTTTTAAATGCTCGTCCAATTCCCATTCCTCAAACACCAAGATCGTGTTTTCATCCTCGAGCGCACTCGAGAATCGGTAACTGATGCAGCCTTGCTCGGCATTGGTCTTTTCCATCATCCAGAGTGCCAGGCTCAGGGCTTCGGAACGGCTTTCGGGTTTGATTTGAATGCTTCCAGCGACAACAATCATGGCTTGCTCCTTTGGGCTTGCAGCCCGATCAACAATGTCTCGAGGGTGCTTTGAAATTGCTTGGAAAAATTGGTGCAAAGTGGTTTCATTTCGGGTTTCTCGAGCACAGCTTGAATAATTTCGCTGGGATTGGCGAGGTCGTAAAACCCAACAATCAGCGCATTGATGCGTTGCAGCAAGATCATGCCCTCGCCGCGTTTTAAAAACCCGAGTTTTGATTCGATCAACTTGGCAGCGTTCAAGGCATGTTCGAGCAGAAACGTTTTAAACTCGAGCGCCCGTTCAAAATTAATGTTGTGCTCGAGAATGCTGGCTTGAATGCAGATCAGGCGGGCGAAAGCTTGACGGCGAACAAGACTTTTGGCAGTGGTTTGAGCAAATTCTTTTGGGGTAAAACTTGGTTTTTTGCTCAAGTTTTTACCAAGCTCGAGAAACCAATTTTCAAGTTCTCGCTCGAGCAATGCCAGCAACAGTTCTTCTTTGGTTTGAAAGTACAAATACGTTGTGCCTTTGGCGAGGTTTGCCCTGCTTGCGACCTCATTCATGGTGATGCTGTTAAAGTTTTTTTCTTCCCAGAGCTGTGCCGCAACCTCAAGAAGCTGTTCGCGCCTTGCGTTTTTGTCTTGGTCAGAACGGGCGCGTTGTTTCGGTTGGGAATGTTTAATGACCACAAGTCAGATATTAAATGACTTATGGTCAATTGTCAAATTGCGGCAATATTATTTCAAACCCTTGCCCTTTGATTTCAAATCAGGTTTTTGCAAACTTGCCACATGCCGTGCAAGCTCGAGCGGACTGTAAAACTCGAGTGGCGAAATCTCTTCAGTGCCAACCCGCTCCAGCGTTGCGTGCCAAGGGTGATCTCGAGTCTCGAGTTGGACGTGCAACAAAAACTGAACCTCGAGTTTGGGCGTGTTGTTCATGTTGCCCCCAAATTGTTTTTCTGGTCTTACAGCTTCAATGTGCTGGCGAATTGAAGCAAAAAATTCTTGCCACTGACAGGTCCCGATATCGTGCTGGCGGTGTAATGCCCGTTTGCGTCCGCATTTTGTTCGCTTGCAAGCCAAGTGTTGCCCACCGCATTGACCGTTATTCCGCTCGAGACTTGGCTGGCAAGATTGGAACTGATGTTGCCGGTGAACGTATTGCCACCCGGTGAAGCCGTCGTGCCGAGGTCAGCCGCCACCGTTTCGTGCATTTCCAAGCCGTACATGGCATTGTTAGACAGGTTACTGCCACGCAATTTGAACGAACTTGCGCCCCACAAAACGATACCGCTCTGCGTGCTGCCAGTCACCGTCAGGTTGTTCAGGTCAAAGCTCGAGCTTGCTGTGCCAACCCAGTGAATACCGTAGTAGTTGTTCAAAAGGCTGAGACCATCGGCAGTGATGCTGGCAGATGTGCCAATAAAACCGTAGGCGCTGCTGATTGCCACACCAGCAGTTTTGGTGATTGTACTTTGCACAAAACTGAGCTTGGGATTGGTTGGAAGTGATGCCACACAGACTCCAACGCCTGGAGTATTGGATAACACCGAATGATCCATGCTAAAACTGCCCGCACCACTGATTACAATTGCCGCGCTGGCTACACAATCTCCAGTTCCGCCAACATGATCGATCAAGGTGTTGTTCTGTAAAACAATGTTGCTCGAGTTTGCAAGAACGAGCGCTTGGGCTTTAAAGTTTTTGACGGTCACAGCGTCGAGCGTCAGCTTGCTGCTGCCCTGAATTATCAGCAATCCGCCGCCGTAACTGGGTTGTCCAGTATTGTTGCCGTCAATCGTTCCGCCTTGAATCAGTAATTCTGCCGTGCCGCTTAATTGAATTGGAGTTAAATAATTATTTAAATTTGCGGTGTATGCGCCGCCCGCAAGCGTACCTGGACTCATGACTGCTTTCACAATGCCACCAATTGAGATGCCGCCGCACTCGCTGAGTTGAACCCCAACAAGCGTCAGCGTCGGTGTTCCTGTGGACGCACTGGCGCTCAGGCTGGCGCAGGCTGCGTAGGGATTTGGTTTCATGCCCAGCACGACCCCGTTGATGGTTGCCGAACCTGCCGCATTCACATTTCGACCCTGAATGACTGCCGCTCCGGGATGGATTGCCCGCAGTGTCACATGGTCAGGAATCGTGACATCGGGTTGAACGCCATACGAGAAGATACCGTCAGCAAGGTACACCGTCGCGCCGCTCGGAATGCCTGTCATGGCTTTGGCAATCGTCTTGCACGGCAGGGCGCTCGAGCAAATGTTCGCATCCAAACCATTGGTCTCATCGACAAAACGGTCGCTCGAGGTGGCGACGGTTACGCTCGCTTGGCTGGTCGTGCTGCCTGTCGCGTTGGTTGCCGTCAGGGTGAACACGGTACTCGCACTGACGTTGACGGTCTTGCTGATGAGTCCTGTAACATCGCCCACGCCGTTATCAAGGCTCAAACCGCTTGCGCCTGCACTTGCCCAATTGAGCGTGACACTACCGCCACCCGCCGCCAAAGAATCTGGTGTGACTGTGAAACTCGAGATGGTCGGTGCTGGCGGTAAAACTGTGACCGTGGCTGTGGCTGTCGAGCTGCCGTTCGCGTTGCTGGCGGTCAGTGTGAAGGTTGTGGCGCTGGTCACGTTGACGGTTTTGCTGTTCAGTCCCGTGACATCGCCCACGCCATTGTCAAGGCTCAACGTGCTGGCATCCGTGGCGTTCCAAGTCAAATTGACCGACCCTCCACCGCTTGGCAGCGAGGCTGGCGTGGCTTTGAAATTCGCCAAGCTAGGCATTCCTTCTAACGGTGCGATGAACGTGCAGGCTTTGTTGTTTGCAGCATCAATGGCACATGCCACAAAAACTTTGCCGTAAATTTCCGACGCTGGCAGCGTCAACGATTGCCACTGGTAAGGTGCAGCTGTAAATTCCGTGATCGGGGACTTGATGACGTTAAATGTCGGCACGAGTTGAATTCCAAGCAGCCTCTCGAGCGTGACTTTCACAACTCCAACGTTGTCGCTGGCTTCCACACGAAGCGTAATTCTGGCATTGCCCGCCACGACGGGTGTGATGCTCGAGGTCAGTTTGAGGGTTGGCGGTGTTTTATCGTACAGAACCCCAAAAAAACCAGTTTTGATTGCGCCAAGGTTGGTCTTGGCTACGTTGGTGACTGGATTGAATGTCGTGACCAGACCTTTGATCGCTCCGTTCAACGAAACAATTTGCGGGACTGGTGGGGTTGACACGGCGCAATACGATGCCGCGCCATGAAACGGCTTATTTGGGTTGAGGCTCGAGTAATTGCTGTCGTAACCGAGCAACACAGGGTATTCTTTGATCGCGCCGTTCACGTAGGTTTTTTCGGCTGGGTTGCAACCCGCCCCGATGGTGTCAACAAACCAGCAGCCGCTCAAGTCGCTGGCGCAATCTAGGGCAATTGAAATGTGTCCTGTCGGTGCGGGACCCGCGCCAAGAACCTTAATGAGAGCTGGTGTTGGCACTGGCACGGTAATGCTGAGTTCGGCTGGTAGTGCCAATGTCGTCTCGGGAGACTCGAGCCTGTACACCAAACCCGAAATCAGTTGTGGATCGCTGGTAAATCCGCTCGAGACTGGCGTCAAGTTGACGTTGATTGGTGCGCTGAGGGCATTGGCTGGCACGACGAGCGAGGCTTGATTGTCGCTTGCGGTGACGGTTGCGCCCGAAGTTCCAACAATGCCGAGTGGCGCTGGGTCGCCACCGCTACAGGCTGCCAGTGTTAAAACCAAAAGTACAAGCACCATGAATCTCGAGTTTTTTCGCATCAGACTTTCCTCCGAATCAAAGCTTAAAAAAAGCGGCGTTGCTCGAGCGTTGCTCAATTGAGAACACCGTTCAGAACTGCACAAGTGCCAGTTTGCCGAGCGGTATTCTCGAGCTGAAATGGTATCTGCCCAAGTCAGGCTGGAACGCCAACCGTGATCGAAACGCTGTCGGTTCCGTGCAGGTTTTCTGGGTCTGTGACCATCAATTGAAGTTTCAAGGTTCTGACTGGAGCATCACCGAAACCGTAATCGGACGGGACAATGCAAGGCACTGATCTCTGCAAGAGCTTGCAGGTTTTGGGTTGAATCACTTGCGATGTCCCGTTGGGAAAAAATATTTTCCACTCGAGAACGTACTGACTGGCTGGCGTGCCACCCGGGTCATCAATCGTGTAAAACAAGTAAATAAGGGCGCTCGAGCTTGGATGCTGTGAGCCGTCCGCTGGACCAATGATCTTGACCGTGGGTGGTCCACTGGCGGGTTTTGGCACGATGGTCAGGGAAATGGTGGTGGTTGCCTTCAGACCGTAAGCATCAATCCCAGTCAGGCTGATGGTGCGTATTTGATTCGTGGTGAAGACATAATCAAACTCGCAACCGGTGCTGGGCATGGCAGCGTCACTCGGGTTGTTGCTCTTCCAATACAGACTGCTGCAAGGCAAAGCACCAAAAATACCGTCGCCGTCAATCGAACTGCCTTTGAAATGCACGCTGGTGCTGTTTGACCAGAGCGGGGTTGGGTCGCTCGAGACGGGCGAATCAATGAAGACTTTGGGCGCAAGATTGATGCCTGTGACCGAAATGCTGGCGCTGACAGTTGCGCCCTTGTCGTCGGTGGCGGTTGCCGTAATGATCCGCTTGCCTGGTGTGGCAAAACCTTTGCTGATGCTCAGTCCTGTGCCAAGGTCGCCGTCCACGTCAGAAGTCCAGTTGACCGTCGGAGTTGGACCGTCCGAATCGAGTGCGTTTGCCGTGTAGGTGTTGACTTGCCCGAAGGGGAAGCTCGAGTTGTTGCTGGGCGCGGTGATGTTGATGCTCGGCACGGAATTGGGCGTACTGTTGTATTCGGCGCTGGGATGAACCGCAAACGATGTGACTTGCGTGAAATACTCTTTTGCCCAGGTCACGGGAGCATAAATATACCCAGCATCGCCAGAGCAGTATCCCCACGAATTCTTGATGATAAAGTACCCGCCTCCAGATAAGCTCGAGGCTTGCTTGACCGCCCCTGACAACGTGGGGTGGGCTTGAATGTTCTCGTCCGAGATAAACCCGACGATCTGAACCGCATGTCGTCCTTCGGTATCTTTGTCGGACAGGGTGGTGATAAATCCGTTTGCGTCAGGATGACTGTAACCAGTGTTGACCAGCAAGCCAGCAACGACCGAATGACCGTGGCGCAACAAAGACCTCATCTCTTCCACGGGCAAACCAAAAGCGTCATTGTACCAGTCAAAAATGGTGTCCGGTACGGTTTCCTGGTGGCGTTCACCGCTCGGGGTCGGCATGGAATAACCACAAACTGTGTAGCCCAGCAGGTCGGTGCAGATCATGGAAAGTTGATGCGAGGCGTTCGAGCAAAATTCGTTGTAACCCACACAACTTGCGCTGTAATAATCGCCTTCGTGATGGGTTTTGTCATTGTGGTCAATACGTTTTTTTGAAAGGTTGTAATTCCAGACTTGCTCGAGTGGCAGGGCGTAATGTTGTTCTTGAAAATCTTCGGCACGGTTGGGCAAGATTGCGCCGTCACCGTATTCTCTGGGTTGCCATTCGGCGGCAATCTTGCCCCACAAGAACTGCTCGGACAGGTTGACCCAACGGCTTTTTTCGATGGCAATTCGCGTCTCGAGCGCCGCAGTCAAAGCAAATGCCACGCACGCTCCGCGCCCACCTTGGGATTTGACGCTGGTGGAATAAAACTTGGAGCGCCACCAAAAATTCTGGTACAAACCGTTTGACTTGTGCGCCGTGCATTTGTAATCTTCGTGGTCTGATCCCTTACCAGAACCCACCTCATCGCTTGGATTATTTGGAAAACCAGGGGGTTTGGCATCGGCTGGAACGTCTCGGGTTTGCACACCAGCGCTGATCTGACGCGCATCGAACAGTTCGGCTGGGTTGGCATTCAAGATTTTACCAAGGTCACTTCTTGCCTTCAGCAGCGTCTCGAGGTTGGCTCCGATCAGGCTGTCTGGGGTTGGCAGACTGACTTTCAGGGCAACGGAGAGTTCGTCGTAACTGGTGCGGTAGGCGAGAAGTTGGTTGTTCGGGTCTTCAAACTTTTTTCGTGATGCCAGCATGTCGCCGTACAGTGCAGGCTTTCCATCGGTGACCACCTGAAACGATCCGTTATTGCCCTGAATCGTCAGCAGGTAATTCCCATCACCCAGGATTTCCAGGTTTGGGTTGGTCGGGTCAGGCTCGAGCAACGCTTTGTTGTAGGCGGGCGATAGCGCCGCAAGGCGTTTGACCTCTGCGCTGTTAGCCTGAAATTGAGCCGCCGCCTTCGCCTTGCGTTCACTCCGAAGTTTCAGTGTGTCCAATACGAATCCCTCGAGACTCGCCTGGCGTTTGAATTCCTCGGGCGTGACCATTTTTGCGTCGTCTGGGACCGAACCCCCGAAGGCATTTTCTGGATTCAGAATCGGGTCTGGGTTGCCTGGTTCGGGTTGGCACGCCACCAGATTGAATGAAAGGGCGATCAGACTTATGGGGATCAGCAATCTGAGAAATCGTTTCACGTCACTACCTCCGTGTTACAGGTTAGGAAACGCGGCGTTGCTCGAGCGTTGCTTGAGGTTAAGGTGTTAAAAGGTCACGGTTTTTCTCGAGGAACAACTTTTGTAAATCAGGGTGTTCCTCGAGCGTTGCCGCAATCTCGAGCAGTGATGTTCTGGCGGTTTGACGGATTTCTAACGCTTGCTCGAGATTGCCACTCGTTTCGAGGGCTTGAGAAAGCGCGACTCGAAGCTCGAGGGCTTCAAGCGGAGAGAGCGTCTGGTTTTGCAATTCCAGTTGAGCCTGTTCGATCAGCCCAGAACCTGCCCGCCGAGTGCGCGAAGAGATCAACAGGCGCAATGCCAAGAACGCCATTCGCATCTGAGGTAAGGGGTCTAGATTTCCCAGGCTTTCCAAGGCTCTGGTTTCGTCGCCGTGGGCAAGCTGAGTTTCGGCGATCACCAGGCGCAAAAGGTTTGAATCCTCTGTGTCGTTCGGCAATTCGCCCATCACAAGTTGCTCGAGATTAATCAAATCTGGGCTGTCGATCTTCAGTGCGGTTTGACAACGAATTCGCTCGAGTTGAATTTCGAGGCGGTCTTCGATCAAGCCCGAGTCTTCGGTGATCTGCCACGCATCATCGAGTTGGCGCAGGGCTGCTTGAAACGCCCCGCAAATTTTCAAGATTCCAGCCAGACCAAGCCTTGAACCGACGCGACTTCTGGGCGTTTCAGCCTGATCGGTCAGATGTATCTGGATGCGGAAGTGATCGAGCGCCGCCCCGAGTTGCGCCGAGAGTCGGGCGTGATGTCCAGCATAGTAATGGAATTGGTTTTTAGATTGTGGACTCAGTGATTCTTGCGGCATCTGCGACAATTCCTCGAGATACTGACCGGCGGGCGCCAACTCTTGAAGGCTCAGGTGCGTCATCACCAGGTTCATCAAGAGTGAACGATGAAAGCGCATGTCACCAATTTGGCTCGTGATCTCAAGTCCTTTTAAAAAATAGTTCTTGGCTTTTTCCAGATCACCATCCGTCGATGCAACCAGCCCAAGTCCTTGGAACGCCTCCGCCTCACCCGAAGGATTGTGAAGATCACAAAACACCTCGAGCGCCTGTTCTGCTTGCTTCTGCGCGAGATATAAGTCGCCGACACGAACCGCAATCTGGCAGCGAGCCATGAGCGTGTTGGCTTTGAGTACTGTGGGATTGTCAAATTTCTCGAGTGCTTCGAGCAGATGTAAGTCCGCCTCACGAAGTTTGCCCTGCCAAAGCAGGGCAACACCGCTCTGAAAGAACGCTCTGCTGAAATGATCTTTGGAAAGTGCTTGTTTGAGCAAACCCTCGGTCAGTTCAAGAACGTTACCGAAATGACCTTGCTCCCGTTCAAAACCAATGCGGATCAACTGTGACTCATGTTGAAGCTCATTGCTTCCAGAACGAGCCGCAATCCGTGTCAGGGCTTCAAGGTCGGCGGGAATCCGTTGCGGCGCGTCCATCAGTTGAAAGATGCTTAACCGTTTGGCGTAAATCTCAAAAGCCACCAGGTCTTGTGCGCCGTCCTCGAGCGCCCATTGATACTGCTCGAGCGCTTCAAGGTTCGCGTAAACCTTCTCGGCAGCCATCGCCGCCTTCACCCGCCACGGCACAGCCTCGAGCTTCAAACCTGCCTTCTCGAGGTGATCTGCAATATACGCGGGTTGAGACGCGGTTTTCTCGAGGGTTGCCGCCATTTTTTTGTGCAGCAATTTCTGGCGCTCAAGCGACAAATTTTCGGCAATGGATGATCGCATCAGGTCGTGCGCGAACTTGTAACCCTCAGAAAATGGCTCGAGAATTCTGGCTCGAATGGCAGTTTCCAAACCCTCGAGTCCTTCCCATTCGGTCAAGGCTGTCGCGCCCTGAAGTGTCTCGAGCGTAAATCCGTCGCTGGTCAGGCTTGCTGCCTCGAGAAGTCGCTGCGACGGCGCTCCCAGCCCCCTCACGCGACGCAGCACGGCATCTCGGACGCTGGGCGGGATGGGCAGTTCGGCGTAATCGCTGGTGTCACTGTCAAACGGCGTGATCCAAGCGCCGCTCGAGTCAAGTGTTAAGAGTTCAGTGTCAAACAAACTGCGAATCGTCTCGAGGGCAAAGAACGGGTTGCCGCCCGTGGCACGGTGCAGGCGTCTGGAAAAAAGTGTTGCGCCGTCCGCGCCAGAAAGTCCGCGCACCAACTCGAGAACAGCATTTTCATCCAGCGCCTCGAGTTCGATCAGCACAGCCTGACCGCTCGAGGTAAACTGTTCGATCAGGCTTTCATTCTCAGCCAGTAATTCTCCGCGCCGGAATCCAAGCATCACGTGTTTGCCCATGCCAGAGAAACGTTGCAACGCATGAAAACCCAGCTCGAGACTGGCGGCATCAAAAAATTGCAGGTCATCACTGACCAAAGTTGATACGTTGAGCGTCAGAAGTTCGGCGAAAGCTTGAAAGAAACGCAGTCGTTCCTCTGGCGAACCCGTGGCTGGCGGCGGCTCAGATGTTAATTCTGGTACGAGTCTTGAGAGTTCACGCCGTACCCAAGTTGGAATTTCGGTTCTCAATCCTCGCTCGAGAATATCGGTGATGCTGCGGGTTGCGGTGCAATACGGCGCGAGGCTGTCACCTGGTCGTCCGGCATTCAGAAAAAACTCGCCTTTGCTGCTCGCAAACTCGAGCAACAACCGCGTTTTACCCACGCCAGGTTCGCCAGAAACAAAAATCAGTTGTCCCGCATTCCAGACGGCTTCCATTCGCGCCCACGCCTCAGTCCTGCCGACGAGTGGTGCGGTGCGCGGCAGCAGTAACGCCTGACTCGAAACTCGAGTTTGAGCTTGAGGCATCAGGGTTTGCGCAGCCCGAATCTGCCTTGCCAGTTCAAGCGTTTCTGGCAGTGGCTCGAGCTTGAGTTCGGTGCTCAATATGACCTTAAACCGTTCAAATTGCTCGAGCGCCGCCTCGCGTTCGCCCAGCAGGTAATGCAGCCGCATGATCTCACGGTGCTGGCGCTCTTGCAGTTCGTCCCGCTCAAGCAGTTTGAGATGCAATTCGAGCGCCCGTCGCCACTCACCTCGAATCTCGAGACGTTCGGCAAAATCGAGCATGGCTTGTTTGTGCTGCCGCCCGAAAAATTCGCGTTTGACTTCCAGCCATTCGTGAAAACCGCTCGCGCCCGAAAGCTCTAAACCCTCCAGCAAAACACCTTTGTACAGTCCGAGCGCCGTCTCTGGATCATCTCGAGCGACGGCATCTAAAAACGTTTGAGCGTCGCTCGAGAACGGTTCACGCAATCGCAGGTCATCACCCACCGATTCGCAACGCCCCTCGAGTTGCGAGGTTTTGGTTTTCAAGCGGTGCAGCTCGCGGCGCAAATTGCGCCGCGCCGAATCCTCATCCAGATCGCTCCACAGTAAACCCACCAGCTTGCTTCTGGATGTTGACCCCTCGAGCGCCAAATATGCCATCAGGGCAAGCACTTTTTTGAACGACAACTTCAATTCCTGGTCATTTAAAACCAGTCGAGCCGCGCCAAAAAAATAACACCCGAGCGCAGCGTGCGGCGTCATCTCGAAGTCTGGCTCCAGTGACATGCTTTAGATTACTCGAGAATCAAGAATTGCGTTTTTGGCAGTGCCTTAAAATAGATCGCCCTGTCAGTCATCCAATCCCTTTCCAGCAAGAATATTCTCCACCGATTTCTCAACCCTCAAAGCTCGGGTTTTGGATTGTTTGGCTGCCGAAAAATAAAGAATGTAACCTTTTTGCCGTCCTGGCGTTAAGGCATCAAAAGCCGTTTTCAATTCTGGCATTTCATCCAAATACTTTTGAAATTCTTCAGGAAACTCGAGTTCCGTGGTTTTTTTAAAAGTGACTTTCAGACCAGCTTTTTCCACCTCAATGGCTTCAAAAATATAAGCTTTTATGATTGCTTCCAGCTCGAGGATTTCTGAAACACTGGTAAACCGAATCTGGCGCGTTGCTTGCGTGTTTTTGGTTTGTTGAACCAAAATACCCTTGACATCATCAATTAAAGTGCCTTTGAAAAATAAAATTGCGCAGTATTCTTTAAACACATGGATTAAAACAATATTGTTTTTGTCAAAGGTATAACAAGGAACGCCCCATTTTAATTCTTCAACCAAATCACATTCCAGAATGATTGTTCTCAATTTTCTTAGCTCTTCCTGCCACTTTTTAGCTTCGTTAAAATACCAATCGACTTTAGGATTCATTTTATTCGATGGTGTTTGTTCATTCAATTTTTTGTTTTTCAAAGTAAACCTCCTCGTAAAGTTTTTAGAAGCATCTATCACCAATATACTATTTGCTAAAAGATGCGTTTTATGGTTCGGGATTTTGGTGAAGGTTTCAGACGAGAAATGATTCGATCATTTACGTTAGAGACAGCATTTTGACTTTCTCGAGGGGCAAGAACAACCAGCGTCCAATACCAGTTTATTAAAAACGCTGTACGATAAGCCCGATGTTGAACGACCTGCAAAAAACCTTAAAACAACAACCCGAAGGCAATGTTGCCAACGCTTTGCGTCAAGCCGTTCTGGGCGTTTTTGGCTCTCAGGTGGCACTGGTCATCGTGACCGCCGTGCTGGCGGTATTCATCATGAAGCTCGAGCATTACAATCGCAATTGGTGGTTGCCGTTAACGGCGGTCAGTTTTGGTTTGTTCATGCTGGGTTCTGGCATCGCGGTTTCTGAATTGCGCCACAAAACCTTTATTGCTGGACTGCGAGCCGCCATTTTGCTCGGTGCAACCTCGAGCATTCCCGCCATTTTTGCCGCGCTGCTGTTCGTGCTCGAGGGGGCAAGTTTGGGCGCTTGGATATTGGTGTTTGTCACCGCGCAAACCCTTATTTTTGCCATCGTGCAAGTCTCAATTCTGGGTGCCGACATTCGCGCCCCAAATCGAGAAGATAAACAAAGCGAACTCGAGATTGTCGAACGCTTCCAGGGTTTAAGCCATAATCTTGACCATCAAGACAAATAACACTCGAGAAACCACACTTTCAGCGCTTATAATCGGATCATGCCAGCAAAAAACACCACCGATGTCCAGCCCAAAGCCGACCCGTCCACGCTTCGCGGCGAACGTTTTGACGGCTGGGGTTACAGCGACACCAATTTCACCCTCGAGAATGGGGTCATCAGCCTCGGCGGAAGCCGCTACGAAATCTCGGGCAAGCGAATGCCAGCCCTACTCTCGTGGGCTTCGGGGATCATTGGTGTGGATTTAAAACTTCAAGACGATTACACGCCAAAAGGCTTGACCCCAATTCCAGCCGCTCGAGATTTGCCAGAATTGATTGCCGCCCTCGAAAAAGCTGGTATTTTTTACACCGCCGATGACCTGGCACGCCGTCGTCACGGGCACGGACACGCGCTCGAGGAAGTTTACGCCATCAAACTCGGGGCTTTGCACCGTGCACCCGATCTTGTCACTTACCCCGAATCCGAAGAACAGGTGATTCAACTGGTGGCACTGGCAGCCCAATACCAGGTTGTCCTCGTGCCATTCGGCGGCGGCACAAACGTTTCGCACGCCCTGCAATGCCCAGAAGATGAGACTCGAGCCATCGTCAGCGTTGACCTGCGCCGCATGAACAAGATTCTCGAGCTTGACAAAGCCAACAACCTCGCGCACATTCAAGCTGGGGCTGTCGGGCAAGATGTCCAAGCTGAACTCGAGAAACTGGGCTACACGCTCGGTCACGAACCCGACAGCATCGAATTTTCGACGGTTGGCGGTTGGATTGCCACCCGCTCGAGCGGCATGAAAAAAAACAAATACGGCAACATTGAAGACTTGGTGCTCGATGTTCGCATGGTGACCGCCAAGGGCGTGATTTCGGGTCAAGCCATGCCACGCGAATCGATGGGCACAGACCCGCGCAGCCTCGCCTTCGGCAGCGAGGGCAACTTTGGCATCATCACCAGCGCCAAACTGAAAATTTTTACCCTGCCCGAAATCAAACGTTTTGACTCGGTGTTGTTTCACGATTTTGAGGCGGGTTTTGGCTTCATGAAAGACCTGGCACATGCCGGACAACTGCCCGCCAGCGCGAGGTTGATGGACAACTTTCAATTTCAGATGGGGCAGGCTTTAAAACCCGAGGTCAGCGATTCGTTCAAGAAATGGAAATCCAACCTCGAGCGCCGCATTGTCACCGGTCCACTGGGGTTCAAACCCGATTCGATGGTCGCCTGCACGTTCCTGTACGAGGGCAGAGCTTCTGAGGTCGCCGATCAAGCCGCCCGAGTTGGACGGCTCGCCAAGAAGCACAACGGTTTTCGCGCTGGACCCGAGAACGGCAAACGCGGTTATCAACTGACGTTTGCCATTGCCTACATCCGCGATTTTTTGATGCGCTTTGGCATCAGCGCCGAAAGTTTTGAAACCAGCGTCGCCTGGTCAGACCTGCCAGGGATGTGCCAAGCCGTGAAAGAGCGCATTTTACTCGAGCACAAACGCCTCAATCTGCCAGGCAAGCCGATCATCTCGTGGCGCGTGACCCAGGTGTACCACAGTGGCGCGTGCGTCTACTTTTACCTGGCTGCCCTGACCGTTGGACAACCCAATCCAGCCGAAACCTTCTCGATTCTCGAGAATGCCGCCCGAGAAACCCTGCTGGCGCACGGCGGGTCAATATCGCACCATCACGGCGTCGGAAAATTACGCGCGGGTTTTGTTAAACAAGTCAAATCCGCCGCAGGACGCAGTTGGATTGAGGGCGCGAAACACGAGATCGACCCCGAAAATATTTTCGGCATCGCCAACCAGGGCATCGGTCAAGATTGAAACGCAACGCCGAACAGTGGCTTGAAATGATTGCTCGAGTCAAACCAAGTGCGTTTGCGGTCACGGCACTCGAACGAGAGTTTACGCAAAATGCAGTATCGGATGACCTGAGCGACACTGAAATGCTCGAGATTGGAAATGCGCTCAAGCAACTTTCAAATCAAGTTGTTGAAACTCGAATAACATCCGTAAGTGACCGCCCACAAATGACCATTGATTACCGAAGTGAGGGCATGGGCGGACAAGGTAGGCTATACCTCGAGATTACAGGACAAGAGCAACTCGAACCGCTCGAGAGTGAAGAACTCGACCCATTCCAGATTTACGTTTTCATGAGCGACTCGAGCTTCGCAGGCTTACAAGTAGACAACGCGAACACCCTGGCAGACAAACTCGAGCCAGCATTGCAAGAACTTCGTAATCTCGAGTTACCACTTGTGGATTGTGTCGAAGCCAACCTCGAGAAAGTAGGAGTTGAAGAGGTTCTGATGTGGACTGTGAAAAACCGAATCTTGAGGTAATGGTTTATTCACGGTTCATGAATCGTGAATTTGCCTTGATCATCGCCTCAAATCGTGATGATTTCCATGAGCTTCGTGACCACTTCCTGCATTTTTTCGGCACTGACAGTGCCCACACGATACAAAATAATTCCAGCTTCGGCAGTAAAAAGTCGATTTGGACGAACATTACTCACCTGCCGCAAACTACCATTGCTAAAGTCCCCATCAATCAGTGGCACTGCGTAAGCGTCCGTCATGGTTTGACTGGTAATCTGACAGAGGATGATATCATTGCCCGTCAGTGTTGCGACCACCAAGGCGGGACGTTTTTTAGCGGCGCTCAAATCTGAAAATGGAAACGGCACAACCACAACATCACCCTTTACAAGTGTGCCCATGCGGAATCCTCTTCTGGGCGATCCCAATCACGACGCAACACATCTTCGGAAACCAGCGTTGTTGCTCGAGAATCCATATCAGTTTCGGTTAAAAGATCAGTTAGGTCACGCTCGAGCAAATACGAAACAAAATCGTAAACGACACTCAGTTTTTCTGGTGGAAGATGTCGTAAACGTTCGTCAATTTCGGTAATTGTTACGGATGCCATAATTGGGTTTCCTTATTTCAAATGGGAGCTTTGAAGAGCCAAGTCTCGAGATGAAGGGTTTACGAAATGTATTATGGGCAGGGTTAATCATCCCTAAAAAATGGAGGATCATCGCAAGTTTCGAAAAGATTTTTTGGTTCAAAAGCTGCTCCGCTTATTTGCCATGATACCCTATATAGATCATGCTGGGAGCACGGAACACTATTTCTTTTCAATTCTTCAAGTTGTTGCTCAATTTCCACCACAAATTCTTGATCGAAATTAACTATGATTGGTGAACTCCAATTAGGTTTAATTAGCTCGTTAAATTCAAGTCCGCGATAGAAAATAGTATTATCGATTTTAAGTAGCGGATATTGTACTAATTTATCAGATCGGTCACAGTATCCAAAGGCAATCCCGCCTCCTACTCCCTGATATGGATCGCCTTCGTGTTTTATGATTGTATAAAGTAGGCTTATCATACGTCCAAACCCATCTTGAGGGGATTCACGTGCTCGTTCAATTGCCAGTTCAACTAGCGGTTTTACACTGATATCGCCTATCACAACACAACATCGACCACCTTTTGAGGGTCTGTAGAAATCAACTTCGTGCTCATCTCCATTGAGGCGAACGTGGGCAAGTCCAGGGCTACCATCTTGATAGAAGCCGCAAAGAACAGTTTCTGACTTTGATTTTATCTCAGATTCTGTATAAATTTGCCGAGCAAAGTATGCGAATAAACGGCAAGTATCGTAAAAAGATATTCTTATTTGATTTTTCCCTCTGTTGTGGCTAGCAATTAACGTGCGAATTATTTCAGCCGTAGGAGGTGGAATTAGATTAGTACCAGCAAATATCATGCCAGTGCCTTCAACTAGATCAATTGTTTTAACAAATGTATCTATTTTGCTTGTCGAGAGTGTCAGGCGAGCGTCTGCTGCAATCCAGAATCCGCTTTCGTGTTCCTCGCGGATAGCGTATGCGATGGCTATTGTCATGCTTTGTCCATTCTTGATTTCAGCCTTCCAAAATCTCAAGCCTCGAGCCTTACTTAATCGTCGCCTGAATAAAACTCAAGCACATTTCCTCGCCCGTGCTTTCGCCCCAAACAATGTAACGCGGTTTTTGCTGCTCACCGTTCAAGTACGGTTGATTTGTCTGGCTGTTGTCAAAGGTGCAACTGATCCGCACCGTATCGCCTGGGTTCACAACCACGGGCGTTTTGAGCCAGTAAAACCCCTGCCAGTGAAAATCCCAGCGTGGAATCTCGAGCAGGACTTTGCGTTTTTCGGGATTGTCGGGATTGATTTCGACCTTGATGTTTTTGCCCAAATAATGCATGTGTCCGGCAATTCCGCGAATCTCGAGTTGGACGGGAGGCACAGGGTAATCGCAGGAGGTTTTGATCTCAGAGCGGTCACGTGGGGTCAGGTAATCTTGAAGGTTTTTGCGGCATTGCTCGAGAATTCGTCCGTCGCGGCGGCGCTGGTTGCCGCCAGAGTTGTTGAGCGCCAGCACGCGGGCGTAGGCGGCGCTGCGGTTGCAAGGATCGTTCAGGTTATCGGGGTAATCACTTGGGCAGGGGATTTCGACTGGGGCGGTGGGTCCAAAATTTTGCAGGGTTTTGAAGGCTGTGCCAGCACTGCCAAGCTCGAGTTTGAGGGTGGTTTGGTCTGTGCCCGTGCCGTTGAACAGGTTGTAATGCACTTGCATCAACAACCTCGAACCGCCGCGAACTTTGGCGGCGGTGCCAGCAGGGAATTTGGTGGCAGAACTGCCTGGAACCCATGCGCCCAGCAATGGCAACGAACTCGAGAGCCTGGGTCCGCCAAAGCAGGTGTAACCGCCTCGAGCGTCGTTTTCTTCGCGTTCGCGCTGTGTGACTTGTGAGATCATGCTGGCAGGAAGTTCGTAAATCAAAACGTGATGCACGAGCTTGCGGTTTCCTGGCAGGATGTCGTAACCCGTGACAAAACGGTCCGTGTCAAATTTTGGGTCGAGGGTGAAGCAACGGTACTCGTCTGAAAGTTGGGCGTTGGGCGCGAAATTAAATCCAGGCTCGAGTTGGAGGTCATTGCGGACGCTGACGGGCACATCTTTGGACGGCGCACTCTTGGCATTCTCTGGTTTGCCGAGCGGCGCGCCAGACCAAGACCAGTTCGCCAGAATCGCTATTTCCTCGCCCGAGAGTCCTCGAGTATTGTGAAAGGCTGGGCTTTCGCCGCCTGGCATCCAGGGCGGCATTCGTTTGTCACGGGTGGCAATGTAGACGCTGCGCGAGAATTCCACGGCGCTGGCGGCATCGGTCAGTTTGAACGGGGCGATGCCATTCTCGAGGTGACAGGTCACGCAGTTTGCTTCGAGAATCGGTTTGACGTGCTGGTAATAATTCGGGATGTAGTCCAAGAGCGGCGGGATGTTGGAAACTGCCAGCAACGCACTCGAGGTGTGTTCATGTAAGCTGCGGGTTTCGCCTGCAACAAACAAACCTCGCATGGCGTAAGCCGCCGAACCCAGAAATACCAGCATCAACATCAATCTGAAAACTCGAGTCACGATTTGCCCTCCTTGGGCGGGATTGCAAGAATTGTACTTCTCAAACGTCAACTCACCGTGAGCAGGGCTGAATTGTTCGCTCCCCACTCTAGATTCTTGATTTCTCCAGAAAATGCAATGCGTCCACCTTTGAGTCTCAAGGCATGGGTGCTTAGTCTAGGAATGTCCTCGAGTCGGTGCGCAACGGTAACAAATTGCGTGCGATCAGATTCGGTTTCAATCAGGTCAAAAAGCAGCTTTCTCGAGTGTGCATCGAGGTAATCAAAAGCTTCGTCGAGAATCACAATGTCGGGATTGGTCACCAAACTTCTGGCGATCAGAAGTTTTTTCAGTTCGCCGTGCGAAGTCTCGAGCGCCGATTTTTGGGCAAGGTGCGCAATCTCGAGTTTTTCGAGCAGTTCGGCAACTCGGGTTTTTTGATTTTTTTCGAGCGGATATATCCAGCCGACACTGCCAAAAAAACCACTGGCGACAACCGTTTCGCCGTTTGCAGCCACACGATGCCGAACCTGGGTGTCGCTCGAGATCAGACCAATGCGGGATTGGCGCTGCCAGATTGGCATTCGATCCAAGCCAAAACGTTTGACCGTACCGCCCAGTGCTGGCTCGAGTTCGCCCAGAATCAGTTTGGAGAGCGTGCTTTTGCCAGCGCCGTTGTGACCAACAATTGCCCAGTGCTCACCACTCGAGATTGTTAAGTTGATGTTTTGAAGCACCAGTTTTTTGGTCGGTTCGCCCGAACCGTCGGGCGCAGTTTCGTTGCCGACAGGATTTCCCAAGTAAACATCGGCGTTGTGAATTTCGATCAATGGCACGGTTTTTTTGGAAGCTCGAGTTTCAGCGCGGCGCGGTTTGATCGGCGAGATGGCTTGAAATTCCTGAACGATTCTGCCCCGCTCGAGTTTCAATTCGTGGGTGGTGGCTTCAAGTTTTTCTTCTTCTCGATGGGTGGTGTACAGCACCGTCAACCCGGCTTTGGCAGCACCGTTGACAACTTGCATCAAGTGTTTTTTGGATTCTGGATCGACCCCAGAAAAGCACTCGTCGAGCATCAACACCTTTGGCTCACCAACCAAGGCTCGAGCCAGCAGTATCCGTCGCAACTGCCCTTTGCTCATCTCCAACACGGGTTTGTCGCGCAAGTGCTCGAGGTTAAAATCTTGCAAGAGGTTGGTGACTCGGGTTTCTTGATGGCTCGAAAGTTTGGTAGGGACAAAATCGGTCTGCTCGAAGCCTGAACGCACCACGTCCACGCCCGTCACCCACAACCCGAGTCTACTGTGACGGTCTTGAAGTTCTGGACTGACGAACGCAATCTGCTCTTTGGCACCAATCGGACTTGTCCGTGCTGGGTCGGTGAAAAAATACGTTCGTACTCCTTCGTTTGGGTTGTGCCACAAATCGCCGCGCACAAGTTTTAAAAACGAACTTTTGCCAGCCCCGTTCGCGCCCAGAATGAGCCAGCATTGACCCTCGAGCAGTGTAAAGTTGATGTGGTGCAACACGGGTTGCGCGTTTAAAGAAAGGTTGATGTTCGCCAGGGTGACCAGCACAAACAACAGTTTGACACGTTCAACCTCCCAGACATCAATCTGGCTTTGATCCTGTGGTCCAAGATTCAGAATCAAAGCCATGCTCGAGGGCAACCCAACGGCTTCACCCTCGAGCGTCAATCAAATTTCAGATTTACTGAATTCGAAAGTCTTTGAAGATTTTGCCGCTCAGATTGCCAGACTTCCACTTGTGGGCGCTGGCGCTCGAGCTTCGACCAAACGCACAGTTGAGTTTCGCTCGGTCTGATCCGTCGCTGACGACGCCCGTGCCCACCACGCCGTTCCAATTGCTGCCCATTGGGGCATAGCAAAGGTAGGTCAAGGAACTGGTTTTGATTGCCACCACGAAATCTCCTTCGGTGTTGTCAATGTAGGCAACACCGCTTTGCGCCCCCGAACCTGAAACGTTCAAACCGGTGATCACGTCACCGTCCTTGTCGATGTACGGATTGGCTTTGGCTTGGAACGCGATTGGCACTTCAAGGCTGCCAGCTTTCCACAATGCACCCCAAACCTCATTGCCACGCATTGGAAAATCTCCGATCTGATAGGCTGCCTCTGAACGGCTGTTGCGTCCAGGGCAGGACGTAAACACAACGGCCAGAACCAATGCCAAAACACCAAATGCCATTTTTTGCATACATCCTCCGCAAACCCGAGTCTGAATTTGGAAGCTCGAGTGTCTGGAGTTTAAATGTCGGGCGTAACAGTTGGCGTAACAATTTTGAAAACAGTTGTAACACACGCAAATCGAACCCGTCACCCGAGCGGTACAGTTTTCTCGAGCTTGAATTTTCGTATGCTGTGCCCATGCCTTCGACGTTTGAGATTTTTAAGGCGTTTGTACTGGTTGGCGCGAGCGCCTTTGGCGGCGGTGGCAGCGCCCACATTCACCATCACATTGTCACGAGGCGCGGTTGGTTATCTGAGAGCGAATTTCTCGAGGGTTTGAGTCTGAGCCAGTTGCTGCCTGGACCAATTTTTTCAAATTTTGCGGCGCACATCGGAATGCACTTGCACGGCGCACCAGGGGCGATTGCGGCGTTTGCTGGCGTGTGCTTGCCTGGAATGCTGGCAATTCTGGCACTGTCGGGCGCGTATTTTGCGGTTCGGGAATTCTCGAGTCCTGCGGTCACAGGCGCACTCACGGGCGTGGCGGCGGGTGCGGTGGGCATTTCCTTGGCGACGCTGGCACGGGTCGCACCGCCTGGTCTGAAATCCATTGGAGCGCCGCTCATTGCGCTGGCCGCATTTATTGCAAACGGTGTTTTGCACCTGCCAATCTTGTGGGTTTTGCTGGTCTTGCTGCCGCTCGGCATCGCTTTGAACTGGAATGTGACACCCGATGCCTGATTTTTTTACGGTGCTGCTCGAGTTTGTGCGTTACGGCATCCTCAGTTTTGGTGGCGGGGTCGCCATGCTCTCGGAAATGTCGCGCTCCTTGGTGACTGAACGCCATTGGCTGAGCACCCGAGAATTCACCGATGGTTTCGCGCTGGGGCAGTTCGTGCCAGGTCCAAACATGCTCGCCATGATGTTTTACGGTTTTCGTGCGGCAGGTCTGGCGGGGGCGTTCGCGGGTTTTCTGGGCATGTTTTTACCTGGGGCAATCGCTTCGAGTTTGCTGGCAAGGGTTTGGGAACGCGTGAAACGCTCAAAGTGGTCTTGGGCAATACGTGCGGCGCTGCTGCCGATAGGTTTGGGACTCTCGGCAGGTGGCGTGCTCAGTTTGACCCGTGCCGCATTCTCGAGCCTGAATTTGCAAACGGCAATTGTTGCTGGGGTTTTGACGCTGCTGGCGGCGTTTTTGATTTATTCCAAGGGTTTCAGCACCATGCTGGTGATCTTACTGACTGGTCTGGTTGGCGCGTTGCTGCTGCATTGAGGCGTTCAAAAACGCCAAACCAAACGCGCACAAAAATCCGACACCCGAGAAGACCACCCAAGGCAACCAGGGCAACTCGAGTTGCAAACTGGTCTGGTACAACGTGCCACCGACCAGATTGCCCAGCCCGCCACCCACCGCCAAAGACAGGGCATTGACCCCAAAGTAACTGCCCAATAATTTGGGATTGGCGAGTTTGGCGGTGGTGGTTTGTATGCTTGGCGCGGCAATCACCCCGCCAAAACCCAAGACCACCAAACTGAGAAGAAACAAGACGATACTGCTGGCAAAAGCCAGGCTGCCAATCCCAATTGCCATGATGCCCATGCCGATCATCACGGCTTGCATGGGTTTGACCCGACCCGCCAGGAACCTTGAGACTGGGTACTGCAAGACCACGCTCATCAGGGCGTTCAGGATGTACACCCAACTGACAGCGTCCTTGGTGTGCGCGACAGCCACCGCCGCCAGCGAAATGGCAATGCTGAATTGCGAGAACATCAGCCAGTAACCCATCAAGAACACCGTGAACAGCACAAATCTCGAGTCCCCAAAGACCACGCCCAAGCCTGCCAGGGGCTTGTTGGGATTGCCACCACTCGAGGTTTTGACGTTGGGCAAGAAAATGCTGGTCAGCAGCAGGGTCAGGACATAACAGGCGGCGCTGACCAGGGCGACGGTGGTGAAACCGATCTTGAAGAGCAACGTGCCAACCAGTGGTCCAATCGTCATGCCCAAGTTTCCAATCACACCGCCCAGGGCGTAAAACTTGGCGCGGTTGTGGTCTTGGGTCAGGGCGGCGATGGCGGCGTTGCGCGGCGCGTCAAACAACGCCCCGCCCAGGGCTGCCAGCAAACTCGCCAGCATCAACGTCACAAAATTGGTGGCAAATCCCATCAGGGCAAAACCCAGGCTGCGCACCAGCAAACCCGACAGGATCAAGACCCGGACGCCCAAACGATCTGCCAGTGCCCCGCCGAACACGGTCAAACCCTGCTGGGTAAATTGCCGCACCGCCAGAATCAAACCGATGCTCGAGGCAGCCCAACCCAGGTCGTTGATAAAATGCAAACCGATCATTGGAATGACCATGAAAAAACCGCCCCACATCAAGAAAGTGGCGGCGAGCAGCACGTACAATGCTCGCGCTCGAGATGCGGGATTCAGTTCTTGGATTGCAGAATTCACAGTATTCTTGCCATGCTCGAGATTACCAGAGGACCTGAGTGATGAACTGTATGCGTTAAAACCTGCAAGTGGTTTGTGTTTTGCGGCTTCTCTCGAGCATAATGGTACGAACCACTGTATCGGATTGTACGAACCAGTCACTTCACTCGAGAGGCTTTGATGAATCTTCCCGCCGCGCTGTACCGATTGGACAAAAAATCTTTGGTTCCGTTGTACAAACAATTGCGGGACGCCATCGGTCAAACCTTGCAACGCGGCGAATGGGACGCGGAAACGCCCCTACCCAGCGAACGTGACCTCAGCGAGGCACTGCAACTCTCTCGAGCCACCGTGCGCCAAGCCCTGCAAACCCTCGAGGCGGACGGTTGGTTGGTACGCCAGCAGGGACGCGGCACGTTCCCAGCGCCAGCCAAAGTTGAACAACCGCTCAGCATGGTCAAAGGTTTTACCGAAGACATGCGCCAGGCGGGGTTTGAGACAACCACCAAAATGATTTCTGGCGTGCTCGAGCCAGCCCTGGGGCGCGGCGCTCGGGTGCTAAAAATGACCAAGAACAGCATCATGGCGGTCACACTGCGCCTGCGATTTGTTGGCAATCAGCCCCTGATGCTCGAGCGCACGCACCTCAATTACGCGCTCACCCCAGGGATTCTCGAGCAGGATTTGACGGGATCGTTGTACGAGATTTTGAAAGTCAAATACGGTTTAAAGTTCGTTCACGGCGAGGAGATCATTGAAGCCATCAAAGCTGAACCCTGGCTGGCACGGCTGCTGGGCATCAAAAGCGGCGCACCGATTTTGTACACGCAACGCATCATCAGCAACGAAAAAAATCAGGTCTTCGAGTACACCGAGCGGTTCGCCCGAGCCGACAAAACCAGCTTTAGGGCGACCCTCGAGGGAGATCACACCAAGATTGCGTACAACGACGAGATGAAGGTGAAAAAACCGATCATCAAACCGCCAATTGCAAAATAACTTCTGTTGCCAACAAATGTACATTGTTTATTGCAAAATTACCTTTCTAAACATAAAAATCTGCAATTTCTCTACCCTCATCCCCGCCCCTTCTCCCAACATCAGGAGAAGGGAGTTTAAGTTTTTTACACGCGTGGCTCGAAGTTTTGTCCTATTTCTGCTTATGAAGAGAATCTAAAACACAACATTTATGCTTCTCGAGGTCTGAATAACCCCCCCCTTCTCTTCTGGGAGAGAAGGGTTGGGGATGAGAGGAGACAATCTGTCGTATTTCGTGTCTAGCAAGAAAAATGTCGTATTCAATTGCCAATAAATTCGAGAAATTCATTTCCCCAACAGTGCAGCAAACGCCGCCACCTTCGTCTCGAGGGCAGCACTCCCAAGCTCGAGTTGGATGCTTGGTTTTCGGGCGCGTTTGACAATGTCTTGCCCAAGTTTGGTTTGCAGCGGCGCGTTGGCTGGCGCAAGGGCGATCAAACCCAAAATAGAGGCTTTGCCCTCCAGGAACGCCGCGCCGCCCACGGTTTCAACGTCCGTCTCGAGCGCGTCGGGCAGTTTCTTGCGTCCAAACTCGAGCACTTTTTCGCGTGGCATCTCGCTGGCGTTGACGGCATGAAGCCCAAACTGTTCGAGCAGCGCGATAAAGTTTTTGAGTAAAAAGTCTGTCTCGAGCAGGCTGGGGTCGCCAACCAAACCGATGCTCGAGAAACCTGCTTTTGCCCAAACTGGTTCGCTGGGTTTGGCGGGTTTTAAACCCGTCTGCATTCGATCCATTGAACGCCGTACAAGCGTGGTGTTTTGCGTCATGGCAACGCCCAAACGCACGGCAAAGCTCGAGGTTTCGCCTTCGTTGAGACGGGTTGGAATGCTGTGCAGTGCTGGCAGCGAAAAGCGCCGTGATAGCATACTGGCAAGATCGACCATCCAGGGGTCCACGGCTTGACCCATGCCTGGTTCAGCGCCAGGGTTCAAGTCGGGCACAATGATGGCATCAACCAGAGGCGCAAGCTCGAGCACCCGTCCGACGAACAATTGCACGGTCACGGGTTCAGACGGCATCAAACGTGCGCCCTCGCTGAGTGAATCCTCGAGTGGCAGGCTTGGTTTGATGATTTCCAAACCAAGATTTGTTAGAAATGCTTCCCACCAAGCGCCGTAACGCTGGTATCTTAACGTATCAGGTAAACCAATTTTCACGGTTGAAGTCTACCTGTTTTGAATCAAATTTACGATTTCAACACAGCTATTGGTTCAGGTGATACCCTGGATTTAAGATGAATAAACTCAAAAAAACCTTGATCTTTGCCGCCTTAACCGTCTCGAGTTTGCTGCCTTCGGCATTTGCCCAAAAGCTGAATGTGATGACCGAAAAATACGTTTTGCAAAACGGCTTGACCGTCATTTTGCACGTCGATCACAGCTTGCCCACGGCAGCAGTCAATTTGTGGTTTCGGGTGGGTTCCAAAGACGAACCCGCCATGCGTTCGGGTTTCGCGCATTTGTTCGAGCATTTGATGTTCATGGGCACCAAAGCCGCGCCCAATTTTGACAAGATCATGGAGGCGGGCGGCGGCAGCAACAACGCCAGCACCAACGCCGATTACACCAATTATTACTCGAGCGGTCCGAGTGCGCAACTTCCAACGCTGTTGTGGCTCGAGGCGGACCGGATGGCGAATCTTGGCAAGAACATTGACCAGAAAAAACTTGATTTGCAACGCAGTGTGGTCTTGAACGAGATGCGCCAGAACGTGCTCGAGACGCCGTATGCCCAAGCCGAGGATGCGCTAACAAAATACTTGTACCCGAGCAACCATCCGTATTTCAATCCGGTGATCGGCACCGAAGAGGATTTGAACGCCGCGACGGTGGCGGATGTCAAACGGTTTTTTAACACCTATTACGTACCAAACAACGCGTCAATGGTCGTTGCGGGCGATTTTGACCCGAAGAAAATCAAGCCCCTGATCTCGAGCTTGTTTAAAAGCATTCCCAGGGCGTCCGATATTTTGCGCAAACCCGTGCCCGATGCAAAGTTACTGTCAGTCAAACGCGCAACCCTTGCCGACAATGTTTCTGCGCCAAAGGTCATCATGGCGTGGCACAGCCCGCGCCTGTACGGTTACAACGATGCCGAGGTCGATCTGCTGGCGCAAGTGCTGGGTGAGGGTTACTCGAGCCGTCTGTATCAGAGTTTGGTGGTCAGTGGTCTGGCAGATGATGTCAGCGTGTCCAATATATCGCAGGCGCTGGGTGGAGTCTTCACGATTGAGGCGATTCCTGCCAGTGGCATCACGCCAGGCAAGCTCGAGGCGGCGATTGACAAGAATTTAAAAGAATTCTTGAAAAAAGGTCTGACCGCCGCCAGTTTGGTGCCGTATGTGCGGGCGCTCGAGACTGGAAAACTCGAGGGTTTGCAAGATTTGGCTGCCAAAGCCGATGCTTTAAACAATTACCAGTTTTACCTGGGCAATCCCGACAGTTTCGCCTTTGACCTCGAGCGCTACCGCAAAGTCACGCCAAAAAGTTTGTTGACACGTGCCAAGCTGGTGCTGAATTTTAACGCTCGGGTGGTGATTAACGTCTTGCCTGCCGCCAGCCGCAACAGCGATGAAGTCAACGTTCCACGTCCGCAAGACAGCGCCATTGCCGCATTTAAGACGCCAACCATGACCGAGTTCAGCCTCTCGAGCGGCGTCAAGGTCAATTACTGGCAGCGTGCCAACCTGCCCTTGATGTACGTTTCAACGCTGTTTCGTGGCGGCGCAGACCGTGAAAACCAAAATAGCGCGGGACGCTCGAGCGTCATGACCCAACTGCTCGGTTTGGGCGCGGGAAAACGCAATGC
This sequence comes from Deinococcales bacterium, assembly GCA_025352125.1. Taxonomy (GTDB): domain Bacteria; phylum Deinococcota; class Deinococci; order Deinococcales; family JAAFIG01; genus JANXTZ01. The sequence continues at coordinate 8,604 of JANXTZ010000073.1, read as the reverse complement.
TCAAGCCTTCGAGCAAGCCCTGAACAGCATCGGCGCGAGTTTTAACGCCAGCAGCGATCTGCAATTTTCCAGCGTCAATCTCAGCGTTGCCAGCGCAAACCTGAGGGCGGCACTCGGGTTGTACGGCGATGCCTTATTGCGTCCAAGTTTAAAAGTGTCTAACTTCAAGGAAACCCAACGTTCCAAGCTCAGCGAACTGGCAGCCGAGAAAGACGATATCGACACCATCGCTCGCAACGTTGCCCTGAGAGAGTATTTTGGACGCGATCACCCCGCCGCCAATTCGGTGAATGGCAACGTCTCGAGTATTTCCAGAATGCAGCTTGGCGATGTGATTGCCGAATACAAGACCGTGATACAACCGCAAAATGCGCTCGTTTTCGCGGCGGGAAGCCTGAAGCCCAGCGATTTCAAAGCCGCTCTCGAGTTGGCTTTGAAAGGTTGGAAAAACACGGGCAAAACACTCGAGACAGCCAGTTACCCACAACCCGCCAATCAAACCCAGCGCGTGGTGATTGTGAACCGTCCAGGCTCGAGCCAAACCGCGATTCGTTTTATCTTCCCAGCGCCACTGGCTGGGGACCCCAGCAGCAACCAACTGGCAAGCCTGAACGTGCTGTTGGGCGACACCTTCACCAGCCGTCTGATGCAAAACTTGCGCGAGGACAAGGGCTACACTTACGGCGTGTACTCGAGCTTAAATCAAAACCAAAAAAGTGCCTACTTGCGCGTGGCAACCGATGTTGAAGCCAGCGTGACGGGAGCCAGCCTGCGCGAATTTTTGACCGAATTTAAACGCCTGACCCCAGGTGACATCACCATTGAGGAAGCCAGCAAGACGGCTGCGGTACGGCGTTTCAATACCATCTCGAGCCTTGGGACGCTCGAGGGGCTGGTCGGCACTGCTGAGAATTTATTTGTGCAAGGCAAACCTTTCTCGAGTCTCGGCTCAACCCTCGACGAACTGAGCAGTTTTGACGCCGCCAGCCTCAACACACTCGCGCCCAGCATGTTGGCGCTCGAGAAAAGTTTGCTCGTCTTGGTGGGCGATAAAAACCTGATTTTGGGACAGCTCGAGGGGCTGGGGTTGCCGCAACCTGAAGATGCCAAATTTTGAGGTTTTATAGGGGCGAGGCGACCATGTCATTAATTCCGACTTAATCTAAAATAGCTTCCTGAACGCTAAAAAGTTACCCCCTGCGAAGTAGGGGGGCGCCGCTTGTTCAAGAATGTTTGGAAACTCTGTTAACTCGAGAATGACCAATCATTGCGGCGGGGGGTCGTGCAAAACGTAATCATCGAACCAATGCCGAACCGACCCCTCCGTCTCTTGCTGCGCTCGAGCCACCTCCCCTAAAATCAGGGGAGGACTAAAAACTACTGGGTTTCTATTGCGCCAAACGACACAACTGATTAAGTCGGAGTGTATGGGCGACCATGCCCGTAAGGTGCATTTTATGGTCAAGCGGTCTCGCCCGTTAGGTGCATCTTGAGACCAAAAAGAAGCGCACCCTACGACACCTCGAGATTATTTTGCGAACAAGATCGCGGCGGCAAGCAGCAATGATAAACCCACGCCAAACCAACCGTTCCTGCCGCCGTTGCGGTTGCCCCAAATCCTAATCAGGGCTTGGGCAACAATCAAAACCGCGAAAATTTCTCGAGGAACTTTTCCGACCAGCACTTGGTAAATCAAGGTCAGGGCAAAAACGCCGAGCACTCCCAGCGATAGGTATGTGGCAACAGGTTTCACAGGCTCGAGTTTAACAGGATCAGTAGCCGACGTTTCAGGCTCGTGAAATATCGATGTTACAGGCTTAGCGATATGTGTTCTCAGACTCGAGCACCTGTGAATCCCCAAATTTCAGAGAAGCTCCCTGCCCCACGCTTCTCACATCACATTCACCTCTTCACTGGCAGGGGTTCGTAAACTTCAGGCGCGATGGAAGCAACCAAAGATTTTCAAACGTATCTCGAAGCCAGAGGCTCGAGCGAAAGAACCATCCGTGCCTACATTGCCGATGTGACAATGGCACTCGAGTCTGTGCGGGTTTTTGACGCGCCCGACCTCGAGAATTACCTGTCCGTTTTGGCAGGTCGTGGCACCGCCAGGGCAACCGTGTCACGAAAGTTGGCGGCGTTGCGGGCGTATGGTGATTTCCTTGAATTTGCTGGAAAAGTCGAGCGAAATCCCGCGTTACGGGTCAGCATTCCTCACCGTTCGCCGCGCGTGGCACAAGAGTCTTATGTGCGCAACCGCAATCAGGCGCTCGGCGAGGTCGTTCAGACCACGCAGTTGCGCGTCACCGAAATTGTGATGCTGAACGCGGAGGACGTCAGTTGGCGCGACAATGCCCTGACGCTGCTGTCTGGCGTGCGGGTCAAACTCGGCGAGGCGAGCCGCGTGTTGCGTTCGTATCTTTCTGGTCGTTCGCGCGGTCCGTTGTTCCTCTCCGAAACTGGTGATCGCCTCTCGAGTCAAAGGGCGCACGATGCGCTCGAGCGCCAAGAGGTACTGAGCACGGTTCATTAGGGCACGGTTCATTAGGGCACGATTCACTAGGGCACGATTCACTAGGGCACGACTCACTAGGGCACGGTTCATCGGGCATGATGTCATTAGAAAGATAAGTTAAATTTGTGCTTAATCAAAAGCCTCAGCACATTCATCTGTTCGCTTAAGAATTAAAAAAAGAAGCACCCGCAAGGGTTTTTCATGAAGGAGATTGTGTGCAACCAAAAAACCCTCTTAAATTCGTTCTGACCCTGTTCGCATTTTTGATGGTGTCTGCGCCTGCGTTTGCGCAAGGCACCACACCAACTCAACCTGCCGCCACCTGCAAGGAATACACCGCCCTGGGCAAGCTTTATTATTCCAAAGCCGATTACCAAGCCGCCTATGTGGTTTTCAGAAATTGTTTGGTGCTCGAGCCTAAAAACACCGACGCCCTGTACAACCTGGCACGGGTCGAGCTTCACCTGCGACTTTACCAAGCCGCCATCACGCACATGAAAAGCTGCATCGACATCGACGGTCAATTCTGGCGTTGTTACCTGGTCTTGGCGCAAACCTACGTCAGTCAGTACACCGACTCGAGCGACCGCGCCTTGCAAAAAGGTCAGTTGGATGAAGCGTTGCGGGTGCTCGATGATGCCGAACGCATTGTGACCACCAACGAAGCCAAAGCGGCAGTCAACAACTTGCGTGGCACAATTTACAAGTACAAAAAAGAACCCGACAACGCCATCAAGTTCTTCAAGCAGGCGCTTCAGTTTGCGCCCGACGATTCGATTGTGCTCTTCAATCTGGGCGCGTTGTACCTTCAAATGAACAAGTACGACGAAGCCACCGATGCTTTGCGTCAAGCGCTGGATTCCAAACCGAGCGACTACGTCACCCAAGCCTTTTACTGCAAGGCATTGCGTTTGAATGGCAAAACGAGTGATGCGCTCTCGCAATGCAAGCAAGCCTACAACCGTTCCGCCAGCGCCCGCAAAGACGCCTTCGTGGTTGGACAGTACGGGATTGTTCTCTACATCACCAAAGACAAAAACCAAGCCCGTCAGATGCTCGAGTTGGCTGTAAAATTAGACCCCCTCACGTACCACGAAAATTATTATTACCTCGGGCGTCTGTACCTCGAGTTGGGTCAAGCCAAAGACTCGAGCGCACAATTTACCAAGGCGGTGTTGATGGCTCCAGACGAGTACGTCTACTGGTTCTGGTTGGGTCAAGCCAACGAAAGCCTGGGCAAGAAAGACGATGCCTGCACCAATTACGCCAAGGCGTTAAAGATCAAAGCCGATTACAAAGACGCGCAGGAGGCAGCCGTCAAGTTAAAATGCCCAACCACTGCTGGCAGCCGTTAAACTGTTATCAAAGCAAAAGCCCCCAACGTTGGGGGCTTTTTTTGTTAGGCTGCTCGAGATGATTTTGCTGAAAACCCCAAGCCAAACCGTGGGCGTGATGCTGTTGGTGCTGGTCACTTTAATCTGGGGAACAACTTTTCCCGGCGTCAAGATTGTCACCAAAACACTCTCCCCAGCCGAGTTGGTGGCGGCGCGTTTTTTGCTTTCCACACTTCTGTTTCTGCCATTTTTGAGAGGCTCGAGCTTGACATTGTGGCGCGACGCTCTGCCCCTGGGTGCCTTGTTGTTCGTGACTTTCTTGACCCAAGCCATCGGCATTCAAAGCATCTCGAGCGGCAGGGCGGCATTTATCACGGGTTTGAACGTGATTTTTGTGCCGCTCGCGTTGCCATTCTTGGGAAAATCCGTGCCGAAAGTTGCTTTTTTGGCGGCATTTTTGGCGCTTGCTGGCATTGGCGTCATGAGCTTTGATGCGCAAACCTTCAAATTTTCGCTCGGCGACCTTTGGACGCTTGGTTGCGCCATCAGCTATGCGGCGTACATTTTGCTTCTAGACCGCGTTTCAAGGCATCACTCGAGCTTGCAGCTCTCCGGTGCTCAAATCTCGGTGGTCGGGGTTCTGGCTGGCTTGTGGGCGTTACCAGGCGTACTCGAGCATGGAATCCCCAAAGCCCTACTCGGCTCGAGTTTGCTGCCCGTGTTGTACCTTGGCTTGGTTGCCGCAGGCTTGACGACCTTGCTGCAAACGACCGCCCAAAAAGCCGTACCCGTCTTTCAAGCCGCCGTGCTCTACTCGCTCGAGCCAGTCTTTGCCGCCGTGTTCTCGTACTGGTGGCTGGGCGAGGTTCTGAATTTGAATGGATGGATTGGCGCGGGGTTGGTACTGCTCGCCATGATCCTCTCGCAGATTCCAACTCGAGAAACGAATGTGAAGGCTCGAGAATTGGAAGTTGGTGCGTAAGCATGTTCGGTGGGTTTTGCTGGTCAGACACGAGAACGGAGGACACTGCCCACCCTCATGCCCAGCCCTTCTCCCGCTTGCGGGAGAAGAGAGTTTAGGTTTTTTACACGTGTGGCTCGAGGTTCTGGATGAAGTCGGAGTGCATGGCTAGCAATGAGTCTCTACCACATTTGAATACCTGAACACTGCAAAACACGTTACGTTCTCAGCCTGTTCTCAATACTGCATTTGGCTCTGTACATACGGCATCGCCAGGTGATATCGTGTGACGTCTTAATTCTGACTTTCTTAAATTTAGAACTTCAATCGTCTGTGACGCAATAAAAGAGGTGCTGGTATGGATAAGATCGTGGTGCGTGGCGCTCGAGAGCACAACCTGAAAGACATCACCCTCGAGCTTCCCAGAGACAAATTTATTGTCATGACTGGCGTTTCTGGTTCGGGCAAAAGCACGCTGGCGTTTGACACGATTTACGCCGAGGGACAGCGCCGTTACGTCGAGAGTTTATCGGCGTATGCGCGGCAATTTTTGGGTTTGATGGAGAAACCCGACGTGGACGCCATCGAAGGGCTTTCACCTGCCATCAGTATTGACCAGAAAACAACAAGTCACAACCCGCGCAGCACGGTTGGCACGGTCACAGAAATCCACGATTACCTGCGTTTGCTTTACGCTCGAGCGGGAACGCCCTACAGCACCTTGACGGGGCGAAAAGTCGAAAAGCAGTCGCCCTCCGAAATCACGGAACGCCTGATGCGCCGCGAGGAGGGCACGAAAGCCATGATCCTCGCGCCGATTGTGCGCGGGCGCAAGGGCGAGTACCGCAAGATTTTTGCCGACTTGAAAAAAGACGGTTACGCTCGAGCAAGGGTGGACGGAACGATTTACGAACTTGACGAGGCGGCAAAACTCAAGCTCGAGAAGTACGAGAAGCACGACATTGATCTGGTGATAGACCGCCTTGTGATCAAAGAATCAGACCGTTCGCGCATCTCGGAATCGCTCGAACTGGCGCTGCGCAAAGGTGAGGGACTGGCGCGGGTTTTGTTTCCAGACCTCGAAATTGAAGAGTTGTACAGCGAAAAATTTGCCTGCCCCGAAGGTGGCGCGGTGCTCGAAGAACTCGAGCCACGGTACTTTTCGTTCAACAACCCTTACGGCGCGTGTCCGACCTGCACGGGTTTGGGCACGAAGTTTGAATTCGATGCCGAACGAATTATTGGCGATGACCGTCTGAGCATCGCCGAGGGCGCAATCACCCCCTGGAAGGGACGCGACGGCGAAACGATTTACTACTGGGACAGATTGCGGGCACTGTCCGAACATTTGGGTTTTGACCTCAAAATGCCCTGGAAGGAACTTCCCGCCAATATTCAACACACCATCATGCACGGCTTGGATGAACCATTCGAGATTGTTTACAAACGCAACGGCAAAGAAACGTTCCGCTTCAAAGGCGAGTACGAGGGCGTGATCCCGAACCTCGACCGACGTTTCAAAGACACCGAAAGCGAATACATCCGCGAAAAACTGGGCGAGTTGATGCTCGAGAAACCCTGCCCGAGTTGCGCTGGCAGCCGGTACAAACCCGAAGTCCTGGCGGTGCGCGTGGCGGGGTTAAACGTTGCCGAGGTCGGACGCTTCAGCGTGCTCGAGGCGAAACGCTTTTTTATTGCAATGTCTGAGAGCAACGCTGTACCAGTCGGCGCGGAACTCTTGAAACGTCACAAGATCAAACTCGAGACGGTCGCCGAAGCCAAAGAAATCAACGAATTGAACGGTTTCGGTTCGCAAATTGCCGCACCGATTATCCGTGAAGTGCTCTCGAGACTCAGTTTTCTCGAGAACGTCGGGCTGGAATACTTGTCGCTTGACCGCAGCGCAAACTCGCTGTCTGGCGGTGAGGCGCAACGCATTCGGCTCGCCACCCAAGTCGGTTCGGGGTTGACGGGCGTGTTGTATGTGCTCGACGAACCCAGCATTGGATTGCACCCCAAAGACAACGAACGCCTGCTCGTGACCCTGAAAAACCTGCGCGACCTCGGCAACACCCTGATCGTGGTCGAACACGACGAGGACACCATCCGCGAAGCCGACTGGGTGGTGGACTTGGGACCTGGCGCGGGCATTCACGGTGGGCATATCGTCTCCGAGGGCACACCAGACCACATTGCGAACGACCCAAAATCCTTGACGGGCGCGTACTTGCGGCTCGAGAAATTTGTACCAATTCCTGAGAAGCGCCGCAAAGGAAACGGCAAATTCTTGCGCGTGAAGGGTGCGAAAGAGCACAACCTCAAAAATGTCAGCGTTGCCATTCCGCTCGGCACCATGACCGTGATTACCGGACCGAGCGGGTCGGGCAAAAGTACCCTGGTTCACGACATTCTGCACGCGGTACTGGCAAAAGAACTCAACCGCGCCAAAACCACGCCAGGACGCTTTGAAAGCCTGGTAGGGCTTGAAAACCTGGATAAGGTCATTCAGATAGACCAGTCGCCCATTGGACGCACACCACGCAGCAACCCAGCCACCTACACGGGCGCGTTCACCGACATCCGCGACCTGTTCACTCGAGCGCCCGAAGCCAGAAAACGCGGATACGGACCCGGACGGTTTAGTTTCAACGTCAAAGGTGGACGTTGCGAGGCGTGCAGTGGCGACGGCACGGTCAAAATTGAGATGAATTTTCTGCCCGACATTTACGTTTCCTGCGAGGTCTGCAAGGGAGCGCGGTACAACAAAGAGACGCTCGAGGTGCGCGTCAAAGGCAAATCCATCGCCGAGGTGCTCGACATGACCGTGGCGGAAGGACTCGAGTATTTTGCCAACATTCCAAGCGTGCAACGCAAACTGCAACTGATGCAGGACGTGGGTTTGGATTACATCAAACTTGGGCAGTCAAGCCCCACGCTGTCCGGCGGCGAGGCGCAACGCATCAAACTCTCGTCGGAACTGAGCAAACGCGCCACGGGCAAAACCATTTACATTCTGGACGAACCCACCACGGGCTTGCATTTTGAAGACGTGCGAAAATTACTCGAGGTGCTGCAACGATTGGTCGAAGCGGGCAACACGCTGGTCGTGATCGAGCACAACCTGGAAGTAATCAAAACCGCCGACTGGATTGTGGATTTGGGACCCGAAGGCGGCGACCGAGGCGGCGAGATCGTGACCGAGGGCACGCCAGAAGAGGTCGCAAAACACAAAAGCAGTCACACCGCCAGGTACTTGAAACACGCGCTCGAGAATACGCCACAGGTGAAGGTGATTAAGACCAAAGGGAAACTCGAGAAACTGGCGGCAGATTGAGGATGAATTCAAAAATTCTGAATTCTCGGTTTTAGGCTTCTCGAGGATTCTGTTCCGCACTTGCGGTATTATTTGGTCATAGCTTCTATAAAAACTTCCGCTTGGAGAAAATTAGATGAATAAGTCTTATGTAGAGGGTGGTAAGTACCCGATGCAAATTCACCTCAAGTATTTCGCCAGCATCAGAATCCCAAACGCCACAAAATGCAACCCACCAAACACCTCAGGCAACCGCTCAAAATCACGCGCTAAACGACGAAACCGCGTCATCCAACCAAAAGAACGTTCAACCACCCAACGCATCGGCAACAACAAGAACTGGAGTGAACCCCAAAGTTGAGACCATCTTCCCCACCTGGGTCTAAAATCAGACCCAAGCAAAGGAGAAGCCGGTATGCCCCACAAAACCTACACTCCAGCCCAAAAACTGCTAGCCGTCCAGGACATTATCACCAAAAAG
>JANXTZ010000052.1 GCA_025352125.1 Deinococcales bacterium | reverse complement strand
ATACAAATAATGTCTGCGAGGTTGTGGCGTATGCCTCGAGCTTGTCGAGGGTCAGGAATGGTGGTGAAGTGTTTGAGGAGTCCAAGTGCGTCGATGTCTGGCATTCATTAGGTTATCAGTCTGACTTTGCGGTTGCCCTGGCTTCAAGTGAGGGTTGACCAGCGTTGAGACATGTCTGCGTCTATGATGGTCTGGCATGTCTGCCTCGGAGCATCTAAAACCCAAAAACCCGAGCTTTGTGGGTTTCTTACAAGACACCGCACTCATTGAAACCATTTTGACGTTGGCGGTGGCTTCAATTGGTGCTCAGAATGGTTGGTTGTACACCTTTGACGAATCTGGCGACGAGATCGTTTGTCGGGTCGGGATTGGTAAATTCAAAGGTTTTATTGGACAGCGCCGCAAGATGGGCGAGGGGCTTTCTGGCTTGGTGGTTGAACGCAACGCGACAGTGGTCATCGATAACTACGATGCTTGGATGGGCAACACGATCAGATTTCCCTCGAAGGTGCTGGGGGCTGCCATCGGTGTGCCCTTGCGGGTTTTGGGCAATGTGGTGGGCATGATCGGGGTTGGCACCGAACCTGGCGGCAATCCTTTTGCATCCGAAAATGCCGTGGCGTTGGAGCATTTTGCGGCGATGGCATCTGTGACCCTCGAGAATGTGCAACTTGGAATGCAAATAACCTTGAGCGAGCAGCGCTACCGTAGCCTGGTCGATTCGGTCGATTGCGTCTTGTGGGAATCGAACGCCGATGGTTCAAACGTCAGTTTTATCAGTCAATCGGTTGAACGGCTTCTCGGTTATCCTCCAAACGATTGGTACAAAAACCCCCATTTTTGGCGAGAGTTGCTGCACCCAGACGATGCGGCTCGGGTGCTCGCCGAATCTCAGGAGGCAATCGACAACAAAACAAATTATGTTTGTGAATACCGCATGATTGCCAAAGGTGGCAATGAGATTTGGATCAGGGATGTGGTCACACAAATTCTTAACACCGACCAACCGCACCAGCAACGTGGGGTGATGTTTGACATCACCCAAACCAAACTGCACGACGAACGACGGATGTTGGAATCGGCGATGGAGAACGCCCACGATGCCATTTTTATCAGTGAAGTCGTTGAATCAGACTCCGGTCAATTGTTTGAATCAAAAATAGTGTACGCCAACGAAGCCTTCCTGAAATTGAGCGGTTTTGAGGAGGGCGAAGTCATTGGGCGAGAGCCATCGTTTTTAAACGGCAAAGACACCGACCCAGCACAGCTCGAGAAACTTTATCAAGCCATTGTGACAAATCAGCCCATCGCCTTGGAGTTGCTCGAGTATTACAAGAATCAAACACCAACCTGGGTCGAAGTCAGTTTTGCACCGGTCAAGGATGAATTTGGACGGGTGCGCCACCGCATCACGACGCGCCGTGACATCGGCAACCGAAAACGAGCCGAGCAACTCGAGATTGCCCGCAACAACACGCTCGAGTTGCTGGCGCAGGGCAAACCCCTGGATTTGGTGTTGAGTGCCGCAACCCAGATTGTCCAGACGCCATTTCCAAACTTGCGTTGCGCGGTGGTGTACTGGCATGAAAACGCGTGGAACATGACCGCCCCGAGTTTAAACGACGATTTTCAACGCGATTTTCTTGAGCGGGTGGGTTCGAGCGCGGCGGCTCGTTTTGAATCGCAATTCAAACAAGGTCTTGGATCGTGGTTTACCAACCTGAACGACAACTTGATGCCCAAAGACCGAATTTTGATGGAAACCAACGGGATTCATGCCGCCTTGGGTTATCCGATCCTGACCAGTTCGGGTGTCTTGATGGGTGCAATTTTGGCTTTTCGAGACGCACCAGGCGAACCGCAGGCAGCCGAAATGGAATCGCTCGAGGTGGTCTCCAGGTTGACCTCGATCAGTGTCGAACAAAATGAATTGAATCAGCAACTCAATTATCAGGCAAACCATGACGCGCTGACGCAACTGCCAAACCGTGCCCATTTTGAAACCGAACTCGAGAAACGCTTAGGGGTACTCGAGAAAACAGGCAAGCAGGTGGGTCTGATCTTGCTTGATCTGGACGGTTTCAAGCAGATCAACGACACCCTCGGACATGCCGCCGGTGATGATCTGTTGCGTCAGGTGGCGAGCCGATTGTCAATGGGTTTTGCCAGCTTGGGCATGGTGGGGCGCATGAGCGGCGACGAGTTCATGTTGCGCATCGATCACTTTGCCGACCCCATTGACCTCGAGACTGTCGCCGAAGCGATGCTCGAGACGATCCGCAAACCATTCCCGATACAAAATACTGAAGTGTTCATCACCGCCAGCGCGGGTTTGAGTTTGTTTCCAAACGATGCCACCGCCAAGGATTCGCTGATTCGCAACGCCGACACCGCCATGTATCAGGTCAAACGCTTTGGGCGCAACGCGATTCAACGCTTTACCGACAACTTGAACACCCAGTACACCGAACGTCACGACCTCGAGTTGAAATTGCGCGGGGCACTCGAGCGCCAAGAATTTGAAGTTTATTACCAGCCGCAATTTGACCTTACAAACACACTGGTCGCCTGTGAGGCATTGCTGCGCTGGAAATCTGGGGACAGCATGATCTCGCCGCAAACCTTTATTCCAATTGCGATAGACATGGGTTTGATCACTGCAATCGATTCGTGGGTATTAAAACAAGTTTGTGTTCAAGCGAGAAAATGGCAAAACGCCGGTTACGCGCCGATTCAATTTTCGGTCAACGTCACCGCGCTGCAATTCTTGCGCCCAGATTTTGTTACATCGGTCAAAACCGCCCTGGACAGCACAGGCTTGGATGCCAAATATTTAGATTTAGAGCTGACCGAAGGTGTCTTCATGAGCGATTTTGATGTCACCATCAACCGCATGAACGAACTGCGGGCACTCGGCATCAGTTTAAGCATCGATGACTTTGGCACGGGCTACTCGAGCTTGAGTTACTTGCAGCATTTGCCGATCAACACCTTGAAAATAGACCGCAGTTTTGTGCAGGCACTCGATGCCGAGAAAGCCAACCCGACCCTGGTGCAAGTGATTGTCACGATGGCACGTCAACTTGGATTAAACGTGGTTGCCGAAGGGGTCGAAACCCTGGCACAAGTCCGTTCGTTGTCACTGCTTTCCTGTGACCGTTTGCAGGGCTTTTATTTTGCGCATCCTGTTCCCGCGTCTGAACTCGAGGAAAAACTGACGCGAATAAATTCTTAGCGCGGCGATTTCATTCGTGGTACGAAGTTCGATTCGATTTGTCTTGTCTACAACAATACTTTAAGCGCTTGTAGCGCTAAGACTTCAAACTTGTGCTAGCCTAAAGACCTTCGGGTTTGAAGTTCGGTCTTTTCAAATCACACCAAAATTTAAGTTATCAACAAACACCACTTTTTTGGGTATGAACCATTTAATTTCAACACGGTCGCTCGAGTGAGCAACATTGCTGTTGGCTTTATCAAGTTCTCTTGCCTCGTTTTTTGATGCAGGTTTCATTTGTAACCTCAAAAAGTTTTGACCGCAAAATGTCAACCGCACAATTTCGACCGTGCAATGTCAACCATCCAAAGAGAGGTACTCTATGGCAAGCAAAAAACCAGCTCCCACGCGCCCAACCAAAGCCGCAGCCGCCACAGAAAAAGAGACAACTCCAACCGTACCAAACAGAATTTATGCCCAAGCCTCGCCGCATTCGCAGGGCGGCACCAGCATGTTCGAGGCTGGGGAACTGATCAACTCGAGCACCGCCGCCAATTTTTTATCCGACCCAGAACTGGTCAACCGAGCGGTCTTGCGGCTGCAAGACGCTGGCTTTGAAGTGTTGCAGATCAGTGCCTTGACCATCAACATCGCGGGCAGCCCAGAAACCTACCAAAGAGCCTTTGAAACCACCATCATTGCCGATGAACGCAGCGTCATCAAAGAACTTGGAATACGCACCACCGCCACCTTCCTCGACTCGAGCGACACGGGCTTAACAGGTTTGATCAACACCGTCGGAACGCGGTTTGAAGACGTGCTCGAGGGTGTCGCCATCGAAGAGCCGCGCTACTTTATGTCGCCCTCCATGTACGCGCCACTCAAATCGTACTGGCATCTGCGCGTTCCAGGCGACATTTCGCTGGGTTGCAACGCCGACCGTGCGCACCGTGGCGGCATTACGGGGCGCGGCATCAAGATTGCGATGGTCGATTCAGGACATTACAGCCACCCGTTCTTTGCCGGTCGTGGCTACCGTGTCTCGCCGGTGGTTTTGGGTCCAGCCGCCGCAAACCCCGCCAAGGACGAGAGCGGGCACGGCACGGGCGAGTCCGCCAATATTTTTGCGGTTGCGCCAGACATTCAACTGATGCCCGTCAAAATCAATTTTGTCAATTCCATCGGCGCGTTTAACACCGCCGTCGCGCTCGCGCCAGACATCATCACCTGCTCTTGGGGCAGCAGCAATCAAAATGGTCCATTGAGCGCCGCAGACCAGGCTTTGGCTGCCGCCATCTCGGTTGCCGTCGCCTCTGGCATTACCGTCGTGTTCTCGGCGGGCAATGGGCATTGGGGCTTCCCAGGGCAGCACCCAGACGTGATCTCGGCGGGCGGTGTCTTCATGAACCCCGACGAGAGCCTGCAAGCCAGCGATTACGCCAGTGGTTTCATGTCCAACATTTACCCAAACCGTCGCGTGCCAGACTTGAGCGGCTTGGTCGGCATGAAACCCAAAGCCGTGTACATCATGCTGCCGATTGAACCTGGTGACGACATCGACCTGCAACTTTCGGGCGGCACACACCCCAACGGTGATGAAACCACCAACAGCGACGGTTGGGGCGCATTCAGTGGCACTTCAGCCGCCGCGCCGCAACTGGCGGGCGCTGCCGCGCTGGTCAAACAAGCCTGCCCGCAGCTCAAACCCGCCGAAATCCGCGACATCCTGAAAAAATCGGCTCGAGATGTCACGACGGGCAACTGCAACACCAGCACCGGTGGCAACCCCGCCACCGTTGGACCCGATACTGCCACCGGCAACGGTTTGGTGGACGCGCACAAAGCTGTGCTGCTGGCAAAAGTCAAATGCTTGGGACCGATTCAGCCCATCGTGCCCATCCAACCAATTCAGCCCGTGCAACCCATCCAACCCATTCATCCAATCGTACCTGTACTGCCGATTCAACCCGTGCAACCGATTGTGCCGCCAATCAAACCACCGATTCAACCGATCAGACCCATCGCGCCCATCATCCTGCCATCGCCCGTCGAGCACCCGCAGGACAACTCGAGTCAACGCTTTAGCCGTGGACTGTCAGAAGATGATGTTGCCGCGCTCGAGGAATTGATTGTGGGAGACAATTTGAAACTGTAGGCGTGTCTCGAGCAGTTCAACATTGGTTTTTGGGTGGGTTGATGCCTGTCCAAAAACCAATGACATGCAAAATCTCGAGTTTGAGAATTCTCTGGGCATGACAAGGACAACGCGGGTTTCTTGATGAAGACAGAACCTTCAAAAATTTTACTTTTAAGTATGCCATTCGGTGCGCTCAACCGTCAGGCGCTCGGCATCAGCCTGTTAAAAGCCGCGTTGCTCGAACGCGGTGTGGCGTGTGATTTGCGCTACTTTACGTTTGATTTTGCCGAATTTATTGGACTTGACGATTACCAGTGGATCAATTTTGAGCTGCCGTACACGGCATTCGCTGGTGACTGGGTTTTTACCCAAGCGCTATACGGTACTCGAGCCAGCCAAGACGCGGCGTACATCAAGGAAGTGTTGTTTGAAACCTGGCAACTCAAGCCGAACGCGGTGAAACGTTTGCAGTCGGTGCGGGCGAAGGTTGAAGGGTTTTTGGATTTTTGCCTGGATGTGATGCTTTGGAACGAATACAAGATGGTCGGCTTCACCTCGACGTTTGAGCAAAACATTGCGTCCCTGGCGCTGGCAAAACGCCTTAAAGCCAGATTCCCGCATTTGTCAGTCGTGTTTGGCGGCGCGAACTGGGAAGCCACGATGGGACTCGAGTTGCACAAGCAATTTGAATTCGTGGATTATGCCTGCTCTGGCGAGGCGGAAGAAAGTTTTCCGGCACTGGTCGATGTGGTGCTTCACGATCAACTCGAGTTTCTGGGCACGATTCCAGGGATTGTCTACCGCCAAGATCGAGCCTCAATCAGCACCGGTTTTCCGCGATTGATTAAAAACATGGACTCGCTACCCATGCCCGATTACTCCGACTTTTTTGCGCAACTCGAGCGGTCCGTTACCAGCACGCCGATCACGCCAAATTTGTTGTTTGAAACCTCGCGCGGTTGCTGGTGGGGTGCGAAATCGCATTGCACCTTTTGCGGTCTGAATGGCGGGAGTTTGAGTTTCAGGAGCAAAAGCCCCGCCCGAGCGCAGTCCGAACTCGAGTTTTTATCTGCCACTTGGGGCATCGAAACGCTCGAGGTGGTAGACAACATTTTGGACATGCACTACTTCGAGACGTGGTTGCCAGATTTGGCAGCACAACCCGAAAAACGCCAGTTGTTTTTTGAGATCAAAGCCAACCTCAGCCGCGAACAGGTCGAATTGCTGGCAAAAGCTGGGATTTACCGCGTGCAGCCAGGGATTGAAAGCTTAAGTGACCACATTTTAAAACTGATGCGCAAGGGAACAACTGCGCTGCGCAACGTGCAACTCCTTAAATATTGTTTTGAAGCTGGCATCGGCGTGGACTGGAACATCTTGTACGGCTTTCCAGGCGAAACTCAAGCCGATTATGACGCCATGCTCGAGATGTTGCACGCCATCCGCTTCTTGCAGCCTCCTGCCGCGTGTGGGGCTATACGGCTGGACCGCTTCAGTCCAAATTTTGACCAGAGTCTCGAGTTTGGTTTTGAAAACGTGCGCCCGATGAAACCGTATCAATACCTGTATCCTTTTGCGATAGAGGTTTTGCACAAAATTGCTTACTATTTTGAGTACGATTACGCCAAAAAAGCCAACCATGCAACAGCCCAAAACGAGTATGCTCGAGGCGTGATTGCGTTTATAGATCAGTGGAAACGACAGCCTGAGACGGGCAGGCTGTACGGCATTGCCAGCCAAGACAGTTGGAAACTGATTGACAGCCGCATCAATGCCACCTGCCCCAACCTCGAGTTGCGCGGCGCGGATCGCACGATTTACGAACACTGTGATTCGCTTCACAACCTGAACCGCATCATGAAAAAATTGGCGCAAGAACATCCAGAACAGCCATTTGAACCCTCAAGCGTCAAAGCCTTTCTCGAGTCGCTGGTGGCGCACAAACTGATGATTTCGGACGGCACGAATTACCTGTCCCTGGCGCTAAATGCCGCGCCAGCAAAACGACCTGAGCCTCGGGTGGCAAAGACCCAAGCACGTCGAGTCGAATTGGTGGC
Source organism: Deinococcales bacterium (assembly GCA_025352125.1). Classification (GTDB taxonomy): domain Bacteria; phylum Deinococcota; class Deinococci; order Deinococcales; family JAAFIG01; genus JANXTZ01. Next base: position 52,982 of record JANXTZ010000052.1, on the reverse strand, counting down.
ACAATGAAACACTTGATCTCGGCGCAAGTCAGTTTGAAACCCAAATCTGGCGCAGTGCCAAAACCTGAAAGTATCACCAGCGAAAACCTCGATTCATTTTTGCCCAATGCAGCCCATGCCAGTCAAGCCCGAGCGCATTTTGAACGCTTGGGGTTTGAAGTTGGTGCGTTGGTTGGCAACAGCTTTTCGATCAGCGCAACGCCTTCGAGATTTGAGCAGCATTTTCACACCAAAATTTTACAAGACAAGCAATTTGCGAGCCTTGAAGATGGCAGCCTCGAGTTGCCAATAGAACACTTGCCTGCCGAGGTCAAAACAACCGTCAACGCCGTCAGTTTTTGTGCACCACCCGATTTTGGACCGACAAATTTTTAATTGGAGGCTTTGATGCAAGTTCAGTCCCAACCCACCCCGAGATTTGTCACCCGAGCCAACCAAGTTCCAGTCATCATTCAGCATTCACCCTTGTACCAACGTGACGGTTATGTCTTGATTAAGCACTTGCTCGAGCCAGCAAACCTGGCGCAACTGCAACGCGAAAGCCTCGCCCTCAATTCGCAAGCGAGCGAAAACCTGATGCTCGAGACAGACCACACTGGGTTTGAAATCAACTTTGGACGCGGTGGCTCGCCAGCCCGCAAGTTTTTGAGCGCCCAGGGCGGCGCGGCGCAAGATGCGTTTTATCAGTCCCCTGCCCTCACGATCAAGCTCGAGAAGCTCTGTCAAACGCGCATCAAACCCACGGGCGCTCGAGGCACGTACAGCTATTACGCCCGAGACGGCGATTTTCTGGCGCTTCACCGCGATATTTTGCAGTGCGACCTGACCTTGATTACCTGCCTGTTTGACCACACCAAAGGCGCAGCCAACAGCTTGGGTGGCGTGCTCAGGTTGTACCCAAATCACAGCCTTCAACCGCTTTCGAGCATCAATCCACACTCCTCGAGCACAGATTTGCGTTTAAAGGTCGGACAATCGATTGCGTTGCTTGGCGGCATTGTTCCACACGAAGTTCTGCCCACCAGCCCAGGACAAATTCGGATCGTGAGCGTGTTGTGCTTTGAAATTCAAACTTGAGCAACCTGTACTTGCGGCTCGAGCAAGGTTTTTGGTGGCACACCGTCTTGCACCAGTTTAAAACACAAGCCGTCCACCAGCGCAATAAACGAGGCTTTGATGCTGTTGACACCCGCACCCACCGTCGTCCATCTCGAGCGACCGTCAGAAAATTCGATCAAGACCCGCACCCGCGAACCCGTGCCGCGAGAACCCTCGAGCACCCGCATTTTGTAATCGGTCAATTCGACCTGGGCAATGCTCGGGTAATGGCGCTCGAGCGCGATGCGCAACGCCTTGTCGAGCGCGTTGACTGGACCGTCGCCCAACGCCGAGGCGTGCTCTCGAGTGTCACCGACCAACACTTGCACCGAGGCTTCGGCTTCGGTGCCAAAATCGGCGAAGTCATCAATGTGCGCTCTGAAAACGAGCGGCTTGAAAAATTCTGGTTCGCCCCTGGTAGCCCGCAAGAGCATCATCACGCTGGCGTCCGCGCCCTCGAAGGAAAAACCCTCATCCTCGAGTTCCTTCAGGCGCGTGATCGCACTCGCAACCGCAGGGTCTTTGCCATCGAGCAGCAAACCGAATGAAGCAGCCGTCGCCACCAAATTGCTGCGTCCCGCCAAATCCGACATCAACACCCGCCTCGAGTTGCCCACGACCTCCGGGTTCATGTGCTCGTACAAACTCGGGTCTTTGTTGACCGCGCTCGCGTGCATTCCGCCCTTGTGCGCAAACGCCGACGCACCGACCAGCGGTTGCTCGTTGCGCGGCGTGCGGTTCGCCCTGGCATCGACAAACCTCGAGAGTTCGGTCAGTTTGGACAGATCAGGCACACACCTGACGCCGAGTTTGGCTTGCAGCAATCCAACAAACGAGATCAAATTCATGTTGCCCGTGCGTTCACCCACACCGTTGACCGTGCCCTGCACCTGGGTTGCCCCCGCCCGAACCGCCACAAGCGCATTCGCTATCGCCATCTCGAGATCGTTGTGGGTGTGAATCCCGACGGGCACACCCAATTTTAGTGATTGCTGCACTCGAGCCGTGACCTCTTCTGGCATCACATCGCCCAAGGTGTCGCACAAGACCAAACAATCCGCGCCCGCCCTGACCGCCGTCTCGAGCACCGCAAGGGCGTAATCGGCGTTGTGCCTGAAACCCGCGAACGCGAGTTCGGCATCCAGAATCACCTCACGCCCAAGCGATTTGAAATACCGCACCGTGTCATCCACCGCCTCGAGATTCTGCTCGAGGGTGATTCCCAGCGCCTGCGTGACATGCTTGTCCCAGGCTTTGACGACAAAAGTCACGACTGGCGTATCTGCCGCCAATAAAATTTGCAAATTCGGGTCAGACTCAACCGTAAAACCTTTTTGCCGCGTGAACGAAAACGCCGCCAGCCTGGAATGCTCGAGTTTCACGTCCTTCATCGCCTCGAAAAAACGGGCGTCTTTGGGGTTTGACCCGGGCCAGCCGCCTTCAATGTAGGTCATGCCGAACGCATCCAGGGCTTTGGCAATCTCGAGTTTGTCTTCCAGGGAGAGGTTGAAACCTTCGCCCTGCGTGCCATCACGAAGCGTGCAATCGTAAATTTGAATCTCACCCATCACCTGTGATGCACTGCTGAGAACGTCATTCTTCATTTCCTCCCCCCTCCTTCCTCGAGATAAAACGTTTTATCTAGCGCCGTAGCATACTATGCCAAAGTATGTTTAAAGAATTTCTCGGTCAAATTTTGCCAAGTTTCGCGGTGCGTTTCGTTGATAAAATGCGAGCCACCAGCAATGATCTCGAGCTGTGAATTTACCCCGTGTTGCTCGAGGGTGTCATGCAAAACCTGTGCCTGATGCACGGGCACAAGTTCGTCACGGTCGCCATGAATGATCAAAAACGGTGCGGCGACACTCGAGATTCCAAACACTGGACTGGCAGCCCGCGCCAAATCTGGACGCATTGCGGCATGGGCGCCAAGAAGATTGCTGAAGCCGTCCTCATGGGCATAAGTGAACTTCCAATCGGTGGCATTGGTCAAATCCGTTGGCGGACAGATACACACTGCCGCCTGAACTTGTGCCGAAGGCTCAGTCTCGAGCGCTGCGACACAGTTGCCGCCCAACAGCGCCGCCAGGTGTGCTCCAGCAGAAATACCCCACACACCAATTCGAGTTGCATCCCAGCCGTACTCGGATGCCCGGGTTTTCGCAAAGCGCACCACCGCCTGCACGTCATCGTACTGCGCAGGAAACAACGCCTCCTGGGCGTAATGGTAATTGGCGCTGATGACCGCAAAACCCGCCCTTGCCAGAAATTCGCAATCGGGTAAAAACTTGCCAAATTGCTGCCAACCGCCACCATGAAAATGAATCGTCAGGGGCGGATTTTCGACGCCGACAGGCAAGAGAAGGTCGAGCAAGTTCGCCCGTATGCAATCTTCACCGTAAGCAATGTTTTCAAAACGCAAAAGCTCTTTGACCATTCGCAAATTCTACCAATCCGTTACAGTCGCTCGAGGTTCACAACCGTTTTCTCATCGGTCACATTGCCAGTGTTCAAAACCGTGTTGGGTTCAATCAGCATCACCGAGACTTCATGTTCGGCAACTGGGCGGTGCTCGACACCCTTTGGAACAATCAAAAATTCTCCAGCCGTCAGATGCACCGTTTTTTCCCTGAATTCCATGTCAAACTCGCCAGCGATCACGTAAAACATTTCATCCTCGAGTTCGTGATGATGCCAGACAAATTCGCCCTGAAACTTGACGAGTTTGACCGCAACGTTGTTGACCTCGCCAACGATTTTCGGACTCCAGTGGTCGTGAAAAAGCTCGAGTTTCTGGGCAAGATTGACTTTCATAAAAACCTCAATTCAGGTCAAACGAATACCTCACTTCAACGATATCAGCATCTTGAATGGTTTCCGTTTTCTGTTCCAAGAAAATTCCGCCAAGATGCTCATAAAAACCTCGGGTCGGATTGCTCTCGAGTACCCACAGTACAAGTTTCTTGATGTTGTGCGTTTTTAAAAATCCGAGCACTGCATCCCAAAGTTTCACGCCAATTTCTTGCCTATGATGAGCCTTCAGAACATACAACGTGGACAACTCGCCAAAATCTTCCGAGTCTCGAGCTGTAAAACTGGTAAAACCCACCACTTCACCGTTCAATTCAGCCACAAACACTTGCATTCTTTGGCTCGAAAGCGTTCGTTGCCATTGCGCTTCTCGAGCTTCTACTGTGATACCATCCAAAACATGTTGCGGCATCAAACCCGTATACGTTTCATGCCAGGATTGCACATGAACTCGAGCCAGACTTGAAATATCTTCTGTTTTGGCTTGACGAATTTTGAGCATTCTTTAAACCTCGAGTGCGAAATCCACAGCCGCCAAAGCGTGAATCGTAGTCGTGTCAAAAACGGGAACGCTCGAGTCGGTTTGATTCACCAACAGCATGATTTCCGTGCAACCCAGAATGATTCCCTCGCAACCCCTGTCCACCAAATCCTGCATGATTCGGATGTACTCGAGTTTTGACGGCTCGAGAATTTTGCCTTGCACCAATTCGCTAAAAATAATGCGATCCACCACATCACGGTCAGGTTGTTCTGGCAACATCACCTCGAGATTGTGCGTCTCGAGTCGGTCTTTGTAAAACGTTTGGTTCATCGTGAAACCCGTGCCGAGCAAACCCACGCGTTTGATACCTCGAGCCTTGATTTCACGTGCCGTTTCGTCAATCACGTTGAGGACTGGAATCTTCACCCCATTTTCGACAACGTTGGAAAGTTTGTGCATCGTGTTCGAGCAGAGCAACACGCAATCTGCCCCGCCAGCCTCGAGCCTCTTGGCGGCATCAACCAGCATCTCCCCCACTGCATCCCAATTTCCAGCCCGCATGTGTTGTTCGGCTTCATGAAAATTGAGCGTGAACATCAAACTTTTAGCATTCTCGAGTGGATGAATTCGGTCACGAACAGTTTGGTTGATGACTCGGTAATACATCGCGCTCGATTCCCAACTTGTGCCGCCAATCAAACCAATAATTTTCATGATTTCACCTCATACGTCAATGCCTCGCGTAAAAACTTGTGGAGTGGCTGCATGTTTTGAAAGCTCGAGATCAAATCATCCCGTAAAATTTCGGATTCAAATCCGAACGCGTCAAAGCCTCGAGACACCGTAAAACCCTTGAATTTCAGCAAGCTCGAGCCTTCAGCAAAACCTTTGGGAAACCGTGAAAGCACCGCGTCCGAATCCAGACCGCCAAAATGCTCGAGCAAGATTTTGTTCTTCAGTAACGCATCGGCTTTCTTTGGGTTGAGCGCGATAAACCTGCGAATGGTGGCAAGCTGATCGGATTCTGGAAGGTAAACGCCACCCGCCACCACCGATTGTTCCGCCCCAAGTTGAACGTAATAAATTGGCAAACTCGAGTGACGACCACCCGCAGCAATCGCGGCACTGAAATGCGTTTTGTACGGGTTTTTGTTGTTGCTAAAACGCACATCACGGTTGATTCTGAACAACGTCTGTTTTGCCTTCAACGCTTTCACGCTGCCGTCAAAACTCGAGATTCCAGAAATCAAACCTTCCATGAAATCAATAAACTCGAGCCTTAAGATTTGGTATTCGGCACGGTTTTTGTCAAACCAGGGTTTGTCGTTGTTGAAAGAGAGTTCAACCAGAAATCTTGTCAGGCGCTCGAGATTCATTTTTTCTCTTCGCGTTTTTCACGTCTCTCAGCGTTTTGAGTTTGTGAGCCAATGACGAACACACCAGCCAAAGCCGTCAAATCAATCGCAGCAACAATACCAGCAGCAACTTCGTGACCACTCAAACCAAGCGCCAACGACACACCCAATCCAGCAATTGAAACGCAAAACCCTAAACCCAATCCCCAAGAACGGGCTTGAATTCCGCTCAGAATCGCAGACCGTTCAAGAAAATGCCGATGTTCAACTTGTTTCTCGAACGTTTGCAAAATACGTTCTGCCGCTCCAGGAAGCACTTGATCGTAACCAGCAAGTTCTTCTGGAGATGGGAGCGGACCAGAACGCTCGAGACTCACTTGTTGATGGGTTGCCACAATTGAGCCATTACCCTGACGTTCAATTTGCGCTTGCGTTCCGCTTCTTTTACTTTTTGCCAATCGAACCACCCTTTGAAGTGGCAATCGTTGTATCAATGGCAAAACGCATGTCATCACCTAAAGCCTTCCAGTCAGCACGGAGCGCTCGAATATCGGCTTCATCAGGTGAACGGGATTCGTTGTAAACACTTAAAGTCCCCGCAAAATCAAATAAGCGAGCCACACCTTCAAGAAACGAAGGTTGGGCTGTCAGGTACAATGATTGAATTTTTCCCATAAACGCACCTTCCTTTATTCTCGAGCCTGCAAACTTCAGTAATACTGATGGAACTTTAGTACGACTGAAGCAATAATACACGAATCAGTTAAGCACATGGTTTCCTAACGAACAAACCATCTTCAAATTGCCGTCACAGCTTCTTTCTTCACCCCAACCTGGGCTATCGCAGAATTCACAACCTCGAGCCACGCCCGAGCGCTGGCTTCGACAATATCGGTGGCAAGTCCGTTCCCGCTGTAAACCACATCGTTGACTCGAGCGCGAAGTGAAACCTCACCAAGTGCCTCGCCGCCTTCGGTCACGGCTTCGATGCGGTAACTCTCGAGCGTGGGATGAACTTTCGTTAGCGCGTTGATGGCTTTGAAGGCGGCATCTACAGGACCATCGCCGCTTGACGCGTGTTGTTGTGGACCTTCGGGAGTCTCGAGCGTCACGGTGGCGGTTGGAATCACGTGCGTTCCCGATAAAACTTGGATGCTCTCGAGTTTGAACGTTTCGGGCACACTCGAATCCCTGGTTTCGACGAGCGCCCGCAGTTCTTCCGCGCCAATAGCGCCCTTGCGGTCTGCAAGCTCCTTAAAACGCACGAACAGGGCATTCACGCTCTCTTCGGTCAAGCCGTGATCTGGAACGCTTCCTGAGAGATCGTAGCCCAAATCCTCGAGCGCCTTCTTAAACGCTGCACGCCCCGAGTGTTTGCCCATCACGAGCACGGCGGCTTCACGCCCAACCATCTCGGCGCTCATGATTTCGTAGGTGGATTTATTCTTGAGCACGCCGTCCTGATGAATGCCCGCCTCGTGCGCGAAAGCGTTATCGCCAACGATTGCCTTGTTCGGCTGCACCACCATGCCCGAATGCCGCGAGACCATCCTCGAGAGACGGTAAATCTCTTTGGTGTTCAGTTGCGTTTGCGCCTGGTAGTAATCTCCTCGGGTTGCCAGTGCCATCACGACCTCCTCGAGACTCGTGTTGCCCGCCCGTTCACCGATGCCGTTGATGGTGCATTCGATTTGCGTTGCCCCGTTCTCGACGGCTGCCAGACTGTTCGCCACCGCCATGCCCAGATCGTCGTGACAGTGCGTGCTGATCGCCACGTCGCGCCCACGCACCACCTCGAGTTGAATGCGTTTAATCAGTGCGCCGTACTCGAGCGGCGTGCCGTAACCCGTCGTGTCCGGAATGTTGATGGTTGTCGCGCCTGCGTTGATTGCCGCATTAAAGACCTGAATCACAAATTCAAAATCGGCTCGCATGACATCCTGGGCACTGAATTCGACATCATCACAAAACGTTCTGGCGTAACGCACCATGTTGTCCGTGATCTCGAGCACCTGCTCTGGGGTTTTTTTCAGCATGAACTCGAGATGAACCTTGCTGGCAGAGGTGAAGGTATGAATGCGCCATTTGTCGGCAATGTCCAGCGCTTGCGCAGCGCGTTCGATGTCGCCCTTGCTGGTTCGGGCAAGTCCAGTAATCACGGGACCACGAACCTCTTTGGCAATCCGGTGCACGCAATCAAAATCGCCCTGGCTGGTGATCGGAAAACCCGCCTCGATCACGTCCACGTTCATTCGCGCCAGCGCGTGGGCAATCTCGAGCTTCTGAGGGACGCTCAAAGCCACACCTGGGCTTTGTTCGCCGTCGCGTAAGGTGGTGTCAAAAATTTTAATGTGACGCATTGTATTTTCTCCTAAGTCTGAATTGAATTTTAATGTGGAATCTCGAGATTTTAAATGGGAAACCTTGCTAGTCGTTCCGAATGAATTTGAATGCGTTGCAATATCACAGTTTCTCCCAATCTTCTCTGGAAATTTCAGCTTGTCGCAACAACCGATGCAGCAAATCCACGCCGATAACACCTTTATGTGGATTCGGAACAATCAATTTGGTACTCCCACGAATCATGTACGGATGACGCTTTCCCGCGTAAGGTCCTTCAAAACCAGCCATCTGCAATGCTTTTATCAGATCGCGCCAAGAAATAGTACCGAAATACGGCATCAAGCAACCTCAAGTCGCTCGAGTTTCGGAAGTTCTAAACGAATTCCGTTAAATTCTGGGAGTTCATGACCCAACCGAATCGAAAGCAAAACCCATTCTTCAAGAGCAGAATGAAGCTCATCACGGCATTCTTCAAGGGTTTGAGCATTGCCCCAAACACCTTGAGCACCACGAATACTGGCGTAAAAGCCTTCGTTTTCGGCTAAAAGTTCGTAATGCGCGAGTTTCATTCCTGCTTCTAAGTATTCTTCAATCATGGTCTGACCTCCTCAAAAAATACGGACTGGCTTTCTTGGTTAAATCAAAAAAACAACCCTCGAGCTTCAAACTCGAGGGTTGTGTAAAAGTCAAGAAACGACTAAGCCACAGCCCTCGAAGTAATTAGGGCTAGGCATAGGATTTGCGAAATGTGTTTCATTCGTCTCTTACGGTATCAGAGGTGCTTGGTGTGTGTCAAGCTCGAGAGTGCAAAAATCTGTACTACAATCTTGTCATGAATCAACTGCTCGAGCCACCAAACAAACTTGCAGAGTTACAACAAATTGCGGCTCAAGTTGCGGCAGTCAGTGACGCAAAAATGGTGGTTTTATTCGGCAGCGTCGCTCGAGGTGAAGCCACACTTGGCAGTGATTTGGATTTACTGCTGGTTCTCGAGGATAGCGCGAATGCGTTGCAGGCTGGGTTAAACGCCGAGAAAGCTTTCACGCCAAGGTTTTACCCATTGGATTTTGTGACGATGTTGGAGCAAGAGTACAAAAATCCAAAAAATTCTTTGGTGCAAAGCATTCAAGCGGAAGCGAAAGTGCTTTATACTCGGTAGTTTTAGACACTCGAGAATGAAAACACTACCACTTGACAATTAGGGAGGGGGTATGGTTTACACTTCCAGATAGCAATACTTTCGCAAGCCAAAAATGAATTCTGGGACTCGCGAGACCACGTTCATCTTTATAGAAGTGTTGCAAGTTTTCGCAAGTAGGAGACACCTATGAACAAACGTTTTCATACTCTTATTGTTGGACTCATAATTCTCGTGTCACTGGCTGGCTGTAATTCAACGCCATCTATTCCAATTACGACAGCACCATTGCAACAAGGAATGCAGAGCATTACTGAAGAGCAATACAATGAACTTCAAAAACAAGACCCCATAGATAGACAAACTCCCACGTCAGGAGCAGTCCAAACCCGAAACGGCGGAAGTTGTGCATTCGATACATCATATGGCAGTGTTGGACAAATTGGAGTGTCGGCTGTAGGTGGGTCGTGGTTTTACTGGTCTACATTCATGTACCAAGGCAGTTGGTCTTTAAGTTATCAAATTCGTGTCAATAACAGATTCTATAGTTCAGGTTACGGCAGCGCTGGCTACTTCAGTGCTCCTCACTTTGCAAGAGTTGATATTGATATCCAAGGTTTTGGCACACTGGGTTACACTCGAGGTTTTCTTACTTGCTACGTGGATTAAATATGTAAGCATTGGTACAAGTTTTAAAACTTTTACCAATGCTTTAGTTGATTGGATAACGATTTTTATGTTAAAAAATACTCCATATCAAAACATTGAAAAAGAATTTCCGAAAGTCATTGAAGCGATCAATTTTCCAGATGGGGTCACACTCAAACTTGAGAACGGAATGCTCATTGGAGACATTGCTAAATTCCCAAAAATTCCTGGTCTCAATCATCCCCCGACAGGAATCACACACGTACTCGAAAATGGCGTTGTTATCGGTAATAAAGAAACTACTTTTTGTATTGACAATTTTCTTTTTAATTTAGAGCAAGAAAACAACCTTGACGGATTTATTAGTCACATACATATTTATCTTCTGAATATGGCAATATCTATAAAATACATCACCAATTTAGAATGGCTCAAAATTGGTGATGAACCAGCCACTTTTCAAGTTGAATCGCAAGGAGAGCAGGTTATTATTAGTCTTTTAACCGAAAGTGGAAAAAATCAGTATTTAGGTTACGTCACTTACAAAGTCGTCAATCAGCAATGACTCTCGAGTTTATCAGCACACGAAAGACACCCTGATGTTTAATGTGACACCATTTCACACTCTGGAAGAAGAATTACCAAAAGTAATTACACCTATACTACCCGAAGGTATTATAGTAAAATTCGATTTTGGTCGCTTTATTGCCAAAAAAGGTGACCATGTGCTCGAGGAAACCCTGATGGTAGACCTTGCGCGGTCTGGTTCTTGTGAAGGTTTCGTCACAGCGCTAAATGACTTCTTACAAAGGCTAGCAGCCTTTATCTCTAAGGCATATGAAAGTGAATACCCTAAACTTAATGATGAGGTTGCCACATTTCAAGTAGAACTCGAAGGCGAACAAGTCATCATTGGTCTTATAACAAAAAGTGCAAAATACCAACGCCTGGGTCACGTCACCTACAAATCCAATTACGCTTTTTGAACCTCAAAATCCAATCACAACATTAGGCTCGAGGGACAACCATCCGCCCCTCGAGCCTTAAAACCGCTTTTAAACTTTATCCTTCGACTTTTTTGCTGTTTGGCTTCTTGATAAACGGCATCATTTCCCGCAATTGCGCCCCTGTTTTCTCGAGTTGCGTGTCACTGGCTTCTTTGCGCCATTTGGTCATGTTTGGTTTACCCTCAGCGCATTCTTTTAAGAAGGCTTTGGCAAATTTGCCATTCTGGATTTCTTTTAACACTTGCTTCATGCGTTTTTTGGCGCTGGCGTCAATAATGCGTGGTCCGCTGACAAAATCGCCGTACTCGGCGGTGTTGCTAATGCTGTGGCGCATCCAGGACAGACCGCCTTCAAACAGCAGGTCTACGATAAGTTTGGTTTCGTGGAGGCATTCAAAGTACGCCATTTCGGGCGCGTAGCCAGCTTCGGTCAGGGTTTCAAAACCGGCGGCAATGAGGGAGGTTAACCCACCGCAGAGCACGGCTTGTTCGCCGAACAAATCGGTTTCGGTCTCTTCGCGGAAGGTGGTTTCAATTAGACCCGCCCTTGTTCCCCCAATGCCTTTGCCGTATGCCATTGCGATTTCTCGAGCGTTGCCCGTGGCATCTTGATGAATGGCGAACAAACTTGGCACGCCTGCACCCTCGACAAATTGACGGCGCACGAGGTGTCCGGGTCCTTTTGGTGCGACCAGGAACACATCCACGTTTTTGGGTGGTTTGATGGCTTTGAAGTGAATGTTAAAGCCGTGCGCGAAGACCAGCGCCTTGCCTTTTTTGAGGTTTGGTTTGATGTCGTTTTTGTACACTTCGCCCTGAAATTCGTCTGGAATCAAGACCATAATCACGTCGGCGCGTTTGACGGCGTTTGGTACGCTGTCCACTTCAAGCCCTGCGGCTTTGACTTCGGCTTCGGTGCTCGAGCCTGGGCGCAGTCCGACGATCACTTTCACGCCGCTGTCCTTGAGGTTTTGGGCGTGGGCGTGACCTTGGCTGCCGTAACCGATGATGGCAACGGTTCTGTTGGCGAGAGGCTCGAGGCTGGCGTCTTTGTCGTAAAAAATTTTCATAGCCATGTTTGTACCTTCCCAGTCTTTTCCAAATTGTTTTCGAGTGTTCTCGAGTCTTTGGTATACCAATAAGTGTACCAAATTTTTTGGTTTGTTAAAAATCGGTTCTCAAACGGGCATACATCACCGTGTCTTCAAACTGATCTCCTTTGAGCAAATCACCGCGCATCACGCCTTCAAACCGCATTCCAATCTTCTCGAGCACGCGTCCACTGGTGGGGTTGCGCGGGTAATGCCCCGCCTCAATGCGGTGAAGCTCGAGCGTGCCAAAACCGTAATCGAGTACGGCGCTGGAGGCTTCGGTGGCATACCCTTGCCGCCAAAAATCCACACCGAGCCAGTAACCCAGATGCCCACGTTTGTGTCTGGTATTTACATCAAGTCCGATGCCGCCAATTAATTTATTGGATTCTCGAGTGCAAATTGCAAATTCGTAATGCTCACCGCTCGCAAAACGCTCAAGCGTTCGGTTGATGCGCTCAATCCCCCACCCTTCGGGGACTGGATGCGGAAACGAGAGCGTGCCGTCGGTCACTTCTTTGGGCGCGATCAAACGCTCAAATTCGCCGGAATCCTCGAGTTGAAAACCTCGCAAGATCAGGCGTTCAGTCTCGAGGATTGCGATTGTGGCTGGCATCATCGGTGTTCCTTAAAATGTGCGACTCGAGGTGTGGTGAGACTCTCGCTTGCAGTATTTCGATCAGTTTCGCGTCCATCAGTTCAAAATCGTCAGGGATTTCCAAACACACCGTGCGTTTCACCTCGAGCAACTTGCCAAACTTGGTTTTTAAGGCTTTCGCATGTCGTTTTTCCATGACAAAAATAATCTCTGCCCATTCAACATCGTCCCTCGAGATTGGATTTTCGGCATCTTTTGCGGTTCCAGCACTGCGAACATTGATTCCTGGCGTTCCAAAAAAGACGGTTTCGGCGGTTGGACTGCGGAGCTTATTTCTGGCGCACACAAAAAGCGAGTTAATCGTTCGCCACGCCCGTCAACGGATGCTCGAGCGCCTGAGATTCGCCGTCAAAATAGACCTGGCTCGGCATGTCGGCATTCGAGCCTCGGGTCAATGCCACACGACCCGTTCGCATGGTTTCGACGATGCCGAACGGACGCATCTGTTCAATAAACGCCGAGATTTTGCCCTCGTCGCCGGTCACTTCAAAGACATAACTTTGCCGCCCCACGTCCACATTTCGGGCGCGAAAATCTTCGGCAATCTGCCTGATCTCGAGCCTGTTTTCGGGCGTGACACGAACTTTCACCAGCACCAGTTCACGGTCCACAAATTTCTCGTGCGCGTGATTGATGACTTTTAAAACATCCTCGAGTTTCTCGAGTTGCCGTTGAATCTGGTCTGCCATGCCCTCGGGCGCTTCGGAGATAAAGGTCATCCTCGAGATGCCCTTGGTTTCGGTTGCGCCAACCGAAAGCGAGTCAATGTTGTAGCCGCGCCGCGCAAAAAGCGAGGTCACGCGGGTCAGGACACGCGGTTCGTCGCGCAAGAAGGCGCTAAAAATGTGTTTCATCGGCTCACCGCAATCTTCTCAGGCTGGGCATTCTTTGGGTCGTCGTCGAGCATCTCGTCCAATCCCTTGCCGGCCGGAACCATCGGGAAGACGCTGTGCTCGTTCGGCACGCGCACCTCGAGTACCGCAGGACCGTCGGCTGACAGCCAAGCCTTGATCGCCACCTCGAGTTCGGCTGCGGTGGACGCGGTGAAACCAGGAATACGGTAGGCGCTCGCCAGAATCGCAAAGTCGGGGTTGGAATCCTCGAGGTAAACCTCAGAGTAACGCTTATCGTGGAACATCTCCTGCCATTGGCGCACCATGCCCAGGTAACCGTTGTTGATGATCGCAAACTTCACGGGAATGTCGTACTTGCGAAGTGTGGCGAGTTCCTGAATGGTCATCTGGCTCGAGCCGTCACCTGCAATACCGATCACACGTTTGCCCGTGGCAATGCTCGCACCCATCGCGGCGGGCAGGCAGAAGCCCATCGTGCCAGCGCCGCCCGAGTTGAGCCACAAGCGCGGATGCTCAAACGGGTGTTCTTGCGCGGTTAACATTTGATGCTGCCCCACGTCGGAGACCACAATGTCATCGCTGGTCAACGCGTTTGAGATGGTCTTGATGGCACTCGCCGCGCCCCACTCGTCACGCTTGGGCTTCCGCGCCTTCCAATCCTCGAGGTTCGCCCACCATTCAGGCGTCTCGAGTTTGCTGATTTTTGCCGCCAACGCCTCGAGTGCGGCGGCACTGTCAGCCAGAATCGGCAGGTATGCTGGAATAAGCTTGCTGTGCTCGGCAGAATCCAGGTCAATGTGAATGATTTTGGCGTTCTTGGCAAAACGACTGGTCTTGCCCGTCACGCGGTCATCGAAACGCATTCCCACGCCAATCAAGACATCGCACTGGCTGATCGCACGGTTCGCGGCGACGCTGCCGTGCATTCCGGGCATTCCAAGCCATTGCTTGTCACTTGCAGGAAAATTCCCCAAACCCATCAGCGTCGTGATGACCGGCATTCCCGAAGTCTTGGCAAACTGATACGCCGCCTCAGACGCATCACACGCGCCGCCACCCAGAATCAGCACAGGCTTTTTGGCGTTCTTCATCAACTCGAGCGCCTCGAGAATGTCTTTTTCCTTAGGCTCGAGACGCGCTGCCTTGGGTTTGGGTTGCACGATGGGCGCGTCGGTTTGGGCTTGCTGCACGTCCTTTGGAATGTCCACCAAGACTGGACCTGGACGCCCCGAAAGCGCAATCCGAATCGCTTCGGCAACCACCTTACTGACATCATCGGCGCTGCGAATCAAAAAATTGTGCTTGGTGATCGGCATGGTGATGCCCGTGATGTCCGCTTCCTGAAAGGCATCCGTACCCAGAAGCGTGGTGGCGACATTGCCCGTGATTGCCAGAATCGGCAGGCTGTCCAGCATCGCATCCGCCAGCGCCGTCACCAGGTTGGTCGCGCCAGGACCACTGGTCGCCAAGCACACGCCCAGACCGCCAGTCACTCGAGCGTAACCCTCTGCCGCATGACCGCCGCCCTGTTCATGACGCACCAGAATGTGCTGAATTGGACTGTCATAAATCGCGTCATAAATCGGCATGATCGCGCCGCCAGGGTGTCCGAACATGTGCCGAACCCCGTGAGCCTCGAGCGTTTTTAAAAGAGCCTGTGAACCTGTCATGGATGCCTACCTTTCATTGATCTCTCGAGAGCGTAAATAAAAAGACCCTCGGGTGTTTGCCGAGGGTCGCTTGAATCCGAAAAACTGGAATTACGCCGCGACCCTCGGTTGTACGAGGACTACTACGACTAGAATAATCGCGGAGAAGAATTTCATTACGTTTAAAGCCTAGCAGGATGAGGGGAAGACTGTCAAGCAATTTGAAGGCTCGAGGTCAGGTATTTCTCAAGATTTTCAAGTCTTGCTAATTTGAAATTCCTGCATTGAAGGCAAGATTGAACTGATTTCTTGACGAATCAAAAAGCTGTTGAGCTTCAGCGCTCGAGATAGAACAAATCTGATTTTTAGTGGTTTGGGATTGTAATTGTACCCTCAAGATAAGGCACAACCTGCCCTGAGATGTGTATTCGTTCGCCATGCAAAACGCAGTGCAGTTCGCCGCCCCGGGCACTGAGTTGGCGAGCATCCAACTCAAGTTTACCGAGTTTGGTTGCCCAATATGGTGTCAGCGATGTGTGAATGCCCCCGGTCACTGGGTCTTCGGGGATACCGATTCGAGGGGCAAAAAAGCGTGACACAAAATCACAATCTTGTCCTTGGGCTGTCACAACCACGCCATGCAGTTCAATCTCTTGAAGCAGGGACATGTTGGGTTTGAGATCACAGACCAATTGTTCATCTCGGAGCACGCAGTACACGCTCTTTCGGGCAGTCAACATTTCAAGGACATCATCAGGAGAAAGTCCAAGTGCCTGAAACAATCCCACAGGAGCTTGCGTGACTTCAGGCGGATAGGACGGAAAATCAAGTACCAGGCGCTCAGAATCTTGATCTAAGGTGCGCGAGACTTCAAGTGGGCTGAGTTGGCTTTCAAAGCGCACTTTTTGCAGCTTGGGTTCGAGGTGGTGCATCACCACATAAGCCGATGCCAGTGTCGCATGACCGCATAAAGGCACTTCAGTCGTCGGCGTGAACCAACGAAGGTGATAATGCCCTACACCCAAGGGAACAAAAAAAGCTGTCTCAGCAAGGTTATTCTCGAGTGCAATGTTTTGCATGACGCTGTCGGGAAGCCATTTTTCAAGTGGCACAACTGCCGCAGGATTGCCCCGAAAAACTCGAGAGGCAAACGCATCCACCTGGTAGATCTTGAGGAGGATCATGGTCGAACCACGCAAACTGTTACTCTAATATGTGCGATAACGTTACTGTATTTATTCATAATCTATGATAACACTGAAGGTATCAACCTGCAATAATTTCCAAAATATCTGTTTCACGTTCAATCGCAACACTGATTTACGAATCAAAAGATTCGTTGCGTTTACAGCTTTTTTATTTTTCTCTTGAACAAGAACCAATACCTTCCGTCACAGTAATTCTCGAGTTACCACTGAAACCCGCTCTGAATTTATTATTTCGATTCTTTATGCTTCGCCTGTCGCAAAACCTGTTAAATGACGGGCTGACGGTGGTTGAAACCCAAGCACAATATCTTCGGCTGGAACTCCAAATTCCATCAATTCCAAAGCAATTTCATGGTCTGTATTGTTTTGCTGAACCCAAATTTTGTTCTTCTCGAGACTTAAATGCAACGGCACAAAATACACCCGCCTCGAGCCTTCCCAACCCATTCGCAAAACTTGGTATTGGTCGTGATCGGTATCAAATAGAAGTTGGTAACTGCCACTTTGTTGTGCGTTGCGACTGGCGACAAATTCGGTTAAGAGTTGTTGGATGATGGTTCTGTACTGCTCGAGTGTTGCCATTTTACGACCTCCTCAGTGATTGGATCAAAGATTAAAAGATTGATTTGGTGCTTGCGAATAATGCCTTGTGTGAATGGTAATTGAAAAAATGTACTAAAAACTGTTCCACTGATTGCCAAATACAATTTTCTGTTTGGTTCGGTTTCCTCGAGAATGTATTGGTAATTGAGAAATTGCCCAAGGGCAGCATGAAATTCGTTTGGAACGCTGTCACGCAAAAAACTTTTGACTTCGATGGCAATCCGTTCGCCGTTACGTTCGGCAGCTAAAATGTTTTCGGCAGCCAAATCTATTTCATAGTTGACACCACCAAAATTGAGGTAGAATGGATCGTTTGTGACGTTCCAACCAGCTTTCTCGAGCGCGATCTTGACAGCTTGGTGGTATTTGTCTCTTGCCATCTCAATCGTTCCTCATTGGTTTAAAGTTTAGTACAAACGCTGAAACTGAACAAGTCAAACACAATTTAGGATGACTTCTGCGTTACCTTAACGCAATTCTCGAGTTACCACTGAAACCCGCTCTGATTGAGGTTTATCAATCAAACGCTGCGCCAGAATGCGTATGCACCATTGAAAACACCAAAATTCGATCCTGCAATAGCAGTACCGTTACGCGGTAATCCCCGACCAGAAAAGATCGGAAATCTGAACGGTATAACACAGGGTTCATTCGGGCAGATTCGGGAAATGTTTCGAGTTGCTCGAGTGCGGTATTCAATTGTTTTTCAAATTTCTCAAAAGTTGTTTTCGTGCTGAAAGACAATAGGATTTCAAAAAGCTGTTGTTCAGCACCTTGACTTCATTCAATCAGTCTCGAGCCTTTTTAATGTTTTGTTTCACAGTTTTGTGTGGCATGGTTTTTCCTTGCATGGCATCGGCTAATCCGTTCACCATGCTGCGAAGTTCGATCAATTCTGCGGTCAGACGTTGGTATTCAGCAATGCCCATTAGCGCGGCGGCTTTACCGTTTTGCGTCAGAATGACGGTTGCCTCATCGCGTTGAATGTGTTGCACGATACTGGCGGTGTTCGAGCGAAACTCGGAAAGTGGCACGATATCTTGCTAAAAGTCGAGTACAGGCATACGTTAGATTGTACTTTATTTTGTACGTTACCTCAAATCAGGTTCAAATTTGAAAATGTAAAACTCGAGATCAATGACCGGACAATCACTGGCACACAGGTCGAAAGAACTTTACAAAATAGTTCAGGCTTTATCGGTATCAATGCGTTCTGTTCGCGTAATTCTCGAGTTTTTAAAATCAAAAATGGCACGAATCTTTTGACCCGTGCCATTTCATGTTGGTGCCGAGGACGGGACTTGAACCCGTACACCCTTGCGGGCGCTAGCCCCTCAAGCTAGTGCGTCTACCAATTCCGCCACCTCGGCATTGTTGTCTGGTTCAGTGTCGCTCGAGGGCTGAACAGCTTGAAGAGCTTACCGAGCAATCTCGAGTTTGTCAACTTCTGGTTTGTGTGATACGCTCTTTCCTCGCGGGAGTCAGGGTTGCCCAAACGACGGGTTTGCTGGGACTTGCCGGACTTAAGACAAAGGAAGTACCGATATGTCATTTAGTGCACAAGACAAGACAGGCGTCATTAAAGATTACGCAACTTTCGAGGGCGATACGGGCAGCACCCAGGTTCAAGTGGCAGTGCTGACGCACCGCATCAACAACCTCTCGACCCACCTGAACGGCAATAAAAAAGACAAGCACGGTCAACGTGGTTTGCAGGTTCTGGTCGGCAAGCGCAACAGTTTGACCAAGTATTTGCGCACCAAAGATTATGATGCCTACCGCAAACTGATCGAGCGCCTCGGTATTCGCCGCTAATTTCTTTTGTTTATGTTTAAAAGCCTCGCCGAAAACAATGGCGAGGCTTTTGTATTGTTATTTGTTTATGTATTGTTCTATAGCAACTATATTATTTCGCAACTAAACTTCATGAATTGACTTAAGCCAACATTAGGCTATACTAAGAAACATGACAAAAAACTTACAAAACTGGAGAAGATCAATTGCTGCCCTAGCATTGGTGGGTTTGACTGCCAGCTTCCTGGGGTGTTCTTCGACACCTGATATCACCACCGATCAACCGTTGGCGGCAGAATTGCAACCCAATGGAATCGGTATGTCAAATCCAATTCAAGCATTTTCTGGCTATGTCGTTCCAAGCCCGACCTTGCGTACCAACATCGCGCCAACCGATGTGACCTGGTGGAGCGTCAACCAAAGCTGGAACAATGGACACTTGAGCGGCAGCGTGCCGTTGGCTGACCAGGGCAATGTCGATGTTTCAATCTCGAGCAACATCGGTACTTGCAGCCTCAGCACCCTCAGCACCACGTCAACAGTTCTGAACAAAGCCATTGCCATTAAGGATGGTTTTGCGGGTTACAACAGCCTGAACGATCCGTACTCGTTGCGTTTCTGTCCAAAGATTCGCAAAACTGGTGCGGCATCGGCGTACACCGTTACCCTGGATTTTAGCCACCTAGCCAAAGGTTATGCCGATGAGAACACACTGATTGGCATGGCAGGCTTTTACGCCAACACCAATTTAAACTCGAGCATCAAAGTCAGTGCCACCACACTTGACGGAACCTGTATCAACGATTTGACGGGTTGGTCACTGGTCAACGGCACGCCACTGGTATGCGTGCAAGAAGCCAACAATTCAAACAACATCATCGGCACGCAAAATTTCACGGCGATGGTCAACCTGAACAAATCCACCAGCACCGTTTACCCGAGCAAAACGACCACCGTCAAATGGAAGGGCGACATTGGCGAAGATGCCCGTCCCGCGCTTCTCGAGCTTCCTCAGGGCGCGAAGTACAAAACGGTCACGTTGACCATCACCAATTATGGTCAATGCCCAAGCCGGTGCTCGGGTTGTGCGGTTGATGTTTGGCACATGTTCGTCGGGCAGAAAAAACAGGCTGTCGTGGTTGACCCACCCAAACTGAGCATGACCAAGGAAGTTGATGTGGTACAACCCAATCCAGGACAACCAGTATTGTTCACCATTACGGTCAACAACACCGGTGGCAGCACCGCAACAGGCGTTCATGTGGTTGACCCACTGCCTGCTGGCTTGACTGGTGCAAACCTTGATGAAACCTTTGATCTGGATGCTGGCGCGAGCAAAACTTTTACCATTCCTGCGACGTACTCATCGGGAACCATCATCAATGTTGCCACACTGAACTGGCAACAAACGGTAATCAACGCACAAGTTCAGTTGATTGAAAATATTCCCTAGCCAAAACTTCAATTAACGTGCTGAAGCGGGTTGGAACATTCCAACCCGCTTTGTTGTTGGTTTAAATCCAAACTCGAGCAAGCCTAAACCGATCTGGACTCGGTATTTGCTTCCAAAACCGCTCGAGCATCGGATAGACTACGCTCAACGTGACCCAACCCGTCTCCAGGAAAGAACAAATCTACCGCACTGCGGGCAAACTCTTCTCGCAGTTGGGCTACCATGCCACCAGTATGCGCGACCTCGCCAAAGCCTTGGGCGTGCAGGGCGGCAGCTTGTACGCGCACATCTCGAGCAAGGAAGAATTGCTGTGGGAAATTGTCAACCGTGCGGCAGACGAGTTCGATGCGGCACTCGAGCCGATCCGAGACAGCAAGCTCGCACCGCCCGAGAAGTTGCGTGCGGCGCTCGAGGCGCATTTGAATGTGATCTCGAAAAACAAGGACTGGGCGACCGTGTTTTTTCACGAATGGAAGCACCTGCCGATCACCAAAATTGAGGAAATTGCCGACAGACGCGCCAGCGTCGAGCGAATTTACCGCGAGATTCTCGAGGAGGGCATCAAGAAGGGATCATTTCGTCCAGATTTGGATGCCAAACTTGCCAGCGTTTTATCGCTTTCGAGTGCGAATTGGGCGTATCACTGGTTTAACCCAGGCGGTCGCTTGAACGCTGGCGAAATTGCCGATGCGTTTTGCAAGATGCTGCTCGAGGGTTTCAAACCCACCTGAGTTTGAATGCCAGGTTTGATCTGAACGTGACAGAAAAACAAATGATTGTCTTAACATGGTCTAAAATACAAGGGTGAGCATTACTCGAGATACCCGCCCGGTAGACCCGATTGACCAGGCACAACGCATCAAGCTGAACGATTTGGCTCAGGCATTGCGCAGCACCCATTCAACCTTGTTGGAAATCGTCAAAAAAGAATATGAGTCTGCACACGGCGCAATCAACGGTCCGTTTGCCTATTTTCAACTGGTGACAGGCGACCCTGTGTTTCAGTGGTTGCGTCCGCTCTCGGGCATGATGGCAAGACTGGATGATGTGCTCGACAACAAACGCGACCTTCGACCGCTCGACGCCGAAAGTGTCAAACTCGAGGTCGAAGAGTTGTTCGCGTTCTCCGAGGCGTTGGAGCATTTTTCAAGCCATTTTCACGCTCGAGCCAAGCTGGAGGCTGAGGTGAAGCTCAGGCATACCGAAGTTGAAAACGCATTGCAAAATTTGATCGATTGATAAACGCATGACAAATGGCGGGCGATTGTGAAGATCGCCCGCCATTTATAATTTTTTAAGTGTTTTTCAGTCTCTCGAGCGCCTCATTGGGTCCGATATCGCCACGTTCCAAAGCTTTTAAAACATCGTCTCGAGCCTCGGCTTCGTCAGCTTCTGCTTCGTAACCCAAAGCTTTGAGCAAATCTTCAAAGCGAGAGCGAATGGTCGGGTAACTCAAGCCCAGAATGCGTTCGACTTCCTTCAGGTTGCCGCGCACCTTGATGTAAAGGCGCAAAAACTCGAGGTTGTCCGGCGGCAGCAGCGCAAATTCGTTGAGTCTAAAGTGTCCCTCGATGTTGACGCCCGATTCTGGAAACTCGAGTCTGGTCACAAGTGGCGTCTCATTCAGCCCTGGGAAATTGGTTGGCAAGTCAAAAATCATCTGCTCTCCTCTGTTTTCTGAAATCTCGAAACAGTTTACTCAATCGAAATTCTGACTTCGGTGCCGTCGCTGGCTTCAACCCGAATGATCTCGCCGTCGGGCAGTTCGGATTTGAGCAATTCTTGCAGGGTGACTGGGTCAATGCCTTGCTCGGTCATGGCACGTTGTGCCTCTTTGGGGATCAATTTCAAGACCATGTTGGCAAGCCCGAGTGGAATGTTGATGTTGACATCCGTGCCGTCGCTGGCTTCGACCACGACGCGCAGGACCCTGGCGGTTTTGCGTCTTGGATCGCCAAAACCTTTGCGGAACGCATCGGCAATCTGGTCGTTGACAATCGTTGAGACTTGTGAGCCAAGACCGCCCATGCCAAAATTTCCACCTCGAGCGCCTTTGGTGCTCCAGGTGCTGCGTTTGTTGTCTTTGTCCTGCTCGAGTTCAGCGCCCAAAACTTGCGCCAGGGCTTCGACGCTCATGCCTTGGTCGAGCATGGCAAACAATCGCTCCCAGGTGCTCTCAGGCAGCGTTGCCAGTCCGTTCGAGAGGGCGGAGAGCAGCTTGGCAGCATCCTCGCGGTTGATCTTGTTTTGCTGCACAAGATGTAAAATCCGTTCAATTTGTCCCATGATCGACTCCTTTTTTGGGTACGAAATACCCAGCACGCTCGGGGCGTGCACTACCCATCTCGAAGTTTTTGAACTTCAAGCCTCAAAGTGGGGTTATTGCTTACTGACTCATGCCGTCGATGGCTTCGATATCCAGATCGCCCGCACTCAAACTGACGGTCAGCTTGGCGCGACCCGCGCCCAAACGCCCCTCTAAACTTCCTCCGACCACGCGTTTTTCGGTGTGCGTCAAAATAAAGCCTTTGGCGGTAATGTCTCCGGCACTGTTGGAGGCTTTCATCGTGACACTCGAGCCGCCCTCGAGGATCACGTCCACGTTCCCCGCCAGGGCGCGAAGGTTGCTTTCACCGTCGGTCAGTTTGGTTCGCACTTTGATATCACCCGCCTTGGCATTGATGTTGAAACGACCCGCGTCCTTGAGTTTCAGATCGCCCGCACTCATCTCGAGCGAGACCATTCCGGTCACACCAGCCACGCTCACATCGCCCGCCAAAGCTTTGACCTCGAGTTCGAGCAGGTTGCTTGGAACTTTGACGTGAATGTCCACGGGCAGGTTGCGTCCGATGGTGCGAATGACGGTGTTCAGCCAGCCGATTTCGGTTGGGTCATCAATTTTTCCAACGCCCAGAATGCGAATCACATCGCCGTCCTCGGTGATCTCGAGCGAGCCGTTTTTGACGTTGGCTTCGATGGTGCCAAGCCCTGGAACGCCTTCAACATCGATATCGCCTGCCGTGGCATTGATGACCAGTTTGCGGATGTTGTTTGCCGCATGAACGTAATGATCAGAGGCTTTGCTGTGTGAAGTTGGCATGGCGTTGCTGGGGGGGGTTGATGGTGTGGCTGGCGGCGTTGGAGGTACAACGGCGGCGACTGGTGTCGGTGGTGTGGGCGGAGTTGAGGGCATGGGAGCTGTTGGTGGCTTGGATGGGGTGAGAATGCTCGGGGTGGGTTGCGAACCGGTTAAGGGCGTGCTGGCGCTGGCAGTCTCCCCTTGCGGCTCGAGCGCCCGAAAAAGCTTGTTGGCTTCTTCAGGTGAGATTTTGCCCTGACGGAGCAGGTTTTCGATGCGTTCACGAAATGGGTCACTCATGGTTTCTCCTACGGTGTGATGTTGATTTGAGTTCCTGAAAGTTTGGACAATCCAGCCTCAACCCTTCGATTGCTGTTTCAAGTATGCAACCAAGTTTGCTATTTTGTCAAGTTTAAATTTACATTTAGTTTTATTTTGGAGGTTTTGAGGCTCGAGAAATCTTCATCAACGGGGTTTTCTTGTTTTTCGTGGCAATCGTCGAACCCTCGTGAACGGTTTGGGTTTGCAATGCGGCTCGAAGACTTTGGGCTGCCCGGGTGTGGTCACGCGCCCGAGCAGAACTGCGGCTCGAGAACCATGAGGCAATTTCCAGGTGCAAAGCCGCCCGATGTTGCAAGTCAAACACCGAAACCGCCGCCTCACGCAGGAGCGGAATTTGGATCTTAAACTCGCGCTCATCAGGAATTCGGGACGCAGCAGACTCGAGAATCACACCATCATCGAGCAGCATCGCCAGATCGGGACTGCCATCGCGATTCAGAACTTGGTTCAAGCCTCCCAAGTAAAAGCTTGAGCCGAACAATGCCGCCACCGAGAAAACCTCTGCCGCGCTGGAAGCAAAAACCTGGAAGTAATCCAAGACAAAAGCTTTGACCCTTTGCTGCAACTCGAGGGACTCGTCAAAGCCCTTGTTGAACAACCTTGCCACCTCAGCCAAGATCGCGGCATTGCCAAGTGAACGTTCAAACCAAGGCTTGACCAAACCTATCGGCTGCGGTCCACACAGGGACTCGAACAGCGTTCGGGCTTGAGAAAAACCCAGATGATCCAGAACCACAGCCTCGCGTTCAGCCGCACTTTGCAACGCCCGAGGCACGAGCACCAACGCCCCCTTTCGCGCACTTAAAAGCAATGTTTGCAGGGCAGTCTCGAGGTTCAAGGCGTCCTCGAGCAAGACTATCGGCAAGACTTTGGTTGGCAACTCGAGCTTGCGGGTTTTTGAATCGAGCACCACCGCTCGGGCGTCCTCGATGATCTCGTGACGCGCCGCAAATTCTTGCATCAGACGGCTGCGTCCCGAACCTGGATGCCCCACAACCTCAACCCAGACCACGCGCCGTTCGCTGCGGGCGATCCTGAACAAACCCTCGAGTTTATCCAGTTCCTTTTGTCGCCCAACAAGCGGCGGACCATGAAATGGCAAATACTCCTGCCCTGCGGCGGTGGTGAAACTTTTCAACAAAAACGGCTCGCCCTCTTCGGGATAATCGCGCAGCACCAAACCAACTTGCTTTTCAAACTGCGCCCCCGCATGGGTTTCGAGTTGAACCCGTGAGGACGCCAGCACCTCGCCAGGTTCAGCAGCCGAGCACAAGCGCCTCGAGAGGTTCACCACACTTCCAAACAAGGTGAATTCACCGCCAACCCAACCCACCGTGGCTTCGTCGGTATCCACGCCCGCCCGCCCCTCGAGTTCCAAACCCTTGCGCTCGCCGTAATTTTCGACGGCAGCAATTGCCGCTCGAGCCGCCTTGACGGCACGCAAGGCGTTGTCCTCAAAACTTTTGACCGCACCGAACGCCGCCAGCACCGCATCGCCCTGAAATTGCACGACGTGACCCTCGAGCGCCTCGATCTCAACGGCAAGCACCGTCAAGATTTCGCCCATCAAATCAAAATACGCGTCGCTCGAGAGGCTCCTGGCAAAACGTGTGCTCGCCACCAAATCGACAAAAACCACTGCCACACGACGTTGAACCGTCGGTTCGACCACCGAAATTGCCGCCCCGCAATTCGGGCAAAAACGCCAGGTGGCTTGCACTGGCTCTTGACAGCTCGGGCATTGCATTGCGTACCAGTTTTACACAACTGAGACGAGAAATGTTGGGAACAGTTCAAGAACAAGAACCGATGTGCAAAACCCTCAAGTGATCCGACTCGAGCTGCGTGTCTGGAATTTGGTCATGTGCCATTCAAAATTGTTTGGTTTTGCCATCTTCAACATTCTTTTTAAAATACGCTCGAGTCAACAAACTTTTATTTTTATTTTCATGATTTTTACACATGCTGGTGCCGCCTCATTTGAATTTGCCAAATTTGAAAATGTCCACAACAACGATAGACCTAAAAAATATCGTACCCTCGGACTTTGCTTAAAACCATTTGGAGGACTTTGGGGAACCCTCCAAGGGCAACCTGAATGGAATCTCCTGGGAGAATGCAGCGAGCGCTTTCATTTTCAGCTATCCCCCCAAGCACGTGTTTTGCACGTTTATGGGGCGGATGATCTTGTGAAGGCACTGCGTCGCAAACCCTCTTGGAACCGATTGCCTCACTGGGAGTGGATGCCAACGAAATGGGATGCTGTCATTGTCCACAAACTCGACCAGCCTCTCCATTATGCAGCTTGGGACATCCCAAGCATGGTCGTCCTCAATCCTGAGGTTGTTGTGATTTAGAAAGAAGGCAATACAAAAGGTTTTGCCATTTGTATTGCCTTTTAAAACAGTGTAAAAGGTTTCGCCTTTTACACTGTTTCTTTTTTGAACAATGCTTCAGCCCCTCAATGCGTCAAAAACCCGTGAATCGGCTCGAGCGAGACAAAGCTCACCATCTGACCCACTTTGATTTCTTTCCAAGATTGATCGAGCACCCCCACCACCAGCGGCAATCTGGCTTGAAGAACCACAAAGTCCCTGGACACCTCGAGTACCCGCCCAACGGCTTCAATGCCGGAAATGGCGGTGATCGTTAAAGATTCAGTGTCCAGATCGACGCCAAAAACAGTTTCGGTCATTGGGTTGACGATCATGTTGACCTCGCCAGGTTTGGCGGCATACGGTCCTACCCGGTCCAGAACGTACAACACGCGCCCAGCAGCACCAATCTCCAAGAGCGGTGAACCCTCGAGTTGCGGGTACAAGGTGACACGGGTGGCATGGTGCTTCCAGCGTTCAATAAATTCGGCGACGGAGTTCTCTAAGACAGGCACGCTATAAGTCTACCAGATTGAGAAATGATCGTCACCGCAGTAGGGACAGACTTGAACAGGATTGAAGCCACGCCTACGATGAACCAGCTTGAAAAGATTCACCAAACGCGTCAAATTTCAAAATCTGGAATAATCAACACCACAGAGGCTCGAGAAACCCTCTCGGGTCGGAGGTTCAAAATGGTAAAACACACCATCACATTGATCGAAGGCGACGGCATCGGTCATGAAGTCATCCGCGCCGCAAAACGGGTTTTGGAAGGAATGCAAGTCAGCGGCGAACTCGAGTTTGAATGGCTGCACGCCGAGGCGGGCTGGGAACTGTTTGAACGCAGCGGCGACAGCATTCCAGAGGCGACGCTCGAGGCTGTACGGGCAAGCCAAGCCACGCTCTTTGGGGCAGCCACCAGCCCCAGCAAAAAAGTGCCAGGTTTTAGAGGCGCAATCCGGTACATGCGACGCGCCCTGGACTTGTACGCCAACGTGCGCCCCGCCAAACACCATCCAGTTCCAGGCTCGAGGTCTGGCGTGGATTTGATCATCGTTCGTGAGAATACCGAGGGTTTGTACGTCGAGCAGGAACGCAGTTACATGAACGGCGAAATTGCGATAGCCGACACCGTGATTACCCGCCGTGCAAGCCAACGCATTGGCGAATACGCCGCCAACTTTGCGG
Organism: Deinococcales bacterium; assembly: GCA_025352125.1. GTDB lineage: Bacteria > Deinococcota > Deinococci > Deinococcales > JAAFIG01 > JANXTZ01. Next base: position 25,802 of record JANXTZ010000052.1, on the reverse strand, counting down.
CGACAAGAGACCGCAAGACACTGCACATTGCGCACAAAGCCAACGTTTTGCCCGTCACGCAAGGTTTATTTTTGAACACCGCTCGAGAAGCAGCCGATAAAGTTGCGGGTTTGACGGTTCAAGATATTATTATCGACAACTGCGCCATGCAGCTTGTGACCCGTCCAGAACGGTTTGATGTCATTGTCACCACCAATTTGTTTGGCGACATCATCTCAGACTTGACCGCCGGTTTGGTGGGCGGTCTGGGCATTGCCGCCAGCGGCAACATCGGCGAACAATACGCCGTGTTCGAAAGCGTTCACGGCAGCGCCCCAGACATCGCGGGTCGCGGCATTGCCAACCCAACCGCAACCGTGCTGGCAGCCGCGCTCATGCTCAACCACATTGGCGAGTTTGCAGCCGCCGCCAAACTCGAGCGAGCCGTGGACATCGCGCTCGAGCATGGACCACGCACCCAAGATTTGGGCGGCAAGGCGAGCACCGAAGAATTTGTAACGGTGATTCTCGAGGCATACAAGAGCGCATAAAACTTAAGGTTTTTAAATAATGCGGGGAGACGAACATTCCGTCTCCCCTTTTTACTCGAGATTTACGATTTCTCGAGGGCTTTTTGTGCTCCAGGAATCTCCTGAAGTCCTTGAAGAATCTCAATGCTCGAGCCTTGAAAATCGGAACCGATGGCTTCACATTTCCCGCCGAGATGCTTTGCCAAGAACGCCTCGGCAACCGCATAAAACGCTTGACGGTTTTCGGGACGGGCAAAGCCGTGACCCTCATCGGGAAACAAGACATAGGTCACAGGAATGTTTTTGGTGGTCATGGCATTCACAATTTGATCCGACTCGGCTTGCTTCACCCTTGGATCATTCGCGCCCTGTCCGATTAACAATGGTCTTTGGATGCTCGGGACATGGGTCAATGGCGAACGTTCTTTTAAAAGCGCTTGACCGTTGGCAGTGGTGTCATCACCCATTCGATTTCTGAGCATCGCAATCATGGGTTCCCAATACGGCGGCACGGACTCGAGCAAGGTTTGCAAGTTTGAAGGTCCAACAATGTCCACGCCACAAACAAAACGTTTCGGAGTCATGGTTAGTGCTGCCAGCGTCGCATAGCCTCCGTAACTGCCGCCCATGATCGCCACCGTATCGCTCGAGGTGATGCCCTCTTTGACCGCCCAATCCAAGGCATCAAGCAAATCATCATGCATTTTAGCTCCCCACTCGAGGTTGCCCGCGTTGGTAAACGCCTTACCAAAACCAGTTGAAGCTCGGAAATTGACTTGCAGCACAGCATAACCACGGTTTGCCAACCACTGCGCCTGGGCGTCGTAACCCCAAGCATCACGCGCCCAAGGTCCACCGTGAACCAACAAAATCATTGGCACGGATTTTGTTAAGTCTTCAGGTACACTCAAATAACAAACCATCTCGAGTCCGTCGCGGCTTGGAATCAATTTGGGCTGCATGATTGCCAAAGAATACTGTTCGAGTTCAGGGCGATCCGTAAACAAGAACGTTGCCCGTTTTGCTGCACGGTCATAATGGTAATACCCTACAGCTGTTTGGTCGCTCGAGTCTGTCACCAACCAGTGCTGGTCATCTAAAGTGCGGCTATTCACACCAATTTCGCCTTTGGCAATACCCTGCAAGTATTCAAAATCTGCTCTGATTCGGTCATCCATAATCTGGCGGTGCTCACGGTCATAATTGAACGAAACCGCCTGAACCGTGTGCTCTGTCGGATGTTGCAACCAATCGCTAAAATCGGCTCGAGCGTCCTCGGCAAGCAACGTGACCGCATCCGTCTCGAGGTTGTGCGCAAACAAAGCGCTGGTGTTACGCCCTCGAGAATCCGTGAGATAAAGCACTTGACCCGTTCCATCAAACCCCAGCAATTGGGTGGTCAAGCTGTCATCAAACGGAATACTCGAGAAAGCTTCCCACGTGTTTTCAACGCGTCGAAACACATCTGAACTGCCATTTGGCTTCATCCGAATTCCAAAACGAGGCTTGTAATCGTGATCGCAGACCAAAGAAACAAAACCCATGTCATTCTCGAGCAGCAAACGACGCTCGGCGGTGCGAATGTTGATGATATACAAATCATGTAATTGCGGCACACGGTTATTCAAACCGACCAAAATTTCATCAGGGAAACGTTCACTAAAGCCCATCGGTTGCGCCCGAACACCCTCGAGTGGCGTCAAATCTCGCTCCTCGAGCGTCATGAAATTCACACTGTAAATGCGCCAGTTTTCGTCACCAGCACGGTCTTGAACATAGATAATGTGCTCGTTAGAATACAACCACATGGCAAACGGAATGCCGCGTTCAGTGGCGCTTGTGATGGCTCGAGCTTCGGCGAGATTGTCAACAGCAGCGATCCAGACGTTTTGCACGCCATTTACAGGTGCAAGAAATGACAAGTGCCTGCCATCATGGCTCAATTGCACCATCGTGCGTTCGGGGTTGCCAAATAAAACACGGCGCGGGATCAAAGTGTTCATCATCAAAACTCCTTTCGAGATTGGGACGTATCGTATCGCCAGTTTTATGTAAAATTCGTGAAGATTTTCCTGGTTTTTTTACCCAACGCGTGATACATTCTTGTTACAAAAAACAAACACAACACCCGGTACACCCAAAGTTCCTTCCCGTTGGAGACAAAAATATTGTCTCCAACGTCTTGTTTCTCGAGCCTCCCAAAACGGGTTAAACTTTAACCGCGAAGTTAGAAATTTCTTGGAGGAAACCATGCGAGTCAAACTCGTTGCCTTTACGCCCGACCCCTTAACCCAAATTTACGCCCAAGCCCGCATGACCACCACCAAGGGCGACTTTGAAGAGATTTACAATAACAACGCCAGTCAAGATCGCAAAATTCAACTCGTGGCGGACACGCTGGACTCTGGGCATTGGAGCGTCTCGAGGGGCGTGAGTTTTACCTTTTCGATTGCGGGGGTTTCTCGAGCCTGCTCGCATCAGTTGGTGCGTCACGTGCAGGGCGTTTCCTGGGAGCAGCAATCGCAGCGTTACAAGCAAATTGACACGGCATCCGACTGGCACGTGTTGCCACCCAGCATCGCCGCGAACCCAATCGCACTCGAGGTTTACCAGCAGTCGATGCTCGAGTCTGGCGGCGCATATCAAAAGTTGCTCCAGTTGGGCATCGCGGGCGAGGATGCGCGTATGGTGCTGCCCAACGCGGCACGAACCAATCTGGTTTCGACCTGGAGTTTTGAGGCGTTAAAAAATTTTCTGGGTCAACGCCTGTGCACCCGCGCCCAATGGGAAATCCGCGAGGTTGCCAAAATCATGCGCAAAGAGGTGGTCAGCGCCCTGCCGTGGTCTGGAAAATTCATGACCATCAAGTGCATTCCGACAGGCATTTGCAACGAGCACAACCCAGGAAACTGTGCACTGTTAACCAGCAACGGTGGCAGAATCGTTTGGGACAAAGTAGCAGCAAAAACTTCGGGTTGAACTCGAGAATTTAAACTGTGAACGCGTTTAAATTCTCAACATTCAGGCACGAATTCTGAGACAGAGAATCGAGTTGGCATACATTTTTAGCCTGTTAAAACCGTATTGCGTCTCATTTTCAACTGGTTTGGATGGCATCGGTTTTGCAATAACCCGCAAGTCACAGTTTGAACCAGCAATTGATGCCCAAAAGCGGTTTTTGACCAAGCCAAAACCGATATCGGTTTATACTGACTTGCGTCTGTTGCTTGTGGTACGATTTTCTATAGGTGTCAAGGGGGTCTATGTCAGATTGGCTGAAGCGGCTTGTGAATCCGCGCATCGAGGCGATTGGTCTCGAGGTCGGTACAAGCACCATCAAAATTGTGGAATTAAAACCGGGTACGCCGCCAACACTGCGTGCTTTGGCAATCCGTCCGACCCCACCAGGTTCGGTCACGGATGGTCAAATCACAGACCCTGCGGCGGTTGCCGCCGAGATTCGTGCGGCTTTGACGGAAGCAAAAATTCGCAACAAGTATGTTGTGACCTGTGTCGCCAATCAATCTGCGATCACCCGTATCATTCAAGTGCCGAAAATGTCAGCCAAAGACCTCGACGAAGCCATCAAATGGGAAGCTGAACGTTATATCCCGTTCCCAATCGACGAGGTGGTCTTGGATTACGACACGCTCGACAACCCAGATGACATTCCAGCCGATGGGCAAATGGAAGTCATGATCGCTGTGGCGCAACAAGAAGTCATTGCCCGTCTGATCGAAGTCATCAAGCTCTCGCAACTCGAGCCTGTGGTGATTGACGTGAAGCCGTTTGCGGCGCTTCGGGCACTCAAGGGCAGTCTACTTGGCGAGCATTTAAACAAAACCACCCTGACCGGTCAGACCTTCACCGAGGGCGGCGAGGTTGGCGTGGTGCTCGAGATTGGCGCGAGCAACTCGACCATCGCTCTGGTTCGAGGGCAGCGCGTTCTCATGAACCGACCAATCAACGTTTCGGGCGATGATTTTACGGTGGCGATTCAAAAAGCTTTCGGTCTGGACTTTGCCCAGTCCGAAGAGGTCAAGATCAATTACGCCACCGCCACCATCCCCACCGAAGATGAAGAAGATTTGCTCGATTTTGACGTGAACAAAGAAAAATATTCACCCGCCAAAATCTTTGACGCCATTCGCACACCACTTCTGGACCTGACCACTGAAATTCGGCGCTCGCTCGAGTTTTACCGCGTGCAATCAGGCGATATCAATGTGGACCGCATGTACCTGTCAGGTGGCGGTGCCAAACTGCGAGGACTGGCGGATGCCATCGGCGACACGCTCGGTTTCCGCGTTGAGGTGGGTGATCCTTGGTTGTCGGTCAATTTTGACGAGAATCAATTTGACGCCGCCTACTTGCGCTCGACCGCCGCCGAGTTGGCAGTGCCGCTGGGTTTGGCGTTACGGGGGGTGACCGAAATTGATTAGCATTAACCTTTTACCCAAGACTTTACGCAAACGCGTCGAACCAGGCTGGTGGCGACTGATTGCCATCGCTATTCCTGTGGTCGTTTTGGGCGTGATCCTTGGTCTGCAACTGGGTTTGAACAACCAGATTTCTGGATTGACCGCCCAACGCGATCAACTCGATACGGAAGTCAGGGCATTGCAGCGCTTTGTTGAAGGCAATACCGCGCTCATTGCCCAACAAAAAGAACTCGAGGTCACGACCGCCATCAAAGCCCAACTCGAGCAGGCACGGGTCAAATGGTCAGAGCAACTGAGCACGTTTGTCAAGAAAATCCCAGCCAGCATCACCCACCCGAATGTTCCAGCCGTGAGTTTGAAGAGCCTGAGTGTCAAACAACTTACGCCAGCCGAATCACAAACCAAAGCTGCCTCAGGAGCTTACGACAAAAAGCCCATCACGACAGAATTCGCGTTGACCGGCGAGGCTGAATCCTATGCTGACATCCAAAAATACATTACTGTTTTTGAAAGTGACCCCAAATTCGGGATTGAATTCACCGGATCAACCCGCACAGACGTGATTGGTGCGCAAGGGGCAGGTAAAAGCACCCGTTACTCGTTCAATGCAACTGTCGGTGTCGTGAGCGACACTCCGCTTGCGGCTGCCCCGACCACCACAACCCCAGCCACACCAGCATCAGGGAGTTTTCAAAACCCAACTCCCGCCACACCCGCAGGAGGCTCGAATGCTCGCTAATCTCTCGAGTCGCATCATTGCGTTTATCGTCATTGGTGTCAGTGCCCTGATCGCGCTCATCTGGTATTTAACTGCCTATCAGTCCGCACAAACCACAATTGCTGACTTAGGCACTCAGATTGACGCGCTCGAGGCGAAAAAACAAGTCGGCGAAAATGCGCAAAGAAATGTTGTTCGGCTGTGCGGTGTGGTTGCTGGTTTGGAAAGAGAAAAAGTCAGTTTTCTAGCGCAACTACCAAGCAGTGAGCAGTTCTCGGTTCTTCTTTCAAGCATCAGAAACAATATCGCTAGCAATCAAGGTCAGCTCAACTCCATCGCTCGGCAACTTGCCACCACGGCAGGAACTTCACCAATCCCCGCTGGCATTCGAGCTGTAAACCTGACCCTCAATCTTGAAGGCACATACGGCAGTTTGTTCGGTATTTTGGTGGCACTCGAGAAACAACAACGCTTTTTAAGTGTTCAAAACCTGAATTTTACACAAGCCACCCAAGCATTCAGCTCAAATACGAACATCGATCCAAAGACCATCACCAACCCTAAACTCACCTCGAGTTTAAACATTGCCGCTTACGTTTACGACGACCCGAATCGCAACTCCCAAAGCAATGTCAATCCAATCTGCACTGGATTATCGACTGAAACACCAGCACCAGCTACACCGACCACGACCATGCCAACAACCCCGCCCACCACTGGGGAGGTTCCAAAATGACCCAGCCAGATCAGCAAACATTCAATACTGACCCAGGGGCGAATAGCCCAGTCGAGAAACGCAATTCATTGCTTGCTTCCTTTGATCGGTTCCCCAGACCATTGTTGTACGGCGCTCTGGCTTTGGGTTTACTGGGAGGGATTGCCGCCTGGTATTTGGTCTTTGGGAATCCAAGCGCCGAACCAGTGGTTGATACACCTGCGCTCACCCAACCAACCACCCCCATCAATACAGATACGTCACCAACCACTTCAAATCCTGGCACGACACCAAATGTGGTCGATTCAAACAGCAATCTTTCTCGAGCCTTGGAAGTTCAAGACATTCCATTTCTGGTCACGACTGAAGGTTCTGGCAGTGCTGGTAAAACACCGTCCAATTCCCAGATCGCAACACCCAATGGAAACGGAAATGGCTCGAGTGCAGGTTTGAATCCGTTCGCACCAATTCCAACACCTCCAGTCCAAACAACGCCTTCAGAACCAATTCAACAGCCAAGTCCAAACGTTGTTGCATCAAATCCGCCAACGAATTCGGTCAGAATTCCACCATCACTCACTCAAGTCCCCACAGTCAAACCATCAATCACGGCTCCAAAAAACCCGCTGATCATTAAGCAACCAACACCACTGCCAACACCAACCTTACCCATACAAAAACCAAACACGCTTTCAAATGGCACAAAGGCAACCAGCCCTAAACCTTCTACCCCCAATCAAACCAGCCAAAAACCAGTCGCAAATCAAACCACCAAACCAGCCACAAATCAAACCACCAAACCGGTTCAAAAACCAAGTATTCCAGCAACGCCAACAACTCCCCCGGAAACAGTCGTCATTGGCACCAGACCCGATATTCGAGTGCCGAATTCGACAGCAACCGCAAGTTTACCCATCGCGGGTGGCGGCGGCGTTTTGCCTATTGCGCCGCAAATCATTCAAAAAGTCAACCCACCGCAAGTCGTCCAAATTCCTGTGGTCGTACCACAAGTTCAACCCACCAAGCCGCTCGAGTTACCAAATGAGGGCAGTGTCATCACGCCCAACACCAGCAACACCTCGGGTGGACTCAAACCATCTGATGGCAATAGCAATCCTGGGCAAGTTGACCCTTTGAACACCACCATCACGCCCGTCAAACCACCGCCACCGGTTGTTGTTCCTGTCACACCTCCAGTGGCGGTTGTGACACCAGTCGAACCGACGCGCAGTATTCTGAACGAATTCATTTCTGAGCGTCAATTGCGTTACCTGGACTACGTTGGTGGACCTTTCCCACAAGCCAGACTCGAGATTAAGGGCAAGTCTGTGATTGTTGGACTGGGCGAAACGATTCCAGATAGTAAAGTGGTTGTGAAGTCAATCACGGCAAGCGAAATGGTGTTGTTACTTGGAGAAGAAACGCTAACGATTCCAAGGACTGAAAAATAATGCGTCTCATAAATTTCCCGAAGGTGGTGTTCATGCCAAAACTGCTCACAAGTTTGACGATCTTCCTCCTCGCCCTCTCGAGTACTTTCTTTCCAGCATTCGCGCAACAAGGCTCGAGGTTTCCCAGCGATTCAAGGTTCGATCAGATCATCGAATTTCAGGTCGGTCCTGAAGGAACCAAGCTCGAGGATTATTTGAGGATCATCGGCAAATCGGTTGGTTTGCAAGTTTTGCCTGAAGCCATTCCTGACCGGACGTTGGGGTCTGCCTGGAGCGTCAAAAAACCGTTTCGTCAAGTCTGGGACACCTTAATTACACTTTACGGCTTGGATTATGTTTTACAACCCAACAACGTTGTGGTGGTTGGACCCCCTTCGGTGATCGAAAAGTTCTTGCCAAAAGCCCCAACACCAGTCGCCACAACCCAACCAACGGCGGTTCAACAAACCCCTGTTGCCCCTGCCATTGAAATCCGTACCTATGTGGTTAACGGCGACCCAACCGCTTTAAAAGCCTTTTTGGAAAGCACCTACCCAACCATCAAAGTCACCGTGCCGCCAAATCAAAAATTACTGGTGATCGCAGCGACGGAACAGGAGCATGTTCAAGTCAAAGAGTTGCTGGCGCAAGTCGATAAGCCACTCCCACCAACTGCAACCACCTCAGTCATTCCAACCGAATTGCGCTCTTACGATGTGAATGGCGACCCTGAAGCTTTGAAAAAGTTTCTCGAGGGCGCATTTCCATCCATTAAAGTCAATGTGCCACCAAACCAGAAGGTGTTGATTGTCAGTGCCACCGCCGCCGAACATGATCAGGTTGCCAAAGTGCTGGTTCAGGTCGATAAACCAACGCCGCCACCAGTTCCTGTGCAGCAAGTTCCTGTGATTTTACCTGTCACGCAAACCTACGAAGTTAACGGCGACCCAACCGCTTTAAAAGGCTTCCTCGAGAGCACCTACCCAAGCATCCGTGTGACCGTGCCACCAAATCAAAAACTGATTATTGTCACAGGTACACCAACCGAACAAGACCAAGTCAAGAACTTACTGGCTCGAGTCGATATTGCTCAAACCGTTTCTGCGCCGCCAGCGGCTGTTGTGACCGTTGTTCAAACGTATGAAGTCAATGGTGATCCAACCGCTTTGAAAGTCTTCCTCGAGAATACTTACCCTGGCATTAAGGTGACTGTTGCCCCGAACCAAAAGATTTTGATTGTCAACGCAACCACCGCCGAGCAAGCGCAAGTCAAGCAATTGCTGGCAACCGTGGACAAGGCGACCCCTGCCGCCGCTCCCGTTGCACCAACCTTGACCATTCGTAAAACCTTCTCGTTGTCCTATGCCAAAGCCAGCAAACTTGCAGGCATCTTGGGTCAGATTACGGCTGGCGCTCAACCCACCACGGGCGGCGCTCAAGCCACGACCCTTCCAGGAGCGACAACCACCGCACCAATCCAAGTCAGTATCGTCGCCGACGATGATTCCAACACCTTGATTATCAGCGGAACGCCAGAGCAGGTGGACAGCATCATTGCCGTCTTGCCCTCCCTCGATAAACCACAATCTTTGATCAATGTTGGCATTCGGATTCAAGAGGTAACCGACAGTGCCAGTCGCGCCCTTGGTATCGACTGGAGCCTGGGCTTTGGAAATTTCTCTGGTTCAATTTTAAACGGCGCACTCAACTTCTTGTTTGACGCCACCCGAAGCGTTGCCGGCTTAAACATTGGTGCGGCACTCAATGCCCTCGAGACTCAAAAACTCTCGAAAAAGATCAATGACTCGACCATTACGGTTCTGAACAATGGCAAGGGTCTTCTTAAGTCTGGTGGACGAATTGAAATTCAAGCGCCAAGCACAGGAACCGCAACAACTTTGGCTTCACGAACGCTCAACTTTGGCGTTCAAGTTGAAGTTGCTCCAACGGTTGCTGCAAATGGTGACATTACTTTGGGTATCAAAGCCAACGTCAGCGGCGTTACGGACCCAACCAATACCAGTGCGACACGAATCGATTTCACAGACCGTTCTTCAGAATCCACAGTTCGACTCAAAGATGGTCAAACACTCCTCATGGGAAGCTTGCTCGCAACGTCGAAAGATTCGACAGATCAAGGCATTCCTCTTCTCAGTTCAATCCCATTGATTGGTGATTTGTTCAAAAAGACCTCCAGCAGCTCAGATCAAACCCAGTTGTTGATCGTGGTCACCGCCAACATCATCAAGTAAATCCAAGAAGCTCGAGAATTTAAATTCTCGAGCTTCATTTTTGTTTTGAAAAGTTAAAAGACGCCAGCGAAAGCTGGCGTCTTCTTGTTTGGTAGGCTCGAGCAGATTTGAACTGCTGACCCCCACAGTGTCAATGTGGTGCTCTACCCCTGAGCTACGAACCTATACCTTTTAAATCAAAAACGGTCACGCTTTGGAGGCGTCGGGCGGATTCGAACCGCCGAGTGAGGGTTTTGCAGACCCTTGCCTTACCACTTGGCTACGACGCCCTACTTGTACCCAAGTGAGGTTTCTTGAGTCGCCAAAAGCGTGCAAACGCTTTGAGCGAAAAGGAGTGTATCACGCACCCGTGAAGGTGTCAAACCCGCAATTGGGGGGCTGTATTCGGTTTAGGATGGCGTGATGAATGATGAAAACTTGGTTGAGCATCTTGAAGAGTTAAACGGCGTGGAACTGTTTTTTGCCGATTCTGGCACCCAAAACGCGCCAGTGATCGTGTTTTTGCACGGTGGACCAGGTTACAACTCGTACAGTTTTCAAGACATCGCGGGCGAATATTTGGATCGATACCGTGTGATTTACCTGGATCAACGCGGTTGTGGTCGCTCGAGCGAACCTCTACCCGAAGCCATGAATTACACGATTGATGCTTTGGTGAACGATCTGGAGGCGGTGCGAGAATTTCTGGAGATTGAAATCTGGACGCCGCTTGGTCACGGTTTTGGGGCGTTGTTGGCGCTCGAGTATGCACGGCGTTTTCCCGAGCACACCCATAAAGTCATTGCCGTGAATCCGTGGATTCATTACCCTGAATTGTCTCAGGTGCTTCTCGAGTCTGCGGCACGCCTGAGCGAGCACAGCTTGACTGAAATTCCCGAAAAACCTGAAGACCGTATCGAGAAAGCCTTTTCAATGGTAAATGCCAGCGACCTCATCTCGAGGTTGCACTTTCCAAATCCGCAATCGCGGCTTCGGCTCGAGTTCTCCGATGCCGAATCGACGCTGCTGGCGGGCGGTACGATGCAGGAGATGCTGGTGTTCAATGGCTTGTGGGATTTTGAATACCCAAATTACCTGGCGGATATTTCCAAACCGATTCTGGTCATCGCGGGCGTGCAAGATGTCAGCTCTTACCCATCTCAAAGCGACTGGTTGGTTGATCTGGCAGGCGCAGACTTGATCGAACTCGAGACGGGTCATTACCCCTGGCTCGAGCAAGTTGAGGAATTTGCAAATGCAGTAGAAAATTTTTTGCCAGTTGATTCCAACAGGCGAAATCTCGAGGTATGATGCCGGCAATGGCTGTGGTCGCGCTGGCACTGTTGGCTTTCACGTTGATCTCGAGCGTGGTCTTCGTGCTGGCATTTTTGGCTGTCTTGAAGTTCTTGGCACAACCCGAAGCCGGCGACCCAGCGAACTGGCCTCGAGTCTCGATTCTCAAACCAGTCAAAGGGCTTGACCCGGCAGCCCGGGCGGGCTTTGTGTCATTTGTCGAGCAAGATTATCCCGATTTTGAAGTGATTTTTGCGGTTGAAGGGCAGGATGACCCCGTACTGCCAATGATCCGCGAATTGCAGCAGTCGTATCCAAACCGTGAAATCAAGTTGGTGGACTCGAGTCCCAGAACGGTGGAGATGGGCAAAGCCAACAATGTCTTGGCGGCACAAAGGGTCGCCACTGGCGAGGTTTACGTCAGTGCCGATTCGGATTTGATTGCGGGCAAAGACGATGTGCGTCGTTTGGTGCGGGCGTTGTACTCTCAGCCTGGGGGCAAACCCGTGGCGGCGGCAGGTGCGATTCCTGTCTACCGTGACATGCAAGATTTTGGTGCCCATTTGATCGGATCGTATTACAGCCCGTTCATGATTTTGTTTTACAGCATGAAAGAATTTTTTGGGGTGCGTGACGTTTTCCCAGGCACGTATTACGCCATCAAACCCGAAATGCTGGCACAGGTTGGTGGATTTGGACGCGTGGCAGACAACATTGCCGACGATTCAACGATGGGTAAATTTCTAGCTGAAGCTGGGTATCAAAGTATCATTACCAAAGTGCGCGGCAACGTACCTGAACCCCAGAAAACCTTTCTCGAGTACTGGGCACATCAACACCGGTGGCATTTAACCTACCGCACCACGATTCCATTGCTCGAGTATTGCCTTTTGCCGTTGACACATCCTATTTTGGCGGCGTTGGCATTGCCATTTGTGTTGCCATTTTTAGGTTTTTCTGCGGGTGTTGGTTGGGCGATTTTACTCGCTTACGTCAGTCTGCGCTGGCTTGGAATTGGCGTTTTAAATATCATTTACTTTAAAGAACCCGCCATGTGGCGTTCAATGTGGTTTTTACCATTGACCGAAATTTTACTCCTTGGCGCTTGGATTCGGGCATTGATTCAGACCACCACGTCTTGGCGCGGCAGCGTGTACCGCGTCAGTCAAGGTGGAAAACTGGTTCGGTTAAAAGAATAACGCTCGAGCTTTCAAACTCGAGCGTTATTTGAATTGGTTTTCGACGTTACTGCGGAGCAATGCCGCTCGAGACGAGTTTGCCTTGCGCCACTTGAATCACGACAAATGGGCGACCCACAATGCCACCGTCTTTGAATTGTACTTTGCTTGTCACGCCAGGTCCTGGTTTTTCGCTGGTGAAGGTACCCAGCGCTGCCTTGACTCCTGCGCGGTCTTTGGTTTTGGCACGCCTGATTGCCTCGAGCAGCGTTCTGGTGGCGTCGTAAGCTTGGGCGGCTCGGGCATTGGGTGTCCCGCCGCCGTAACGACTGGCGAAGGCTTTCACGAAGCTTTGGGTGCTTCCAACGCTGGTGGCGCTGGCATGAAAATAACTGACCAGGGTCAAGCCCTCAACCGCCTGACCTGCGGTTTGCAACAACGATTGAGAGTAGGCGCTGTCACCCGCAATCAGTGGCACGGTGATGTTTTGTTCGCGCAAGGCTTTGGCTATTCTGGCAACATCGGTGTAATCACCAGAAATAAAAGCCGCATCCGGCGCTGGTGAATCTTGAAAGACATCAAAGCCAGTTTGCTCAGGCAGACTGCCTGAAGTGAATTCGACTGGCACAGCACTGATTCCAAGGTTGGCGGCTTCTTTCTCAAACGCGTCAGCCAAACCCTTAGAGTACGCGCCTTTTGGGTCATAGAAGACTGGAATCCGAATAAAACCACGTTTTTTGGCAATTCGAGCCAGTGCGCGACCTTGTGCACTGTTTTTGGGAACCATGCGAAAAGTCCACGGTCCTGCATCAGCCAGACGGTCATCGCTGGCGGTTGGAGCAATATGCACCAAACCACCGTTATAAATATCGGCGGCAGCCAGGGCGCTGCTCGAGTTGACGGGTCCGATCACACCAAGCACTTTGGTATTGGCAACCATTGCCGTGGCGGCTTTGATTGCCAATGCACGGTCATTTTGGTCATTTAAGACTTCGACGGCAATCGATTTACCGTCAATGCCGCCATCTTTATTGGCTTCTTGGACCGCCATGTTCACGCCTTGCAAGACCGCCTCGCCAGCTTGGGTGGTCGCACCACTAACTGGAACGCTGACCCCAATCGTGTAGACACTCGAGTTACGTTGTTTTAAGAGCGCATTGTTGCGAACCAAAGAAATGAGTGCATCGGCAGGTCGGGCGTTGAGCCAACCATCGGCTTGACTCATGACCTCGGGGTAGTTCTTGCTCGAGAATGCGGTGAGAATGGCGGCACGTTCGGGGCGAAGGTTAACGGCAGGATTCACGTCGGGCGCGACCATCGTTAACTCTGGCGCACCACCAGTTGTTGGCGTGGTCGGCGTAATCGGAGTCGTTGGGGTGATCGGGGTTGTTGGTGTAGTCGGCGTCGTTGGCGTCGTGGGTGTGGTCGGCGTGGTTGGACTCGAGACACAACTGGCTGGCGCGGCAAGTCCAGGCAATTGCAACTGACAATTCTGATACGAATTCCAACCAAAAAATGCGGCAACCGCGATCACCAGCAAGGGAATAAGGGTTTGTGGTTTCATACGCGACCTCCGAGGGCAATGCTCGAGTTTTTGAATCTCATGGCTTTAGTATCGCACAAGAGTTAAACGAAACTGAGATGTGGTAGATGTTGAGGCTTAACGGTACTGGTTCAAAACGCTTTTCCAACCTCGAGATGCCAACAAATTCTGCGCACGGCGGCTGGCTTCCCAGTACGCCTGATTCAGGCTGATTTGCGCATTTCGTCCCTCGAGCGCGGTGTTCAGTTGCGTTGCTAAGATTTGCTCGAGCTTGGTCTGGCTTGGATCGCTAGCGTTTTCACCAGAGAAAATCCGAGCCAGACCCTCCGCCAACCAGCGCGGGAGCTTGGCGGGCTGCACGGTGTGGAAAGCTTCATGCAAAATGGTGAACTTCAAGATTCCTCGGGTTTTTAACGCGCCGAGTCGCTGGGTTTGAATGCGTTTTCCCTGGGTCACGGCTGCCACAAACCAGGGTTCGCCTGTGGCTTTGGTGAACTGCGCGGCGCTGGCATACGTCTCGAGCGTGACGGCTTGAGGCTCGAGTCCGATGGCGAGAAGTTTGGTCTGCGCATTTTTCCAGGCAAGCAGCACAGCCTCGAGTTGATTTTTGTCTCGAGGATCATGGTATTTGATGGTCAGGTTGCTGGTTTGAAAGGTTGAAAAGGCAAGACTCGAGGAGAAAAGAAGGGCGATACAAAAACTTAACTGACCTAAAAGCAAACCTCGAGCTTGCAGGTTTCGAGGTTTGAGGATGGAGTTCCAAAGTGGCAAGACCCCCCGCCGCAATGACCCGAACTTGCGAACATTCATGATCAAATTACCTTTCAGACATGCGACACCCCCTGTGGGCAAGGGGTACTTTCTGGGACGGGAGCGTTCGGGAATCTCGAGAATTTTTATTGTCCTCGGTCACGAATGGTAAAGGTGCTGGCAGCGCTCTGACCCTCAACTTCGGGGTCGTACATCAGGCTGGCATTGGCGGGCAGGGCGGTGTATTTGCCTGGGGTTTGCGCCCGCAGAATGTACTGCATGGTCTGGGTTCCCTCCAAAGCATACGCGTACAAGTCCACGCGTTCGTCACGAATGTCGCGCCCCGAGTACCAGTAATTCCAATCGTAGTAATTATCGCCGCTCGAGACTCCTGTGATGCTGAGGCTGCGTTCATCGAGTGCCTTCATGCCCGCAGGAATTGGGTCGGACACCAGCACATACTGCATTCGACCCTCGAGCGATTTGACGTACAGGGTCACAAGTACCATGTCACCAACAGTAATTGGCTGGAGTTTGCCAGCGCTGAGCAAGGGTTTGCGTCCGTAAACGTAACGGTTTTGTTTGGCATCCCATTTTGCCTCGAGACGCTCGTATTTGCGGTTGACCTTCAAGCCACTCGAGTCTGAGGATTTCAGTTCAGTCGGTTCGCGCACGTATTGGAGTTCGGCACTGTAAAGCGTGTTCGGATCAGAATTTTGAACCTCGAGCGTGTTCTTGCCAGCTTTGAGCGATGTTGCGGGAAGCTCGAGGGTTTGCGTGCCAGCACTGCTCGGCATGGCTTTGGCTTGGACGCTCGCGCCGTTTAACACGATGCTCGAGGTTGAAGTGCTGGCAGCTTGAGATTTGGGCAGGGCGAGAGCGGCTTCGATCACGCTGGCGGTGTCCTGGGTGCTGACCCAGCGCGAACCCGAACGGTTTTTGAGAATCCAATTTGAAATTTTGGGCAATAACGGGCTGCTCGGCTCGAGTTTGGCGATGGCTTCGAGCGCGACGGCGGTGGTTTGAATGTTGTTGTCGTCCCAGTAGTAATACCAGTCATAAGGCTTTTTCGGTTTTTCCCAGTGAATCCCGCGATCTCGGTCAATGCGTTTGGCTTTCAAACGGTCCAGCACGTCTTTGGCGTCCGTGGTTTTACCGACTTTGGCGAGTCCAATGGCGGCATTTGCCAGCGCGTAAGGCTCCAGTTCGGTGCGCCGAGCAAAACGCTGCAACGCGTCCACATTGACCCGTCCAGCCTCGGCAAGCGAGCGGTAGGCGTAAGAACGTTCGCCCTGCTCGAGCTTGGCGTCTTGCACGGTATTGGAAATGTATTTGACGGCATTCTCGAGCGCGGCGTTCGGCACTTTTGCGCCCGATAGTTTGGCTTTGACCAGACCGTGCAGCACGTAAGCGCTCATCTCGAGGGTGCTGGAGTCGGTTTGCCAGAATCCCCAACCGCCGTCAGAATGTTGGAAGTCGAGCAGTCGTTTGACGCTGGCTTTGGTGATTGCCGGAATTTCGTCGATGGTGGCTTGCGAGAGTCCGTTAAGCCCAATGGTTTTTTGGGCGAGCAACGCAGGCAGGAAACGGCTCATGGTTTGCTCGGTGCAACCGTAAGGGTATCCGACCAGATACTCGAGGGCTGGGGATACCGCCCCCGTCAAGTTTGGTGTGATGTAAACAACCAGTTTGGCAGTCTCGAGCTTGGCATCGGTTGGTATCTCGAGCGTTTTGATGCCCTCAAACACGTTGGCGGCAAAGCCTTTGCGTTCCTTTGAGCCTCGCGGCAAGACTGGGACGTTCAGTTGCACCGCATCCGTTCCACCATCCGAGCTGACGCTGGCGGTGGCGGTCGCCGTGCCCGACTGGCTGGCGGTCACGGTGTAATCGGTGCGTTCTCTGGCTTTGGCTGCCAGTGGGTACTGGCGGTCTGTCGAACCCGTCGTCTCGAGGTTTTGCAACTCGAGTTTTTGCTGGGCGGTGATGGCGGATTCGGTGGTGTTGTTGGTGATGCTCGAGAGTACCGAACTGTCGCCGCGCACCAAGAAGGACGGCGTGATGAGGCGGGTCAGAACGTCTTTTGTGACCAAGGATTTGCCTGTCCCCTGTCCAACTTTGGCGTCCTGCGTGATGCCCCTGGCGGTGGTGCGGTAAGTGGTCAGGTTGTCTGGGTAGGTGACCTCGAGCGTGGCGCGTCCGTCCGAATCGGTCACGACATTGGGAACCCAAAGTGCGGTATCGCGGAAGTCTTTGCGCGGCGTGTTCGGGCTATCCCCTGGCGCGGCGGCTTTGGCGGCAGAATCCTCTTTGTTCTGGGCAAATCTGGCGCTGGTGGTTTCAGGTTTCAAGCCTGCCAAAATTTGCGCCTCGACCTCGAAACTAAAACCGTCCGAAGTGCTGTAACCCACCAGATTTCCGCGTGTGCCATAGTAAAAACTGCGAATGTCTGGCGTGTCATCAGAGCGCACCAAGTAAATTGCTTCATCGATCACACCGACCCCCAACTCGGCAGGAACGCCCTTGCCGTTCACGTCGGTCACAGCAATCTCGAGTTTACCCTTTTCGCCCGGCAGGTATTTGGCTTTGTCAGGCGTGATTGCGACTTTCAAGAACGCATCGGTCACAGGCACGCGCACGGTGGCAGTGTTCGAGAAAAAATTACCCTCGGAAGCCAAGACCGCCGAAATAAAAATGTTTGGCTGCATGTCTTTGGTGATCTTAAATCGGTAACGAATCGCCGCGCCCTGGCTGCGAACCAGCTCATAACGCTTGATACCATCCTGCTCGAGCGTGACCAGCACGGGAACACCTGGTTTTGGCGAACCGATGAGCGCCGTGGCGGTATCGCCAACTTTGTAATTTTTCTGATCGAGTTTGATCTCGAGTTCGCGGTAATTCCAGTACCAATCTTGATTGTCCGAGAGCACCCAGACAAAAGATTCGCTCTTAGAAACCCGACCCGCAGAATCTTTGGCTCTGGCGATGATGTTGTAACCGCCACCTTTTGGGGCTTTGAAATTGAGTATTCCAACGCTATCCGTTCCCGTCTTGATCGAACGCGTGAAAAGACTGGTCGAGACCGATTTGTAATCGTTTTTAACCTTGACCCACGACTCGCGCACCACCTCGAGCGAGACGAGACTCGAGATTGGTTTGTCGTTCAAATCGCTGGTGTTGACGGTACTGGTGATCGTGTCGCCTGGCTGGTAAATATAATCGCTGGTTTTTGAGGAAACATTTACCGCCGCAGGATAAGCGATCACCCGAGTGTTGCCCGCCACCGTGCGGCGAGATTCGTCTTCGACCTCGGCTTGAATACGGTAGGAAAGTGCCTGCGCATTCGGGTTTTTCTCGAGCGGCAAACTGACCTCGAGCGAACCGTTTTTATCCAGACGTGCCTCCTCGCGGATCACCAAATCCGAGCCGAAATCGGTACTGTCGCCAGAGCCGTCATAGGTTTCGCCGTCGTAAGTGTAGGCGTAATAATTGGCTTTGGTGACAAAATACGTGACTTTCGCACCCGAGACTTTGCCGCCAAACAAATAATCGGCAGAAATCTTAAATGTCACCCGATCACCCTGCACGGCACGTTCGCGGCTTGGCGTCACGGTCACACTGTATTCGGGTTTTTGATAGGCTTCAACGATGAACGAACCTTGGTAACTCTCGCTGGTATCGCCCTTCAAGTTGGCACTGATGGAGTACGAACCCGTGACCGCCTCAAGCGTCAAATCAAGACCCGCATTGAACGAGCCGAACCCGTTGGTTTTGAGGTCGGTTTTGAAAACCTCACTGTCGTCCTGCGAAGACCTGACCGAAACACTGACATCTTTGTTCGTAACAGCTTTCAAGGTCTTGGCATCGCGCAATGTGCCCTTGAATTCGACGTGATGCCCAGGGCGATACACCGGACGGTCCGTGTAAATATAACCCTTGATCTTGGTGTCATCGTAAGAATTCCAGTACCCGCCAGAAAGTGCCCAGGCATTCCCAGCTCGAGCCAAGAACACCGGATCAGATTTGTTGTTCACCTCGAGTTCGGCAATACCGTCTTTGCTCGAGAGCGTCTGGTCTTTGATGCCCGCATCCCAAAGCCAGACGCTCGAGACTTTTGGCGTTCCCGAAAAACGATTGACGCTGTAAGTCAAGGCTTTGGTTGGCGCACGCTTGACGGCCAAACCAAGGTCGGAAACCAGCATCAAAATACTGGTTTTGGTCTGCCCACGAATGGCTCGCACGGCGTACACGCCAACAGGCAGTTTGCCAAAGCTGTAACGGTTATAACCGTCAGTCGTCAAACGCCGCGTGACACGGCGAATCAATTTGGTTTTGGCATTGCTGGGCAGCACTGGTCTGCGAATGTTTTTCTGTCCCAACAAGACCTGCTCTGGCTCGAGGACGCGCTCGAGAGACAACACCAAGTTTCCAGGGGGCGCATTGAATTCGACGAACGCATCCTGATTGGGCAGGTAGGTTCGGGAATACAGGTAAATACTTTTTTGTTGGGCGCTGACCGTCAAAAATGACATCAGCAGCACCGCGATAAACAATAGCCTGAAAACATTTTTCATAAGAAAATCATAACCCGTCATGCGTGAGATGCACCTCAGAGACTCAAGCATCACAATACAGACTCAAGGCTGTACAAATTCTTGATTTTTAAAGTCGAATCACCTCGAGCGTTTCGCCCGTGCCGACTTCGGTTTGCGGTGGCACCACCGCCAGCGCGTTCGCCTGCACCATGCTGCGCAAAACGCCAGAGCTTTGATTGCCAAACGCCCTTGCGCCAAAACCATTCTCGAGTTTCTCGAGGGTGCAACGCCACATTCCCGTTTTTGCGCCAGCACCCTTGAACGGCGTGAGTGCCGTGGCGGTGACAGTCTCGTAAGCCTTTTCGAGCACGCCGAAACGCTGGTACAAGGCGGGTTTGACGACCAGCAAAAAGATCACCAAACTCGAGACGGGATTGCCGGGAAGCCCAAACACGGGCAAGTCTTGCCAAGTCGCGCACACTGGCGGACCACCAGGTTTGACTTTGATTTTCCAGTAGTGCATGGTTGCCTCACGCTCGAGCAGCATTCTGACAAAATCACGATCACCCATGCTTACCCCGCCGATGGTCAGCAGCAAGTCGCAGTCTTTGGCGGCTTCAAAACTTTGGCGGATCGAGTCGAGATCATCTTTCACCCTGGGTAAAATCACAGGTTCAGCGCCCATCTCGCGCAGCATTGCCGCCAAACCGTAACTGTTGGCGTTGTACGCCCCACCAGGCGGCAAAGGCTGTCCAGGCTCGAGAATCTCATCGCCCGTGCTGAGAATGGCGACTCGAGGGACTTTAAAAACTGGGAGGCTCGAGTGACCCATTGCGGCAGCCAGCGCAATTTGCGAGCCACGCAAAATCTGCCCGCGTTGCAAGTAAGATTTCCCGATCTCGAGGTCTTGCCCGCGCTTGCGAACATCCTCGGTGGCGGGGCGGTAGACAAAAACGCTGTCCTCATCTCGAGCCGTATTTTCGACCATCACAATGCCTGTCGTGCCGTCAGGCACTGGCGCACCCGTGAACACCTTGACCGCCTGATCTTTCTCGAGACGCCCCACAAATGGCACAGAACCTGCTGCAACCGCGCCCATCACCTCAAGTCGCACTGGAAGGTCTGGCGTGGCTCGCAGGGTATCCTCAAGCCGTACAGCGTAACCATCCAGAGAACTGTCATCAACACTTGGATGATCGACCAGACTTTTTAAATCTTCCGCCAAAACCTTGTGCAAACCCTCGAGCAAACCAACCGATTCGCACTGTGGTTCGTGCAAAATACCCGCCAAAATGTTTACGCCTTCCTCGAGTGTCACATCGGTTTTCATGCCTCGAGCGTAACACTCAAACCGTAACATCTGTCCAAATGGCTTAGACATACTAAGCAATTGTACGAATGACACAAACCAAACCACACCGTACACTCAACCTCGAGATTGACCCCGAGAGACACTCGAGGTTTGAAAGGTTTGAAGCCATGACATTTGTGCCACTCCAAAATTTGAGACTCGAGAATCCTGCCGCCAAATTCGGCTCGAATCTGGTCGAAGGTTATTGCGGGAGTGAACTCGGTTGTAGCCCAAAGCATCAAACCGTCCGCCGTTGGCAGGGTTTTAACGCATTCCGTCTCGAGGTTCGCATAATTTAGCTGGTGTTGCCATATTGTTTTTTATGGGCTTCGCCGATTCGGTAGAAGCCCTTTTTTAAATTTAATGTTTGTCGTCGTCCAACAAACAGGACGCCAGGTTGTGACCCTGGAAACTCGGGTGCGATCCCGCCCGTCAGCGACCATGCCCGTTAGGTGCGCGTTTATGGTCAAGACAGGTGCGTTTTGGGATCAAGAAGCGATTCCCGACAGTGGACCCAAAAGAACGCGCTCAAATACTGGGAACGGTTCTGAGAACATTGACAACTCGAATGCCAAAAATCTTGAATTCTGGTGTGACCCAGAATCTCGAGATTGGGTGTGTGGCAGAACGGTATTGCATCTGACTGTAGATTAGAGGTCGTAAGACATTGGAGGTTCAAATCCTTCCACACCCACCAAGTTTTCAAGTGTATTGATCTTTAGCTCAGAGGTAGAGCGCTCCGCTGTTAACGGAGATGTCCCAGGTTCGATCCCTGGAAGGTCAGCCAATATCGTGATACACGATGTAAAACCGTCTCGAGATTTGCACCTGTAGCCTAATGGACTACGGCACGACGCTTCTTGACCATAAAATGCACCTAACGGGCATGGTCGCCTCGAACGTCGAGATTGGGGGTTCGATTCCCTCCAGGTGCTCCAAATGACTTGGTAGCTCAGTGAACAGAGCGCTGGCGTGCGAAGCCAGAGGTCGCAAGTTTAATTCTTGCCCAAATCCCCATGCCCTCGTAGCTCAAATGAACAGAGTGTCTTGCTTCTAACAAGAACGGTGCGGGTTTAAATCCTGCCGAGGGCTTTACTCGAGAACTCAAACCTCGAGCGTGTTTCAAAACCCAACTGTGAGGGTGAAACCAGGCTGTTGCGTTCTGAAATTTTGATGCTGAAAAACAGGTATACCGCGTGACCGAGTGGCTTCAACTCGAGGAACTGAAGCACGATTAAGGGATCGGACTCAAGGCGAGTCTCCAGTTTTGGAAACTGGACATCAGGTAAGTTCAATTCTTACATCCCTTACCAAAGCGCCGTGGCGGGCGCAGGACAAATTCGCCAAGTTTGGGAGTGTCGCTTAATGGGATAGCACCTTGTTTGCACCAAGGAACAATGCGGGTTCGACTCCCGCCACCTCCACCAGTTCTGGATTAGCTCAGCGACAGAGCACTTCCCCTGGGGGAGAGGTCGGAAGTTAAAATCTTTCATCCAGAGCACTTTTAGGCGCGTAACTCAATGGATAGAGTGCCTCTCCTACAAAGATGAAGTTGCGGGTTTGAGTCCCGAAGTGCCTACCACAACCCTCGAGAAACCAGCCTCCAAAGCCTTGAGGGGAATCATTGCGGAACGTGTCTGATGACACATCGAGCCTCATAAGCTCGAGCCGCCGAGTTCGACTCTCGGTTCCGCATCCACCTCGAGAGATAGCGTACACGGTGTGCGCGTCCGTCTGAAGAGCGGAAGGTCTTGGTTCGATTCCAAGTCTCTCGACCACAAAGGGGAATAGCGTAATTGGTGACGCAACAGTCTTCTTGACCATAAAACGCACCTTCGGGCATGGTCGCTTTGAAGCTGCCAAATCTGAGTTCGACTCTCAGTTTCCCTTTCACAAGGTCTCGTCGTCCAATGGTTTAGGACTTCAGTCTTTCAATCTGAGAACAGGGGTTCAATTCCCCTCGAGATCACCACAGGAACGATCAGTTCCACATGGGTTTTTAGCTCAATAGGTTAGAGCAGCAGCCTTTTAAGCTGCGAAGTCTCGGTTCGAGTCCGAGGAAACCCACCAGTTCCACCCTTGAAACCTTCGAGCTTACAAGGTTTCAAAACGGGATCAGGCTCGAGTTAAACCTTGTTTCTGCTCCCGACCATGCGTTTCGTCGTCCAACATTTTAGGACGCCTGCCTTCCAGCAGGAGATGTGGGTGAAAATCCTACCGTGCGCTCCACATTTTGCGGTTGTCATTCAGCAGCCAGGATGCCTGCCTTCCAAGCAGAGAACGAGGGTGCAAGTCCCTCCTACCGCACCAAAAATCTCGAGTTTTGAGATTCTGCATTCGTCGTCCAGTGGTTTAAGACACCTGATTGCCATTCAGGAAACGAAGGTTCGATTCCTTCCGAGTGCACCACGCGCTGATAGAGGAATTGGCAGTCTCGCCTGGCTTCTTGACCATAAAACGCACCTTCTTGGTTTCAAGACGCACCTGACGGGCGAAACCGCTTCGGGCATGGTCGCTTAGAACCAGGAGTTTGCGGGTTCGACTTCCGCTCGGCGCACCACAACCTCGGGGATTCTCGAGGGTTTGCTTTCCTAACCCAATTGGCAGAGGTGATCGTTTCAAAAGCGATTTGGTGAGGGTTCGGGTTCCTCGGAAAGCACCATTTTGCTCTTCTAGCCCAACTGGTAGGGGCTGCTGACTCAAGATCAGTGATGTCAGAGTTTAAATCTCTGGAAGAGCACCAGTTTTACACGTGTTTCAACTGAGAAAGTGTTATCAGAAGGTAGGTGGATGCAATCGTAGAGAATATTCGCTTAGCAACCTGGGTTGATCTTGAATTGATGCTGGCTTGGCGCGGGTCAACGACTGACATGTGCGACGCAATTACCAAAGAGTTTTTGAATCTAAAATTAGGCAAATGTCAAATCTTTCTGGCTTTCAGCAAAGAAAACGAATTAATTGCAACAGTACAAATCCAGCGCGAACACCCTGACCCAGACTTTTGTGATGAAAAAAGCGCCTACATTGAAGCCCTCGAGGTTCGGCATGAATTTCTTCGTCGTGGCATTGCCAGCACCATCATGAATTTTCTCGAGCATCACGCAAAGCAGGTGGGGATTGAACGACTGACGTTAATGGTTGAAACAAATAACACTCCAGCAGTCGCCTTGTATCAAAAGCTTAGATTTCATGGTTTTAAAGATTCTTCTTGGGTTTGGGAAGGCAAAGAAATTCCAACGATTTGTTTGGAAAAGCGTTTAACAAAAATCTGACCATTTTTAAAAAAACACAAGCCTCGAGGTTTCTCGAGCGTTATGACCTTGTTTCAGACGGTATGAGCGGTGGCTGCAACCCATCGGCTCTCGGTTCAATTCCGAGCGAGGTCTTAAGGGAAGTGTCCGGTTAGGTCGAGGAAATCGTTTTGAAAACGACTGGGTGTTTCAGCTTCGGGGGTTCGATTCCCCTGCTTCCCGCCAATTGCTCGGGGTTTCTCGAGGGTTACGAGTCTGAATCCCAACTGGCTAAGGGAGTACGTCTCCAAAACGTATTGCTGGGGGTTCAAATCCTTCCAGGCTCGCCATGTATGTATACTCAAGGTGTGCCCAATGAGTTTGATTTCTCAACATCAAAAATTTTGGATTGGGAACTTGATCTTATTCATACTGCCCTTTGGCGCGAGGAGATCAAGATTCATCCTCATGCTTTTGCTGCGGCTCAGGATGAAGATATTCCACCCGTGGCACTTTTTGAAGCTATTTTGCTTGGAAATCCAGTTTCAAAAGATTTACCAAAAGTTGATTCCAGTCGTAAACCTGGAATCAACTTCGAGTATCAAATACCTGACAAACGTTGGATTCGTGTGAAAGTGACGTATTTTGATTCGTACATTGTCATTACGGTTCACACAATTTAAAGCAATCCGCAGCAAACCCGAGGTCAACATGCGCGTTGAAAAACGCTCGACTGTAGGTATTATATGTGCGTATAATACCTGCAGTCTCCTTGAGGTCAACATGAGTAGTGCAACTTTAGAATCCAGAATCGAATACACGTACATCACAAAAAAAGGTGTTACCGTCATCGTTTCTGAAGTTCCTGTAACGACTGCCAAAGAAGCAACAGGAGAAGAACACCAAGTGTTTTCGATGGCGGTTGCGATGCGACTCGAGGAGCTTATCAAACGCGTGAAAAACTCGGATGCCGTTTCTGGCAGCATTTTAAAGCTTGAGTTTTGATTTTTCTCTAACCTGTCTCGAGGGGTCAAACTCGAGGTTTACGGAATCGTGGCAGAGCCTGGCTTATTGCACCTCACTGCTAACGAGGAGAACTGATGATCCGCAGGTTCAAATCCTGCCGATTCCGCCATTTTCAACAGGACGCAAGCCCTTGAGCACCTCATCTGCCCGTCGCCGTTGACCACATCTTTGGCACTCGAGCGGGTAGTGCCTCATTGGTAAGGATAAAGTTGTATTTTTAACCATGCTCCCCTGCCCAAACTGCCAATCCACCCACACCGTCAAAAATGGATTCACCCACCACCACAAACAAAACCACCGTTGCCGAAACTGCGGCAAGCAATTCACCCAAAACCCCACCAACAAAATCATCACCCAAAACACCCGCACCCTCATCGACCGTTTACTGCTCGAGAAAATCCCACTCGCTGGGATTGCCCGAGCCGCCCAAGTCGGTGAAACTTGGTTGCAAGCTTATGCCAACAAAAAACTAGAAAGTGTCCCTCAGAAAATTCAAAACACAAAAAAAGGCTTTGATTCTCGAGTGCGACGAACTTTGGTCATTCGTTGGCAGTAAAGCCAACAGGCAATGGGTGTGGTTGGCAATGGATCGAACAACCCGTGAAATTGTTGGGGTTCATATTGGTTCGAGGGATGAAGAGGGAGCGTTTGGGCTATGGAATAGTTTGCCTGAATACTACACGGACGCGCAATGTTTTATGGATGCTTTACCCGCGTATCAGGCTGTGATTGATGGGGCGAAGCATCATGTTGGGAAGGCAACGCAGCACATTGAACGGTTTTATTGCACGTTGAGACAGCGGGTGTCGAGGTTGGTGCGTTCAAGTTTGGCGTTCTCGAAGAAGTTGGTGAAT
>JANXTZ010000038.1 GCA_025352125.1 Deinococcales bacterium | reverse complement strand
GGCGTGACCTGGGCAGTCGACGTGGGAGTAGTGACGGGCTGGGGTGTTGTATTCGACGTGGGCGGTGTTGATGGTGATACCACGGGCTTTTTCTTCGGGGGCTTTGTCGATCTGGGAGTAATCCTGGGTTTCGATGCTGGGGTCTGCCGCTGCGGCGGTGAAGGTGATGGCTGCGGTGAGTGTGGTTTTGCCGTGGTCGACGTGTCCGATGGTGCCGACGTTGACGTGTGGTTTGGTGCGCTCGAAAGTACCCTTCGCCATGATGTCCTCCTGGAATATCCCTCTCGAGTCTCTCTCGAGAACTGGGTTCAAGCAAAATCAGCCCACAAAACGCAGGCTGGATTTTGCCGCTTTTGGAGCTCGCGGTCGGATTTGAACCGACGACCTCTCCCTTACCAAGGGAGTGCTCTACCCCTGAGCTACGCGAGCCGACAACACACCAGAAATAAGCGTTAAAAAGCGCGCCATCTCGAGCGCCGTGAAAATATAGCACCTCTTTGGATTCTTGTCAAAGCTTCTTAATTGCTGTGGAGGGCAAATGTAAAGTTGTACTTCGGTGGACTGAGCAATGCGTTGAGAACTTCTGGATACACGAGCAAATTGGTGTGTCAAACATTTCCATGCAAATAATGCAGGGCTGTAAAAACTCTAAAAGCAGTTTTAACCCCCCAACCTCAAGGTTGGGGGGTTTTAATAGCTCGAAATTGACAGTTTTAGGTATTTTGTTAGATTTTATTAACAGAAAATCTTGGTAGTGGTTTACTTTAGAATGTTTTCAGCGATTTCCAAATTATACCGATGCACGAACAACTTCAACCTCGCCACATGCAAATCCCAACACTTCGAGAACGACAACGTCTTCTTGATCCCAAAACGCACCTGACGGGCGGGATCGCTTTCGTACAAACTGCCCCAACCTCTGCCTGAGCGTGTTATTCCACCGTTCCACATGATTCGTCAACCCAGATTCCTTCTTGACCATAAAATGCACCTTCGGGCATGGTCGCTTCCCAACTGCCTCATGTTGCTCACTTGGAATCACTGCCTGATATGCCTCCCAGAAATCGCTGTAACATTTCGCATTCCGATACCGCCAAGGAATCTCCCGCCATAACGCACGACAAGTTTGAATACCACGACCTCCAGCCACCACAGCCACGACTTGTTTGGTGACAACGCACAACGCAATCCAAACCCAACATTGATTCAACTTGTCATGCACAAACGACCAAAGTTCATCAAGTTCAAGCTGTCTTTCAGCAGGTGGTGGTGGTCTGAGGGTGGAATTCAGTTTGGGGAGTTGATCTGCTTTTTTTTGATCCAAATCGAAACGGTTTGACGGTTCACTCCGAACGTTCGTTGTACACCACGTAAGCTCGAGCGTTCTTGACTGGCTTTGATGATGATGTTTTTTTCTTCTTGGCTGTAGGCGTTGGTGCGTGGGTTTTCACGGTGTTGTTTCTTGCAGGTTTTGCATTTGTAGCGTTGTCTGCCGTCTGGGGCGCGAATGCCCGTCAGGTGCTTGATTATGAGCAAGAAGCGAACCCGAATTTGACGAGGGTTTCGCTTTGGCAGTGGGGGCAGGTTAGAGTGACGGTGATGGGCATGAAATCATTCTATATCAAACCACTACCCGTGATTGGTAGGTTTGGGAAGTTGCCTGTTTTCTCAAGTGTCGTTAAATCCAACCTTGCTTTGATGATTTGACCCTCTCCTCGAGTGTGTTTGTACGCTTTGATGATGATATTAATGACGATTGCTTGCATGGCTCGGATTAAGGCTTGCGTATCCCAACGGGTTTTGTTGTGAAAACGACTGATGGTGCTGGGACTGGTGGTTTTGCAGTGTTGAGGTCTGGGATTACCGTCGGCTTTGAGGGGGTGATGGACAGCGCTTTTGAAGGCTTTCTTGGCGGCGCGGGTTGGCAGAAGGGCTTGAAGGGTGTTAAAAATGTCTCGGGCTTCGGAGTTCATAGGAACGCGATCAAACGCGGAATCCGAAGCGATCCCGCCCGTTAGGTGCGTTTTGGGATCAAGAAGCTCATTCAAGTCTGAGTATCCTTAGAGTGCATAATTATGCGTTCAGGATTGCATTCTGCATAACTGCAAGAAATAAGCTACGCGACAAAGGTTTGCTGGTCGAAGTCAAATGGACGCACGGCTCGAGTGGTCCGGTCAAACCAAAGCTCGAGATTTTGGCATTGGGGCGGTATCGGGTGGTGCTGAATGACGAAACCCACGACTTGCCCGATGATGCCATTGAATTGCTGGCGTACTTGGCGTTGCATTCGGAAAAAAGCATTGAAGAAATGCTGAACGATTTCGCGGGTTTGGACTCGAGCTTAATTGAGCGTGCCAAATTGAAAAAACGGCTCGAGTACCGATTTACGGTGCTGCGCGAAAAGTTTTGGGCATGCAGCCCAGATTTGGTTGCCAACAAAAACGGGTTTTTTGCGTTCGACAAAAAAACAGGCAAATATCACTTTGGCAATTTGTTCTCGTTACGGTTCGATGCCAAATTATGCCAGCATTTAAGAAGCGAAACGTTGGTAGACCATTACAGAGGCAGGTTTTTAGCCAAATCCGAATCGGTGTGGGCGACCAGCCTTGCCGATCAACTCGAGCAGCAATTTTTGACGGCAGCGCATGAGCACGTGAACGACTTGGAAACAGCCGAAGCGATTCGGGTGTACGAAAAAATCTTGGAACTCAACGAAACCGACGAAACCGCTTGGACGGGTTTGATTCAACGTTATGTCTCCGATGGGCAAGAACAACAAGCCAAATGGACGTTCAAACGCTGGCAGAATATGGCGCTCGAGTTTGGATTTGACCCGCCCAGTTTTGTGTTTCCCAATGCCGTGCCGCAATAACCTTCAACCTCGAGGTTGGGTTTGAAGGCTCGAGTTGCTGAGGGGAAGTTTTGAAATGAAAAAAGCCCCCGAGTGGACAGGTGGGCTTTTTAAGTTCTTTTGGGTGTCTCGAGTTTTCTCGAGTGCAGGATAGATTGGTTTTATCTTGCTGAGGCTGCGGCGGGAGGTGCTTTTGATACGATTTCTAATCTTGCTGACGCAATACCAGAAACGAAAAAAACAAGACCGAGGGCAACGATGATCATTCTTGATAATTTTTTCATGGCAATCTCCCGAATGCGTCTCTCACAGATTTTTTTGGATTTGTAAGTTTTTTGTAAGAGTACTGCGGGTATATTATGAAGTTTTGATTGGTCTGTCAAGCTTTTACAAATTGTACTCGAGTATATACAGGCTAATCGCCTCTGCTTTTGCACTCTGCCAACGCCGATAGATGTGTAGACTGTGTGCGACTATCACGAACAAATGACAATATTGAAGGAGAAATTACGACTAGCAGTAGCCCCCACGTACAAAAAAAAGTCGCAACTGAGCATCTGAATGAATTGCTTCAGTTGGCTGAATCATTGTCACAAACTGAACCACGGGAAGCAATAATCGCTGCTGCAAAAGCGATAGAATTCGCCAGAAATACCAATGATCAATATGCGCTCGCTCGAGGTTTGCGGTACTTGGGAGAAAGTTTTTACTTCTTGTCAGAATATGAAAACACAATTACGCACTTACTAGAAGCGATTGAGTTAAGTCGCAAATTGCAAGATTTGGTTACTTTAAGCGAATGCGAGCGCATTTGTGGACTCGTCTATTTAGATCAGGGAAAACTTTCTGAAGCACTTGAATGTTTTGAGGTTGCGCTTGAGTTAGCGCAACAAACTGGCAACCAACATGCTCAAAGTTCGGCATTAAACAATATTGCAATCCTGTATCGCGCTTTTGAAGAAAATGAACGTGCTCTTGAATATGAAACTCAAAACTTAAAATTGAGCCAGAGTATTGGTGATGTTAAATCTATTATTCGCGCATCGAATGCAATTGGTCTTATTCACCTAGACCTGGCAGAAGCAAAAACGGCAGATGATCCAAACAGAGAACATGAATTGGTATTGGCTTTAGAATTATTTGATCAAGCCCTAATCTCAGCTCGAGAAACCCATTTTCGTCAAGCCGAAATCGCACTTTTAAACAACATTGGTTGTGTCTACATGGCAAGACACGAACCCCAAAAAGCGCTCGAGTATTTTGATGCCCAACTCGAGGTTGCCAAAGCGTTTGGTGATCGCAAGCGTTTCGCCAACGGCATCGTTGATTCGGGACGCGCCCATTTGGCACTTGGCAACCTTAACCTGGCTTTTGACCTGATCTCTGAAGCGCACCAAGCCTTTGAAGAGGTCGGTGCTCACGACGAACTGGCAAAAACCCACAAAGACCTGTCCGCCATTTTTGAAGCCAGAGGCAATATTGCGTTGGCGCTCGAGCATTTCAAACAATTTCATACGCTGGAGGCAACAGTTAAAAGTGATGCCGCCAAGCAACGGACGCAAACGCTGGCGGCAAAATTTGACCTCGAGAAATCGCGGCTCGAATCGGAAATGTACCGCATTCGCACCACCGAACTCGAGAGCAAAGTTGCCGAACGAACCCAGGAGGTGTTGGACGCGCAGTTCGAGATGCTCGAGCGGCTGGCGAACGCGGCGGAGTTTCGGGATTCGGACACGGGAACGCACACGCGGCGGGTTGGGCGGATTGCGGCGGCGGTGGGTAAACGCATGGGTTTGCCGCTGAATGACGCGCAATTGCTGCGCTCGGCGGCGCAACTGCATGACATTGGCAAAATTGGTATTCCGGATGCCATCTTGTTCAAGCGCGGCACGCTGACCGATGTCGAATGGGAAATCATGAAAAGCCACACGACTTTGGGCGCGAAAATGCTCAAAGATGGCAAGTCGCGCCTGTTGCAAATGGCAGAAGAGATTGCGATGACGCACCACGAGCGTTTTGATGGCACGGGCTATCCGGTTGGTTTGGTTGGGACGGACATTCCCTTGACAGGGCGGGTGGTGGCGGTGGTGGACATGTACGATGCCCTGTTAAGCGAACGTCCCTACAAGGGCGCGTGGTCCAAAACCGATGCCTTGTACGAGATCAAACGCGTGGCTGGAACACATTTTGATCCCGCCGTGGTGCGGGTTTTCTTGGACGTGATCGAAGCGGATTTGACCAAAGCCTGGGATTGAACGCTCAGCATTTAAAGCTTGACGCTCGAGAAATCACCTTGGAGCGGCTTGTTAACGCCTTGGATTGCCAGGGTTGGCACTGCCGGCTTTGATTACATCGGCAATCACGGGTGGTAAACCCCAGGTCAGAATGTCGAAGGCGGCGGCTTGGTAATCGTATTTGATTTTGAGTAAATCCACCTCTGGGCGCAAACCAAATTCGATGATCGCACAATCCGCGCCAGGTTCGCCGTTCAGGCTCAAACCAACGCTGCCAGGGTTGATGAAGACCCCGTTTTTGGTGCGCTGAATCGCTGGAATGTGCGTGCCGCCGGAGATGATGATGCTGGCATTCAGCCCCTCGAGTTGCGCGTCAAGCTCGGACACATGGACTTGCAAATCGAGCCGTCCGTCTGGATCGTCGGGCAATCCGTGAAAAAATTTTAATCGACCACGCGGGGTTTGCAGGCGCTCGACCACTTTGAGTTGGCGCATGTAACGCATTTCGGAATCGCCAATCTGGGTTTTGGTCCAAACCAGGGTCTGGTCTGCCACGCCGGTGCGCGGTTCGATGTTTTCGGACAGCTCGAAGGCAATGCGGGCATCGCTCGCGCCCAGGGTCGTCGGGATGTTGTTGTCACGCATGAACGAGATGACCTCGAGCGGTGACGCGCCGTAACCAACCAAATCGCCCAGGCAGATCGTGTGGGTCACCCCTCGAGACTGAAATGCCGCCCACGCCGCCTTGAGGGCGTGAATGTTGGCGTGAACGTCGCTCATAACTCCTAAAATCATGCTTTTCATACTGTAACCCAGATTTCAAGGTTGGCGCGGCAGAAAACCGCTCAAGCACAATTCTTTACCCGAGTTCAAGTAAATCGGGTGTGTTTCACAAGTTGTTTTGAGCAAATGGTATATTTCCAGAACATGGTTGCAGGTTTTCATCCACTTCAAAGCACCTCGAGATTCGGGTTCACGGCAGCCTCGAATGTTTAGTTTTTCCTGGCACGAAGACACCAGGGCGAAACCTTACGGCGTGCCGTTGTCGTTGCTGGCGGGGTTGGTGCTGGGATTCACGCACATTCCGTTTATCGCCAGTTGGTTGTCGGTCTTGCCGCTCGCCGCCATTTTTTACCTGATCGCCCGCGAGGACACCGCACGCCTTGCCGCTCGAGCCGCGTTCTTTGCGGGACTCGGTTTTTGGGCGGTGCATGTGTTCTGGTTGCCGCAATCATTCGTTCCAAATTTTGGACCGTTTGTTTGGGCGATTTTCCCAGTTATTGCGCCGCTCGAGGCAGTCATTTTTTGGAGCAGCACCGCCTGGCTCGCGCACCGCATTGCCCGTCAACCCTTGCCGATGCTGGGTTTTCTGGCAGGTGGTTTTGTGGTCATTGAATGGATTCGGGCAAACATGGACGCCATTTCGTTCCCGTGGGGCAATTTCGGTTATACCCTGCTCGGCACGCCCCTCGCCCAAGTCTCGAGTTTGGGCGGCGTGTACTTGGGCAGCTTGCTGGTGACTTTGCTGGCTGCCGCGATTGCCGCGCTGGCGTGGTTTGAAGCTCGAGCTTTGATCGTCATGCTTGCAGTCTGGTTGATAGCACTTGTCTTTGGGGTCACACGACCCCCGCCGGTTGTTGCCAGCAAAAACGTCTTGTTGGTTCAACCCAACACCAGCGCACGTGAAAAGTTTTTGGGGCAAGTTGTTGATCCTCTTACTGTGCATACATCTTTGAGCAAACGTGCCAAACCAGATGCCTTGATTGTCTGGTCTGAGGCGGTTGTCAGGCTCGAGGAACTCACCCAACCGTCATTTCCGCCTTATGACCCCACCAAATCCAAGCAGAGCACAAAATTGATACCAGCACCACGTTTTGATAAATTGCTTGCAGGCGTTATCGATTACCGAGATGTCACAACCAACCGCGTTCCCGAACGGGTTCGGGTCAATTCGATTGTTGCCATGCAAAACGGTAGGGTACTTGGTTTAAGTACCAAAACCAAACTCGTTCCATTCGGCGAAACCTTTCCATTTCGCAATGAACTGGCTTTTATTTACAACCCAATTTTTTGCTTGTTGCAAGTCTGTGGTCTGGGCAGCTCGAGTCCAGTGCTTGCGCCCAAGGTGCTCCAGATTGCTGGCGATAAAATCGGCGCATTTGTTTGTTACGATTCGATCTTTCCAGCCGTGCCACGCCTGTACGTGCAAATGGGCGCGAACGTGCTGGTTGAAGCCACCAATGACGCTTGGTTCGGTGGGGGCATCGGCAACGAACAGCATTTTGAGATGGACCGAATGCGAGCCATTGAACTTGATCGCTACCTGTTGCGGGCTGCCAGCAGTGGCATTTCGGGCGTGATCGACCCACGTGGCAACGTGATTGCCACCGCCCCGCAAAACCGAAAACTGGCGCTCGAGGGCAAGTACGGCTTGCAAAACAATTTGACGCTTTACGCCCGTTTTGGTGACTGGGCGGTGCTGCTCTCAATTTTGGTGATGCTGGCGTTTGGCATTAAAGGTCGTCGCTCGAGCGGGATTTAAAACTTTGACTCCTGTCCATTTGGCGGGTGTAAACCTCGAGCTTGGGCTGTTAAAATGCGGTTGTGAGAGATTTTCGTCCGCCACCAGAAAATGTACGTAAACCGGGTGAACCCAAAATTCCAACTCGGGTTTTGTTAAATGATTTGGCTTCGACCTTAAAACTGGTTTGGGCTGCCAGCCCGTTGCACTCGAGCATCATCGGCATCACCAGTTTGTTGCAAGCCTTCGCACCTGCCGCGACCCTGTGGGTGTCCAAACTCCTGCTCGATGCGGTGGCGCAAGCCGTCCGTGGTGAACTCCAGGGGGGCTACAACGCGCTGGTGGGTTTGCTGGCGATTCAGGTGGGCATTTTGTTGCTGCTGACCTTTTTGAACGCCGTTCAGGGGGCGTCTCGAGAATTGCTGGGCGACTCCTTGCAAAACCAGATTTCAGTCTCGATTCTCGAGAAGGCGGCGGGACTTGAGGTTGAACGATTCGAGAATTCTGAGACGTATGACGCGCTGAAAAATGCCTACAACGAGGTTGGCTTTCGTCCGATCACGGTGGCGACCCAGCTTATTTCGTTCGTTCAAGCTTTAATCACCCTGCTCTCGATTGGGGCATTGCTCTCGAGGTTGGGCTTGCCGATATTGCTGCTGGTCTTGGTTGCCACACTGCCTGGTGTGATCGTCTCGAACCGTTTTGGTCTGGAATCGTACCGCATGATTCGCAGGCGCACCCCAGATGCGCGGGTGCAAAATTACCTCGGCACGCTGCTGACCTCCGATCAACTGGTCAAAGAGGTGCGCCTGTTTCACTTCGAGCCGTACCTGTTGCAACGCTGGAAGGAGTATTACGCCAAGTTTCGGGCGCAACTCGCGCCGCTGATTTATCGCCGCAATGCTTGGACGCTGGGCGCATCGCTGGTTTCAGCCGTCATGATCGGCTTTGCCACGCTGCAAGTCCTGTCCAGGGCGGCGCTGGGCTTGATCACGGTGGGTGATTTCTCGCTGTTCATTGGCGGCATCGCGCAGGTTCAAAGTCAATTCTCGAGTTTGCTGTCTGGCTTCTCGAGCATCTACCAGAGCTTGCTGTACATGCGAAACCTCTTTGAATTCCTCGAGCTGCCCAACCGCGACCTTGATGCTGGCGAGGTCTGGACGGGCGAGATTGACAGCATCGAATTTGAGAACGTTGGCTTCCGTTACCCACTGACCACTCGAGATGTTCTGAAGGGCGTGAATTTTAAAATCATGCGCGGTCAAGCCCTGGCGCTGGTCGGCGAGAACGGTGCGGGCAAAACCACGATTGTCAAACTGTTAACACGGCTTTTTGAACCCACCGGTGGCAAAATTTTACTGAACGGTCTGGACTCGAGCCGTTTCAGTCCGCGCAGCGTCCAAGCCCAGATGAGCATTATTTTTCAAGATTACGGACAGTACCAGATGACCGCCCGAGAAAACATTGCCCTCTCGAGGCTGGATGACATCGGCAACGATGTCGAGTTGCAACGCTCTGGGGCGCAATCGGGCGCGAACGAATTCATGAACGACCTGCCCGAAGGGTACGACACCATGCTCGGCAGGATGTTCGCGGGTGGACGACAACTTTCGGGCGGACAGTGGCAACGCATCGCGCTCTCGAGGTTGTACTTTAGGCAAGCCAGCGTGCTGGTGTTCGACGAACCCACCGCCGCGCTGGACGCCCAAGCCGAATTTGACACCATTGAAGCTTTGCGTGCGCAGTCCAAAGACCGCATGACGGTTTTGATCTCGCACAGATTCAGCACCGTGCGACTGGCAGATTTTATTGTGGTGCTCGAGGCTGGAATAATTTCCGAATCGGGTTCGCACGAGCAACTTTTAAAGCAAGGCGGCACGTATGCGCAACTGTTCAAGCTGCAAGCCAGCGGATACCTCGAGCGTCAACCAGAAACAGTGTTGTGAATTCAGGGTCGGCTCGAGATTGAAAAGTGGTTGTTCTCGGGGTCAAGCCCATTGCAGAACGCAAACCAATCGGTTTTGATGACTTTTGAGAGTCTCGCCCCTCGAGCCAGCAGTATTTCTCTAGCTGCCGCGACATCCGCAGCGTAAAACGTGATTTTGGGCGGGCGCTTGGCTTTGTTCGCCACACCGTTTTCGTGCAGGGCAATGCTGATTGCACCCGCCTGAAACTCGAGCCAAGATTTTGGGTCATCGGGCGTGACTTTGGGGGTTAAACCAAGCACATCGCGGTAAAACGCGCCCATGATACGAATGTCTTTGACGAAAAGAACGATGCGGCTGCATTCCAGGTATAAATTCATACCTCGAGCTTAAAGTGCTGGCTCGAGCTTGGCAAGACTGTTTTTTTAGTCTCAAAATGACAGGTTTACCTTGTACTGCAAGACTTCAATTGGGTAGTGCCTCATTGGTAAGGATGAAATCGTATCCTAAGTCATGCCCACTTGCCCAAACTGCCAATCCGATCACACCGTCAAAAACGGATTCACCCGCCACCACAAACAAAACCACCGTTGCCGAAACTGCGGCAAGCAA
>JANXTZ010000036.1 GCA_025352125.1 Deinococcales bacterium | reverse complement strand
AATACAAATAATGTCTGCGAGGTTGTGGCGTATGCCTCGAGCTTGTCGAGGGTCAGGAATGGTGGTGAAGTGTTTGAGGAGTCCAAGTGCGTCGATGTCTGGCATTCATTAGGTTATCAGTCTGACTTTGCGGTTGCCCTGACAAACCTCGCGCGACCAAACATTTAGGGTCTGACCGTCACCCGATCATTGCTGGTTTTGACCTCAAGTTGTGCCATGCCAAACCCATTGTTGCGTCTGGCTTCAAAGGTTTGATCCTCGAGTTTCATGTCAAACCCTGGCAGGTTCACATCGATTTTTGAATTGCTGGTGCTGCCGCGAATCAAAAAGCCCGACGGTGCGTTCAAACCGATCAGTTGCACGTTGCCGTTGCTGGTGAACAAACTGCTTTTGGTGTTGTTGGCAAAATTCACCCGCTCCAAGATCACGCTGGCATTGCTGGTCTCGAGTTTGAGTTCGACATCGCCCGCGTTTGTCACGCGAATGCTTCCGTTGGACGTTCTGGCATTCACCTTGCCCGCAATTCGCTCGAGTGTGATCACATTGTTGCTCGTCTCGAGTTTCAAATCTGTGTTGCCCGTGTCTTTGACGTTGATGCTGGCGTTGGACGTGCTGGCTTCAAGATTTTTGATTGCCCCAGCCACGTCAATCACACCATTCGAGGTTTTCAAACTCAATTCGAGGTTGGCTGGTACACTCAAAGTCAAATTGATCCCAGAATTCCACGCGAAAAACGGTTTTTTTGCCGTCAGCAACAAGACATCCCCGCGCCGCTCGAGGTTGAGGCTTGCACCGCCTTTGCGTTCAACGCCAAGCTTGGATTCGCTGGACACGTTCAAACGAATAAAACCATTAAAACCGTGCACCTCGAGCCGCCGCAATCCGTTGGTGTCAAAAGCTTGTGCGTCTTCAACCTCTCGGGGGTTGAAGACAGGACTCAAACTGCTGGCATTCCAACCGCCCGCGCTGAACAAGCCACCTGCAAAAACCACTGCGCCCCACAACAAAGTCCGCTCGAGCGGCAAGAACTTCAACCAGCCCAGCGCGATCACTGCCGCCAGGAACAACCACCACAGACCGCCAAGCGGTGTGAACAACAGAATCAACAGCACCACACCAAGTGGCAGCCATGAAGTTTGGGCAGATTTGGTTTCGGGTTTCATAAGCCTTACTACGAGTTTAGTCGAAGTTCGTTCCCAAAGGAAGTGGATGGCAATCGGCAAAAACCCGAGTGGCATCAGAACCCAAACTCGAGATTCAAAAAAGCCCCGAGTACCATGGCTTCGGAGCTTTTTGGTCTTGATTGATTTATCTTCTGCCGAATTGTCCAGGTGTGGTTGCCGCCGCTGGCGTGGCGGCGGGGCGTTGCCCTGGCTGACCTGCCTGCCCCGCGTTGGGGCTGTTGAGGCTTTGATCGGTAAAACCCGTGATTTTACTGAGACGGTCAAATTCTTTGGAATCCACCGCCCTCGAGAAACCCATCTCGTAACTGATGACCTTGCGTTTGACCAGATCGGCAAGGCAGGCATCCATCGTAATCATGCCGACGTTCGCACCGGTTTGAATCACGCTTGTCAACTGGTAGGTTTTGCCCTCACGGATCAGGGCGCGAACCGCAGGGGTGGCTTGCATGATCTCGTAAGCGATCACGCGACCATCGCCGGACATGCGCGGAATAATTTGTTGGGTGATGACGGCTTGCAAGTTGTTTGCCAACTGCACCCGAATTTGCGCCTGCTGAACCTCAGGGAAAACGTCCACGATACGGTCTATCGCCTCTGGAGCGCTGTTGGTGTGCAATGTGCCCATCACCAGGTGACCCGTTTCTGCCGCCGTGACCGCCGAGTGAATGGTTTCGTAATCGCGCATCTCTCCGACCAGAATCACATCTGGCGCTTGACGCAACACGGCACGAAGTGCTTTCTCAAAACTTTGGGTGTCTTGCCCAATCTCGCGTTGGTTGATGATGCTGGTTTTATGGCTGTGCGCGAATTCAACAGGGTCTTCGATGGTCACGATATGCACTTTGCGGTTGATGTTGATGTAGTCAACCATGGCTGCCAAAGTCGTGGACTTGCCCGAACCCGTCGGTCCTGTCACCAGCACCAAACCTCGAGGCTGGTTGGCAATCGCAACCAGTGTTTCGGTGGGTAGACCAATATCGCCAAGCGGTTTGATGGCTGTTGGAATCAGCCGTAGGACACCGCCAACACTTTCGCGTTGGTAAAAAACGTTGACGCGGTAGCGCCCCAAACCCGTGATCTGAAACGAAAAGTCGTTCTCGCGGTTCTCTTCAAAGTCGCGCTGTTTCTTTTCGGTCATCATCGAGTACATCAAACGGCGGGTTTCTTGAGGATTGAGCGGATTCGTCCACTCGCCAGAAGTCCACTCGCCGTGAATTTTAAACTGCGGCGGCAAACCGACAGTCAAAATAATGTCTGAAGCCACGCGTTCCACGGCGTAACGCAGGATGCTGGTGATGTCAAGTTCGGCTGATGTGTTCATGAAACCTCCAACGGTTCGTAAAGCTTAAACTCGTAAAGCTTGAACCCAGTTTACGCCTTCGGACACCATCCCAGCCCCAATTTTGAACAATGGGGTTTTTTAAACCCGAGCCGGATCGCCACGGCGGCGCAACAACAGCACCAGCAAGAAGAAAAACGTGTTTGTCAACACCACCGTCGCGCCAGGCGGAATGCTTAAATGATACGAGGCGTACAAGCCAAGCACGCCCGAAACCACGCCGATTGCCGCGCCGAGCATCATCATGGTGCTGACTCGAGCGGTCAGTAACCTGGCGCTGCTGGCGCTGGTGACCAACAAACTGACCACCAAAATTGTTCCAACCATCTGAATTGCCAAGACCACAGTTAAGGCAATCAAAACCAGCAACAAGTTGTTCAAACGGTTGACGGGCAGCCCAATCACTCGAGCCTCGGTGGGGTCAAACGCCACCAGGAGCAATTCTTTGTTGAACGCCAGCAAGACCAGTCCAACCACCACACCCAAACCAAGCGTCAACCAAATATCCGCGCTCGAGATGCCAAGCGGGTCGCCCGTCAAGATTCTCGAGAGGTCAACCGCGTAAGTCTTCACGCTCGAGAGCAGCACCACACCGAGCGCGAACATGCCGACAAAAATAATGCCTATCGCACTGTCCTGTTTTAAACCGCTGCGCTGCGTGACAAACCCAATGCCGAACGAGGTCAGAATTGCCGCCAGCAAACCTCCAAACAGCGTGTTGGTTTTCAGTAAGAACGCGCCCACAATGCCAGGAAAAACCGCGTGCGCCATCGCATCACCAATGTAGGAAAGCCCACGCAAGACCACGTACACGCCAATCACGCCGCACAAACCCGCGACCAGGCTGACGCCGACCAGACCGCGCACAAAAAAAGGATATTGCAGAGGCTCGAGCAGGAAATTCATGCTTCAAGCACCTGTTTTTCGAGGATGCCCGAGTTTGAAAAAGGTTTTCTGGAAATACTGATCTCTCGAGTCATCAATTCACCTTAAAGTTTTTTGCCTATCGGTAGCTGCTTCAATACCCACTCGAGAATGTCGCTTCAATGTTCTTCGCCGTGTACACCACATCTGGTTTTCCCGCCGCAATCACCACGCGGTTGATCAGCATCAAGTGCGAGCACCAAGTCCGTGCCGCCTCGAGATCGTGCGTGACCATCAAAAGCGCTTTACCACTTGCACGTTCAGCCTCGAGAATTTCAAAAATACTGTCCTGGGTTTTGCTGTCCACACCTGTCAGGGGTTCGTCCAAGAATAAAAGTTTGGATTCTCGAGCCAGCATTCTCGCCAGCAGCACACGTTGTTTTTGACCGCCGGACAATGCTGCGATGGGGCGGTTGGAAAGGTCGCTCACTCCCGTTTTTTTCAGAGCCAACTCGACCACGTGCCTGTCGTTGCCGTTCGGGTATTTGAGCCAGCCCATTCGTCCAATGCGTCCCATCATGACCACATCGCGCACGGTCACTGGAAAGCTCCAGTCCAGGCTTTGTTGTTGGGGCACGTAAGAGATGGCTTGCGTGGGGTTTGCACCAAGTTCGCTCGAGAATTCGATCTTGCCACTGCTGCTTTTTGTCAAGCCCAGAATGGCTTTCAAGAGTGTGCTTTTGCCCGCGCCGTTTGGTCCAATAATCGCCACGAATTCTTTGGGACAAAGGTGAAAATTGACGCCCGTCAACGCGGGCGTCTCGCCGTAAGACACGACCAAATCCGTGACGTTCAGCAGTTGATGGCTGTGGTCTTTGGGGAATCGCTTGGTTGTCGGTAAGGTCTGGGGCATAAGGGTTGAGTTTATTGAGAGTCAAATCTCAATAACTCATTTTAACGCATTGACGATGGTTGTGACATTGTAGCGAAAGGCTTTCATAAAAGTTTCGCCGCTCGAGCCAATCGCGCCGAGCGCATCGGTGTACAGGGGTGGCGCAATTTTGACGCCTGTGTCGCTCGAGATGGCATTTGCGAGTTTGGGGTTGATGATGTTTTCGGTGAACAGCGCCCGCACGTTGTTGGCTTTGATAAGGTCAATCAATTGCACGGTTTCTTTGGCGCTGGCGCTCCGTTCTGTAGCGCCGCTGGGAATGACCGTGCCAAGAATTTTGAAACCATACCGCGCCGAAAAATACCCCAAAGCGTCGTGGTTGGTGACGAGCACACGGTTTTTGACCGCAATTTTTTGCACCTCGAGTTTTGCCCAATTATCCAACCCCGAGAGTGTCTTGATGTAGGTCGCCGCATTTTTTTGGTAGCTGCTCGAGTGTTTAGGATCGGCTTGCGTTAAGGTACTGGCAATTTTTTTGGTGTAGGCAATGGTGTTTTGAAGATTCCACCACATGTGCGGGTCAATTTCGCCTGTTTCGTCACCAACGCTGATCTTCTGGGTTTTCAGACCATCGGAGACTTTAATTATCTTCGCTTTGCTGGCGGCATTTTTTGCCAGTTTTTCAAACCAAGCCTCGAGTCCCAAGCCGTTCATGAAAACGATTTTGGCGTCTCCCAGGGCGCGAACATCTTGGGTGGTTGGTGTGTAGCTGTGTGAATCGCCGTCTCTGGGAACAAAATTGGTGACACTGACCAACTTGCCACCGACGTTCTGCACCAAATCCTCGAGGATCGAGAAACTGGTCACGACTTTGATTGGCGCGGCAAATGTGCTGCTCGAGATGAGGGCAAGCAGGATGATTGGAAGTTTCATGGTGCTCCTTATTGAGAACTGATTCTCAATAAGGAGCTTACACCTAATTGCGGCTCGAGATCAAATCCCAGTAAAATTTCGCTCAAACACGACAAACTTGGTAACATCGCATCATGACTGCGCTCGAACTGGCTCACCGCATCAAAACCCGTCAAGTCAGCGCCGAAGAAACCATTCTACAAGCCCTTCAAGACGCGAAGCACTCGAGCGACCTGAACATTTTCCTACATATTTCCGAAACAGCAATTTTGGAGGCTCGAGCCATCGATGTCAGCATTGCCAAAGGCGAAACCGTTGGCGCGTTGGCGGGTGTTCCCGTTGCACTCAAAGATAATCTGTGTGTTCGTGGAACGCGCACCACCGCAGGCTCGAAAATGCTCGAGGATTTCGTCTCGCCGTACACCGGAACGGCTGTGCAAAAACTTTTAAACGCTGGCGCGATCAGCATTGGCAAAGTCAACCTCGACGAGTTCGGCATGGGTTCAAGCGGCGAAAATAGCGCGTTTGGGGCGACCAAAAACCCCTGGGACACCAGCCGCGTTCCAGGCGGCTCGAGCAGTGGTTCGGCGGCGAGCGTCGCGGCTGGGATTGTGCCGATTGCCCTCGGCACGGACACTGGCGGTTCGCTGCGCCTGCCAGCAGCCTTCACTGGCACGCTCGGCATGAAACCAACGTATGGGCGCGTCAGCCGTTACGGAGTCGTGTCTTACGCCTCGAGCCTCGATCAAGTGGGTGCGATTGCAAGATCAAGCCATGATTTAGCCGTCACCATGCAAACCATTTGCGGTCACGACCCAAAAGACGCCACCTCACTCGAGCAAGAAAATACCTTCACTGTTGCCCTCGAGCGTGACATCAGAGACTTGCGGGTTGGCATTGTCAAGGAAGCCGTGGGTGCTGGCAACTCGAGCGGCGTTCTTGGAGCACTCGAGGCGGTTAAAACCCAACTCGAGCAACTCGGCGCGACCCTCACCGAAATCTCTTTACCCTCACTCGAGACTTGCCTCGCCACCTATTACCTGATCGCCTGTCCCGAAGCCTCGAGCAACCTGGCACGCTACGACGGCATGATTTACTCGCATCGTGGAAATTTTTCGGGGGATATCAACGAAACCATGATGAAAGCACGCGGTGAAGGTTTTGGCGCGGAAGTCAAACGCCGAATTTTGATGGGCACATATGCCCTCTCGAGCGGCTATTACGACGCGTATTATTCCAAGGCTTTGAAAGCCAGAACGTTGATTGCCCGTGAATTCGCCAAAGCTTTTGAAAACGTGGACGTACTTTTGATGCCCACCGCCCCGAGTGCCGCCTTCAAAATCGGTGAGAAATCCGATGATCCCGTTTCAATGTACCTGACCGACGTGGACACGGTCGCTGTCAATCTGGCAGGCTTGCCCGCCATCAGTGTGCCATTCGGGTTTGAAGACGCTCGAGGTGCGTACAATCCAAGCCTTGGTTTGCCCGTCGGCGTGCAATTTATCGCCCCAGCCCTTCAAGATGAACGCCTGATAACCGTCACCCACGCCCTAGAACGAGCCACCAACGCCATGTTTCTCAAAACCGCCACCTCGAGTTAAGGACTTTCACTTGCCACACCGTCGCATCATTTACCCCTACCTTTCCAGACTCGCCCACGAGTTGCTCGAGAAGCACAACGCGGCGCTGCAAATCGACGCGTTGTGCTCGGGTTTGGGTTTGAGCATTCCTGGTGCGGCTGCATTGCTGCCCAAACTGCTCGACGGGCGGTTTCGGTTTCTCGAGTCTGAAGTTGCACTCTGGTCCTGGACAATGCCATTCCCACCACACAATGAAACCATTGTGGTGCTCGACCTGGAAGCCACCAACGGCGACCCGATCCGCGAGGACATTATTGAAGTTGGCGCGGTGAAAATATCCAGCAGCGGCATCGAAGAATTCTCGAGCTTGGTTCGCACCACACGGCACATTCCGCCGTTCGTGGTCAAACTCACGGGCATCAACCAGAACATGGTCTTGAACGCCCGACCCGTCGAGGAAGTCCTGAGGGATTTCAAAGCCTTCCTGGGCGACGCGACCTTAATCGTTCAAAACTCGGGCTTTGATGTTGCACTCTTGACCCGAGAGTTTGGTAAGCTACAATTCAAGTTGAGCAATCCTGTCGTAGACACGATCAACCTTGCCCTCGCGGCACTGCCTGGTCGTCGCAAACGCGGGCTTGATGCACTCTCCAAGCTTTTTCGTGTCAAACTACAAGAACGCCACCGTGCACTCGGCGATGCTCGAGTGACGTTGGAGATTTCCAAGCACCTGTATTACTCGTTGA
Source organism: Deinococcales bacterium (assembly GCA_025352125.1). Lineage (GTDB taxonomy): Bacteria > Deinococcota > Deinococci > Deinococcales > JAAFIG01 > JANXTZ01. The sequence goes on along the minus strand of JANXTZ010000036.1, from coordinate 23,286 downwards.
CCCACGGACGTAACATGACTATTGCAGACTTACATCATGGGCTTGTCAAGCCAATCACCACCCCAGTCAAACCTCAAACAGTCAAACCTCAAACCAACAAAAATCAATCTCAAAACTGGCGTGAAAAACGCCCACAAAGGAATTCCCGATGAGTGAAGCGAAAGGTCGCGTGCGGTACATCCTCACCCGATTGTGCTTGAACACGGGTTCGATAGCGGTCTTGAAATACCTCGAGGGGACGCTGCCCTCGGAAGGTTTTATTCTTGCCGTGACCGATTCTGGTGAGGAAATCAAACTGACCGCCAGCACCACCGAAAAACGCGTGTACGGACTGACCGATTACTTTGCAAAACGCGGTTTGAACGTCAACGATCAACTTTTTATCACCGTGATTGGTGAAAAACTGCAACTCGAGAGCATCGCCAAAAACCGTGACACCAAACCCGACCTCGAGCGCCCAGCCCAAAGCACGCCAAGTGTCCCCAAAGCCAAATTTGAGCGCCAAATCATCGAAGAGAGCGCTTACGTCCGTGAAGTCCGCGAGGTCAAAGTATCGCCGTACCCCAAAGGTATTCTGTATCCACGCTCCGGTGAAACCAGCGAAAATGGTGCAGCGAAAGCAGAAACCAAGCTCTCAGAAACGATTCCCGAAGCATTTGTAGACGAAATTCCCACGGCTCGAGAAACACCACCAGCCAAACAAGCCACACCGTTTGAAGCCATGCTCGAGAATGTGCATACCAGCTTCACCGCGCTCGGTTACGTCGTCAGCGCTTTGGAAAGCGGTTTGCTTTTAGAGACCAAACTCGGACGGCTTGGACACCGCGTGGCGCTGGCAGTGACCGACGGCAAGCTCGAGATGGATGCCATGAACAGCATCTTGAAGGCTGGACGCGTGACGGGCGTCAAGTATCTTGCCGTTGCCGCCCCCAGAGACGTGCTCGGTTTCCTGGAACCCAGCGCCGCCTTCGGACGCGTCTGCAAAGTCGAACTCGAGTCACTTTCCGACCTGCGCGACCTTGCCAAACTTTTCTCGTTTGGACCACTCGAGCTTGAAGGCTACTGGAATGCGGGAAGCATCAACACCGAAACGCTGGAATCGCTCGAGGCGAACGTGCAAAGCCAGATTCAGAGCCGTGGCTTGTTCAGTTTTGTCACCCTGGCACTCAACCATTTTGACGCGCCGCGCATCATCACGCCCGAAGAAATTCAGGATAAACTCAGCGCCACCGGCATCACCACCGGCACGATCACTGAAGTCCTCGAGACACTTTCAAAACCACCGTTCAATCTGCTCTCACCAATGGGTGTGGGCGAATACCACCTTCGCGCCAACCTCGAGCGTGGCTTGTCCGATGTGGCAGAATACGTCTCGAGCCTCAGGATGCGGCTTCGTCACCCAGTTGTGAATGCGAATGCAGAAGCTGAAACCGTTTCAAGCGGCAAATAAAATACAAGAATCTCGAGCGGACAGTATTTGTGCTGTCCGTTTTTTTGATGCTCGAAAAACCAAGACCTCGAGTTTTACGATCTAATTTTACGCTCGAGAATCTGAGTTAAAAACCTTGAGATTCGCACTCAGAATTTCCTCAACAATTGAAGGTTTTACATTCATATTTTGAAAACATTTTGCCAAAAAACTCGGGATTATTCCGTTCCCAACATCAATGCGTGTTTTGTAAGGAATCGGTAAGTCTGTGCTGCTAAGATAACTGTGTTCCGAAGAGGAGCAAGCACTACACGAAGATTAACCCGAGCCTATAAAATACCTATTCGGGAAGATCAAGGAGAAAGAAAATGAAGAACAAGACCCAAGGTTTCACACTGATCGAGCTTCTCATCGTCATCGCCATCATTGGTATCCTCGCCGCCGTTTTGATTCCGAACCTGTTGGCAGCCCGTACCACCGCCAATAAGCGTGCCGTTCAAGCATTTAGCGCCAATGTTTATAAGGCAGTAACAGCTTCGCTGGCGAGTGACACCGCTGCAACGGTAGCCAATACAATTACTTTGTATGGTGCTAGTGCAACAAACTGCAAGACTGCACCAACAGCAAGTGCCAGTATCTTGTACACATGGGCAACTCCTCCAGGTGCTGTTTCAACCTGTGCCATTACGGCCGGTGGAACTGGTGATTTTTCTGTTGCGGTTGTGGCAGATACCGCAACTGGTGGCGGAACTTCAACTAACGGTTCACCACTCCCATAGGTCTTATATCTGAAAATAGGAAGTTCACCCCGCCTTGTCTATATGACTTGGCGGGGTAACTTTTAAGGAACATATGAAATATCGTGTCCAAGGGTTCACACTTATTGAACTGTTAATAGTCATTGCTATTATTGGCATACTTGCTGCCGTACTTGTCCCCAACTTATTAGCTGCGCGAGCTACAGCTAATGTAAAGGCTGCACAAATTCATAGCTCTAATGTTTATAAAGCCCTTTCTTCTCAACTTGCAAGTGAACCAAATAAAAATGTTCAGCAAGTTGTAGCAATGTTCAGTTCTACAAATTGTAAACTGGTACAAACAGTATCGGCTTCTATACTTTATGGTTGGAATGTGGCACCATCTGCTGTTCAAAGTTGTACAATTACAACTCCAACAGCTTCAGACACAGATTTTATTGTTACTGTAGTTACTGATTCAACAGCGTTTAGTAAAACCTATGTAAATGGTATTTTGCAGTAGTTTAGTTTATCACCTATTTTGAACTATTCACCCGAAACAGAATTGTTTCGGGAATTTTTATTGTATACACAAGATACGGCTAGAATAACAAAAAATATCCCCTCCGCTTCAATTTCCATATACCAAAATAAATTCCAGACCATGTAAGCGAAAATTGCGAGCGCAAAAAAGTTAAAATTAAAAAGATTTTTTAAAGAAAAGCAAAGTAAAACAATATACAATATTAGACCAATTAATCCCCACATCAATGAAATGTCTAAAAATTGATTGTGGGCTTTCCACATGCCTGGTGTTGTAAACGAAAGATTATTATCTTTATCTTGCACTTGAAACATCTCAATCCCTGTATTTTGATCACGAATAGTATTAACGTACTTCAATAAATAAAAGTCATTAAAAAACTCAACTAATTCATTTTTTGTAGTAAACCTTGTCCAATTATATTGAAATTGAGGTCCACCATAACCAAGAATTGGTTGTGCTAAAATTCCCTTTAAAGCAATTTTGTACAAAATCACTCTTCCTTGATATTGGACTGGTTCTACAAGATCGCGTTTAAAAGCTTGATTGACCAAAAATATAAAACCAAAACCCAATACAGCACCAATGGCAATCACAATAGCCGAAGCTAGGGCAATTTTAACTTTTTTATTTAATGCAAAAAAGAAAGAAGTCGCTGCGAAACTTGCGTAAGGTGCTTTACTGAAAGCTAAACCTATCGTGAAACTTGAGATGAGCAGTAGAAAAAGAGTATTTTGAAAACTTGAAGTCAGAAAACTAAAAAAACCACCAGTTAATAGAATTAAAAAACCAGCCAAATGACCATTAGAACCAAAATTAAGAACAGGTAAATCTGAAACCAAAGCGCTGGGTATTAGAAAAGATTTTCTTAAAATAACTTCGATAATTGCAAGCACAATAAAAACAATTAAGAGATATCGCATTACAAGAATAAGACTGTCTTCTATTTTTCGATCCCGAATAACTTCAAAATAGACTAGAAAAAAGATGAATGAAAGCAAAACTGTCCCAAAAGCACTATCAATGTTTGAATCTAACCCTCCTAAGAGTCCAACAATTGGTATTTTAGAAAAAAGAGAACTAAAAACTGCCCAAAAGCCAAATGAAAGTGCAACCAAAGGTGCTGGATGTTTTTTTGCAAAGGGTACGATATTTTTGATACTGCTTAGGCGCAAATCAGGGTAAGCAGTCCAGGTTAAAAAGAAACCACCAAGTACCGCAAAAAAACTAAGCAATAATCTGATCTGCGCACTTCCTGAAGCGTTCGGGTTTTGCAGGGGATAAAAAAGTATGGCGTATAGCACAATATAGCCAGCCCACCAATAGCGACGTACTGCGTTCAGGTTCATGACTCAATTGTATTCTTATTTCCAAACTGTCGGCAACACCGTAAACACCGTTACTCGAGCGCCAAGGCTGCCAAATGCCAAATCCATTCCCAAATTAAACGGTAAAAACCCAAACCAACGTCCTGGCAAATTTATACCAATTCCAGCATCGAACAAATAACTCGAGTTAAAGTCCCAGCCAAAATCGGTGAAGATGCGTATTTCTGGCTCGAGGCTGGCAATCCCCAAGACGTTAGGGATTTGAAAGCGGTATCCAAACTCGAGGTTGGCAATCAGAACACTGGGGCGAGTCAGGTAAGCTTCTGGGTAGGCGCGAAGCAAACTGCTCGAGCCGAGGGCAAAACCTTGGGTGTTGCTGGAATAACCGATTAAAGCTCGAGCGCGAGTGAACCAAGGCGATCCGAGAATTTGCCATTTGAACGCGATTTGGCTTTCGATGCGGGGATTCAGGTTTTCGCCGAAGCGAAACTCGAGTGAACTTGAGAATCTAAAATCTTGAAATTCTGCTCGAGCCGTGCCTGTCAATCCAATGGCTTGTGAATCGAGCGATAACCGAATTCCGAAATCAGAATCTCGAAACTCAATTCCCAGTTCCCAAGAGGTGTTGGTAGGTCGGCGGGCTGGGTCGAAAGTTCCATAAACGCGCAGGTCGCTCGAGAATCGGTACTCGAGTCTGGCGTAACCACTGCTTTCAGGGGCGTTGAGGAGTTTGACGTAACCGCCCGCAATCCCAAAATTCCCAAGAATACCGCCCGTGGCTTCCAAACCAAGTCCCAGCGAACCCCAAGCGCTGGGTGCGCCAACTCGAGTTCCCCAGTCAAACGCACTCGGTCCAAGTTCGATTTGTGGAGCCATGGTCAATTCGGCTGGAATGACTCGAGCCAAATTTAAACCCTGCTCGAGTCTGGAACGCCAGAGTTGATTGACAGGATTTTTGCTGTGCGGGTCGCCAACAGGATTGAGTTTGATATTTTTTTGCTCGAGAATTTTGGCAATCTCGAGCCAGTTTTCGCTTGCCGTTTCACGACCTCGTTTGATGAGTTCTCGGGCGCTACCAAAATCAAAATATTGCGCGTCGTAGGCTTTGACGCGCACCGTCAAATCGGGTTGAGCTTGATCGACTGGCAAGGTCACGGCGGCAACCGTCAAACCGAGACTCGAGATTAAATTGTCTGGTTTGACGTTTGGTTCCCCAAGACCGCGAATTGAAATCACGACGCTCGAGCCTAAATTGCGGGCAACGTCCACGGGGATTGGATTTTTCAAGCCGCCATCGGCGTAATAATGCCCGTCTATTTCGACGGCGGGAAAAACGATTGGCAGACTGATCGAGGCTCGCATGGCGGTGGTCAGATCGCCGCTTGTTAAAGCAATTGAAGGTGCAACCTCGAGTTTTGTGACCATAATTGCCAGTTGGGGGCTGGTGTTCTCGAGTTGCTGGTTGTTTACCAGGGCGCGGTACACGGTTTCCAAACCGCGAATGTCCAGAAGTCCTTTGGTGGGTGGAAAGGTGACTCGAGCGAGATCATTTTGATGGTGCTGAAGTTCGGAGAAAATATCGGCTACCGTGTCAAAGCTGTAACCACTGGCGTACAAGCCCGAAACCATTGCGCCAGCGCTCGTGCCGACAATCAAATCGAGTGGCATTCCGCGCATCACCAATTCTTGCAGTGCGCCCAAATACGCGAAACCCCTGGCGACACCGCCCGCCATTGTCACGCCAACTTTTTGGGCGAAGGTGCTCGAGACTAAAATTTGAGAGAACAAGAGAACCAGCAAAAGGCGACGCATCTCGAGCATCGTAAAACAGAATTGTTAATTTACAGTCAAGCAAGCCGCAATCTCGCGCCAGCCGCCAGCAGCAAGCCTCGAGCGCGTCCGACCAAGTACAGCGATCCTGCGATCACGATTTTTTCGGCGGTGATGGTTTTCAGTGCGATCTCGAGGGATTCAAAAGCGCGTCCATCAAACTCGAGCGCCAATGCAAACGGGTCAGCGCCCAATTCGCCTGGGGAAACAAAATTCAGACTCGAGGCTTTTAAATGCAGTGGCTCGAGAACGGCATGAACACTCTTGCGAGCCATCACGCCAAAAATCAGGGCAAATCCAGGCTCGAGGTTTTCGCTTAAAGCGCGAGCGCCGGCAGGGTTGTGAGCGCCGTCAAGAATATACTGACGGTTTTCAAAATCAAAAATTTCAAACCGACCAGCCCAGGTTGCTCGCATGGCGGCGTTGATGCTGGATTCGGGCTGCTCGAGAAGCCTGAGTGATGCGGCGACCAAAGCGGCATTCTCGAGCTGATGGCTGCCACGCAAAGCGGGCGCTTGAGGAAGGCTGAACAACGAATTCTCAAGGTCAAGAACATGCAATGGCGCGTGACGTTCAAGCGCGATTTCTCGAATGATCTCGAGCGGCACACCTCGAGCGGCGGTCACGACAGGAATGCCAGGTCGTATTGCCCCAGCTTTCTCGAGGGTGATGCGTTCCAACGTGCCGCCCAAAGCTTCAACATGGTCAAAGTCAACGTTGGTGATGATGGTTAATTGGATACGCTCGAGGTTGTTGGTCGCATCGTGCAAGCCGCCCACGCCAGCCTCGACCACGGCAAGTTCAACGTTTTGATCGGCAAAATACTTGAACGCCATTGCGGTCACGAAATCAAAAAATGCCGCCTCGAGTTGCAAACCTTGCGCCCAGCGCACGAACGCTTCGATTTCGGAACCTGGAATTTGCGCACCATCTACCAAAATGCGCTCACCAAACTCGAGCAAATGCGGCGAGGTAAAACGCCCAACTTTTATTCCAGTTGAACGCAAACCCGTCTCGAGCATGGCACAGACGCTTCCCTTGCCGTTCGTACCGATCACGTGAATGGCAGGAAAATGATGTTGAGGGTTTCCAAGTTGCTCGAGTAACTCTCGGGTTCGTTCAGTCCCTCGCGCTGCGCCAGAACGGGTACGGGCGAACAACCAAGAAATTGCATTTTCATCAACAGGGTTATCCACAGTGTGTTGATAACCCTACCGATTTTCGGCTCCAACTGGCAAGTTTTTCCGCCATTCAAGGTGTGAAGCCCAAACTTTGGACCACAAAGTGTTGGCATCGATCTGCAAATCAAAAACTTCACGCAACACCGTTTCGTAATCGTCTCGATTCTCGAGCGTCCGACTGGTTTCGATGCCGTTTGAAATGGTTTGCAACACCGTACCCCGCAAACTTTGTACGCCCGTCTCAAACATGCGGTGACAGACCACGACCCGCACAAAACCGCTCTCGGGTGAGGTTTGCAAATAGGTGCAGCGCTCTTGAAAATGCTCGGGTTTTTGAGGCTCGAGCCTGAAATCAAAACTGTTTCCAATCGCGCCAACTCCCACGCTCGGAATTTCAAACTGCCAATGTTCGCCGTGTTGCTCGAGTGCAAACGCTCGAGATTGCTGTTTGTAAACACCAGGGGAAAGCGGAATCGGTTCGAGCAAACCATTGCCAAATCCCACGTCCGCCAAATACGCCTGCTCGAGGTTGACCTTTAACGCCAAGTGGTTGGCGCTGGCGTTGTTTTGCCCCACAGCACACGCCAAATACTGCACTTCAAAACCGATCTCACGCAACGCCCAAGCCAGCAAACCATTCATCTCGTAACACCAACCACCGCGTCTCTCGAGCACGATTTTTTCAAACGCTCGAGTTGGGCTGAGTTCCATGGTGCGTCCAAAATGAATGTCCAAATTCTCGTAAGGAATGTGCAGCAAGTGATTCCGATGCACCCCAACCAGCGTTTCGAGATTGACCTCGAGACTGCCTGTGTATTTGATGCGTTGAAGGTACTGCTCGAGGTTCATGAAATGATTTTAAAGCTTGCAATGCGCAAGCTCGAGTCTGTTGTCTAACCAAACAACCTGGCTTCGAAAACCTCGAGCCACACATGTCCAAAAAATTTAAACTCCCTTCTCCCGCAAGCGGGAGAAGGGTTGGGGATGAGGGTGGCGCAATGACACATTCTCGTGTCTGAGAAGAGAAAGTGCACTTAAAGCCTATCAAACTCGAGCATCAAATTTTACTCGCTCGAGCCGTGCAATCGGATTTCTTTGTTGCCCAAAGCCGTATCAATCGTGCCCATGACTTCATTGGTCAACTGCGGCAGCAACTCGAGTGCGCCAAAGTTCTCTTTGACTTGCGCGGCTTTGGATGCGCCCGTAATCACGGTACTGACGTTGGGATTCTTGGCGCACCATGCCAATGCAAGTTTGGGCAGGGTTGTTCCAAGATCGGCGGCGATCTTTGCCAGGTCCCGAATTTTTGGCAGTTGGGCTTTTATTTCGGGGCTTTCAAAACGGGCTTTCAACCACTCGTAACCAGGCAAATTGATGCGGGTGTCGTTCGGCATGACATCGTTGTATTTACCAGTCAGCAAACCGCTCGAGAGTGGCGACCAGATGGTTGTTCCCAAACCGAGCGTGTCTGGGTTGTACAGCCTGTTGTATTCAACCTCGACGCGGTAGCGGGTGAACATGTTGTACTGGGGTTGTTCCATGGTTGGCGGGATCAGATTGTACTGACGGGCGACCGCGTAGGCTTCCATCAATTCTTGTGCCGACCATTCGCTGGTGCCCCAGTAGAGCACGTCGCCGCGATGAATCAGTTCGGTCATGGCGCGTACCGTCTCTTCGATGGGTGTGTTGCGGTCTGGACGGTGACAGAAGTACAGATCGAGGTACTCGCATTGCAGGCGCTCGATGGCTTGATAACACGCCTCGTAAATGTGCTTGCGAGAAAGACCGCGTTGAATCGGTGATGGATTCTCGATTGCCCCACCAAAAACCTTGCTCGAGACAATGTAACTGTCCCGTCGCCAACCCGCTTTGGTCAGAGCCTCACCCATGATGGTCTCGGCTTGACCTCGAGCGTAAGCTTCGGCGTTGTCAAAAAAATTGCAACCGTTGTCGTATGCTGCCGACATCAATTCCAGCGCCCCGTCCACATCCAATTGCGTGCCGAACGTGACCCATGCCCCGAAAGACAAGACGCTGACTTGCAGACCCGATTTTCCCAAACGACGAAATTCCATAAAAATCACCCCTTCTGAATGCTTACAAGCGAGAAGTATCGCCTACAGAAGGGGTGAAGCACAATGGCATATTTTACGTTTAGGGCTTTAAAACTCGCCGACCAACTCTGGACGTGCAAAAACAATCTTGCCAGCCTCGAGTCCAATATAAAGTTCGCCTTCTGGGAAGGTGATGAGTGACATTGAGAGCGGGTCCTCGATTTCGTTGCGCATGATGGCACGCAACTGACGGCTCGAGCCTTTGAGTTTGACTTTGGAAACAATGTGCGGTGCGAGTTTCGGGTCAAATTCGACGTGTAAATCTCGAGATTCGAGTTCGATGCGCATGTCCTCGAGCATGTCACGGGTGATGTTGATGAGTTCGGCTTCACCGAGGGGTTTGAAGCGAATGACTTCATCGAGGCGGTCTATAAATTCTGGACTGAAGAGGTTTTTGATCGGTTGCGTGTCGGTGATTTCACCGTCGCCCGCGAAGCGCACTCCGCCAGATTGATTGAAGCCGGTGTTGCTGGTCATGATCAAAACGGCGCGACGAAAGTCCACGGTGCGTCCAAGTCCGTCGGTCAGGCGTCCATCGTCGAGCACCTGCAAGAAGGTGTTGTAAACATCTGGGTGCGCTTTTTCGATTTCGTCGAGCAGAATCACGCTGAAGGGTTGACGGCGAATCGCTTCGGTCAAACGTCCGCCCTGATCGTGACCAACGTAACCTGGAGGTGCGCCGATCAACTTGGAGACGCTGTGCGCCTCCTGATATTCGCTCATGTCAAAACGCACCAAACTGCGTTCAGAACCGAACAAGGTTTTCGCCAGCGCCTTGGCGAGATGGGTTTTGCCCACACCGCTTGAACCCACAAACAGGAACGATGCCGAAACCCGAGTTCGTCCACCAAGTCCAACCCTCGAGCGACGCAGCGCTGCCGAGAGTGCTTTGACAGCTTCGGGTTGACCGAAGACTTGCTTGCCCAGGTTGTCCTCGAGCGCCAGGAGTTTGCCGTCGTCGCGGTCATCGACGTAAATGCCGCCCCAGGAGTCCACAATCGCTTCAATGTCTTCACGGGTGACTATTGGTGTGCCGTTGCCGTCCTCGACCACTGGCACGCCAAGACTGGCGTTCAAGCGCACCCTCGAGCCAGCCTCATCGATCAGGTCAATGGCTTTGTCTGGAAAATTGCGTCCCGGCAAGCTGCGTTCGCCGACCTTAACCGAAAGCTCGAGGATTGGGTCGGGAATAATCACGTTGTGATGCTCTTCGTAACGCGGTTTTAGACCGCGCAGAATCTCTAGTGTTTCGGCTGGTGTTGGTTCGAGCACGATCACGGGTTGAAAACGCCGCTCGAGCGCCGCATCTTTTTCGATGTACCGGTGGTACTCGCCCGTGGTGGTCGCGCCGATGACTTGAACCTCGCCCCTCGAGAGTGGTGGTTTGAGAATATTTGCCGCGTCGAGCGTGCCCTCTGCGCCGCCAGCGCCAACCAGCGTGTGCAATTCGTCCACGAAAGCCACAACCCTGGCTTGGCGCAGTTCTTCGATGATTTGCCGCAGGCGTTCCTCAAATTCACCGCGATACTTTGTGCCAGCGACCACACCCGCCAGGTCTATCGAGATCAGGCGCACACCGCGCAGATTTGGTGGCACACGATTTTCGATGATTGCCAGCGCCAGACCCTCCGCAATGGCGGTTTTGCCCACGCCAGGGTCGCCAATCAAAACTGGGTTGTTCTTGGTGCGCCGACTTAAAATCTGCACCACACGCCGAATTTCTTCGGCACGACCAATCACGGGGTCAAGTTTGCCTTCCCTGGCTTCTTTGGTTAAATCGCGTCCGTACTCGTCCAGAAATGGTGTGTTGGCAGGTTTTTGTTCCTGGCGCGGGTCGGCATGAGCCAGAATACGCCAACGAATCGTGTCCACATCCCGCGATAAATCTTGCAAAATTCTGAACGCCACACCGTCGCCCTCGCGCAAAATGCCCAAGAGAATATGCTCTGTGCCAATGACCTGCGAACCCAGATTTCGCGCCTCGGAACTGGCGAGTTCCATCACGCGCCGCGCTCGAGGTGTAATGGCTGGCGCTTCGGTGTGGCGCAAGCCCTCACCGCGCCCAATGATCTCCTCGACCCGACGCCTGAACCCCTCGAGCGTTGCACCAAACTCGGTCAGGATGCGACACGCCGTGCCACCCTCGCGCATCAAGCCCAGCAGCAAGTGCTCCGGTCCAATCATGGCATGTCCGAGTTTGCTGCCCTCTTCCCTGGCATAATGAAACACCAACCGCGCCCGGTCGTCGTAACGGTTCATGTGATGCTCCTTGCTCCGATAAAGTGCTTCATAAAGATACTGGTAGTTTACCCCGTCAAGCCCAGAATGGTGTGCGGTTTGCCTTACGTTGCTTGAGCCAACAAAATGTTTCAAGTTCCATACACTTCAGTTTACGTGGCTGACAGGCAAATGGATTCAAAATTTATGAAAATCAGGGATGCGAACAGTTTAATTTTACCTCACAAAAACCGTCAGAAACCCCAAACAGGACTAAAAACGCTGTCGCTCGAGAAGGCAAGGGAGTAGACTGTGGTCAGTCAGGCTTTCTGACCGATGAAGGAGTCATGTGAGTACAGCAACAATGATTGGTTACAAAGAGCAGATGGGTATTATTTTCGACGCACTGGAAGACAAAAAAGCCACCGATATCGTGATGCTGGATTTAACAGCCGTCTCTGATTCCTTAGATTACTTTGTGATTTGCAGCGCCACCAGCCAACCCCAGATGAGCGCCCTGGAGCGTCACGTGCTCGAGAAATTGCTCGAGGAGGACGTTCGTGCCGTGAACGTTGAAGGTCCAAGTCCGCGTTGGGTGCTTATCAATTTGGGCGCGATTTTGGTGCACATCATGACCCCAGAAACCCGTGATTTTTATGATCTTGAGGGTCTGTGGGCAGATGCCAAACAAATGCAGCGTTAAGGTTTTTAGCGTTGCGGTGAAACCTCGAGTTTGATGGCTCGAGGTTTTTTTGTTGACTTTGAATTTCTCTTGAATAGAAAACCGAACTTTCTATAATTTTGGTTTTTGCTTGACAAAATTGAAGTTCATGCCCTAAACTCGAGCCATGAAAAACAGAGACATTGCAGGTTTGGCAGTGATTGGTTTGTTCTTCGGTGGACTCATGGGCATCAGCTTCTGGGCGTTGCTTGGCATGACCTCTATCGGCATCATTGCTCTGGTGTTCGAGTTTGTCATGCGCATGGAAGCTGCCGGAAACCCAAAAACTTCCCGCATGATGCGCGATTTCCTTTAAAAATCTCCTCAAGCTGTTCCCTCGCCCGTGTCTCGAGCGAGGGGTTTTTCTTGTACGATAGCTTCGTGCCACACTGGTCAGAAACCCTCGCCGCCAACCACCTCGAGCAACACGGTTTCAAAATTCTCGAGTTAAATTACCGCATTCGCGGCGGTGAGATTGACATCATTGCCCTGACGCCAGACGGTGTGACGGTGTTCGTTGAAGTTAAACAACGCAAGAGCAACTCGCACGGCACGCCAGGCGAGAGCATCACCGCCCGAAAAGCCATGCTGGTACGTCGTGCCGCACTGCAATACCTTGGACGCGACGACATTGCCTGCCGATTTGATGCAGTGCTGATCGAAGGGGATCAGAAAGCGTTGAAACTCGAGTGGGTGAAAGATGCGTTTTGATTTCCTGATAAACTCAAAACCATGAAAATAACATCGATTTTGGTTTTGACACTCGGTTTGATGGCTTGCGTTCCACAAAACGCCAACACCACAAACTCAACCATCACGACCCCGAACGGGGTGAGTGTGACCCAAACAACCTCGAGCGTCAAAAGCAGCGCTGTCAATGTTGCCGTGCCGTATTACGCGCATTACAACTTTGCAAACTCGAGTATCGAAAACACTTACAAGGCGTTTGATGCCATGCTGAAAACCAACAAGCGTTTTGGCGTTGCCGGTCAAGGACCAAAAGCCAGCGACGGATTTTTTATGGGTTGGAAAGACGCCAGTTTGATTGGCGTGATTGGGATTGATCTCACATTAGATCAACAACAAAAAGACGCGTATGTCTTGATCGGCTTGGATTCGTTGCCAATTCAAGCCGATACGGTGGCAGCCTTTGAAAAAGATTTACGAGAACTCGGTGTCAGCGTGCAACAAACCTTGAAGCTCGAGACATCCGAATTTAAAATGGGCAAGTAAAGCTAATCGGTTGGCAGCAGCAAGATCATCATCACAACAACTTGCGCGGTCAGGGTATACGAACCCACCCCGAACGTCTCGAGCAACGCCGCAGGAACTAGGGCAAGCGTGGAAGCGCTGGTGGAGGCTTCGACGCCAGTGCTGGCAAAACCAGCCCAGGTGGCGACTTTCTCGAGCAGCAATAAACCCAGCATGGTTCTGGTGATGCCCAAAAGTGCTGGCTCGAGTGGGTAATTTAAAAGGCTCGAGACGAACAGTGCAATGACGCCGACCAAACCGATGATCGCCAGACCTGGCAGCGTGCGCCCAAGGCTGCGTTCACTGCTGCGAATCGGTGTGGACATGATCGGCATGGCGGGACCAACCAAGCGCGGCAGCAAAAACCCAAGGGCGAGCGCTCGCAGCAAGAAACCACCCACGCCAGACACGGTTGAGATGCTCGAGAAAACCACGAACGCCAGTTGCAAGACCAGACCGATTTGATCAAACACGGGACGGCGGTACATGGTCAAGGCGCTGCGCCAGGCGACAGCCAAAAGAACGCTCGAGTCGAGGGCGGGCAGTGGCAAGCTGCGGGTTGGACGAATGCTCGAGACTCGACCCAAAAGTTGATCGCGCAAACGCCTGTGTTGATCTGGGTCGGGACGGGAACGTGCCACCAAACTCATGAGCATCATGGAACGAAGCGTTGAGAGAATTTGTGATTGCGCGGCAAAACGTGGCGGATAACCAGCCGTCAAACTCGCTCGAGAACCGATGACTCCCAAGACCAGCAAACCAACGGGCAGCAACCCAAGTGGATTGAGATTCCAAAAACCGCTGGCAAGCCCGAACCCGAGCACACCACCGGCAACACTCGAGGCAACCACCACCAAGACCAGGGTGTTCAACCAAGCTCGAGCCGCCGTGTTTTCTGTGCCTCGGGCGCTGTACGCCAACCACTCGAGGTCAACGGTCAACGCGGCAATACAACCGAGCGTGATGGCTGCGAACGGCGTGAAAATGTCAAACCAGTAACTGGCAATCACCGTCCAAACCGCCCCCAGAATAAAAGCCACCGCAAACCTGAAAACCCTGGCGAACCAGAGTGGCCAGTCAAGCACCTCTCGAGCATCCTCGGCGGTCAGTGCCAGACGGTAGACATCACGCCCATTAAGGTTAATTGGTGGCGTGCTCGAGCGACTGGCGGAAAACAACAACCACAACCCAGCCAGGCTCGAGAATATGATCGGCAACCAATGAATGCTGATGGGGTGCTTGAATTTGGGCAGCACCTCCGCACCCGCAATGATTGCCACGACGACCCAACCGATCATCCAGAGAACGGTTCCCCAGCCAATGGCTTTGCCAACATAAACCGCCCACGAACTAAACCCCCTCGAGAGTGACAAACGACGTGCAAAACGCGTGGCGGATTCGGAACGGGCGGGTGTCATGCGTTGAGTTCCTTGAGGTTCTGGGTTTCGACCCGCACCCCAACCTCGAGCGAGGTGTCCTTCAAATTCGCATTCTCAATCAGCAAGACCCGCGATTTGACATTGCCCTCGAGCATCGTCTTTGCCAGATCGCCCTGGTGCGCACTGACCACCACGGCATGACCCGCCTTCACACGGTCACGCAAGGCGGAGGAGAGCAACGCCTGCGCTGGAGCGTCCAAACCGTTAAATGGCTCGTCGAGCACCAGCAGCGGCAACTCGAGTCCCAGACACAACGACAAACTCAGTTTTTGCCGCATTCCACGCGAATGCGACGACGGGAATTCGCCCAAACGACCCTCGAGATTGAATTGTTCCAGAAACTCGAGCATCCGCGCTTCAGCCTGTGGTTGTCGGTACGCCAGCGCCTGAAAACGACAATGCTCGAGCAGCGTCAAATCCTCGTACAACGCGGGTTCGTCGGGCACGAACGCAAAATTGGAACGCGCAACAATGCTGCGCGGCGAAAACCCCACAATCTCAACATCACCCTTGAATGGCAACAAACCCGCCAGCGCCCGCATCAGCGTGCTTTTGCCCGCACCGTTGCGACCCGTGAGCCACACCAACTCGGCATTGACGGTCAAATTTACGTTCTCGAGAATCTGCGTGCGAGCCAGCACAACCTCGAGATCAACCAATTTCAGAATAGGAGCATCAGACACGAAAATGAGTCTACGCTTTCAAGACTCAGACGAAAAGGAAGATTGTACGGGTCTAATGAAAACCAAGTCCAGAATTCTCACCTCGAGATGCGAAAATACGCGTTATGAACGCGATTGAAATTCTGGCTCGAGGGTTGAGGGCTGTTTGTGCTGGATATGAAAATTGGGCAGTTACGCTTTCTACCCTCATCCCCGACCCTTCTCCTGATGTTGGGAGAAGGGAGCTTGGTTTTGTTACACGTGAGAATCGAGGTTTCTTTCCTTCTCCCGCAAGCATAAGAGGGTGGCGAGGAACGAGCCGGGTTAGGGTGGCACAAACCCTCGCCCCGTTTGTTTGTGCGTTAGGGTTCTTGCTCTCCCCTGCCATCGCTGCACCACTGCCTCAAACCCCAACCGACACCGCATACCAGGGCGATGCGTTCTCGAGCATCATTCCAAAACCGCAAGAAGAAAAAGATGCGAACGGAATATTGCCGCTTGAGAATCTGAGCCTCAAACTCGAGGGAAACGCGCAAGAACTGGTTTGGGCGGCTCGAGATGTGAATGAAGAGGTGTTCTCGAGGTTGGGGAAAACGCTCGAGCTGAAGGGTACAGGCAACACGATTCGGATTGGGACGCTCGAGAATGCGGGGCTTGCCACTGAAGCCAAAACCCGAGGGATTGTGCCTGATAAAGCTGAAGGTTACGGCTTGTGGGTGGACGCTACAGGCGCGGGAGTGGTGGGGTTTGATGCGCTTGGCGCGTACAGAGGTGTGCAAAGTTTAAGGCAACTTTTGACGCCAACAGGGTTTCGATTCTCAAATATCCGTGATGCTCCAAGCTTGCAAACTCGAGTTGCCATGATTTATTTGGATGCGTATTCCAAACCGACCAACGACTGGTTGATCCCGATGCTTGCCAAACTGAAATTCTCGAGCCTGCTGGTGATGAGCGACTACGTGAAATGGGACAGCACCCAAAATATTTGGCACCCGCAAGGGGCAAGCAAAGCCGAGGCGATACGGGTGGCGGAATTGATTCGCAATCACGGCATGGATGCCATTCCACTGATCGAAACGCCAGGTCATGCCAGTTGGCTTTTTTACAACAATCAAAACCGTGACATTGCCCAAGACCCAGACATCAAAGAACCTTATGCTTACGACACGCTCAACCCGCACAGTTATGAAATTCTGTTGCCAATTTTGACCGAGGCGGTGCAAGTTTTTAAACCCAAATTTGTGCATATCGGACACGACGAGGTGATTGCCGATGGGCGCGGACGGTTTCCCGCTCGAGAAAACGGCATTGCTGTAGGCTTCGAGAAATTGTTTGTCGATGACACCATCAAACTTCACGACCACCTGAAAAGCTTGGGCGTTGGCACAATGATTTGGCACGATGTCGCACTGTCTGAGGCACACCGTGACAAAATCTTGCCCCAACTGCCCAAAGACATTGTGCTTGCCAACTGGCATTACGGGGCTGCCGACGATTACCCCAGCATTAAATACGCCCAAAGCCAGGGTTTCCGTGTCCTCGGGGCAAGCTGGTTTCCAACACTCAACCCCGAGAGAATGGCGCAAGCCGTGGCTCGAGAAAACGCGCTTGGTGCGATTCAAACCCGTTGGACTGGATATTTTTACTCCAACATCGCCATTTACGACGGCAACGCAGAACAGGGCGCGGCGTACTTCAACGCCGCCTCGAGCTTCTGGAATGTCAGCGCCCCAAACCTCGAGAATCTGGAAAGCGCCAGACGTTACCGCGACGCGTTTAAACCCATCAAATACGCGCCGATCAAAGGCACGTTGGTTGACCTCTCGGGTCTGGTCACGCGCAAATTGACCGACACCGACGAAACCCAGTGGGTGCAGAAAGGCGCAAACACCGACCTCTCGGGTTTACCCACGGGTGCAAACGTCAAACTTGGCGCGTTCACGTTCAACATTTCGGGCGCAATCATGCTGAAAGGCGCTCGACCCGCCGCACAAGACCTGCCCGAGAAAATCACGCTCGAGATTGGTGCACCTGCCGCTGCGATCAGCTTCTTGCACACCACGGGCTGGCTGGGCACGCTGACCAGTCCACGGCAAAAAGTTGGCGATTATACCATTCAATATTCCGACGGCACGAGTCTTGTTCAAGCCCTCGAGTACGGACGCAACATCAACGCCTGGACCGAACCCAGCGTCGAAAACACGATTCGCAGCATCATCAACGACCCGATCTGGCGCGGCAAAACCAGCGACGGACTCGAGATTGGTTTAAACGTTTTTACCTGGGTCAATCCAAATCCCAGCAAAACCATTGCCAGCGTTCTGTTCTCGAGCGAAGGCACGCAAGCCAACCCGACCTTGATAGGATTGACGCTGCTCGAGAAAGCGCCATAAACACGATAGAATCACAATATGACTTCAATCTCAGCCCCCGAAACTCGAGTCGGTTCTCGAACACGTTTCTGGCGCAACATTCTGACCGCGTATGGTTTTTTGCTGCCTACACTTTCATTCAAACTCTTGTTCACGTTCTGGCCCATCGCCTTCGGTATTTTTTTGGCGTTCACGCAATCCAACATCATCGAAACCAAAGTGATTGGCACCCAAAATTTTCGGGAATTGTTTGGTACGCAAGAATTTAGTGCTCGAGGTCCCAGTCCGTACTTTTTTGAGGGAATGCTGAACAGTCTGAAGTACCTGTTGTGCGTGCCGGTGATTCAATTTTTGAGCATCGGTCTTGCCATGCTCGTGAACCGTCAAATTCCGGCAATCGGCTTGTTCCGCACGGCGTATTACGTGCCTGTCGTGACCAGTCTGGCGGTGGTGGGCTTCATGTGGAAAGGCATGTACGACCAGCACGGACCGCTCAATTACGTTCTGACCGTGTTTGGTTTGATGGACGCCAAGAATCCCTCGAGCCTTCTGAACAACTCGAGTTACGCCCTGTACGCCGTGATGCTGATGACGGTCTGGAAGGGCTTGGGGTATTACATGGTTTTGTACCTGGCGGGTTTGCAGAGCATTGACCGCACGCTTGAGGAGGCATCCGTGATGGACGGCGCGAACCGTTGGCAGGTGTTTTGGAACATTACCTTGCCTGGTTTGCGCCCGACGCTTTTGGTCTGTGGTTTACTATCCACCATCAGCGCGATCAAGGTCTTTGAAGAAATTTACGTGCTCACGGGCGGCAGTTCTGGCACGTACACCGTGATGTATTTTGTTTACGCCAAAGCCTTCCAGGATTTCAGGTTTGGCTTCGCGGCAGCCGCAGGACTGGTGGTGGCGTTCGTGAGCCTGATTTTTGGGCTTATTAATTTTAGACTAACAAGGGGAAACCAGGCATGATAGAAACTCGAGATTCCAATGCTGCCGCGCTCGAGACGATTCGTTTGATGAAGCAAAAACGCGAACGCAACAAGCTCATCACCAATATTTTTATTTATGCACTGCTAATAGCAATTGCCTTGGTGTTCATTTACCCGTTTTTGTGGACGGTTTCGACCTCTTTCGAGACGACGGGCGGTATCTTTGAATTTCCACCAAACCTGATTCCAAAGTCACCAAGTTTTCGCAATTACGTTGATGTCTTCGCACTTGTGCCCGTGGCGAGACAAATTCTGAACAGTGCGCTTATTTGTTTTATTGGTGTTTCGGGCAGTGTGTTGCTGGCGACCCTTGGCGCGTACCCACTGGCAAAAATGAATTTCCCGGGGCGCGATCTGGTTTTTTACATCATTCTGGCAACGCTGGTGCTGCCCAATGAGGCGGGCATGATCGTCAATTACGTGACCAGCGCCAAACTCGGCTGGCTGAAATCCGATGTCGGCAAGTACGTTGCCGTGATCGCGCCCGCGCTGGCAAACGTCGCCGGTTTGTTCCTGATGCGCCAAGCCTATCTCAGCGTGCCGCTCGAGCTTCTGGAGGCGGCACGGATGGACGGCGCGAGTGAACTCACGATCTGGCGCAAAGTGATGTTGCCACTGACTTTGCCGACGCTCAGCGCCTTTGCGATTTTGCAATTTGTTGCATTTTGGAACACGTTTTTGTGGCCAAGTATCGTCTTGCAGGGCGACAGGAACCTCTTGCCACTTTCGGCGGGAATGCTTGACCTCAGCTCGCAATTCAGCACCAACACCAGGGCGACCAGCGCGGGTGCGGTGATCATGATTTTGCCGATTTTGATTGTCTTTTTGTTCTTTCAACGCTATTTCATGCGGGGACTCGAGGGTGCGGTGAAGGGTTGATTCAACCCTTCACCGCAATTTTCGTGGGAATTGTAAAGCTTGATACAGCAAAAACGATTCATCTCGAGCTATAATTCTATATGTAGTGGTTTGATGTGATAAATGCACATCATTTGGCGTAACGATCTGCTAGAATTTCCTCAACTCGAGAGAGACTCGAGCCTCAGAATGAAGCTTTGTAACGGTAAAGCAATATCTGAACGCAGTCCAAAAACCGTAATCTGCCAGAATCTTGACAAATAATTCTGTACAAGGCGTAAGATAGGATTTATGTTAAACACAGAAAACATCTTTCAACCTACGCGGAAACCTGCTTTTGTGATTTCACAAACCAAGCCGCGACCAATCCGTGTTGAACAACCCAAAAGCGAAATCGTCAAACACATCCTGCAAAAACTTCGCGCGGCGGGCAGCCTGCGTTCATGGCTGATTCTGGCGCTGTTGACGCAAGTTATCATCTTGGCAGTCCGCAATTACGCCATTTACGGCTTTGACAGATAAGCTCGAGGAACCAAAATACTTTCTTTTACCCCGCCTCCAACGCGGGGTTTTTCATACCTCCACCTCACCGCTAAAACAACGTAAACTCGAGTCATGCGAATCGTAGACATGCGATCAGACACTGTCACCAAACCCACCCCAGAAATGCTCGAGTTCATGCTGCACGCCGAAGTTGGCGATGATGTCTACGGTGAGGACCCCACCGTGAATGCCCTGCAACTCGAGGCGGCAGAACTTCTGGGCTTTGAGGCGGGGCTGTTCACGCCCTCTGGCACGATGGCAAACCAAATGGCTATCGCGGCACACACCAGTCGCGGTCAGGAAGTGATTTGCCCACAAGACGCGCACATTTACGAATATGAACTGGGCATGATGGCAACCTTCTCGAGTGTCGTGCCGAGGTTTGTCCCCGCACCGCTCGGTGTTCCGGACCCAGAAATGGTTCGCAAAGCCGTCAGGCACAGCATTCATCAGAGTCCAACGGGCTTGATTGCCCTCGAGAACACACACAACAAAGCGGGCGGAACTGTCGTCAACCTCGAGACAATCAAAGCCATTCGTGCCGTGGCAGACTTTGAGGGTCTGCCATTTCACCTCGACGGTGCTCGAGCCTTCAATGCCACTACCGCCCTCGGCATTCACATCCGCGAGATGGCACAGTATTTTGACAGCGTCAGCATCTGCCTTTCCAAAGGACTGGGTGCGCCCATCGGCAGCGTGCTGCTGGGCAAAAAAGATTTTTTAAAAATCGCGCACCGCTACCGCAAAATGATGGGCGGCGGAATGCGTCAAGCTGGCATCTTGGCGGCTGGCGGCTTGTACGCCCTGCGTCACGGACCCGCACGACTCGAGCATGACCACACCCGAGCCAAAACACTGGCGGCAGGCTTTAAAAATGCTGGCTTTGACGTGAATCTCGAGACGGTACAAACCAACATGGTTTTTATTACTGTGCCTGACGCTGCAAAAACCGTGCAGGAATGGACAGACAAAGGCGTTTGGTGTGGGCAGATGGATGTCGATAAAGTGCGCCTCGTGACGCACTTTCAACAAAACGATGATGATATTGGATACGTTCTCGAACGAATTACAACAGCTTAATCTTGTACCCAAACCAAACCCACCTGCATGACATACGCGTTCGTCCCAGGCTCGAGTTGGTATTTCTCGACCAAGGCTTTCAACTCGAGCTTGAAAGCTTGTGCTTGTTCGTGCGAGAGCATCAAGTCTTCCTCGGCAAACCATGAAACAGGCTCGAGCTTGGTTTGAGGCGGCTTTGGGAGTGCCTGCAAGTGCAAACCATGCCCTTCAACGTGCCGAAGCGCCACACCCCACTTCTGCGGGTCTGTGGTGCGACGTTCGGCATTTTTGACCAGATTTCCGACAAAGGCTCGGTGCTTCGGCTCGAGAATCGCCAACCAGAACGCGTACAACGTCTCGAAATTGGTCAAGGCATAGGGTATAAAAAAACCGTCGCTGCTGGCGGTGTAATGCTTGATCGCCCGTCCAGCCCGTTTTTCCTCGTGTGTCACCCGTACCAAATTGTGCTGGAGTAATTTCTGAAGTCGGTAATGCACGCTGCCAATGCCAACACCCAAATCCCTAGTCAGTGCCGCGCCCGTCCAAGTTTGACCCATCAAACGCTCGAGCACACCCATCAGGTCGGTGTTGAGCAGCAACGCGGCGGTGTCGGTATCGGTGATGGTTTGCATGGCATCAGCATAAAGCTACTCGAGAAATCAGGCTGAAATTTGAGTAGAGGACTGAACATAATCGCGTTATGAAAATCAAATCCCAACAAATCGTTCTTGCCGTCTCGAGCCTGCTCGCCAGCATGTTTAGCAGTTGCGCCCCCAGAAGCAGCGCACCGCAATCGGTGAACGAACTGGATGCTTACATTGCCAAAGAAATTCAGGCGGCGCAATACCCAGGGTTTTCGGTGGCAATCGTGGTGAACGGCAAAATGGTTTGGAGCAAAGGTTACGGCGTCACAAACCTGCAAACTCGAGCACCCGTCACCGCAGACACCCCATTCATGATCGCCTCGGTCAGCAAGGTCGTGACCGGAACAGCTTTAATGCAGCTTGTCGAGGCTGGCAAGCTTGACTTGGACGCCGACATCAACACGTACTTGCCCTTCAAAATCCAGAATCCTCGAGTACACGGCAAAATCACCTTGCGGCACCTGGCAACACATACTTCGGGCTTGATCGACAACCAAAAAACACTGGCGGCAAGTTACAGCGCTGGCGATTCGAGCGTCACACTCGAGGAATTCTTGAAAAGTTACTTCACACCAACTGGCAGCCGTTACGACGCCAAACTCAATTTTGCCACCAGCAAACCAGGCGAACAATTTGAATACAGCAACATCGCCATTGGACTCGCCGCTTACCTGCTTGAGCGTCAAACGGGCGGCAATTTTGATGCGTACACCAATCAGCACATTTTCAAACCGCTCGGCATGAACAACACGCACTGGTTCTTGCGCGACTTTAAAGACGTGAGCAGCATCGCCTTTCCTTATGACAGCGAATACCCAGACCTGACCCATTACGGCTACCCGACCTACCCAGACGGGCAACTCCGCTCGAGCGCGAACGACATGGCAACCTTCTTAGCCGTCATGATGAACGGCGGCACACTGAACGACACGCAAATTTTAGACACCAAAACCCTGGCAGCCATGCTCGAGCCTCAATTTCCTGACGCGCCCAAAGACCAACCGCAAGGCTTGTTCTGGACCTTCAAAAAAGGTGGTTTGATTGGACACGCGGGCGGCGACCCAGGTGCGGGATCGTACCTCTACTGGAATCCCGACACGCACATTGACGCGGTGGTCATGTTAAACACCGCCATCACCGAGAAAAACTCGAGCGGCGTGGCAAACATTCTCAAAACAATCTTGCGTGACCCGACAACCGTTGGTTTGTTCCGATAATTTGGTAGGGTAGTGCCTCATTGGTAAGGATGAAATCGTATCCTAAGTCATGCCCACTTGCCCAAACTGCCAATCCGATCACACCGTCAAAAACGGATTCACCCGCCACCACAAACAAAACCACCGTTGCCGAAACTGCGGCAAGCAA
>JANXTZ010000074.1 GCA_025352125.1 Deinococcales bacterium | reverse complement strand
TACCGGAAGGTGCGGTTGGATCACCTCCTTTCTAAGGAGTTCTAACCCCAAAGTAATTTGGTGGAACTCGCACTCGAACATCAGGTTTAAAACTGAATGTTAATAATGGTGGCCACTCGAGATGAGTGGACTTTTTATTGGATTGAAATTCTAGAACTCGAGTAATTTTATTGAATGTGTTCAAAAATGCTGTTTAGAAAGAATTCTAATATCCTCTGGTCGTTTCACCTCCAAGCTTGTTAAGATTCACTATCATGTTTACGCTCAATGCTGACCAAACCGCGATTCTCGAGATGGTTCGTGGTTTTTGCAAGTCCGAAATCGCACCATTGGCGGCGCAATACGACCGCTCGAGCGAGTTTCCGTGGGAGCAGTTAAAAGCGCTTGGCAAGATTGGTTTGCTGGGTGCGATGATTCCAGAAGAACTGGGCGGTTCTGGGCTTGATTGCGTGACGTATGCCCTGTGTCTCGAGGAGGTCAGTGCGGCGGATGCCAGCGTCGGTGTGATTGTCAGTGTCACGAATGGTTTGCCGCAACAAATGCTTTTAAAGTACGGCACACCCGAGCAGCAAAAAAAGTTTTTAATCCCTCTGGCAAAAGGCGAGAAACTGGGCGCGTTTTGTCTCACCGAAGCCAACTCGGGTTCGGACGCGGCAAGCTTGCGCACCAAAGCCAGCAAGGACGGTGACGATTGGATTCTCGAGGGGCAAAAAGTTTGGATTACGAGCGGCGGGCAAGCCGACACGTATTTGGTCATGGCGCGAACCGACGATGTGAAGGGTGCTCGAGGCGTGACGTGTTTTGTGCTCGAGAAGGGAATGCCGGGCTTGAGTTTTGGCAAACCCGAAGAAAAAATGGGTTTGCACGCCGCACACACGACCACCGTTCAATTTGACGGCGCTCGAGTGCCAGATTCAAATCGCATCGGTGCTGTGGGCGAAGGGCTAGTGATTGCCTTGTCGAGTCTGGACGGTGGGCGAATTGGCATTGCGATGCAAGCCATCGGCATTGCCCGCGCCGCCTTTGAAGCCGCCCGAGATTATGCCATGCAGCGCGAACAGTTTGGCTCGAGGATTTCCGAATTTGAGGGGATCAGTTTTAAGATCGCGGACATGGCAACGCGCATTGAAGCCTCGAGATTGCTGGCGTTAAAAGCTGCAAGTTTACGCGATGCCGGCAAGCATTACGCCAAAGAGGCGAGCATGGCGAAATTGTTTGCCTCCGAGACGGCGACGTTTGTGACCAAAGAGGCGATTCAGATTTTTGGTGGCAACGGTTACAGCCGCGACTACCCAGTGGAGCGCCATTACCGCGATGCGAAAATCACCGAGATTTACGAGGGGACTTCTGAAATTCAGCGCCTTGTCATCTCGAGGCAGATTTTCAGAGAATTCAAGCATTAAAAATTCGTTCAGGGTTTGCGTAAACATTAAACCGTTCATCACGCAAAAAACCAACCAATGTCAAATCAAATTCTTGTGCCAATTTAACCGCCAAGCTCGAGGGCGCAGACACACTTGCCAGAATTGGAACGCCAGCGGCAACGCATTTTTGCGCGATTTCAAAACCGCAACGTCCAGAGGTCAGCATCACAAAATCTTGAGTTTCAATAAGATTCTCGAGCAGCATCCAACCAATCAATTTATCCACCGCGTTGTGGCGTCCAACGTCTTCTCGAGATGCGATCAAATTACCTTGAACGGTGAACAATGCCGCCGCGTGGATGCCGCCAGTCACGTCAAAAACATCTTGTGAAGCCCGTAATTTTGCTGGAAGCTCGAGCAAAGTTTTTACATTTACTTGCGCTCGAGAAGTGATTTTTTGTAATCCTCGGGTTTTCAGATTCTCGAGCGATGCCATGCCGCAGACACCACACGCGCTCGAAGTTAAGGTTTTGCGTTTGAAATGCTCGAGGTTTAGATTCGTGTGTAATTGTACAATCACAGTATTCTCGAGTTCGTCATTTGGGTCGTGTGAAATTCGGTAAACATCGTTCGAGTTTTGAATTATTCCCTCACCAAATAACCAACCCAAACACAACTCGAGATCATGCCCAGGTGTTCGCATGGTGGTCGTCAACATTTCCCCATTCACCCGGATCTCGAGCGGCTCTTCAGTCACCAAAACATCGTCGCGCTCGAGCAATACATCATTCTCAAGGGAAGTGATTTTAGTTTTGGTTTGGCTTTGAGATTTCAAAACAGACCTGACATTCTGAGAACAGCAACTCAATCCGCCGCCACACCCAAAGTCACAAGCTCGAGCTTCACAATGGCGTTGTAATCTGGCACGTGGCTTTCATTTGATCGTTTGTGTGCGTCGAGTAGAACGTTGCCTTCGGGCCAGTGAACTTGCAGGTTGCTGGGTTTGACTGGTGCAACCAGAACTTTGCCAAGGTATTCACCAAAGCTCGAGATCAGTTTAACCGCGTCACCATCTTGCAATCCAAGTCTTACCGCATCGGTTTGACTCATCAAAATGGCGTCCCTGGTCGCGCCGTTTAAGGCATCTTTTTTGGCGTGAATCATGGAGTTAAATTGCTTGCCGCGACGCGTGGAAACCCGAAATTGTCCTTCGGGCAAAAGCTCACGCTCGAGGTTGAAACTCGAGAACACGGCTTTGCCGTTCGGCAGTGGGAAAATTCCACCCTCGCACAACCTTGCGCCGCCATACTGAAAGCTGTCACTGCCATGCTCGAGTTTTTCAATGCCGGCGTAAAACGGCACAACCCTGGCGATTTCTTGGCGGATTTCTTGGGTGCTCGAAAAACCAAGTTTGTCCGCAATTTCGGGTTTGACCAGTCTCGCCACCTCGAGCAGCACGTCCCATTCTGGTCTGGCAGCCGTGACTTTAGAACCCGTTATTTCTGGTGAAAGAATCACGCGGCGTTCGGTGCTGGTTTCGGTGATGCCGCCAGGCACCTCGTAACGCGTGGTGGCGGGCAGCAAGATCACTTCTTCGCCGTCCACGAGCATTTGCGAACTGAGCATGATGTCTTGATGGATTCTGAGCGGCACATTCTCGAGTGAGGCTTGCACGGCTTTGGGATCGGGCATCACCTCGAGAAAATTGCCGCCAACGCTCCAGAGCACATCCAAATCACCTTGGGTGGCGGCATCAAGCATTTCGGGAGCGCTCAGACCAACCCGAGCGGGAACTTCAAATCCCCAGTGTCTCTCGAGTTCTTTGGCATTCTCGAGGTTGATCGGTTTGCCTCCTGGGAACGCTGTAGCGTAAGCGCCCATTTCTGCGCCGCCCTGCACACCCGAATGTCCACGGATTGGCACGAGTCCGCAGTGTTCGCGCCCAACAAAGCCTCGCGCCAGCGCCAGGTTGACGATGGCGCGAACATTGTCCTCCCCAGAAGCGTGTTGCGTGATGCCCATGCTCCAAATCAAAACCGCAGTTTTAGCCTCCCCGAGCAATTGCCCCAAAGCCTGCATCTCGAGTTTGGTGCTGCCCGATTGCGCCTCCAATGTTTCCCAACTTGTAGCCTCGAGCATGGTGCGGGTGGCTTCAAAATTGCTGGTGTGGTTTTGTATAAAGCTCGAGTCTTCAAGGTTGTTGTGCAGAATGTGCTTGAGTGCGCCCGACAGAAACGCGGCGTCGCCGCCGGTGTTGATCAGGTGGGTGCGTTCGACCATGCGCGTGCCAAAAACCGCGCTTTCGGGAATGCTCGGAATCCAGTAGCGTTCCATGCCAGGTTCACGGTACGTGTTGATGCTGACAATTTTCGCTCCCGCTTTGAGGGCATAGTGCAAATACTTGGTGGCGACAGGTTGATTGTTCGCCACATTCGAGCCGATAAACAAGATGACTTCTGCGCCAATCCAATCTGAATAACTGCACGTGCTGGCTGCCACCCCAATACTCGCCTTCAGAGCCACCGTGGAGGGCGCGTGACAAACTCGGGCTGCATTGTCAATGTTTGGGCTGCCAAGCGCTCTGATGGCTTTCTGCGCGGCGTAGTAACCCTCGTTTGGCATTCCCCTGGAAGTCAGGTAGAACCCAAGACGGTCTGGACTCGAGACGGCAATTCGGGCTGCAATGGTTTTGACGGCTTCATCCCAAGAAATGCTCGAGAATCCCGCCTCACCTCTGCGGCGAATCATTGGGTGCGGCAAACGTCCAAGTTCGCGCAGTTCCGCACTCGAACGGGTTTTGAGACTCGAGATGTCTGAGAGTAAACTTAAATCAAACGGCGGCATGGTGTTCAGCCGCAAAAGGCGCAAACGAATGTTGCACAAGTGCGGACCTGGCAGCGTCCAATCGCTTAAACCTTTTGTGCCAAGCGCACAACCGTCGCAAACCCCCTCATTCAAAATTCGCCAAGCCCTGGGCAACCCATCACGGTTTTCCCAGAGGGCACGGGTCAACTCGAGGTAATTGTTCGGGCGTTGCTCGCCAAAACCGAAGGGCTTCCAACTCGCCCAGTGTCTGGGATTCCAGGTTTTCTCGAGTTTCATGCCCCGAGTTTACCTAAAACAGCAGCAATCGCAAGCCACTGAAAAAGGCGAAGACCAGAGCGATGCGTTCAAACCAAACCTGATTGACCCGCTCTAAAATCGGTTTGCCCAAAAAAGCCCCCAACAACACGAATGGCACGAGTTTCAGGTCGAACAACAAACTCTGCCAATTGACAATTCCCAAATTGAGTCCAAACGGCACTTTGAACAGGTTCATCACCAAAAAATACCAAGAAGTTGTCCCGATAAACTCGAGTTTTGGAAGTTTCATGGCGAGCAGGTAGACGCTCATGACCGGACCTGCGGCGTTGGCAATCATGGTCGAAACCCCTGCCAGCACGCCAACACCACCCGCCAACAACGGGTTTTTGGGAGGCTCGAGCTGTCCACGGATTTCACGAATCACTTGCAAGATCACAATAATGACCACAATTGCCCCGACCAGACGGTTGATCGCGTGCGTCTCGAGCTTGTCGAGCATGAACCAACCCAGCGCCACGCCGAGCGCCGCCCAGGGAAAAATGCGCAGGAGTTGCCCCCAGTTTGCATGACGCCGAAACATGCTGACCGCCACAATGTCACCAACAATTAGAATTGGCAAAATTGCACCCGTCACGATTTTCGCAGGCAACATCAAAGTCAGACCGATTGAACCCACAATGCCAATGCCCACCAAACCCGTTTTGGATAATCCCACCACCAGCGCACTGATGGCGGCAATGATCCAGCCGGTAAACTCGAGGTTCATGGGTTGTTCTCGAGCGTGGTTTGAGCAGTCATGCACGTATTTTGACGGTAAAAATGGGCGAAACACAAGAATCTTGAATAGATGTCTCGGGCTTTGATACCGTCAAAATCGGTAATTGTTTGTTCATGACGACTTAAAATTTACGACTCGAGTGCCTTGACCCTCGAAATCCCTTGGCGCTTTGCTCATTAAACCCGCATTCTGAGAGCGGTTCTTTAACTGGGCTTCATTTCTAAAGATTTTTGAATGCTTCCTCACCGGTGACCAAAGTTCTGGCGGTACCTTCATGACACGAAAGCTCCAGGCAAGTGATTCAGGAGCAAAGGAGAACCACCATGAAATCAGCCATTAAATTTACAGCCGCAATGATGACCGTCGCCCTCTCGAGCGTTATCACTGGCGCCTTCGCCCAAAGCACCCCAGTCGTTCGTCCGCAAGCCGTGATCGTCAATCCAGTCGAAACCCAATTGCAAACCACCGTCAGCGTGGACCGTGGCAACAACAACCCCGTTTACAACATTGGCGAACGCATCAAGATTTCGGTTTCGGTCAACCAAGACGCTTACGTCTACGTCTTCAGCATCCACAGCGACGGTGTGATTGACCTGATTTTGCCCAACCGTCTGTCTGGCGGCAACCAATTTTTACACGCCAACGAGACCCGCACCTTTCCACCAGCCGGTGCAAATTACCAACTGACCGTCGACGGTCCTGGCGGACAAGACAAAATTCTGGCAGTCGCCTCAAAACGCCAACTCAACTTGAATGAGATCACCAGCTTCAAAAGCAATCAACCCTTCGCCAACGTGACCGTTCAAGGACAAGAAAACCTGGCTCGAGCACTGGCAGTCGTGGTCACCCCAGTTCCAAGTAGCGATTGGGTCACAAGCTACACGCAATTTCAAGTTCGTGGCGGTGGATTGACCAATACACCAGCCCCAACCGTGGTCGTCGTTGCCCCACAACCACAACCAATCGTCGTGGTCGCCCCACAACCACAACCAAACAACGTGATCTTCGCAGACCTCAACCTGGTTTTGTACCCCAACGCCCAACTGGTGCAATTTATTCAACGTTTTGAAACCGACGGCGAAGTCGAACTGCTGTTTCGCAGCAACGCCAACATTGCCCAACTGGCAAGCTTTTACAAAAATGCGGTTGAAGCCCGAGGTTGGAGCACCCGCAAAGCAAAACTCCGCAGTGACAATGCCAAGCTCGAGTTCCGCAAAGGAAATCAGAAATTGAACCTCGAGATTGATCGTGAGGATGGGATGTATCGGTTGACGATTCAAGACTAGACTGAATCCTGAAACCCGAGCCATTGTTGGACGCGCCAGTGAGAACCTGGCGCGTTCAGTTTTTTATCTCTCCCAACCCGCCAGCGCCCGCACGAACCCTGCCACTTCCTCGAGTTCCTTGTCTGAAATGGTGGTTTTACTGAACGCTGGCATCTCTGCCGCGCCCATGATGCGCCCAACCCGAATTCGGGTTTTGATGTAATCCAAACTTTTCAGGTTCACATTGTCCACCATGCGTTTGCCGTAACCACCATTGCCGTTTTCATGACAACGAATGCAGTTGTTCTTCTCGAACACATCCCGACCTTCAGGGTGCAGGGCGGTGGCTCGAGACAAAGCCTGGGTGCTGTTGTCGCAAGACACAAACAACAGCGCGGCAGCAAAAACGGTGGCGGCAACCTGAACAAACTTCACAGGTTCATTCTGCCCCTGAAACACCAAACAGCCTAGGGGCAAGCATCACCTGGAACTCGAGGTGCAATGAAAAAGTGCGTTGCTTGAGTTGCAACGCACTTAAATTTTTTTGGTTACACGATTATTTTCGCCAATTTCTCGTACAACTCGAGTTCTTCCGCGCTGGGTTCTTTGGGAACAGCAATCCGAATCTCGAGCAGCGCATCTCCGCGACTTCCATCACGTTTGACCCAACCCTGCCCGCGCAGGCGAAGCACACGCCCGTTTTGACTGCGAGCAGGGATGTTCACCTCACCGCGACCCTCGAGCGTCGTGGCGGTAATCGTACCGCCAACCACCGCAATGGGCGCGGGCACTTCGGTCAGGATTCGCACGTCATCGCCCTCGAGTTTGATGATCGGGTCCGAATCGAGTTTGACGGTCAGCATGACGTTGCCGCCACCTGGCGCTTGACCGTTGAGACGCAATTTGGTGCCGTCTTTGGTGCCGCGTGGAATGGCAACTTCGAGCCGTTTGCCACCGACTTCAACGGTGCGGGTCGTGCCGTGAAAACCTTCTTGAAGACCGATGCGCACCGTGCCTTCGACATCTCGAGCTGGAGGGCGTTGATCGGCGAAAACGTCACCAAACGGGCTGGTGTTGACCCGCGCTCCACCCCGAGTTCCCCTGGTGCCACTGCTGGTAAAACCGCCACCGAACAGGCTGCTGAAAAAATCGCTGAAATCACCCGCATCGCCAGCGTTGCCACCACGGAAACCACCAGGCATTCCACCAGGAAAGCCACCGCTCGAGCCATAATCGTCGTAAATTTTGCGTTTGTCGGCGTCACCGAGCGCCTCGTAAGCCTCGTTGATTTCCTTGAATTTGGCTTCTGCCGCAGGGTCGCCCTTGTTGCGGTCAGGATGAAATTCTTTGGCAAGCTTGCGGTAGGCACTCTTGATCTCGTCTTCGGTTGCGCTTTTACCGACACCGAGGGTTTTGTAATAATCCTTGTATTGGCTCACCGAAAACTCCTGGCTGCTCGTTGATGCTCGAGGTGGCTATTGTACCTCGAGATTTGAAATCCTCAACGTGACTTCAGGGTGAGACGCGTCTCACCCCAACGATTCAATTGCTTTTTTTGGAAACGATAACCCGGGCTGGACGAATCAATTTGCCCTTTAAGACAAAGCCTGTCTGGAAGACCTCGAGAATCTTGTCGTCCTCGTCGCCTGATTGCACGCCAAGGGCTTCGTGAACCATTGGATCAAAAATTGCACCCTTGCCTGAAACCTGTTCGACGCCAAAACCCGAAACTGTTTTCAAGAAGTTCTCGCGCACGCTCGAGAGTCCTGGCAGCAGCGTGGCGGGGTCTTTGACGCCGGCGTCGATGGCTCGAGAGAGGTCGTCAAAAATTGGCAACAATGACTCAACCGCACTGGCTTCACCACCCGATTTGGCTTCAACCACGTCCTCGCCCGTGCGACGGCGGTAGTTCTCGAAATCTTGTTGCAAACGCACGTAACGGGTTTTCCATTCGGCAACCTCGCGCTCCAAATCTTCGGCGCGTTGGAGTTTCTTCTGAAAATCCTCGAGTTGCGCCATCATGTCAGGGTCGATGCCTGGCATTGTGCCTTCGAGATCATCTTCTCTCAGGTTGTTGCTCTCGAGGTTGTCCACGATTTCGGCTTCTACTTTTGTTGTTTCGTCTTTTTCGGTTGGAATATCGCTCATTCAGTTCTCCGATGGTGTTGTAGTGGGGGTGGGTTTGAAACCCACCCCCACATGATTACTACATTTTTTAATTGGTGGGCTTGAAATCTGCGTCAATCACATCTTCATCGGTTTTTGGAGCGTCGCTGCCCGCGTCTGCACCGTCAGCATTTTGCGGTGCGGCTTGCATCAGTTCACGCAATGCCGTCTCGAGGCTGGTTTGCAATGCCTCGATCTTGCTGTCGTCATCGGCTTGAATCGCGTCCTTGGCTTCATCGGCAAGTTTTTGCACCTTGTCTTTGAGGTCTTGCGGAGCATTGGCACTTTCGGTAATTTGTTTTTCGGCTTGAATCCGTAAGCTGTCGAGCGTGTTGCGCTTTTCGACTTTGACTTTGCGTACCTTGTCGGCTTCGCTGTTTTGCTCCGCCTCGGTAATCATGCGGTCAATCTCGTCTTTGCTTAATGTGGTGGTGTTCTCGATGCGAATGCTGGCTTCCTTGCCCGTGCTCTTTTCTTTCGCGCCGACGTGCAGGATACCGTTCGCGTCAATGTCAAAGGTCACTTCGATTTGCGGCATTCCGGCTGGCATCGGCGGGATGCCCTCGAGCTTAAAGCGTCCCAGGCTCTTGTTGTCGTTCGCCATCGGGCGTTCGCCTTGCAGCACGTTGATCTCCACACCTGGTTGGTTGTTTTCAGCGGTGGTGTAGGTTTCGGTTTTCTTGGCTGGAATCGCGGTGTTGCGGGTGATCATCGGGGCAATCATGCCGCCCTTCACCTCGACGCCCAAGGTCAGCGGCGTCACGTCCACCAGCACGATGTCGCCAATGCTCGAGTCACCACTGAGGATGCCCGCTTGCACGGCAGCACCGAGCGCCACGGCTTCGTCAGGGTTGACGCTCTCGTTTGGTTCTTTGTTCAGCAAGCTTTTGACCAGGGCTTTGACCGCAGGAACCCGAGTTGAGCCACCAACCAAGATCACCTCGTCGATCTTGCTGGCGTCCAGTTTGGCATCTTTCAAAGCCTGTTCGACTGGGGTGCGCACGCGTTTGAGCAAATCTGCAATCAGGCTCTCGAATTGGGCGCGGGTCAGGCGTTTCTCGAGGTGCATTGGGGTGCGGGTTTCAGGATCAAAGGTGATGAACGGCAGTGAAATGGTGGTTTCGTTGGCGGCTGAAAGGTCAATCTTGGCTTTTTCTGAAGCCTCGATCAAGCGTTGCAATGCCGAGGGGTCTTTGCGAAGGTCGAACTTGTGCTCCTCGAGAAAGCTTTCGGCGAGCCATTTGACAATGCGTTGATCGAAATCCGCGCCGCCCAGGTGGGTGTCACCGTTAGTCGATTTGACCTCGAACACGCCGTCACCAATCTCGAGCACGGTCACGTCGAACGTACCGCCGCCAAGGTCGAAGACAAGAATGGTTTCGTTGCCTTTTTTGTCCAGACCGTAAGACAGCGCTGCGGCTGTTGGTTCGTTGATGATGCGCAGCACGTTCAGACCAGCAATGCGACCTGCGGCTTCGGTGGCTTCACGTTGAGTGTTGTTGAAGTAGGCTGGAACGGTAATCACCACGTCGGTAACTTTATAACCGAGCTTGGCGCTGGCATCGTCCACCATCTTGCGCAAGATCATGGCGCTGATTTCTTCTGGGGCTTTCAAGCCGTCCGTGGTTTCGATGCGAATGCCGTTGTTCGGACCTTCGACGACCTTGAACGGCGCACGGTTTGCTTCCTCGCTGACCTCTTCCCAACGGCGACCAATAAAACGTTTGATCTCGAAGAAAGTGTTTTGCGGATTGAGTGCCGCCTGACGACGGGCAACGTTACCGACCAGACGGTCAGCGCCCTTGAATGCCACAACGGAGGGCGTGATACGCGCCCCTTCAGAGTTCACCACCACGTCAGGTTTGCCACCCTCGACCACGCTGATGACCGAGTTGGTCGTGCCAAGATCAATACCGACTGCTTTCGCCATAATATGCTCCTCGAGACACGGTTTTTGTAGTTATTTTTGTGTCTGTGTGCGTAAGAATTTGCGCTCGAGTGTCTGACAAGTTTAGTCAAGCGCTTCAAGCGTCCTGCAACGGTCAGAGTGTAGCAATCAAAGCGTGAATTGTCAATAGACTTGAGTGTGGTGTTATCAAGTTTGAGGATTTTGTGATGCTCGAGAAATAATAAAACCTCGAGCAGCCAAGAACGGCTCGAGGTTTTAGAAGTACACTGACGCATGTTGCACTGCTACGGCACAGACTGCCCACTGCGCCTCGAGTGCTACCACCACACGCAACCCAACCCTGGGCGGGATGCTTACGGCGCATTGCCATATGACTTTCAGACAGGAACGTGTGCGGAATTCGTGACCAACCTGCCAAGTGAAGATTTGATCCGAAAAACCGCGTATTACATTTGGTTGCGCAACGGACGCCCAGAACACCAAGAACTCGAGCATTGGAATCAGGCATTTGTCAGTTTATGCGGCAGTTCTGGACGAATCAGAGCCGGTTCAAAATTACGGTAAGTCAATAATGCATTCTATAAAACGCAATGCTTTACAGCTTCCTCGAAATGCAATAAGAAACTTACAAAGGAAGCCGTTCCTGCCCATTTTCTCTAACCATCAATACTGTGTTGAAGACACATCACGTTTGATTTTTTATACTATTCGGATAAGCTATCGTGAACTCATTACTCCATCTCTCAAACTCATGTTAGGACGGTTTTCATATGTTCATCCACAAACCCAAACACTGGCGACAGCTCCCGATTCTAAGCTTGCTTATCCTATTGGTTGCATGTCCGAGTTTGGGTAGTGGCTTACTTTAGAATGTTTTTTCAGCAATATCCAAATTATACCGATACACAAACAACTTCAACCTTGCCACATGCAAATCCCAACGCTTCGAGAAACTCAACGTCTTACGCACAAACTGCCCCAACCTCTGCCTGAGCGTGTTATTCCACCGTTCCACATGATTCGTCTTTCCACTCTCCTTACCAACTGCCTCATGCTGTTCGCTT
>JANXTZ010000067.1 GCA_025352125.1 Deinococcales bacterium | reverse complement strand
CGTGCATGACATTCCAAGGGTTGCCTCGTTTTACGAAACCTATTTTGGTTATGAAATCACAACACTCGAGGATGGAAATTTGGTTCATTTGACCTCGCGCGTCGGGGGTTGTCACATCAGTATCTTAAAAGCCAGCAAAGGGCATAAACTTGGTCAGTCACAAGTCAAACTCGTGTTTGAAGTGAGCGATGTCCAAGCCTTCAAAATCTCGAGCGCCGAAAAAGGTCTGCAATTTGGCGTGACGCACAAGGGTGAAAATTACGCTTTCGCCAATGCCCGTGATCCCGCCAGAAACCTGATTCAAATCTCGAACCGCCAAATTTAAACTTTGTGGGGTGTTATGAATTTAAGTGAATTTTCAATTTCGACGGACCAGACAAAACTTGACCTAGAGATGATCTGCAATTTCCTCTCGAGCGCATACTGGTCAAGTAACCGATCAACAGACACTGTATTAAAGTCACTCGAGCATTCGTTGTGCTTTGGTTTGTATCACTTTGAAAAGCAGATTGGCATGGCTCGGGTCATTACCGATCACGCGACGTTCGCGTACTTGTGCGATGTGTTCGTGATCAAAGATTACCGAGGGCACGGGCTTGGGAAATTCTTGATGCAAACCGTACTCGAGCATCCAGATTTTACGACGCTCAGACGGATTTTGCTTGCGACCAAAGATGCACACGGTTTGTACACCCAGTTTGGTTTTGATACTTTGGTTTATCCAGAACGCTGGATGGAAAAGTTTAACATCGGCGCATGAGTCAAAACGCAAGTCTTCAAAAGCGACGAGAGAGTTTCTGCTTCATCAATCGCAGTCCAAACTGTTAACCTGACCCAGACTTTTATCATGACCAAAGTACAGATTCTCATGGACTTACAGAACAACAATTGAGTGATCTTTTCTTTCTATGAACTTGAAATCGATGACAGCCCTCACCCGACTTCTTGCCCCTTAAAGCAGCACCTTACGGGCTTGGGGCGCTCACCAAGGCTCGTCACCCTCTCCCGCATAAGCGGGAGAGGGTCGTTGTGAGCGAAGCGAACGACGGGGTGAGGGCTTATAGGCATTCAGAAAAAACTCGAATTAAGGATATTTTGGACTCGAGTCGTGATAAAAGCCTTTAACCTGACCAAAGAATCTCACATGGACGCAAAAAAAATGATTAATCGAACATTGGAATCTGGTAAAAACGAGCACAGATTGTTTGACACGGCTACCACCATTTGCGCCATTTAAAATAAGCGGCAAAAGCCAGCGCAGCCAGAATAAAACTTCCCCAGGCAAATAAATACCCGTATTTCCAATGCAGTTCGGGCATAAACGTGTAATTCATGCCCCAAACTCCCGCCAAAAATGTCAATGGCAAAAAAATGGTGCTGACGGTTGTCAGGGTTTTCATGACTTCATTCATGCGGTTGCTCTGCACAGTCAAATGCACGTCCAGCAAACTCGAGAGCACATCTCGGGCGCTGTCGATGCCATCATAAATTCGGGTCAAATGGTCGCTGACATCGCGCAGGTAAATCGCACCTTCCGGCGACAGCGCGGTGGCGTGTCTCGAGAATTGCGCCACGTTCTCGCGGGCGCTCGAGGCGAGGCGTCTGGCGGCAATGATCGTGTGCTTGAGTTCAAAAACCCTTGCCGCAAACTCTTGACTGGGCATGACACGCGTCGGGTGAAAAACCGCCTCCTCGAGTTCGTCGGTGCGATTCTCGAGTTCGTCAAGGAAAATAAAGAACGTGTCCGTGCCCTCATCGAGAATCGTGTAAAGCACATCGGTGGCACTTAAACCCTTGCGATGCTCGAGTTCTTTCCACGTGCCTTCAATGTAGGTGATCGGTTCGTGGCGTATCGTCACCACGCTTTCGAGTTCTGGATACCAGAAGATGGCAACTTTTTCGGTTCGGTCGGTCACATCTTCGGGTTCGGCGAGCGTGCGCAAGACCAAAAACAAATGCTCTGGGTACGATTCAAAACGCGCCCATTGCTCGGGATCAAGTGCATCCTCGAGCGCCAGTCGGTTAAAACGAAAATATTTGCCCAAACGCAACAAATCTGCCTCTTGCGGGTGTTCAACATCGACCCAAACCTTATGTTGTTTTTGCTCGAGCGATAAATCGTTGTTGGTTTCCAGGCATTTCACCCGAATACCAGGTTTTGCCGCGATCATCGGATGTTTGGATAGGGGTACGGACAGCATCAAAATTAGTTTACCCGTTAAGCTGATGTCATGACCGACTTTCAGACCAAACTCGAGCCAATTTTGAACAGTTTTTCTGGTGTAATCGGATTTTACGCCAAACGCCTCGATGATGGTTATAGCCTCGAGCACAACAAAGACGAGGTTTTTGCTGCCGCCAGCGTGGTCAAAGTCCCGATCTTGCTTGAGGCATTGCGTCAAGTTCAGCACGGGATGTTAAACCTCGAGACTCGAATTCCATTGCCTGCGCTCGAGCAAGTTGGAGGTTCTGGCGTTTTAATGGCATTTCAACCAGGTCTCGAGCCGACGCTGCAAGATTATTTGACCATGATGATTGTGGTGTCGGACAACACCGCCACCAATATTTGTCTGGACGCCGTCGGCGGACGTGATGCCGTGAACACCAGCCTGCAAAATTGGGGTTGCTCGAATACGACGGTGGTCGGAAAACTGATGCTGACCGATGACCGCAAAAATGCCGAGCAACTCGCGGGGAAAAAAGCCGAAGTCACCCCGTTTGAAAGCGTGATGCTGCTCGAGAAATTGTTTAAGGGCGAATTGTTAAATCCTGAACTGACCAAACTTGCGCTCGAGATTCTCGAGAAACAACAGTACACCGAAATTCTGGCGCGTTACCTGCCCGACGGCACGCGAACCGCGACCAAAAGTGGACAGATTATTGGCGTGCGAAACGATGTCGGGATTGTATGGACCGAACACCCGTATATTGTCGCGCTATGTTCCAAAAATTGCACCGACGAGCGGTATCATGTGGACAACGAAGCGGTGCTGGCTTTGGGCAAAATCTCGAAGTTGGTATTTGATTCTTTGCAATGAATTGTATTTCTCAGACACGAAAATTGGCAATTTCACCACCCTCTCTTGACCATAGACGTGCTCCTGTCTTGCCCTTAAAGCAGCGCCTTCTTGAACATAAACATGCACCTTTCGGGCAGGATCGCTGACGGGCTTGGGTGCTAACGGGCATGGT
Organism: Deinococcales bacterium; assembly: GCA_025352125.1. Classification (GTDB taxonomy): domain Bacteria; phylum Deinococcota; class Deinococci; order Deinococcales; family JAAFIG01; genus JANXTZ01. Next base: position 24,876 of record JANXTZ010000067.1, on the reverse strand, counting down.
CGCTCATCCCTGACCCTTCTCCTGATGTTAAGAGAAGGGAGCTTATTTTACAGGTGTGACTCGAGTTTTTGGCTTATCGCCAATTGCTAATCGCCAATTGCTAAAATACCTCATGGACAAGAAACAAGCACTCAAAGCCATCAGCCTGACTGCCGACATTCTCGAGCTTTTAAACGAGAACGAATTCAAGGTTTTGGCGTACCGCAAAGCCGAACGGATGCTCGAGCGGTTTGACGGCAATTGGGACGAGGCGCTGGCGACCAGTTTCAAAAAAGTTTCGGGCATTGGGGCGCAACTTGGCGTTAGTTTGGTGGAGTTTGCGGAGTCTGGCGTGTTCGCGCCGCTCACCGATGTGGCATCGCTCGTGCCGCCTGGGGTGCTCGAGTTGTTTCGGGTGCGTGGTTTGGGTCCTAAAAAAGTTCGGGTGTTGTGGGATGCTGGCGTGGACGGCATTTCGGGTTTGCTCGAGGTTGGGCGTTCGGGCAAGCTGGCGACCTTGAAAGGCTTTGGTGCGGCGAGCAGTGCCAAACTGATCGATGACGCCGAATTCACCTTGAAGTCCAGCGAACGAAGGTTGCTGTCGGAGGCTCGAGCGGTGTTTGGAATCCTCGAGAATCAATTGCAGGGTGTTGTCACTCGCCTCGAGCCTGGTGGCAGTTTGTCACGCGGGCTGGAAACGTGCGGCGACGTGGATCCGGTGGCGATTGGAGATCGAGATGAGGTCATGAAGGCGCTCGAGGGTTTTGGAGCACACGATGATCCAGAATACCCGTGGTTGGTTGCGGCGAACATCAAGGGCGTAGACATTCAATTGCAAGTCTCGAGCCTGGAAACCTGGGGCGCGGCGCAACTGATGATGACGGGTTCAAAACCGTTTTTGGAAATTGTGAAGTCTCGAGCGCTCGAAAAAAACTTGGATTTCTCGAGTCGCGGATTGTTTCAGGATGGCGTGTTGATTCCCACGTTGACTGAATTGGATGCGTTCAAAGCGCTTGACCTCGAGTATGTGATTCCCGAATGGCGCGAGGTGGAACACTTGGGTCGAACTGATCTGCCAATTCCTGAAAATTTAATTCAACTTTCACAGATGCGCGGCATGTTGCACGTGCATTCCAACTGGTCGGATGGCGCGGCAAGCTTGCGCGACATGGCGCTCGGCGCGAAGGCTCGAGGTGCGAAGTACCTGGGCATTTGCGATCACAGCAAAACCGCATTTTACGCCAATGGTCTGGATGAAACCCGAGTTCGGGCGCAATGGCGAGAGGTTGACGCGTTGAACGATGAACTCGAGGATTTTAAAATCTTGAAAGGCATCGAATCGGACATTCTTTCCAACGGCGACCTCGATTACGACGATGAATTGCTGGCAGGCTTTGATTTTGTGGTTGCCAGCATTCACTCGAGTTTTGGTTTGCCTGAAGCACAACAAACCCAAAGATTGGTGAAAGCCGTTTCCAATCCGTTCACCACGATACTTGGACATCCAACGGGAAGGCTATTGTTGCGCCGCCCACCCTATAAATTCGATCATGCCGCCGTGCTCGAGGCGGCAAGAATTCACAACACCGTCATCGAAATCAATGCCAGCCCGTACCGCCTTGATCTCGACTGGCGCGAGGTTTTAGAGGCTCGAGCATCAGGTCTTAAATTTGCGATCAACACCGACGCGCACCGTGTTGAAGGGTTTGACGATCTTTGGTACGGCATCAAAGTTGCGCGTAAAGCCGCGCTCGAGACGGGCGCGGTTGTGAACACGCTCGAGATGGTAGATTTTTTGCAACTCGCTCGAGACAAACGGGTTTAATTCACATCAAATCAATTACAAATGGCTTTCGACCCCGATTTGTGGGCACAACTCGAGCAACTGGCATTCAGAGCAATGTGGCGTTCTGGCAACGCACACGCGTCTGCCGTGCAAAATCAGTGAGTGATGCACAAAAATCCAGTGGTCAATCGGAAAAATGGCTTCCAGGTCAACCTCGACCAGATCGGGGTTGGTGTTGCTCGAGAATCCAAGGCGTCGCCCGAGCCTGCCGACGTGGGTGTCAACGGCAATGCCTGGGCGTCCGAAGATATTGGACAGGACGACATTCGCGGTTTTTCTGCCGACGCCTGGCAGGGTTTGAATCTCTATAAAATCGTTGGGCACTTGAGCTTCAAAGCGTTCGACCAAGGCTCTGGCGGTCGCGGCAATATTTTTGGCTTTGTTGTGATGAAAATTGACCTTGCTGATATAAGGCTCGAGTTCCTCAAGCGTGGCGAGCGCCATTTTTTCGGCGGTTGGGTAGGTTTCAAACAATTTTTTGGTTGCCAGATTGACGCTGACATCGGTGGCTTGGGCGCTTAAAATCGTGGCGATCAGCAACTCGAACGGGGTCGTGTAAATCAGCTCGGTCGTGGCATTGGGGTAGGTCTCGAGCAGTTGATTCAAAACCAACGATGCTCTTGAAATTTTGTTTTTCTTTGACTCAATCGGCACGCTTTCAGTTTACCGCACCAGATTAAAATTCAAAACATCTCGAGTTCTTCGCGGGTTTTTCTGGTTTTGTCTTCAATTTCGGGTTCGACCAGTTTGAAACGTTCCACGTCAAACAAACCACGGTCGGTCAGTTTGAGGCTTGGAATCACGGTTAAACCCAAGAAAGCCAGGGTCATGATCGGGTGCGGCAGGGTGCAACCCAACACTCGAGCGATGGTCTCAAATTCGGTCTGGGCTTTTAAAAGTTCCGTCGGATGCGCATCGCTGATCAGACCAGCGATTGGCAAGGCAATGCTGGCGGCAATTTCGCCGTCTTCAACAATCACCGCTCCGCCCCCAATCCGCTCGAGTTCGCGCACGGCAATCACCATGTCGCTGTCGTCCACTCCTGCGACGATGATGTTGTGCGCATCATGTAAAACGGTTTGTGCCATCGCGCCGCGCCTTAATCCGATGCCTTTGGCAAAGCCGACGCCGGTGCGCCCAGTGCCATGATGCCGTTCGATCACGGCAAGCTTCACCAGATCGCGGTCTGGGTCGGCGGCGTGCAGGTTTTCAGGCTCGAGTTTGCCCGTGTAAATCTGGTCTTTGTGCACCACCATGACAGGCAGAATGTGATGATCGTCTGGCGCGAGCCGCGAGATGTCCCAGTGGTCTGGGAGTTTGATGGAGTTTTCAATTGGAGTTGCAAGTTCGGTGGCTTCGTTTTCCTGAATCAGTTTCCCGTCTCGAGCCACAATTTCACCGGCGATCATGGTCCATTCGGTTTTAAAGTCGCTCAAATCGTCAAACAGCACCAGATCGGCGGCGTACCCTGGGGCGACTGCGCCTCGGTACTCGAGATGCCAGTATTCGGCTGGGGCGAGCGAGCACAAACGAATGGCGTACACGGGATCGATGCCATTTTTGACCGCCTCGCGCAGCAACCTGTCCATGTGACCAAGTTCGATCAACTCTCTGGCGTCCACGTCATCGGACACCAGCATGGCGCGGTGAGGTTGGGTGCGGTTCAAAAGTGGCGCAATCGCGGCAAGATTCCGTGCGGCACTGCCTTCACGAACCATCAACCACAAACCAGCCCGCAGGCGTTCAAAAGCCTCGAGTTCGGTGGTCGCCTCATGGTCGCTGTGAATTCCAGAGGCGACATAAGCCGTCAAATCCCGCCCCGATAGCCCTGCGGCGTGACCATCGCGGCGGCGACCCTTGGCAGCCTCGAGAATATTCCAGACGGTGCTGTCCTCGTTCAGCACACCCGGGTAATTCATCATCTCGGCTAGACCCAGCACACCATCCATCTTGAGTGCCAATTTCACCTCGCCAGCCAGGACGCTCGAGCCAGCGTTTTCAAACGAACTGGCGGGCACGCAACTCGGCACGCTCGCCCAAACATGAAGCGGCGTCTCTTTGCCAGCATCGAGCATGTAGGTCAAACCCTTGATGCCCATGACGTTGACCAGCTCGTGCGGCTCGGCGACCACGCCGACCGTGCCGCGCGGCAGGCAGGTTTGGGCAAAACGGCGCGGCGTCATCATGGCGCTCTCGAGGTGAATGTGGGCGTCGATCAATCCAGGCGACAAGAACTTGCCGCCTGCATCAATGATGGTGCTTGCGTCCAAATATTCGCCGATGGCGGCAATGAACCCGCCGCAAATGGCAACGTTGGCGCGGTAAATGGTTTTGGTCATGACATCGACCACCCGCGCATTTTTCACCACCACATCGGCGGCTTCCAGACCTCGAGCCACCCGAACCAGGCGCTGGCGTTCAATTAACGGCGCTTCCATGTCGGCGGTGTAACGCTTGGGCTGCATGAAATCAGTTTAAGCCAACAAACCCGTGAAATGAGGTTAAAACCGCATTTTCAGGCAATCGTGACGTTGACATCGGTGGTCAGCAAATCGGCGGTGTCGTGCGGGGCGCTGCGGCTCAGTTCGATGCGGTTGCGACCAAAAGTTTTGGCTTGATACAGCGCCTCGTCGGCGCGTTTGACCAGACTCGAGACGCGCTCGTCTTGTTTCAAATACGCCACACCGAAACTGGCGGTCACGCGGCTGACGACCTTGAAAGGATGCACCTGCATTCGTTTGCGAATGTGATCGGCAAACTCGGCGGCTTCCTCGAGCGAACTGCCTGGCACGACAATCAAAAATTCCTCGCCGCCCCAACGCCCTATCGTGGCTCGAGGTTCGATAGCCAGAATCAGCCCTTTGACCAGTCGCACGGTTTCGCGCAACACATGATCGCCAACATCGTGACCGTACTTGTCGTTGATGCTTTTAAAGTGATCCAGGTCAAAGAGCACCACCGCCATTTTTAAGGGTTGCACACTGTTCGAGCGCAGAACGTGCAGAATTTGACGGCGGTTTGCTGCGCCCGTTAACGCGTCAATGCTGGAGCGCAAACGCTCGAGTGCCAGCAGTTCTTTGCTCGAGGCGAGTACCTGGGTCAGGGCAAAACTGGTCGAGGCGAACGCCAGATAACGGGCGAACAACAAAAAGTTTTGGCTGTTGCCGTTGATCGCTTCGGGAACAAATTTGAAAAGACCCAATAAACTGAGCGTTCCGTACAAGCCCAGACCAATTTGAAAGGCTTGTTTGTTGTCAAATGCCAGGTGAATCATTTGAATCACAATCAACGCTTGCCAAAACCAGCCAATGCTCAGTTCTTGTTGAATTTTGAATCCACTCGGTAAGAAAAACAAGGTGTAAATAAACTCTGAAACCACCGAAACCATGACGACGGCAGTGGTCAATTTTTCGATAAGTTTGAGAGAAACTATTTTGACAAAAGTCAGTCCAAGCAAAATGACAGTGGAAACCAGTAAAAGCGGATAGATTGCTCGAATGTAAGGGTTCAAATCCTTTTGCGTCAACAAAACCAGTACAATTGCCAGTATTGCCGTTGAAAATGCCAGCAGGTAAAAACGATAACGCAGTCCAACTGAGGTTTCACCAGCAGTATCTTCCAGTGCTTTATCGCTCAGACGCCGCATCGAAAACCAGTATAACGGTTGGCTGCGAAAATTTTAAGTGGCGCATTTTCACGTGTCTGGTATGTATTACTATACTTTTAAGCCAAATTATTTTATTAAACAGCCACAAGCCGTCAGGGTGTTGGTTCGCCAAAATCGATCACCAAAATCGAGTCGAACTCGACATCATTTATCGATGCTCGAGGTTCAATTTGAAGGCTCGCGTTCAGTTTAGAGTTCTGCGCGACACCAATTCATGCCCCAACAGTCAAGTTGGGCATATGCACCCAAGTTATCGCGTATGCTAAGCAAAGTTTAAATTTTAAAGGAGTTTGCCATGAACCGTGATAATGGAGCTGCGTTGTTTGGAACAGTGTTTTTCTTGATTTTGGCATTTGTGGCGTTTTTGTTCGGATTTTACCCATACCCGCAAGCCGATGCCGAAAATGGCATTCGTGCTCTTGGTAAAATCGCGGCAGTGGCATTGGTGATTGGTGCAGTTCTGGCTGGCATCAGCGGTTCAATTGAGCCTAAAAAATAATTTGCACCGAAGGGTTAAGCTCGAGGTTTGTTTTGACCTCGAGCCTTGTTTTTTGAGGTGTTGTGTGTCGTTGATGGTTTTGACGGTCCAAAGGTGATGTCCTGATCGGTAGGAAACCTGAGCGAAACCCGTGTCCGAAAACTCGAAATGCACGCCACTCGAGCCATATTGCGGCATGACACCAACAATGTTTTTCAGTGCCGCATTCAAAACACCACCGTGAGAAACCACCAAATATTGCCCCACGCCGCGCCGAATCAATTTCTCGAGCGCCCAACCTGCCCTTCGGTGAATCTCGAGCGTACTTTCGCCAGTTTTGAAAATCTGGGTATAAGGCGTGGTTGTGGCAGGAATTGGGAACAATTCATCGGCTTTTACTCTGGTTAATCCTGCACCATCGGCATTGTCCCATTCCATCCATTCAGGCTCGAGTTCAACCTGCAAATTTAGAGTGTTGGCAATGATTTGTGCGGTGTCAACAGCTCGTGTCAGTGTTGAAGCAATAATTGAATCAAATTTGATGTTTTCAGCGAGCCAACGATCTGCTAACTTTTCAGCCTGTTCGCGTCCAACTATTGAGAGTGGCGAATCGTAACGACCTTCAATCACGTTTTCGTCATCCGCTCGAGATCGTCCGTGACGCAGCAACGTTATCTCGAGACTCACTTTTTGGTTTGCGGTTTGCTTGCATTTTGATCCTCCAAAATCCAAGCTTTCCAGTCCACCTCCGCCATTCCAACAGTCACGTATTTTCCGTATCTCACCAGTGGCAGTCGCAGCAATTTGGGTTCCGCTTCAATTTTTGCCAGCATTCCATCATCGGACACGCGCAAAAACTCGAGTCCAGCGTCGATGTAAGCCTTCCCAGTAATGTCCAGCACTGCGTTTAAGCCAAATTTTTGAACGAATCGATTGAATTCCCCAGCGCTCATCGGGCGGTCGTGTAAGTCCACGTTGTGCATTTTGATGCGGCGTTCCTTAAAAAACCGTTCTGCCGCCCTGGTTTCTTTTGAAGATTTGAGACCAAAAATTTGAACTTCCATGCCCTTATGTTACAAGCTCGAGCCAGAATCGTTATGGGTTAAACTAAAACATGAAAACCCAGATTTCTTACGGCAAATTTAACATCTCCTTGCACCGCACCTATGCCGCGCCACTCGAGGTGAAAGCAATTCCCGAGTCAGAATTTGTCGGGCGCAACAACAACTTGTTTGCCGTGGATGTCAGCGTTGAAGTCTTTGGCAACAATTTTCTGCCCGCCTACACCCACGGCGACAACAGCATGGTCGTAGCCACCGACAGCATGAAAAATTTTATCCTCAAAGAATCCGCGAATTTTACAGGTTGCACGCTCGAGGGCTTGCTTGAGTTTTTGGGCAAAAGTTTTCTCGCCACCTACCCGCAAATGGAAAGTTTGCGCATGATGGGACGAGAATTGCCGTTTCTTGCCGCTCGAGTCCCTGGAAAAAATGGTTTTGAAAACAGTGATTTGCTGCATTACCCGACCAACGGCGACGCGGCAACCGCCAGCCTGTACCTCGAGCGTGGCAGCGCCGATTCAAACCGTAACGGCTCGCAAGTGATTGATCTCGAGTGCGGGCGCGAAGGTTTTCAACTTCTGAAAATCACCGGCTCGAGTTTTGCCGCGTTTGTGCGTGACGATTACACGACGCTTCCCGAACTCAAAGACCGTCCATTGTTTATCCACATGGATTTGAATTGGCATTACTCGAGCATTCCCGACGGTTTGGGCGTCGAAAAATATGTTCCGAGCGAGCAAATCGCCGATATTTGCCGTGTCATTTTTCACGAATTTAATTCCAAGTCCATTCAAGAACTGGTCTACAAATTTGGCGAACGCATTCTCGAGCGATTCCCGCAACTCGAGAGCGTTAGCTTTGAAGCCCAAAACCATACCTGGGACAAAGCGACCGAACTCGAGGGCAGTGATAAAGTCAAGGTCTTCTGGGAGCCAAAAGTACCTTATGGTTATATTTCTTTGACCATGACCAGGGATTAAAATGCGAATCGCCGTTCTTGCCGATGTTCACGGCAACCGTTTTGCACTTGAGGCGGTGCTTGCCGACATCTCGAGTTTTAAACCCGAGCTTATTCTCAGCCTGGGCGACACGGTTTTGGGCGGGGCTGATCCCGTTGGTGCGTTAAAACTCCAACTCGAGTGCGGCGCGGTGATGGTGCGTGGCAATGCGGATGAGGAAGTCGCAAATCATGAATTAAATCTCGAGCCAGACAGACTCGAGGTGGTAAATTGGTTGCAAGATTTGCTGGTTGAATCAGATTTAAAAACGCTCATGAATTTACCCACCATGCTTGAGGTCGCAAATGGTGAAATCCTGGCGTGTCACGGAAGCCTCGAGACGCCTTGGGATTTTTTGATGCTGCGTGATGACCCGCAATCTTTTACGGATTACGCCAGTCCAGACGAACTCCTCTCGAGAATTCAGAATTATCCCAACGCCAAAGTTGTGCTGTGCGGACATTCGCACCGCGCTCGAAATGTGATTGCCAGGGGTGTACTGTTTGTTAATGTCGGCAGCATTTCTAGACAACCCGACGGCGACCCTCGAGCACGCTGGGCTTTGTTGACCCGTGACGAAAATGGTTGGCAAGTCGAGCACAATTTTACTGAATATGATGTTGAAGCCGCCGCAAAATGGGCACTCGAGAATGCACCCGATGGAATTCTCGAAGCTCAAAAATTACGAACTGGACGCGGTGTTTAAAGTCTCGAGTCACACAAGTAAGAATCGAAACTCCCTTCTCTCCTCGGAGAGAAGGGTCGGGGATGAGAGTAGACCAAGCCATTGCTGATTTTAATGTCTGCCAAGAAGGGTTTTTATAGTCGTTAGTTCTTGATCTTCACCAAGTCCCGCAGCAATCCGTCCAAACCGTTTGAAATGCTGATCTGGTCAATGTTCTCGGTGATTCGCTCGAGCGTCTCGAGTTCTTTGAGCCTGAGTGCCACGGGGTTGTCTTCCATGACTTTGGCGGTGTTCAGGAGGCTTCGGGTCGCGGCGGTCTCTTCGCGCCGCCTGATGCCGTTGGCTTGTGCCACTTTTTCGGCTTCGACCACTTTGGAAAGAATCGCTTTCATCTCGCCTGGCAAAATAATGTCTTTGACGCCGACTGAATCCACAGCCAAACCAAAACCTTCAGATTTGGTTTTCACATGGTCAAATACCACGTTGTCGAGCACATCCTTGTCCTCGAGCAGTGCGTCCAGGGTTCGCGTTCCCACAGCCGCCCGCAGTCCAAGTTGCAATTCTTTGTACAGGAACGCTTCCAAATCCTTTAATTTGCTGGTTGCCAAGATCGCGTCGGTCACCCGGTACGATGCACTCAGGTTCAACCGCAATGCCACTTTGTCTTTGGTCAGAATCTCTTGACCGCTGACCTCGAGCGTTTGAAGCCGTGAATCGACGATTGCAACACGCAATGATCGTCCAATTTTCCAAAAGGCGTGAGCGCCGACTTCCAGCACACCCTCGAGCTTGCCGTCCACGAACAACGCGCCCGTGTGGTACTCGGGAATAGAAACGTTTTCGATGTACTGTTCGAGTTTTGTGCCTTTCAAATTCGCGGCGATGTCGGCTCGAACACGGAATTCGCTGGCAATGTTCACCGTCTCGAGTTTGGTCACACCGTCGTTGAAGTACATGGCGGTGGCAGTTGCTGGAATCAAATCAGCGATTGCTTTGCCGCGCCTGACAAGTCCAAGTTCCAGTTCGTTCAACTCGAGGCGCAAGAACTTCTCGAGCCAGATTGGATTGGCGGCGATAATGGCATCTTGGACGCCTTTGTTGACGTTAGTCAGGGCATTATGAGGAATGGCGCTGACATGCTCAAAGTCGCGCCAGTAGAGTTTTCGCTCGCCTGATACCACCAAGTCGGTCATTTTTCCTGATCGTGAGACAAATGCAAGGCTTCCCTCAACTGGTGCAACGTCGGTGAAGAATTTTTGCACCCAGCCAGCACTTTTACGCGCCAGCAAAACGTGATCGTTCGGCAGAATCAGACCATCACGAACATCCAAATGCTCCACCTCGAGCGCCACAAAACCGCGCCAGAACAAGCCGCGTGCGTTTGGCGGCACAACCTCGAGAATTACGCCGTTGCGGGTCACGATGGCAATTTGGGCGGCGCTGGTTTGGATCAATTCAAAGTGCTCCGCGACAATGGCTGGGCGTTTGGCAATCAAGTAATCTTTGATCGGGTGCTCGAAAACCCCAGCGTCGATATCGTATGTCACGACTTCAACGCGTTGACCAACTGTGAACAAGTTGTGCTCACCAGGCTCGAGCACGGACATGAAGTTGCCGTTACGGAACAAAAGTCCTTTTGCGTATTGTTTGACCACGAATTTTTGAAATACTGCCATGCTTTCACCTCTTTTCACTTACCAAAAGTCTCATCACTCATATCTCGAGCGTTCTCTTTCGGTTTCTGCCAGCGAATAATTTCGCGTTGCATTTAAAATTTGGGCGCGTAGGTTGTCTCGAGTTTGTCCTGGAGTCGGGCTTCGGGTGTTGACCAGATTGTTGTTTTGGCGCTCGAGTTGTGCATTTTCTGAACAACCGTTAATCAAAACTTGAATGAGGTCGCTGCGGGCAGCGCAAGACGCGAGAACAGGGCTTCAAACTTTTGCTCGAAGCTCTCGAGACAACCTCCTGACCTTCAATGCTCGAGTCTCCATTTCCTGCCAGATTCTCGAGTCATGTCGTTCAGGGCGCGGTACTGCGGTGATACAAATTCGCTTGGAGGGCGATTGGTTTGCGGGATTTGAACCCGCCACTCTCTGATTACAAGTCAGATGCTCTAACCGAATGAGCTAAAACCGAAATGGATGAAGGAATCGAACCTTCCAACGCTCGAGTTTGAATCGAGTGCGTCACCGTGACGCGTATCCTTGGTGTGCTTGAAAGGAATTGAACCTTCGACCTCCCGAAATCTTTCGGGCGCTCTCACCACTGAGCCACAAGCGCTTGGAACACTTCCCACTTTTTGCGGTACACACCTCGAGAAACCCGGGTGTGCCGGTGGGGCGTTTGAACCCCGAACCTTTGCATCGGCTTTCACCGTTCCGTCAAAAAGAGTACCGTGCCAACGCTCAGAAACACTGATGGATTCGGCGTAGCCTGCACTAAGCTGATTGGCGTGGCGTTTATAATTGAGGCATGAATTGGAAATTGGTTTTGGCGCTTGTTTGCATTTCGAGTTTGGCGCTTGCCGCACCAACTGGAAAACTGGCATTCATTCGGGATGGCGGCGTTTTTGTTGGCGATGTGAACGGCTATCCCAAACTGGTTTCCAAAAGTGCTCGAGCCAAGTTTGCCAGCATTGCCCCCGACGGTCGGAGTTTGGTGTTTTTCAACCTGACCGATTCCAAAGTTGCGCCCTTGCAAGGTTTTATTGCTCGAGCGCCATTTGATTCCAGTGCGCCACTCAGTTTGCCTGTCTCTGAATTTCCGCTCGAGCATCTGTCGTACTCGCCAGACTCGAGCGGTTTGTTCGTGACGGGTTCGGGCACGGGTTGGAAGCTCGAGATTCCAGAATTCACAGCGCTGCTGGGTGCGCCCAATCCAAAATCGCAGGCTTTAAAGTTTGCACCGCTCTCGAGCGCCGCGGATGGTTCATTGATGGCGTTTGTGGCGGGTTCTGACGTGCGAATCATGAACAAGAACAAGGAAAAAATGATCTTCACACCAAACAAACCAGAATTAATGCTCGAGCAAGTCAAAACTGCCGCCTCGAGCAACGGCGCATTTCAAGAACTTTTAAATCCTGAAAGTGCGGCAATCTCGAGCAACTGGCTCTCGGGTGCGGTTGGTTTGCGCCCAGATGGCAATGTGTTGTACTTTGCCAGCAACCTTGGCACGGGTATTTCTGCCACTGGAAACGCGAGTTTCGTGTTTTTTGCGGTTCAACTTTCGACCCAGAGGCTGCGTTTGCTCTCCAAATTGGGCGTGTTTCACGGTTCAATGCCAAGCCGTGTAAACTTCGCGCCAGATGGTTCAAAATTTGCGTTTTACAGTCAATTCACCCTCAACGCCAATGGGTGGTTGCAATCGCTGACCGTCTGTGAACTGAACCTCGAGAAACCGATTGAAATGCTGGTCAAAGACCTGCTTCCAAAACCGGTTGTCACGCCAACCGGTTCCCCAACCGAGCCAGGAGCGCCGATCAGTTCACCGACGGGGGAACAGTTGCTCGAGAATGGCATGGCTTGGTCGCCCGATTCCAAGTTTTTGGCGTTTTCGGTGGCAAAATATGCAAAGTTCAGTCCAACCTATAAAGTGTTCATCAAAGACGTGACTTACAACAAAACCTTGCTGAAAATTCCGAACGCCATTCAACCATCCTGGGGCGAAAATTAAAGCGTTCACCAGATTGCACTGAACGCTTTAACCTGAGAATCCTAGATTTAGGTGAACATGCTCGAGACGCTGTCACCAGTATGAATGCGGTGAATCGCCTCGGCAAACAGCGGCGCGACGGTCAAGACTTTGATCTTGTCGCAGGCTGCCAGTTTTTCCGGACTGACAAAACAAGAATCGGTGCTGATGCACTCTTCAATGTCCATCTCTTTGATGCGTTCAACCGCAGGACCCACGTACACACCGTGTGAAACCGCAATGTGCACCGCTCGAGCGCCAGCCTCTTTGACGGTAGCGACCGCCTCCGCCATCGTGCCACCCGTGGAAAACTCGTCGTCAACGATCAAAACGCGCTTGCCTTTCACATCACCAATCAAACCTCGAGCCTCGACGCGTGTATCGCTGACGCGGCGCTTGTCAATAAAAGCAATGGGCGTATTCAAACGGTCTGCCAGACTCGAGGCGCGTTTGATGTCACCGGCGTCTGGCGCAAGCACCACGGTATCCTCGAGTGAGGGTAGGCGCGTGATGAAGTGATTGGCAATCACCACTTCGGCGGTCAGGTGATCGACTGGAATGCTGAAAAACCCGTGCACTTGAGGGCTGTGAAGCGTCATCATCAGGGCGCGGTTTGCACCAGCTGTGTGAATCATGTCCGCCATGACCCTTGCCGCTATCGGAATGCGCGGCGCGTCTTTTTTGTCGCTGCGTGCATACGAAAAGTACGGAATGACCGCCGTCACCCGTGCGGCGCTCGAGCTTTGGGCGGCATTGATCATTAAAAGCAACTCGATAACACTGTCCGAAACGTTGTAATCGCCGTTGCTCGCCAGGGATTGCACGATAAAAACGTCCGCCTCGCGCAGGCTTTCCTTGAATTGCACCTCAATGTTGTCGTTCGAGAATCTTCTGGTGGTCGAGCGCCCCAACGGCACGCCCAGGTGGTCGCAAATGTCTTGCGCGAGAATCGGGTTGGATTGTCCAGTAAAGACCTTCAGGGGTCGCTCCATGCGTGTGACTCCTCAAAAAAGAATCCTCAAACTCGAGGATGGGTGAAACTCCTCAAGAACTCGAGGGTAAGAAGAGTTTAGCCTGAAACGCGGGAAAAAAGGGAAAGAGAGCAAATAGCACTCAGCAATAACCTTGGCACAATAATTCTCGGGTTTTGAACATGATGTTTTGTTTTTCCTTTTAACCCTCGAGTCTTGCGGGTTAGAATTGGAGCATATGCTTAACAGATACGCGTACCCTCCACCTCCGCCGCTCGAGGGTTGGTTTCCAGCTCGAGTTTCTTCGATCACGTGGGGGTTTTATGGCAGGTCATAGCAAGTGGAAGCAAATCAAACGCAAGAAAGCGATCAACGACAACCGTCGCGGCGCTTCGGTTTCTAAGCACCTGGCGGCAATTTCGGCGGCGGTGCGTGCGGGTGGGTCGGGGGATGTCGCGGGCAATTTGGGTTTGAAGAACGCTTTGGCAGCAGCCAAAACCGATAAAGTGCCGACCGATCATATTGCCAGGGCTATCGAACGCGCTCTGGGTTCGGGTGAGGGTTCACAACTCGAGGAAGTGGTGTACGAGGGTTACGGCGTCGGCGGCGTGGCGGTATTGGTCTATGCCTTGACCGACAACCGAAACCGTACCGCGCCCGAGGTGCGACACGCCTTCTCGAAACACGGTGGCAACATGAGCGGCGGCGTGGCGTGGATGTTCGAGCGTCAGGGTTTAATCACGCTGGATAAAAACGATGATGCAACCCAAGAACTCGCCATCGAACTCGGCGCGAGCGATCTCGAGGTGTACGATGAAGAGGGTGAGCCGCGCCTTGACGTATACACCAGTTTTGGCGACATGAACCCCATCAGTGAAGGTTTCCGGGCGCACAAATTCGAGCCTCTGGTGGTCGAATTCACCAGCACCGCCGAGAACACCATCGATGTGTCTGTTGACGATGTTCAAAAGATTTTAAAGATGCTCGAGGCGCTCGAGGATTTGGACGACGTGCAAAACGTGTACTCGAATGCCAATCTTGAGCATTTAGAGGAATAAACTAAACCTCGAGATTCTTCCCCGAAAGGAATTCACAATGTCAATCATCCCTTACGTGATCGAACAAACAGGACGCGGCGAACGCGTTTACGATATTTACTCGAGACTCTTAAAAGACCGCATCATTTTTATTGGAACCGCCATCGATTCCAATGTTGCCAATGTGGTGGTGGCGCAATTGCTGCTGCTCGATTCGCAAAATTCTGAACGCGAAATTCAGCTTTTCATCAACTCTCCAGGCGGTGAGGTTTACGCCGGACTTGCCATGTACGACGTGATGCAGTTTATTCGCGCCCCGATTCGCACGACCTGCGTCGGCATTGCCATGAGCATGGGAAGTGTACTTCTCATGGCTGGCACAAAAGGTCGCCGCACAGCGCTGCCAAATTCGAGAATCATGATTCACCAAGGCTCGAGTGGCTTTAGGGGCAACACGCCGGACGTTGAGGTGCAAGCCAAAGAAATTTTTGCACTCCGTGAAATCATGACAAACTTGTACGTGAAGCATACGGGTCAAAGTGCAGAAAAATTAACCAGAGACATGGAACGCGATTTTTTCATGACCCCGCAGATGGCGCTCGAGTACGGTCTGATTGACGAGGTTGTGGAAATCATGCCCAAAGATGTTGCCGAAAGCATGAAGGGTTTCGACGAATGATGTTGAATGTCAATCCATCAACCGTAGGAGCGCTGCTTGCTGCGCCCTCAAAGGCACAGTCATGATCTCGAGATGCAGTTTTTGCAACAAAGCCGCCAACGAGGTCGAGCATCTGATCGAAGCCCCTTCCAGCAGCGCCTGGATTTGCAACGAGTGCGTAGGCAAAGCCGCGTCGATTCTCGAGGCTGGAAAGAAAACTCAGGCGGTTTCTAAGCCGTTTGTCTTGCCGAAATTGCCGCCACCTCGAGAGATCAAGGCGCACCTTGACGAGTTTGTGATTGGTCAAGACGCGGCGAAACGGGCGTTGTCGGTGGCGGTCTTTAACCATTATCAGCGCTTGTTGCATCCCGATGCCGATTTGCAAAAATCCAATATTGTGCTGATTGGTCCAACAGGTACGGGCAAAACATTGTTGGCGGAATCTTTGGCGAAAATGCTGCACGTGCCGTTTGCGATAGCCGACGCGACCACCTTGACCGAGGCGGGTTATGTCGGTGACGATGTCGAGAATGTTTTGGTGAGGCTGCTTCACGCCGCCGACATGGACATTGGCGCGTGTGAGCGCGGCATCATTTACCTCGACGAAATCGACAAGGTGGCACGAAAGTCCGAGGGCACGAGCATCACTCGAGATGTCTCGGGCGAGGGTGTGCAACAGGCGCTGTTGAAGATCATTGAGGGGACGGTGGCAAACGTGCCGCCGCAGGGTGGGCGCAAGCATCCTGGCGCGGAACTGGTGAAAATCAACACGCGCAACATTTTGTTTATTTGTGGCGGTGCATTCGACGGTTTGCAGCAAATTGTTGCCGCCCGCACCGATCAAAAGACCGTCAGTTTCTCGAGGGTAAATGCGCTTCAAGATGTGGCGGTTGTTCCTGAAGATTTGGTGAAGTTTGGTTTGATCCCAGAACTCGTTGGGCGTTTGCCGCTCGTGGTGCAACTTCAGCAACTCGATGAGGAGGCGCTTGTCAGGATTTTGACCGAGCCTCGCGGCGCTATTGCGCGTCAGTATCAGACATTGTTTGACCTCTCTGGCGTCAGTCTCGAGTTTGCCAGCGACACCTTGCGTGAGGTGGCACGGCGCGCCTTGAAGCGCGGCACGGGCGCTCGAGGTTTGCGGGCGGTGCTCGAGGGGGCAATGACGGATTTGATGTTCGAGTTGCCACGCGATGGTCTGAAATCTGTAAAACTCGAGCCTTCACATTTGGATGCGCCGCTGACGGCATTGGGTTCAATTACGTTGGATACACCCGAGTTGAGACTTGAGTCTGGTGCACTCAAGAAGTCCGCTTAATCGTTACTCAAGATACATATAATTTTGGCTGGAGGGGGTTATCCTTTCTCTAGCCAGTATTCATATTGGTGCACTCGAAAGATTAAAAAGCTTCATCCTGCAAGCTCGAGTGCAATCTTACCGTCAGAAATCTGTCATGCTTGGTATGATATTTTGGAGTTAGGATTTAAGCTTCAAACCCGCAGGATTTGGGTTCAGCATCACCTCAAAGCGTGCTGGGGTTCGACACCACCCGTCAAAGTGTGCCAGCGCCAAATCTCGAGACTCGAGCTGGCAAGAGGAGAATTCTATGCGTTGGGAATTACCTGTACTGGCACTTCGCAGCCACGTTTTACCACCAGGCACAACCTTAAGTGTCGCCGTCGGTCGCGCCAAGTCGCGCCGCACTGTCGAGGAGGCGCAAGCCGCCGACCGCCGCGTGATTTTACTCACGCAGCGCGACAGCACCAATGACGATCCCGCAGGAGAAGACCTGTTCGAGATCGGCACACTTGCCGCCGTGAAGCAAGTTGTTCGGATGCCCGACCAAACCTTGGAGGTTCTGGTTGAAGCCCTAGAGCGCGTCACGGTTTCCGATTATTTGCCCACGCCGTACCTGCGTGCGGTCGCCAACACCCTCGAGACGACGCCAGGCGCAGACACCCATACCCTGCGCGTGCTGGCGGACGAGGTGCAATCCAATTTTGACAAGTACGTTGGTCAGAACAAAAACTTGCGCCTCGACAACATTCACCTCGAGCACCTGCGCGGTCTGACCGACGCCGGCGCGATTGCCGACACGGTGTCGTTCCATGCCATGTGGGAAGTCTCGGAAAAACAACAAGTCCTCGAGACCCTCGATCTGCGCAAACGCCTCGAGCTGGTCTTGCAGTTCTTAAACCGCGACCTCGAGCGTTTTGACCTGGACAAAAAGATTGCCGCCCGCGTCAAAGAGCAGATGGATCAAAACCAGCGCGAATATTACCTGCGCGAGCAGATGAAAGCCATCGGCAAGGAACTCGGCGGCGGCGAGGATGGTCCTGCCGAAGTCGAAGACCTGCGCGAACGCATTCAAAAAGCTGGAATGCCCGAAAAAATCCTCGAGAAAGCCCTCAAGGAACTGGCGCGTCTCGAGCGTACCCCAGGCGGCAGCCCAGAAACCACCGTGGTTCGCAATTACCTCGACTGGTTGCTCGACACCCCGTGGAACAAGCGCGATGAAGAAATTCTGGACATCAAACGCACCCGCGACATTCTCGACGCCGACCATTACGGTTTGGACGACGTGAAAGAACGCATCCTCGAGTTCCTGGCAGTTCGTCAACTGACCCAGGGCATGGCAGATGCAGGCGAGGCGCTCAAAAAAGCCGAACTCGAGCGTCGTGATGCCGAAGATGCCGCAAACGGCGTGGTGACTGCGACTCCAGAAATCCCCAAAAAGGACGCGCCGAGCGCCCAGGACAAACCAGACGAGGGCGAACTTCGCGCCCCGATTCTGTGCCTTGTCGGACCTCCTGGCGTGGGCAAAACCAGCCTCGGCAAGAGCATTGCCAGAAGCCTCAACCGCCAATTTGTCCGCATGAGCCTGGGCGGCGTGCGCGACGAATCCGAAATTCGTGGACACCGCCGCACCTACATCGGTTCGATGCCTGGGCGCATCATTCAGAGCATGAAAACCGCAGGCGTGATCAACCCAATTATCTTGCTCGACGAGATTGACAAGATGAGCAGCGATTGGCGTGGCGACCCCAGCAGCGCCATGCTCGAGGTGCTCGACCCAGAACAAAACCACACCTTCCAAGACCATTATCTTGAGGTTCCATACGATCTTTCCAAGGTCATGTTCATCACGACCGCCAACACCCTGAGTACCATTCCACGACCACTTCTTGACCGCATGGAAGTCATCGAAATTCCTGGTTACACCTTGGGTGAAAAGGTCGAGATCGCCAAGAACTTCCGTCTGCCACGCCAAATCAAATCACACGGTTTGGAAAATAAACTCGAGCTGACCGACGACGCCCTGACCCGCATCGTCCAGGAATACACCCGCGAGGCTGGCGTGCGCGGACTCGACAGGCAAATCCAAAAAGTCACCCGCAAAGTTGCCAGGGAATCCCTCGAGAAACCCTGGGAGGGCATGAAGCAAGTCAACGGCAAGAACATCGAAGATTACCTTGGCGTGCCAATGTTTGAAGTCGAAACCAAAGAGAAGGAATCACAAGTTGGCGTTGCCCAAGGTCTGTACTGGTCAAGCGTCGGCGGTGGATTACTCGTCATCGAGTCACTCGCCACACCAGGCACGGGCAAGATCAGCTTCACAGGTTCGCTCGGCGATGTCATGAAAGAATCCGTGCAAGCCGCGATAGCCTACCTTCGTGCCCACGCCACGACCTACGGCGCCCACCCCGATTTCTACAAGAACCTCGACATTCACGTTCACTTCCCGTCAGGCGGCACACCCAAAGACGGACCGAGCGCGGGCATTGCCATCGCCACCAGCGTCATCAGTGCCATCACCAAACGCCCCGTTCGTGCCGACATTGCCATGACCGGCGAGATTTCCCTGCGCGGTAAAGTCCTGATTATTGGTGGCGTCAAAGAGAAACTGCTCGGCGCATACCAAGCCGGCATCCGCAAGGTCATCATTCCAAAAGGTGACGCCCCGTACCTGAAAGACGTTCCAGACACCATCAAAGCCGAACTCGAGATCACCCTGGTCGAAGAGGTCGCGCAAGTGCTGGACATGATGCTCGAGCCTCAACGCGAAGAGGACAAACTTGCGATTGAGCAAGCGGTCATTACGATGCCACCCGCAAGTCAACCCACGCAGCAACCAGGCGTTTAAGGTCTTAGAAATCAAGGAGGCTCGAGTGTAATGCTTGAGCCTCTTTTTTGCTGTCAAAAATCTCGAGCACCGTGTACAACGCCAATGATTTCTACTTTTTCACGTTCGATTCAGTAGAAAATCCGATACGGAGTTTCACTCAGTTCTCGAACGGCTAATTCTTGAAGTTTCGGATTGATACGACCCATCTCAGGAAAATCACCAAGTACATCAGATCGAGCGACCAAACGATTGATAAGGCGCTGGGCGTACAATTCCGATGTTCGAGATGCAAAATTAAAAATAGCCTCGAGTTGTTCTTTTGCCTAATCTGACCAGATCACCTTCATTGTTTTGATAGGTTGAACTGTGCCCGAATTGCGTCCGAATCGTGAACTCGCCCTTCATCAAGGTCTTTGATGCCAGTTTCGACCATTTGACGTATGTAAATTTCATACAGCAGATCGTCCCAAGTGGAATCTTCTTTTAACGCGTCCACCAAACGGTGTGCTTCTTCTCGAATGTTCATGCGAAACAGTGTAGCCGAATTTGAAAAAGAAGTAGTGAGTTTTGATGACTTTTCTCTGAATGGGAAACTCGAGTTTCAAATAGGCTTGAATGTGATTTTGTTTTCTGCTCTTGGACGTGGGGTAACAGTACAGGTAACATTCTAAAGATATATGATGGAAACAAAACTCGAGGAGCATATCTACTCTAGCTCATTTCACCAAAAATAAAAAATGGCATTCTGTCTTTTTCTAAGGCGTTAAATGGATAACCACAAACAAAAACTGAAGAAGTAGATTTATTAAACTCAAAAAGAAGTGCTTTAGATTTGAAAATGTCAGTTTCTTCTGGAAACACTTGTACGTAAAAAAAGCAATTATTAAATTTTTGCGAAACAAATTGTAAATTTGATAAATTATTAAGTAATTTAGATATTTTAATGTCAGAAAATAATACATAAGCATCTAAAATTAAACTGTGCTCATCCGTATCGAAAATGCTTTGATCAATTCTTACAGTGTCTTTTATGTTTTGAGTAAATATTTCTAAATACGAATGCCAAACTGAATCACATTCATTGCATATGAAAAGGTAATCTCGAGACTTTTTATTTGTGTAACAATCAACCTCACCTTGACCACATACAGGGCATCTAGGAGATTTAACGGTTCTAAGGGGTAAAAAACCAAATTTCATTTCGATTTCCTCCATTACAATCGAGTTTCACTCTTCTCGAGTCACCTCAATCACCATTGAAGCACACTTCCCCCCAAACCCAAACGAGTTTTTTAAGGTTCGCAAGGTTTTATCACTGCCAAAACTGGTTGGTTTTAAGTTCAATTTCCCTTCGGGTTTTAAAAAGTTGCTCGAGTTAAAATTATGAATGTGCGGTATCGTTCCGTGCTGCATGGATAAAATGGCGTAAATCGTCTCGAGAATTCCTGATGCCGCCAGGGTGTGCCCAATCTTGCTTTTTGGGGCGTAAATCGGAATGTTCGGAAATTTGTTGGTCAAAATTCTGTATTCCACCTCGTCACCGACTGGGGTCGATGTCGCGTGGGCGTTGATGGCATGAATGCCGTCCACAGGCTTCATGGCTTTGTCCATTGCCAGAATCGCGCCACGTCCCTCAAAGTGGGGTGACGTGGCATCGTGGGCGTCACTTGCCATACCAACAGGGTACAGCGTGGCATGGACAGTGCTGCCGTATTCTTTTGACTTTTCTGGGCTTTGCAAGATCAGCGTTCCCGCGCCCTCGCCCATGCAAAAACCTTCTCGAGCATCATCAAATGGTTTGCTGGTGTTGCCCAGCGCATGAATGGCGGCAAAGTATTTCATGCTGATCTGAAAACAACCCGCGTCGGCAGCGCCAACCACCACGTAATCGTATTCCTCGAGCAACTTCATGGCGCTGTCAATCGACATCAAGCCTGTGGCGCAAGAGGCAAAAAGGGCGTAAGAAACGCCGTGAAATCCGTAATGGCTGGCGATTTGATGGCAAGCCATGTCGGGCAAACGGTTGACGATTGCCCTGGGGCTGACGCGCCGATTCTCGAGCAGTTTTGGGAAAACTTCTGCAATACATTCAGAGTCGTTGCTGACGGTGGACATCAGCACGGCGACGTTGGTGCTGGCAGGCAGTCTGGAATGCTCGAGCGCTTGGGCGGTGGCATGAATCGCCAGGCGTTGCGTGCGGGTGATGCCCGTGTCAGAAAATCCATCTGGAAGCACAACCGAAGTTTGATCGGCTTGGATGCCTTTGATGATTTTGCCATTCACAAAAAACTTGAGGTTGGTGACATAATCGAGTTCATTTAAAAGGTTTTTAAAGCATGTCGTTGGGTTGTTGCCCAGTCCGTCGATCATGCCGTATCCAACAACGTTTGCAATCATAATTTCTTTCCGTAAATCAACGTTTGAATTCTTTACGGCATCATATCGCGCTTCTCGAAAAATTTGAACTCGAGCATTTGAGGTATTGAAAAGCGCGGTGGATGAATTCAGCTTTCCTGAACCCTCCACCGCGCCGTTTTGAGTTCCCATTTCTATTCGAGAATCGCGCCGTATGTTGCGCTCGAGACGCCTCGGGCGTATCTGGCAAACAATCCTGTTTTGAACTCGATTTCTGGGGCAACCCATTTGGTTTTGCGTTCCGCCAGAATGCTGGCGTCCACCATCAACTCGAGCGTTCCCGCGTCGCAGTCAATGCTGATCGTGTCGCCCTCTTCGATCAGGGCAATCGGTCCGCAGACTTGTGCTTCTGGGGAAACGTGTCCGATCATCAAGCCTTTCGTGCCACCAGAAAACCGTCCGTCTGTGACCATTGCCACATCTGCGCCCAAGCCTTCACCAACAATGGCACTGGTCACCGAGAGCATCTCGGGCATTCCTGGCGCACCTTTTGGTCCCTCGTAACGAATCACGACCACATCGCCCGCCACAATGCGTTTCTCGAGAACGGCTTTCATGGCGCTGGGTTCGCCGTCAAACACCCGAGCCTTGCCGGTAAATTGCTTGCGTTCTGTGCCTGCCAGTTTCAAGACTGCGCCGTCTGGTGCAAGTGAACCATGAAGCACCAGCAAGCCGCCTGTGGGTTTGAAGGCAGTCTCTTTGGTCACCACGACCTGCTGTCCTGGCGTTTCAACAGCATTTGTGGTTTCTTCTCGCAGGGTTTTGCCAGTGACAGTCATTTGGTCACCGTCAATCATGCCGCCCTCGATCAAGCGACGAATGACCAAAGGAATGCCGCCCGCCTCCCAAAGTTCCCAGGCGGTAAATTGCCCCCAGGGGCGCATGTCGGCAATCACTGGGGTGGCTCGAGAAACCGTGTCAAAGTCGGCTAGCTCGAGGTGAATGTCGGCTTCTCTGGCAATCGCCATCAGGTGCAGCACGGCGTTGGTGCTGCCGCCCGTTGCGGCGACGGCGGCGATGGCGTTCAAAAAGCTCTGGCGGGTCAGAAAACTTTTTGGCGTGCGGTTGTGCTTGATTGCATCTGCAAGAACGCTTGCCGCCGCTTTGGTGGCAGTTTTTTTCTCTGGGGTTGCCGCAGGAATTGAGTTGTAACCAATTGGGGAGAGTCCCAGCACCTCGAGCGCCATGCTCATGGTGTTGGCGGTGTACTGACCGCCACACGCGCCAACGCCTGGGATTGCGGCGCGTTCGACCCGTTCGAGTTGCGCGTCATCAATCTTGCCTGCGGCGTGTTGCCCAACGGCTTCAAAGACGCTGACCACCGTCAAGCTTTTGCCGTCCAATTTGCCTGGGGCGATGCTGCCACCGTACAAGACAAGCCCTGGAACGCCCGAGCGAATCAAGCCCATCGCCCCGCCTGGATTGGTCTTATCGCAGGCGACCAGCGCCACCATGCCGTCGTACATGTAACCTTGCGCGATCAACTCAACGCTGTCGGCAATGACTTCTCTGGACACCAAACTCGAGCGCATTCCAGGTGTGCCCATGCTGATGCCATCACTTATGGCAGGAGCGCCAAACTCGAATGGGTGAATAAGATTTTCCTTGCAACCCTCTTTTAAGTCCACAGCCAGGTCGCGCAAATGAAAATTGCAGGGCATTCCCTCAGTCCAGGTATTCACAATGCCCACCCACGGAATTTTGAAGTCTTTGTCTTCAAGTCCTACAGCGCGTAACATGGCTCGGGCGGGAGATTGTTGTGGACCGTCTTTGATTCTGTCTGAACGCATGTATTTCCTCCAAGGTTGGTTCAAAATGAGTTGAACGCTCGATAAAGCCTCGAGTTGAATCTTAACGTTTAAAAGTGTATCTCGAGAAGCCTGATGCCCAATCGAGGTACAAAAAAGGTCGGGGTTTTCGCCCGACCTTTAAACTTTTCTCTAAATTTTTACTCGTTGGCAATGGCGCGTAAGGCTTTTGGATCACGCAAGGTGATCTTGCCGTAACCGCTGTCGATCACACCTTCGCGGCTGAGTTCGCCAACAACTTTGGTCACGGTCTCGCGCACACTGCCCACGGCTGCTGCCAGTTCGTCGTGCGTGGCAAAAACCATCATCATGCCGTCTGGTTTCTGGCTGGCAAGGGCGGTGGTGGCAAGTTCGAGCAACTCAGAAGCGATTCTCGAGCGCAGGCGTTTGCCGGCAAGACGGTAAATGCTTTGGTAATTGCGTTTCAAGGCTTTCGCCAGTTGTACGGTGACATCAAGGGTCAATTCTGTACCCATTGCGTTTGGATTGAACACCTCAACGCTCGAGTCTGTGACGGCTTCAGCAAAGTATTCACGTTCGACTTGCGCCAAGCTTTCCTCGCCAAAGTATTCGCCTGGTTTGACGTAACGCAGCGTCAAGCCGTTGCCGTCATCATCCATGGTATGAATTCGGATCAAGCCAACTTTGACGCGGTAGAGGTTGTCGCTTTTGCCTGGGTAAAGGATGATGCTGCCTGGTCGGTAGTTTACAGTGTCCATACTCTGGTATACGCCGTTTGGACGGTTTTCGGTTCTGTTAAGTGTCGTCATCATGTTGTGCTCGCTTTCTGGTTTTTGAAGGGAAGGTGGATGCCGTGCTTGCGAGTGCAAACGATTCTCGGCTTGAGAACAGTGTACGCTCGAGTTTTGATTTTGTAAACAAAAATGTTTTCTTAAATCTGGTTCATGTCACGAATGGCGGAGCGCAGGTATTGCGTCATTGACACGAATCTAACTTGAGTGTATCAGACTCAATCTTAATGAAATCTTTAACTTCCAGGGCTTTGGATAAATGTGACGAGATTGCGTCAAATAAAAGCTTTTTGAAACCTGGAAACACAATGGAAGTTTTCGTGATTCGCATTCGAAAAATCTTTTACGAATAACACTCGAGAAGTTTGTTGAAGTTTTGATTTGGGACTCAAGGAATGAACAGACAAGATTACCAATAGAATTTTTGATTTACTTTCAAAATCTCGAGCATCGTCACAATTCACCAGACGATTTATCTGGTTTCAAAAATACAGTCCTGTACAAGATATCTTACAGTTATCTCGAGTATCACCTTTTGGGGTGTTGACAGGTTTGCCAATGCGGTGTACATTTATCGCCGCCTCCGAGAGCGCCTCTTGCAAAAGAGCGTTGCGATTGAAGGTGGGTTCTTTGACAAGATGATGATACGAATCGAGAGTTTTGCTGCTCGAGCCTTAAGGTTTTGACCTTAAGCTACTGAGCTTGTA